>JACQZN010000056.1 GCA_016213845.1 Candidatus Wallbacteria bacterium
CCGACGCGCTCTACCAGCACCTCCACGGCACCGTCGGCCCCGTCGAGCTCTCCGACTGGATCATCACCCGCACCCCACCGCGCGAGCGCCGCCCCGACGAGAACGAACGCACCTACCGCGAGTACCTCGAGCAGATCGAGTACGGCCTCTCCCACGGCTGCGTCCGCGTCAGCAACGAGAACATCCAGCGGCTGCGCAGGCTCTGTCCCGTCGGCACCCGCGTCCACAAGATCTACTGCCTGGTCGAGCGCTTCGACGAAACGCCCCCGGCCGCATCAGAGGCCCCTTCGGCCCAGGGCCCGGCCGGCCACCCGCGCGTAACCGTCAAGTACTACCCCAACATCTACCGCTACGACGACATCGACAACGGCGAGTACTGGCCCGAACGCGCCCAGCTCGTCGAGTACCACCACCCCGAGGACAACGAGCAGCTCGGCCCCGCCCTCCCCAGGAGCGAGGACTGACGGGCTCGCGGCCTACAGCCCGGAGCCGCTCTGCATCTTGGCGATGGCGACCTGCGGGTCGACCAGGCCGTTCTGCATCAGCTCTTTCAAGCTGCCGTCCATCGAGATCATGCCGTCGCGGCGGCTGGTCTGGATGACGTTCGTGATCATGTGCGTCTTGCCCTCGCGGATGAGGTTGGCAACGGCGGGCGTCATCAGCATGATCTCGCGCGCGGCGACGCGCCCCTTGCCGCCGGCGGCCGGCAGAAGCTGCTGACTGACGACGGCCTTCAAGCTCATCGAGAGCTGCACGCGCACCTGCTGCTGCTGGTAGGGCGGAAAGACGTCGACGATGCGGTCCACGGTCTGGGCCGCCGACTGCGTGTGCAGGGTCGAGAAGACCAGGTGGCCGGTCTCTGCCAGCGTGATGGCGGCGGCAATGGTCTCCAGGTCTCGCATCTCGCCGACCAGGATCACGTCGGGGTCCTGGCGCAGCACGTACTTGAGGGCGTTGGCGAAGCTGAGCGTGTCGTTGCCGACCTCGCGCTGGTCGACACAGCTCTGCTTGTGCGGGTGGACGAACTCGATCGGGTCCTCGATCGTCACGATGTGCGCGCGACGCTCCTTGTTCACCTTGTCGATGACCGCCGCCAGCGTCGTCGATTTGCCGCTGCCCGTCGGCCCCGTCACCAGCACCAGCCCGCGCGGGTAGTTGGCGAACTCGTGCACGACGGGCGGTAGCCCGAGCGTGTCGATCGACGGGATCTTGCTCATGATCGTCCGGAACGCGGCGCCCACGTAGCCCTGCTGGCGATAGGCGTTGATGCGGAACCGGCCCACGTTCTTGATCGAGATCGAGAGATCGAGCTCCAGCGTCTCCTCGAACTTCGCCTTCTGCTCGTCGTCCAGCAGCGCGTAGATCATGCGCTTGGAGAGCTCCGGCGTGAGGATCTCCTCGCCGTAGGGCTGCAGGTCCCCGCGATACCGGATCATCGGCGGGATGCCGACGGAGAAGATGATGTCCGAGCCGCCGTTCTTCACGGCCGTGGCGAGCAGTTCGATAATCTCCATGCGCCTTTTCCGGTCACGGGTTGACGGGCGGTGGCGAGTATAACACGCCCTCCGCGCGTGCTAAGATGCCTCTCGCCATGCCCCTTTCCCGCGAGCTGGAGCTGTTGGCCGAGCAGCTCAAGAGCCCGGACCGGATGGTCCGGATGCGCGCGCTCGTGCTGATGGTGAACAAGGGCGATACGTCGCTGGAGCCGCTGCTTTCCAAGCTGGCCGCCAAGGACGAGAGCCCCGAGATCCGCTACTACGCCAAGAAGGCGATCAACATGCTCGCCACCCGGACCGCCCCGGCCCAGGCCCCGAGCGAGCCGAAAGCGTACGTGCGGCCCGCCGCCCTGGAAGGGCCCGCCCCCGCCGCGCCCGCAAAGCCGACCCCGGACGACGTGCGGCGCATGATCCTCCTGGGTGATGTCCGGCAGAAGGTCATGGGCCTCAAGCTGGCCTGCGAGCTCGACCTCAAGGCCGTCTCGCCCGACATCGGCGAAATGCTTCGCAAGGAGACGGACCCCGTCGCCCTCTCTGCCGCCGCCATCGCCGCGGGACGCCTGGGCGGCCCCTCCCACAGCCGCAAGCTGGTCGACCTGCTCGAACACGCCGACCCGCGTGTGCGCGCCAACGCCGTCGACGGCCTAGAGGCCACGGGCGACGGCGCGGTCTTCCCGTACCTGATCCGCTGCCTGCGCGACGAGGACAACCGCTGCCGCGCCAACGCCGCCCGCGCCTTGCGCTCCTACGGCCCCGTGAACCAGAAGGAGACGCTGCGGCTGATGCTCGAGAGCGACGAGGTCTGGATGCAGGACTCCGCCGTCTACGTGCTCGGGTTCCTCAGCGACCCGGGCGCCTTCGCGCTCTTCAACATCGCCCTCCGAAGCCCGCACAAGGTCGTGCGCGAGCAGGTCCGCCTGTCACTTTCGCGCCTCAAGGAGAAGGGCAACGAACGCGCCGGCGACCTCCTCGCCCGGCTGGGCGGCGAACGCCAGGGGCGCTCGGAAGAGGAGCTCTTCGAACGGTTGTCCAAGGTCACGGCCGATATCAAGCTGCCGACCCTCGCGCCCCCCGCGGAACCTCCCTCGCCGCCGGTAGAGGCTGCTGAGGCCCCGGCACCGCCCGTTGCCGCACCCGCCGCCCAGTCGGAGGCCGCGCCCGCGCCCGAGATGCCCGCGGCCCCCGTGCCCACCGCCGAAGCCGCCCCGCCCGAGGAGCCTCCCGAGCTTCCGGAACCCCACAAGGAATCGAAGACCTCGCAGTTCTTCCGGCCCGCCCCCAAGCGCCAGGTCCGGCGCAAGTCTGCCGAGGATGCGCTGGCGGCACTGTCGGCGGTGCAGCAGGCAGAGGTCGCGGACCTCGACTTCCTCGTCAAGGACGAGCTGCGCCAGGACCGCGCCTACACGCGCCTGACGGATGCCTTTTCGGACGCGCCGCTGGACCGCGAAGAGCTGGTGCTCACCCGAAGTCAGCGCGCGGCGCTGGCGCTGCTGAACCTGGGCGACGTCAAGGACGAGGGCGGCGGGGAGCCCCTCCCCCAGCAGCGCGAGGAGCATCGGATGGAGCAGGCCCGCGAGCGGCTGGCCGAGAACCTGAAAGACCTCCGGGGCGCCTCGTCGCTGGCGGAGGCGATCAGCGACAAGCTCGCGCGCGAGGACTCCATCTTCGAGCGGCTCAAGGCGCTGGCCTAGCGGCCTTCGACGAGCTCAGGCCGAACGGTTCCCCAAGGGAGCCAATCGCCGGCGCTCCTAGTAGGTGATGTAGACGCGCTGGTGGCGTTCCTTGGCTTCGCGCTCTTCGACCATGCGAGCGTTCTCGACGGCGGTGGCGACCTGGGTGGCGACGCCGGCCACCAGGTTCTCGTCGTCGTTGGAGAAGGGCTCGCCCGAGTCCTTGTTGCCCAGGACGATGGCGCCGATGGCGACGTCGTTGGAGACCAGCGGGCAGAGCAGCATGCTCGAGGTCTCGAATCCGGCGCGCGAGGGGAGCGCCTGGGGATCGCCTTCGAAACGCATCGGCGCCTTGCGTTCGAAAATGGTTCCGAGGAAGCCCTCGTCGAGCCGCAGCCGGAAGAGCGCCTCTTCCTCCACTGTGTAGCCCGTGACGTGCTTGGTCTCTAGCTCCGACGAGTACGGGTTGACCAGTACGAGCAGGCCGCGCTTCACGCCGAGCGTCTCAGTGACGCGCTCCATGATGTCCTCGGCCATCGTCGTCAGGTCCCGCACGGAGCCGATGATCTTGCCCGTGTCGTAGAGCGTGAGCGCGGCTCCTGGTCGAGGAGTGCCATCTCGCCGAAAAAGGCGTCCTTGCCGACGACGGCCAGGACCTTCTCGTTCATGTCGTCCCAGTCGATGACCTTGGTGATGGAGAGCTCGCCGGACCCGACGATGTAGAGCGCGTCACCCGGATCGCGTTCCCGGTAGACGATCTCGCCGGGGCCCAGATCGAGGACCTCGACATGCTTGGCCAGGAACTCGAGCGATTTCTCGTCGAGCTCCCTGAACAGCGGGACCAGGCGCAGAGAAGCGGTGTCAACCATGTCGCTCGTCCTTTCGTACCCTCCGAATCGCGCTTCGCCGCCCATTGTAACACCGGATTTCACCTCGGGGCTTCGCAGGCAGTTGCGCAGGACAGGAGGCGACCCGCATACTCCTGGATGGCCCGGGAGGCAACCGTTATGGATATCAAGCAACTGCTGACGGCGATGCTGGAGCGGAAGGGGTCGGACCTGCACATCCGGGTCGGAAGCCCCGCGCGCGCCCGCATCCGGGGCGGACTGCAGGCTGTCTCGGACGGCCCCATGACCGACCAGGACGTCATCGCCATCCTCAAGACGATCCTGTCGCCAGCGGAGCTGAAGCGGCTCGTGGAGCACGCCGACATCGACGTCCTCTACGTCTGCCCGGACGTCGGCCGGTTCCGCACCAACGTCTTCCGGACCCTCGGGCAGTACGGCCTGGTGATGCGCCACATCCCCACCAACATCCCCTCCATCGAGAAGCTGGGGCTGCCGCCCGTGCTCAAGCAGCTGGCCGGCGTGGAGCGCGGCATCGTGGTCGTCACCGGCACCACCGGCAGCGGCAAATCGACGACCCTGGCCGCGATGATCGACTACATCAACGAGAACGAGGAGTGCAACATCATCACGGTCGAGGACCCCGTCGAGTTCGTCCACACGAGCAAGAAGAGCCTCATCTCCCACCGCAGCCTGGGCACGGACGTCCCCTCCTTCAAGCACGCTCTCAAGTACGTCCTGCGCCAGGACCCCGACGTCATCCTCATCGGCGAGATGCGCGACTTCGAGACCATCGCCGCAGCCGTCGAGGCCGCCGAAACTGGCCACCTCGTCTTCTCCACCCTCCACACGACCAATTGCAGTCAAACGGTCGAACGAATCCTCAATACCTACCCCGGCGAGCTCCACGACCAGGTGCGCCTGCAGCTCTCGCTCAACCTCCAGGGCGTGGTCAGCCAGCGCCTCATCCCGACCAAGGACGGCAAGGGCCGCGTCGCCGCGCTGGAGATCATGGTGAGTACGCCGTCCGTGAAGAAGCACCTCCTCGAGGGCTCCATCGGAGCGCTCTACAAGGACATCGAGGACGGCGGCACCGAGGGCATGCAGTCCTTCAACCAGGTGCTGGGCCGGCTCTTCGCAGACGGCAAGATCTCGATCGAGGAAGCGCTCAACGCCGCCAGCCGCCCCGACGAGCTGAAGCTTCGCATGAAGATGGAAGGCCTGATCTAGTGATCGGCCCGAGGAGGGTTCCGTAATGCAGGACTGGATGGAGCTGCACTTCGGGATGACCACGCAGCGGTTCTGCGATCTCCTTCAGGAGACAATCCAGAAGCTCTCGGACGCCCTGCGCGCCCCCGATCGCCACGATCCGCTTCGCATCGACATGGCCCGCGGTGCGCTCAAGATCCTCACCAAGGGACCCCACTTCGTCCCGCGGGAGCGCAAGATGGCCTATGTCGACGACCTTCTGCATCTGCTGGTCGCGCGCGAGGCGCTCTACCCGGGCGACGTCAAGCGCGGCGTCTTCGAGGCCATCTGCGTCGGAATGCCCGACCCGCCCCGCAAGAAGCTGATGGACCTCTCGACCCACATCTCCGAGGGCGCCCCCGATTGCTCCGACGAGGAGCTCCTGGAGCTGGCCGAGAAGGAGCTCGAGCTGATCCGCTGGCGGCAGCCCAGGCGGCTGGCCATCTATCAGCGGCTCGTCGGCTCCTTCTGCCTGCTGGCCGTGGGGGCGATCATCTGGTACGGCAACCAGTACCTGATCGCCCAGAAGATGCTGGAACCCCGCTGGCTCTGGCTCTGCACCGGGCTGGCCTGGTTCTGGGTCCTCACGGCCAACACGCTGCTCTTCATCCTTTTCTTGCGGCCGCCGCCCTCGGAGTTCGGACCCGAGCTGGTCGACCTATCTTCGGAGAACGAGTCGCAAGTTCTTTTCATCGCCAACGCGATGCTGCGCCACGTCACCGAGCTCTACGTGAAGCAGCCGCTGATGGCCGCGGGCGCCGCGGCAGGCAGCTGGTACTTCGCCTTCTGGACGCTCTGGCACGGCCAGCGGACGGTGGAGTGGGCGCTGGGTGTGCTTCGGCATTGGGGCTACCTCTTCTGGAAATGGATTCACTGAGTTCCAACACGGTACCGGCAGCGGCTCGCCTGCTCGCGGCGGCTCTCATCTGGCTCTGCTGCTGCGCCGGGGAGCTCGCGGCCGCGGGCGCCGTGGCGGTCCACGCGATGGTGGCGACGGACCACGAGCTGGCTAGCGAAGCCGCGTGCGACGTCCTGCGCGAGGGTGGCACGGCGATGGATGCCGCCGTCACGGCCGCCTATGTCCTGGGCGTGGTCAACCCGCAGTCCTCGGGGCTGGGCGGCGGCGGATTCTTGGTGGCCTACGACGCCGCCACCGGCCGCACGCACGCGCTGGAGTATCGCGACCGCGCGCCTTCGGGGACCGCCGAGCTGCTCGCCAGCGGACGCGCCCGTCCGCAGCTTTCGGGCGGTCTCGCGGCGTCGGTTCCGTGTGAGGTAGTCGGCCTGGAGGCCGCGCGCAAGCGGTTCGGCAGGCTTCCCCGCGCCCGGCTGCTGGCGCCGGCGATCCGGCTGGCGCGCGAAGGCTTCCCGACAGGCCGGCTGCTGGCCGACATGGCGCGAGCGTACTCGGACCAGCGCTCCCGCGGGGCCGAGCTCGATCGGCTTCTGATCGGCCCGGACGGACGCTCGATGGTCCGGGGCGAGACCTTCTGGCAGCCGGAGCTGGCCAGCACCCTGGAGCGAATCGCTCGCGAGGGCGCCGACGCGGTGATGGCCGGGCCCGTGGCGCGGGCCATCGCCCTGGCGGTCAACGCCCACGGTGGCCGGATGTCGCAGTCCGACTTCGACGCGATGGCTGCGCACTGGGTGGAGCCGCTGGCCGCGCGGTATCGCGACTGCCAGATCTTCGCGATGCCCCCGCCGGCCTCCGGGGCCGCCGTGCTGATGGCCCTGCGGCTCTTCGAGCCGACCCCGGCCCGCACGCTGGGACCGTACGCGCCGTCGCGCGTGGCGGCGCTGGCGAGTGCGATCCACCACGGGGTCCGGGCCAAGCGGCGCCACCTGGGCGACCCGGCCTTCGGCCCGATTCCCCTGGAGCTCTTCCTATCCGGAGCCAATCCGTCCGTTGACTCCGGGACCACTCGAGACGACGAGGAGCCCGAAGAAGAGGGGCACACGACCAACGTCTGCGTCGTCGACGCAATCGGCAACGCGGTGGCAATGACGATGTCGCTGGGCGCCCCCTTCGGCAGTCACATCCTGGTGCCGGGCACGGGCATCGTCCTCTCCAACCACATCGCCGACTTCAGCCCGCGGCCCTTCGAGCCCAACGCCTACGGCACCCGCTACGGTCCGGGCAACACCATCGCGCCTCTCAAGGCGGCCGTCTCGGGTTCCACGCCGATGCTCGTCTTCCGCGGCGGCCGGCTGGCGCTGGCGATCGGCGGGTCCGGCAGCTCTCGCATCCCGCCAGCCGTGACGCAGTGCCTGGTCAACGTCGTCGACCACGGAATCCCCCCCGCCCAGGCTGTCGCGCTCCCCCGCTTTCAAGTCACGGGAGGCTCGGAGAAGATCTCCGTGGAGCCAACGTTTCCCGCCGCCACGCGGGCGGCGCTACGGCTCCTGGGCCACACCGTCCGCGAAGGCGTGAAGCGCTCCTCCGTAACCGCCATCGCCGTGCGCCCCGGCCTGCTCCTGGGCGCCAGCGACCCCCGCAAGTTCGGCGTCCCCGTCGGCTACTGAGTCCCCTCCTCACGCCTCACTCCTCAAGCCTCAAGCCTCATTCCTCACTACTCGTGAGCCTTCCCCGCG
Organism: Candidatus Wallbacteria bacterium; assembly: GCA_016213845.1. Lineage (GTDB taxonomy): Bacteria > Muiribacteriota > UBA6191 > JACPRK01 > JACPRK01 > JACPRK01. The sequence goes on from JACQZN010000056.1 coordinate 7,852, forward strand.
TCATCGACATCCACACCCACCTGGCCGGCCTGGGCGGCGGCGGTACGGGCTGCTTCGTCTCGACGCGGATGCAGCAATCGCTGGTCTACCACATCCTGAAGTGGTGGACGGGACTGAAACCCGACGACCCCGCCGCCGACGAGGACTTCGCCGCACGGCTGGCCGGCTTTGTACGAGATTCGGAGAACGTGGACGCAGCGGTCGTCTTCGGCATGGACGGCGTCTACGACAGCCATGGGAGGCTGGTCCCCGAGAAGAGTCACCTCTACGTGCCGGCGGAGCACCTCTTCCGCGTTTGCCGGCGCGATCCCGAGCGGCTCCTGCCGGGTCCTTCGGTGAACCCCACGCGGGCCGACGCGCTGGAGGAGCTGGCGCGTGTGGACGAGGCCGGCGCCGTGCTGATCAAGTGGCTGGCGCCGCTGCAGCTCTTCGACCCCTCGGAGCCGAAGCTGGACCCCTTCTACGAGGAGCTGGCCCGCCGCGGAATTCCGCTGCTGGCCCACACCGGCTGCGAGCACACCTTTCCCGACGTGGCGCACGAGTACGGTCACGCCTCGCTCTTCGACCGCGCCCTGCGCATCGGCGTCACGATCGTCTTCGCCCACTGCGGGGTCGCCTGCGGCTTCCACCGCGCGCACCATCAGACCGAAGAGGTCCTGCGGATGATCCGGCTCCACTCGAACCTCTACACCGACACCTCCGCGCTCGCCAGCTTCCTGAAGTTCTCGAATCTCAAGAAGATCCCGTTCGCCGACTACCCTGGCCGCTTCGTCCACGGCTCCGACTACCCCATCCCCGCGCTGGCCGCTCCGTTCGCAGCCTCGCTCGGCCTCAAGCGCACGCTGGCTCTCACCTTCGGCGCCAACCCCATCGAGGCCGACTACCAGATCAAGCTTGCCGCCGGCCAGCCCCGCCACGTCTTCGAAGGCGCCACCGCCGTCCTGGCCCCGCGCATCGAACGGTGGCTGCAGAGAGTAGTCAGTAGACAGTAGTCAGTAGTCAGTAGGGGTGTCTGGGCGAGGCTACCGAGAATGGTGAAACTCCCCCCCTCGAGGCCGCCGGATGCACGCCCACAACGTGGCCCCCCCGCAAGACCTCCTTCACCCAGATCGGCTTGGCGCCTTCATGCTGGTCAGGCAATCGCCCTACTGACTACTGTCTACTGACTACTGTCTACTGACTACTTCCCCATGCCCCTCTCCCTCACCACTCTCGAACACCAGGTCGGCCAGCTCTTCCACTACGGCTATCTCGGCATCGAGCCCGACGATGCCATCCGCCGGCTGCTCTCCGAACGCCACATCGGCGGCGTGATCCTCTTCGGCCGCAACTTCCGCGACGCCACACATCTCACCCGGCTGACGGCAGAGCTCCAGTCGCTGGCGGCCAACCCGCTCTTCATCAGCGCAGACCAGGAGGGCGGCTCCGTCCTGCGCATCCGGCGCGGCGGCACGCTCTTCCCCTCCAACATGGCCGCCGGCCGGCTCGATCTCGACAGCATCCGGGAGCTCGGCCGCATGTGTGGCCTCGAAATGCGCGCCTGCGGGCTCAACATGGACTTTGCCCCGGTCCTCGACATCAATGACCCCGAGAACCCGGGCATCGGCATCCGCAGCTTCGGCGAGGACGCCGCCTCCGTGACCCGCGCGGGCCTGGCCTGGATCGAGGGCTTCCAGTCGACCGGCGCCATCGCCACGGCCAAGCACTTCCCCGGAAAGGGCGCGGCCCGCAAGGACGCCCATCTGGCGCTGCCGGTCATCGACAAGGGGCTCGAAGGGCTCCACGACTGGGAGTTCCGCCCGTTCCGCGAAGCCTTCGCCGCCGGTTGCCTGGGCGCGATGACCAGCCACTGCGTCTACCCCGCCTTCGACGAGCTTCCCGCCACCCTCTCGCCTCTGGTGCAGACCCGGCTGCTCCGGGAGCAGATGGGCTTCCAGGGCGTGCTCGTCACGGACGACCTGGCCATGGGCGCCATTGCCCAGGGTCATGACGCGCCGACCGCCGCGCTCGAGTCCTTCCGCGCCGGCGCCGACCAGATCCTGATCTGCCGCGTCCCGGAGCGCCAGGAGGCCGCGATCGACCGGGTCCTGGCCGCCCTGCGCTCCGGCGACGTCCCGATGTCCAGGCTAATGGAGAGCCTCGACCGCATCGAGCGCTGCAAGAGCTGGATCGCCTCACGCCCCAGGCCCGCGGATCCGATCGAGGTTCTTCACGCCCGCCACGCCCCCGTCGTGCAGCAGATGTGCGACCGCGCCGCCACCGTGCTGCGCGATCGCCACAAGCTCTTGCCGCTCGCCTGGCGCGGCCCGACGGTCGGCGTGCTCTTCCCGAACATGGACATCCTCACCCCCGTCGAGGAGCGCACCGACGGCGACACCCGGTTCCTCGACCACTTGCTCGAGCGGATGGGCGGCGCCCGCCTGATGCGCTACGACCCCAAGGACCCCGATCTCCAGAGCGTAGAACCCACGGCCTTCCTCGAGTCCGTCGATCGGGTCGTCCTCTTTTCCGTCAACGCGCACCTCCACCCCGGCCAGTCCGCAATGCTGCGCACGCTCGCGGACCGCTTCGGGGAGCGGATGGTGCTGGTCGCGCTCCGCAACGCCTACGACGAGCGCCTCGCCCCCGAGGTCGGCACCGTCATCGCCACTTACGGCTTCCTGGACAACGCCCTCGCCGCCAGCGCCCGCAAGCTCCTGGGCTAGGACCTCGTCAGGCCGGCATCACGATCGCGCCCTCGGCCGGGTCGCCCAGCAAGCGCGTGCGGCCGTGGGCGTGCTCGCGCGCCGTGTAGGCCGCCAGCACGGCGCCCAGCTCCGCCTGCGATAGAAGGTCCCGCGCCGGCGCTGGCAGCCCGGGCAGCAACCCGATCAGCGACCGCTGCAGCTCGAGCCGCCCGCGAATCGCCGCGCGCCCCCTGGGGCGCTCCAGAAGCTCCCGCCGCGCGGCCGCAGCGCACACCTCGACCGCGCGAAGACGTCTCAGACGCAAAAGGTCCGCCAGCTCCAGCGAGCGCAAGATCCACTCGCGCCTCAGCCGACGCCCTCGCCTGTCCACCGTACGCATCACTCCCAGCTCCATCAGCCCGCGGTCCGCCGCGCGCCCCCAAGGCGGCACCTCCTCGGAGCAGGCACAGCGAGGCTCCGCCTCCAGACAGCAGCGCCCCATACCGAACGGCAGGGACTGCGGCGCGTCCACACCGACCACGCTCACTCCCTCGGGCAGCCAGCCCGAAACCGCCAGGTCGCTCGCCAGCGTCGCCCAGGCGACCAGACGCCCGCCGCCGTCCAGCAGCGCCGCTGCCGGCCCCGACGGCGCCGCCAGGGACGGCTCGATCCCTGCCGCCAGGCTCGAGAGAGCGTCGTCCAGCAACCCCAGCGCCGACGCGTGACCGTCCCACTCCAGGCGCGCCAGCACCTGCTGGCGATCGAACCAGTGCGCGTGCACGTGCTCATCCGAGAGGTCAACGGGCGAGTCCTCCGGCACGCACTGGGCGAACACGGTCTCCTCGACCTCTCTACCTCGATACGAGAATCCGTACGACAGCCCCAGCGGATACGCCTCGCCCGACATCCGCCTTCGCCCCCCCACAGTGGCGCGACTGCCCCGCGATCCGATCCCGGTCTCCTCCGCCAGTTCGCGACGCGCCGCCGCTTCGAGCCGCTCCCCCTCTTTCACCCCGCCCGTCACGGGCTGCCACCCGTTCCCGCGAGCTCGCGGCCGCCTGAGCAACAGGTACTCGACACCCCCGCCGATCACCAGCCGATACGCCCATACCTGTACTTTCCGCTTCATACACCCAGGGCCCGGCAAGTCCCCCGCACCCATCCACGACCCACAGCCCTCACCCTACAGCCTCCAACCCGAGGCCTGCCTCCTGCCTCCTGACTCCTGAGGCCTGAAGCCTGAAGCCTGAAGCCTGAGGCCTGATCTCACACCCCGTGCGCCGTTTCGACGACCTCGAACTTGAGCTCGCCGGCGGCCTTCGTGAGGATGTCGATGCGGATTCGATGATTTCCGGCCGTCAGTTTGTGGCCCTTCAGCAGAATCTTGATCGGCGTCCCCTTCAGCAGCTTGAACGGCTTCTCAGCCGTGACGGCGCTGGCGGCCATCTGCTGCTCCCCGTTGTCGACGTGGGTCTTTTCGACGGGAAACGCCTCGCCGTCGATGACGATCGGCTTGAGCCCGACCATCAGGTCGAAGGCGATCTTGTTCTCGAGGGCCATCTCCGTGCCCCCCTTCACCTTCTTGAGGCTATCGTGCTGGAAAAGCGACCGGAGGATGAACTCGGGGATGAAGGCCATAGCGTTCTCGCGGCGAGGTTCGGTGGGCGGTCAGCCCTGCCCGCCGGCCTGGCGCCGGCCCGGCTTGCGGCTGCCGACCACGTGGTCGGTCACGTAACGGGACAGATACCAGGCACCGATGATTCCCAGGACAAGAATCAACACGTCGGCCACGGGATGGATCACGACGCGCCCCCTTGCGCCCACCGCTCGATGAGATAGCCGACGTAAAAGATGGCAGAACCGATCGCCAACAGCGTCAGCTCCTTGCCCATCCCCTTGTCCTGGGTAAGCCCGACGAAGAGCGCCAGCACCAGCAAGAGCATCGCCGCAAGCTCGAGCATCTTTCCGAACATGTAGGCCGTACCCTTCAAACGCCGCGCCGCTCCCTTCGATTGACTGAATGTCGCGCGTGATTATACAATCCGGCGATCCCGAACGCGATAGGCGCGACCCGCATGCTCACCGTCGAAGAGGCTCTCGAGATCGTGCTGGGCCATGCCCGCCCGCTGGCCCCGGTGTCGCTTCCCCTGCGGGAGTCGCTGGGCCGCGTGCTGGCGCAGGACGTCGTCGCTGCCGAGGACCTGCCGGCCTGGCCCAACTCGGCCATGGACGGGTACGCCGTCCAGGCGGCCTCCACGCCCGGCGCCTCTCGACAGGCCCCGGTCCGCCTCGAGGTGATCGGCCAGATCGGCGCCGGCCAGGTCTTCGCCGGCCGGGTCGGTCCGGGCCAGGCGCTGAAGATCATGACCGGCGCCCCCGTCCCCGACGGCGCCGACTCGATCGTGATCGTCGAGGAGACCGATGGCGCGGCCTCGGGCTCAGTCGAAATCTACAAGCCCGCCGCCGCGGGCGACCATGTCCGGCCACGCGGCGAGGAGGTCCACGCCGGCGAGCTGGTCCTGGCACCCGGCCGCACGCTGCGGCCCGCCGAGATCGGCATGCTCGCCACGCTCGGCCACGCCACCGTGCGCGTCCACGAGCCGCCCCGCGTCGCCATCCTCGCCACCGGCGACGAGCTGCGCGAGCCCGGAGAGCCGCTGGCCCCCGGCACCATCCGCAACTCCAACGCCTACGCGCTGGCCGCCCAGGTCGCCACCGCCGGGGCCATCCCCGTGCCGCTCGGGATCGCCCGCGATACACCCGAGGAGCTGCTCTCCAAGATGCGCCGCGGCCTCGAGGAGGCCCACGTCCTGGTCAGCTCGGGCGGCGTCTCGATGGGCGAGTTCGACTTCGTCGCGGACGTGATGCGCGCGCTGGAAGCGACCGTCCACTTCGACGCCGTCGCCCTCGCCCCGGGCAAGCCGACCACCTTCGCCACGGCCGGCCCGCGCTTGCTCTTCGGCCTGCCGGGCAACCCCGTCAGCTCGATGGTCACCTTTGAGCTCTTCGTGCGCCCCGCCCTGCGCAAGATGGCCGGCGCCACCAGGCTCTTCCGCCCCCGCGTCGAGGCCGAGCTGGCCGTCGACTTCAAGAAGAAGCCCGGCCGCCGCACCTACGTCCGCTGCGTCCTCACCGCCGGCCCTGCGGGCTACCGCCTCACGCCCACCGGCACCCAGAGCAGCGGCGTCGTCCGCTCGATGGCGCTGGCCAATGCGCTCGCCATCGTCGAGGCGCCCGTCGACCGCCTCCCGGCCGGCAGCCGCCTGCCGGCCATCCTCCTCGACTTCCCCGAGGACGCCGCGCTTCCGGAGGCCTGAAGAAGGAAATCGAATGGCCGAAAGACCCCGCCTCAGCACCGACGCCGATTCGCTCCTGGCCCGCATGGGCAAGGAGCGCTTCGTCCTCGGCTTCGTCTCCGACAACCTGGCCGGCATGCCGCTCACGGCGCGCAACGCCGCCCGCGAGCTCGGCACCGCCCTCGACCGGGTCGGCCTCTCGTGCACCGACGTCTCCACGGCGCTCGCCGAGAGCTTCGCCCGCGTGCGCCAGTTCCAGGAGCAGTCCGAGAAGCTGGGCGAATCCTCCGAGAGCACCTTCAAGCGTCTCGAGGAGGTCTCCGAAGCGCTCAAGCGCTCCCTGGCCGACGCCGCCGACCTCATCCGAGCCGTCAGCCACTTCCAGACCGCGGGCGCCGGCATGCAGCCCCGCACGGCCGTCCTCGAAGAGGCCTCCCACGGCGTCCGCGAAGAGGCCGCCCGTCTCGTGGAGCTGGCGGAGCAAATCAATCTTTTGGCTCTCAACAGCGTCATCGAGGCCGACCACACGGGCCGTGAGGGCCGCCCCTTCGCCGTCTTGGCCCAGGAGATCCGCACCATCGCCTCCCGGACGGCCGAGGAGGCCAGCGAGGTCCAGCAGATCGTCGAGAAGATCGAGCACGACGTCCTCGAGGCCACCGGCCGCGTCGACAGCAACGAGCAGAGCTACCGCGAAGGCGCGGTCAAGGCCGGCGAGCTCTCCCCTGACCTGGCAGCCCTGGAGCGAAGTCTGGCCCAGCTGCGCGACGGACAGGAGGACTTCCGCCGCGAGTACCGCTCGCTGGCCGACCACCTCGCCGACATCCGCACGCGCTACGAGCAGATGACCGCTGTCACAGAGCGCGTCGTCCTCACCTCCGAGAGCGTCGGCGCCGCGATGCGCGAGGAGCAGGACTCCCTCACGCGCCTGGCCGCCAGCGTCGACGACGTCCTGGGCGCCGTCGAGGGCCAGCGCGGAGCGCGCTCCGCCGAGCAAACCGTCGAGGCGGTGCGCGCCAACCTCTCCACAACGGGTGCCCTGCTCACGCACTGCTTCGCCAGCGAGCGCGAGCTCACCAGCGGCCTCGACAACGCCGAGCGGCTGGCCAGCGACCAGACCTCCTCGGCCAGCCTGGCCGAACGCAAGTCCGAGCGCCTCGAGGTTCTGGCCAGCTCGCTGGCCGACCGCGCCGGCTTCATCCGGGCCCGCGGCCAGGAGCTGCTGGCCAACTGGGAGACCCGCGTGCTCGCGCAGGTCCTGGCGCTCATCGGCCACATCGACCTCGCGGCCACCAAGACCCATGAGGCCGTCGAGGCGATGGGCGCCCTCGAAGCCCGCATCCGCCAGATCGACCTGGTCGCAGCCTCCATCGCGCGCGCCACGCTCAAGATCGACATGCTCGCCCTCACAGGCAGCATCGAGGCCAGCAAGGCCGGCGTCCAGGGCGGCGGCTTCGGAGCCGTCGCCTCGCAGGTCCGCCAGCTCGCAGGCGAATCGGGCCAGGTCGCCGACCGCATCCAGCTCCGCGGCTACCACCTCAATTCCGCGCTCTCCGTGATCCGCCGCAGCTTCCTCGAAGCCGAGGGCGTCGCCCGCACCGAACACGCCCGCTCCGGCCGCGCCCGCAAGAACCTCCATACCCTCGAGGAGTCCCTGCGCGGCCTCGGCGCCTCGCTCGAAGCCGTCTTCCAGTCCACCACCGGCGCCGCGACCCAGGCCGGCCTCGTCCTCAAGGACGCCGCCATCCTCGTCAAGGCCACCGAATCGACCACAGCCGGCATCCAGGCCGCCGCCCGCGCCCTCGCCTCGACCTCAGCCGGCCTCGCCTCGCTCTCCCGAGGCGTCGAGAAGGTCGCCTCGCGCCTGGAGGCCTGATGACTGCGCCCTCAGGCAAGCTCCGCGTCGAGTTCCGCGTCGGCCGCGGCGCGCCGGTTCCGTCGCTGAAGGGCATGGAGGTCGTCGCCTCGCTAATCCCCATGGGCGCCGTCCTGGGCTGCGAACCCGATATCCTCGAAAACTCTCCCGACTCCACTGAGTCCTTTTATGCCGTCCTGCTGATGCCCGCCTCCGAGGAGAGCGGCCCCCGGCTCGAAGAGCGCCTGCGCGCCGACCCGGAGCTCTCCGAGGTCCGCGTCCTGCCGGCCTCCTCCGAGGACGAGCCCGCACGCCCCACCCGCGAGCTGCAGGTCCAGGTGGAGCGCCTGCGCGCCCTCGAGCGCCAGGCTTCCGAAATGGTGGCCGCCTTCAGCCGCATGACCGGCATCCTCACGCGACTCTCCCCCGCCGGCGACTCCGCCCTCCAAGCCGGCCGCAAACCGCCGCCCCGCCGCGGCCTCGAGGAGATCCGCGCCGCCCACCAGTCCGCGACCGCGCTGGCCCAGCAGATGCGCGACACGGCCCGCAGCCTCCTGCTCGTCCCCGCCCGCGTGGTCCTCGCCCGGCTCAATCGCCCCGTGCGAGACCTGGCCCGCGAGCTCGGCAAGCAGATCGAGCTCACCGTCCTGGGCGACGACACGGAGCTCGAACAGAGCATCCTGGACGAGCTCCGCGAGCCCCTGGTCCATCTCGTCCGGAACTCCGTCGGCCACGGCATCGAGGCCCCCGAGCAGCGCATCCGCGCGGGCAAGCCGCCCACAGGCTCGCTCGTCGTCAGCGCCTACGTCGCCGGCGACAACTTCGTCATCGAGGTCAAGGACGACGGCCACGGCCTCGACCTCGACCGCATCGGACGCCGCGCCATCCAGATGGGACTGACCACCGCCGACGAGCTGCGCGAATCCGCCGACGAGACCCTCTTCAAGTACATCTACCTGCCCGGCTTCTCCACCGCCGACAGCGTCAGCACCTTGAGCGGCCGCGGCATCGGCCTGGACGTCGTGAAGGCCCGCGTGGTCAAGCTCCACGGCACCATCGAGACCACGAGCCAGAGCGGCCTGGGCACAACGTTCACGCTGCGCGTGCCACTGTCCACCTCGCTCATCCGCGCCCTCGTCGTCGAGACCGCGGAGCAGAAAATCGCGCTGCCCTCGAGTGCCATCCGCTCGGTCGGTTATGCAGCAGACTGGACCGCCTCACGCGCGCGCAGCGGCAGGCTCTTCAGCCTGGCGGCCGCCCTGGGATGGGGCGAGCGTCCCTCGCCGCTGGTCGTCGAAGTGGGCGTCGCCGAGCGGCGCATCGCTCTGGGCGTGGAGGCCTGCCGCGACCACGAAGAGCTGGCCATCCGGCCGCTGGGCCGCTACCTCGGCCACGTCCCGAGCATCACCGGCGCGGCCATCCTCCGCAACGGCCAGCCCGTCCTGGTCCTCGACACCGCAGAGCTGGCGGACCAGCTGGGGATCTGATGGCCCACGAACAGCCGATCTCCCGCGGCTCGCTGCGACCCATTCTCGAACGGCTCGAGGAGCTGATCATCGACGCCGGCCTCTCCGGACTCGAAGCCGCCGGCGAGTCGATGGCCTTGCAACTCGACGACCTTTCGGCACGCCTCGAGAAGCTGGCCGAGGGCACCGGCCCGGCGGGCGCCGCCACCGGCACGGCCACCTTGATCCGCCGCATCCTGAGCCGCGAAGTCCCCCGCCCCCACGGCTTCTCCGAGCTGCTCCTCGAAGTCCACTCCATGCTGAGCGAGTTCTGCCAGGGCGAGGACGTCGGAGCCCGCCTGCCCGCTCTGACGCTCGCACTCACACCGCAGCCCGAGGGCCCCCCGCAGCCGCCCGCACCACCGCCGGACGTCGGACGCATGTTCGTCGCCGAAGCGACCGGCTGTCTCGACCAGGTGGAACAAGCTCTTCTGGAGATGGAGCGGGGGCCGCTGGATGCCGAGCAGCTGCGCGAGCTGGCGCGCGACCTGCACAACATCAAGGGCAGCGCGGGCATGGCCGGCCACGAGGAGCTGGTCTCGCTGTCCCACGCCATGGAAAACCAGGTGCTGGGCCTGCTTGCCGACGCCGGCGCCGACCGCGCCCGGATCGTCGACTCGCTATTGAAGGGGCTGGACGAGGCCCGCGCCATCGTCGACCGGCTCCGGCGTGTGGAAGTCGCTCGAGAAACCGAAGCCGGGGCGCGCGCTGCCGAGGCCAGCTATCTCCTGTTCCATGCCGGCGGCCGCAGACTGGCCGTGAGCCTGGGGGAGCTCGGCCGGGTCGAGCGAGTGCCGCCGAGCGCGGCTGTTCCTTTCACGCCTCCCTTCGTGATAGGCTTGGTCAATCTGGGCGGAGAGCTCCTTCCGCTGGTCGATCTGGCCCTGAGACTGGGGTGGTCACCTGGCGAGGAGGAGCCGCGCTGGGTCCTGGTGGTCGGAAAGGGTGAGGAGCGGATCGCTTTGAGAGTCGATCGGGTGGCCCAGGTCGTGACGTTCGAGGCCGCGTGCCTCGTCGCCGCACCATCGGCGCAAACGACCGGCGAGCTGCCCTGGACGATGGCGCTGGACGAGGGCGAACCCGTGCCCGTCCTGGATGCCGGCCGAGTGGCCGCCTGGCTCGGCTCGCGCTGAATCGATGACGCCCGAGATGGCCTCGCGCGAACATCCCTCGGTGCTGATCGTGGACGATTCGCCCGCCATCCGCGCGGGGCTGCGCCGCATCCTGGAGCCGGCAGGCTTCGCCATCGCCGCCGAGGCCGCCGACGGCTCCGAGGGCGTCGAAAGCTACGCCCGGCTCGCGCCCGACCTCGTGACGATGGACGTGGAGATGCGCCCGATGGACGGCCTCACCGCCCTGCGCGCCATCCGCGCCGCCGATCCGGCGGCCCGCGTCATCGTCATCACGTCGGCCTATCGCAAGGCCGAGGTGCTCGAGGCGCTCGCGCTCGGAGCGGGCTATGTACTGAGGAAGCCGCCGAAAGCCGAAAAGCTGATCGAGGCCGCGCGACGCCTGATGGCTCGCAAGCCGGGCCTCCAAACCGCCTGAGGCAACATGTCCGAAGCCAAGCACGCCGTGGTCATCGTGGACGACTCGCCCGTCGTCCGAACCCTGCTAAAACACATCATCGACGGCAGCGCCGACTTCTTCGTCGCCGCGCAAGCCGGTGACGGCCTCGAGGGTGTCGAGCTCATCAAGAAGCTCCGGCCTGCCGTCGTCACGATGGACGTCCAGATGCCTCGCATGGACGGCCCCAGCGCCATCCAGGAGATCATGCGCGAGTGCCCGACGCCCATCATCGTCTGCAGCGTGCTGGCCTTCGAGGGAGCGCCGGTCGTGCTCAAGTCGCTGCAGTGCGGCGCCTTCGACTTCGTCACCAAGCCCAAGAGCGTGCTCAGCGATCCGAACCAGTTCGCCCAGCTGCTGATCGGCAAGCTGCGCGCCGCGCTGTCCGCCAACCGCGAATCGCTGGCCGGGGCCGAGGACTCGAGCGCTGCCGCCCCGGCGCCGTCGCCCGCGCGCTCGGAGCCCGCCAGCAAAGAGCCCTCGGCGCTCGCGCCGATCGCTGCCGAGCTGGTCGCGTTCGGGGCCAGCACGGGCGGACCCAAGACGATACTCTCGGTACTGCCCCATTTCCCGGCGGGCTTTCCGGCAGCGATCGTGGTGGCGCTTCAGGACGTTCCGACACCCATCCTCAAACTGATCGCCGATCAGCTCGCCAAGGTCTGCAAGCTGCCGGTCGACATGGCCACTCCGGACCGCCCGATCGAGCGCGGACGGATCCTGCTCGTCTCCGGGGAGCACCACGCCATGGTCATCCGCGGCGCCGAGCGCGATCCGATCCTGAAGCTGATCGAGAAGAACCAGTCGACCGAGCAGTCTCCCGCCTTGAACGGCCTCTTCTCCAGCGTGGCCGTCGCCTGCCCCGGAAAGGCTGTCGGCGTGCTGCTCACGGGTACCGGCAAAGACGGTGCCCTCGGTATCAAGAAGATCCGGCAATCCGGCGGCCGTACCATTGCTGAAGACCGGCGGACCGCGGTAGTCTTCGACAAGCCCGCCGCAGCCATCGCCCTCGACGTCGTCGACCTGGTGCTGCCATCGTCGCGAATCGTGGAGGGAATCCTCAAACTGACGGCTTACGAACCGGCCGACGCCGCCGCGGCGCGTTAGACGACCGGCGACTTTACACCTATGGACTCATCCCAGAAGCGAATCCTGATCGTCGATGACGAGGCCGACATCCGCGCGATGCTCAAGCGGGCCATCGAGCGCACTCTCAAGATCCCCGCCGACACGGCTTCCAGCGGGCTGGAAGCCCTGGAGCAGATCCGGGAGACCCGCTACGACCTGATGGTCACCGACCTGTCGATGCCCGAGATGGACGGCCTGGCTCTCTTCCGAGCCGTCAAGGAGCGCCATCCCGAGATTCAGGTCATCGTCCTGACGGCCACGGCCTCGGTGGAGACCTCGATGGCCGCCGTCAAGAGCCACGTCTACTCCTACCTCACCAAGCCAATCTCGATGGACCGCTTCATCAAGGAAGTCGAAGCGGCCCTCGCAGCCCTCGATGCCAGCCGGCCGACCCCGGCCACCCGAGATCTCGCCTCCGTGCTGGCCGCAGTCGACAAGGCCGCCGCCGACATCGGCGCGAAGATCGACCGCCTGGCCGGCCAGGCCCCCGTCGAAGCCCTGGTCGAGCTCAAGGGCCTCTCGGTCCACCTCAAGGAGCAGCTCGGCTACCTGCGCATCCTCGTCGGCGACGGCCGCCCCCCCGCCTAGAGCCAAGGCGGCACCGCGTCCCGACAAGCGTAAACGGAGCCTGCACCCCGCTTTCGCGCCGCGTCACACCGCGTCGGTCGGCATCATGCGCCGGATCCACGCGCGGTAGTCGCCGTCGAATCCGACCTTCTGCTGCAACTCCCGGATGCGACCGTGGATGCGCTCCCGAAGCGGCTCGGTCATCTGCGGCAGCTGGGCGATGGCCTCGGCGACGCTGCCGGCCTGGCCGTGGACTTTCGACTCGGTCTTGCCGAAGAGCGTCTCGGGCAGGACCGCGGCCCCCTCCGGGGCGACCTTCAAGTAGTCGCGCGCCACCAACCCGGCAATCGTGGCGCTGTGCTTGCGCGAGACGGCGATGTTGCCCTTGCCGGTCACCACATTGCCGACGCCGAACACGTTGTCGTAGCCTGAGAGCTTGGCCGCGCCATCCTCCGCGAAGATGTAGAACTCGCCCTTCTGCGGGACGCCAGGGATCGGCTCCGGAATGGAGCCGATGGAGCTGATGATCATGCTGGCGCGCTTCTCGACCTCGGTTCCGGGCAGCTTCAGGACCTTGCCGTCCTTGATCTCGGTGCGGATGAAGCGCAGGCCCACCAGCTTGCCGTTCTCGAGCAGGAAGCCGGTCGGCAGGTGAAGCGGCTCGAAGCGGAACAGGAACTTCGTCATCGCGTTCTGGAGCAGCCGCTCGCGGACCTCCTCGGTCTTCTTGCGCTCCTCGGGGGTCGCATTTTCCTTGTAGGCCGCAACCGGCATGTCGAGCGCGCGCCGCCGGTAGTAGAGCGTGCACCCCTTTACTCCCAGATCCTCGAGCGTCAGACCGTGCTCCTTGAGAACCGCCGCGATGCCCTTGTGCTCCAAATGAAGCATGGAGTGGTTGTGTCCGCGCGCGCGCAGCGCCCGGCCCACCAGCTCCAGCATCACGATCTTCACGACGTCATAGGAGGCGAGCCCACCGCCCAGGACCATACAGTCGTCCTCGATGGTGTAGCGCGGACCGTCGTAGCCCTTCTCCTCGTAATGGTTGAACCAGTAGACCAGCGGGTTCTGGTACACCAGCCCCTTGCCCACGTAGTCGTCGAGACCGTCGATCCCCACGGGACGATCCTTCCAGGCACCATTGGCCAGCAGCACGGCGCTGAACCCCCAGTGCTTCGCCAGATCCTCGAAGGACACGTCTCGACCCAGCTTCACCCCGGGCACGAAGTGTACGCCCGGACGATCCAGCTTGGCGTTGATGCGCTCGTACTCTTGCGCTCGCTGCTTGTCGTGCCAGCGCGGCAGCCCATCCTCGATCTTTCCGTACGGCTTCATGTTCTGCTCGAGGACGACGACCTCGATGCCGCGGTCCGCCAGCGTCGCGGCCGCTTCGGCTCCCGAGACGGCTCCACCCACGACGGCCACGATGTACTTGGACTGGCTCTCGACGACCATGACTCTCTCGCTCCTTGCCATGCCTTGGGTGACGGCAATCACGCCGCGCCCGGCAGATCACAGGACAGACTGTCCGGGAGGACGCCCGCTCGACGAAACACGCGGGCCATCCGAAGCGCCGGACCGCCCTTCACGGTAGTACGGCGCCCGTTCGAAGTAAACGGCGGCTCACACGAGGCCGCGACGCGGACTCGCGCAAGATCCGCGCCACACACGCCCCGGCGGGCCTCGCTACCGGCCGCGGCCGAACGTGTAGACCATGCCGAGCCCGACCTGGAGGTCGTCCAGGTTGAACCGGCTGTCGGGGCCGTAGATGTACTTGGCGAAGACGTCGAAATCGACGCGCCGCCCCGGAAACTCGACTCCCCCGAAGACCGTGAAGACGTTCTGGTTGAACGTTCCCGCGCCGCGCCGATTCACCTCGGCATTGCCGATCCCGATCCCGTAGTAGGGATGATGCTTCAGCCGGAAGGCCGGCGAGCCCGCGGCGAACGCCTCGATGGCCAGCTCGACCATCTGCACGTCTGCTGTGCTGCCGTTCCAGAAGCCGTACGAGGCCTCGTAGCCCAGCTGGAAGTACTCCCCGTGCCGATCCGGCAGCTTGTACCGAAGCCCGATGCTGCTGGCCAGCGCTCCGCCCGAAGGCTCGTTTGCTGTGGGGTTGTACCCCGCCAGCCGCCAGAAGGCTGCCCATTCGCTCTCGAAGGGCAGTGAGGTCCTCAGGCCGAACTCCTCGATCAGCATGCCGCCCTTCTGGGGCCGCGGCTGATCCTGCACGGGCGGCAGCGGAATCTCCTCCGTGGTAACCACCTCGGAGACCTCCTGCGAGGCCGCATCTATGGCTTCCCGGGCCAGCAGGTCCTCATCGAAATCCGCGACCGGCGGCTCGGCGGGCGCAGACGCCTTCGCCAGCACCCAGCCGGGCGCAGCTAAAGCCAGCGCGATACAGAGAAACCCGGTGCGAATGAGCATGCGATCGATCCACCTATCGGCCCCCGCTGCCATTCAGCGGAGTCGTCAGGCGTTCGAATCACACCCAAGGCTCGAAACGGAGACTAGTACCCGTCCTCGGCCAGCCGCGTCGCCAGCGCCTCGTAGAGCCCCTTGGCGTCGAAGGTGGTCAACCAGCCCATCTCGTCCAGATGATCGGCGTCGAGGTCCCCGAGGTACTGCCCCCGGCGCGCGGACGACATCCCGACCATGCCGTCGGTTCGCCCGGCCAGCTCCGGCCTGAGCCACTCCCTGGGCAAGTCGCGCAACGCTTCCTGGAACCCTTTCTCCGAAAGCGCGTGCACCAGCCGGCCGTCTCCGGCCGCCAGCTTCCGCAACGCCTTGCCGTCGCCCGCGTCGAGCGGTTGGCGCAAGAGCGTCCTCTCCAGAGCCCGGTTGATGGCGTGCGTCGCCATCAGAGGGACGAAGTAATTGCGGAACTTCTGGGCCCCGGCCAGGCTCCTGTAGACCACGCGCGGGTCGTCGGGCACGGCAGGGTTGAACGTCAGCTCCATGTGGCGCACGGACAGATCATGGAAACCCGCGAGGTCGATGCCGAGCGCCTTCGCCAGCTTCTCGATGCTCGGAAACCGCTGCTGGGCGTAGTAGACGAACCAGTCGGCCAGGAGCGTGCCGTGGTTCGGCGTGCTCACCATCGTGACCGAGGCAATTCGGTCGGCCATCCCGAGCCGGGCGATCATGTAGCGCGTGTCGAGTCCGCCCATGCTGTGGGCCAGGATGTTCACCTTGCCGTCGGGGTACCGGCTCCGGATCTGCTCGGCCAGCGCGGTCGCGCGCGCCTCGATGCTGCCGGTCGGCGGAACGTCGGAGGTGAACACGTCGAACCCGCGCTCCCTCAGGTGCTGCTCGATTCCGTGGAAGTATCGGACCTCGATCGGCCCCCACCGGAGCTTGTCGAACCCACAGATGCCGTGCGCCAGCACGATCGGATAC
Organism: Candidatus Wallbacteria bacterium; assembly: GCA_016213845.1. GTDB lineage: Bacteria > Muiribacteriota > UBA6191 > JACPRK01 > JACPRK01 > JACPRK01. The sequence continues at coordinate 23,825 of JACQZN010000056.1, forward strand.
CGGGTCGGAGTCGCCTTGTCGACGAAAGGCCGGAACAACCGCCGGAACAAGCCCGTCCGCAGGTTGAACGTCCCGAACGGCTCCTCGGCATGCAGCGCCGAAGCCATCAGGACAAGAGCCAGAACCGTTGTAGAAATCGCGCGAGTCATACGAGCGAAGCGCGAAAGGATAGCAGAAGAATCTCCTGCTGACAAGCCGATAGTCAGGAGATGACGATGGTGCGAAATCGCACGGCGCCTGTTGCGCTCCTGGCCCTGTTCGCGGCCGGGGCGGTTTCCGTCTGGTCGGCCGAACCTGCGCCGGCCACGGTGGAGGCCGGGTTCCGGCGGCTCTGGGAGCGGCCGGGACTGCTCCTCGACGCGGGGCTGAACCGGCCGCCGCCGGGCGAAGGGCCGGTCGTGCTACGGGCCCTGGAGTTCACGGCCCGTTCGAGCCGCCTGGTCTCGGTCGCGTGGACCCCGGCCGCCTCTGGGGGAAGCGACGGCCCGGTTCGCGGGACGCTGGCGGCGCGCGTGGCGGGCGTGATGCCCCCATCCACCAGGACGCTCGAAATCGACCTGGTGGCCGAGGGGCTGGGCCTGGACCGGGAGGCGCTGCGAACGCGCGGGGCCATCCGCCTGGTCGAACCGGGCCGCTATCGCGCAACCTCGCGGCTGCCCTTCGACCTCATGGAGCTGCTCAACAAGGGCACGCGCCTGGGCGAGGAAGGTGGAGCGCTCGTGGCATCCGGCCGCCGCAAGGTGCTGCTCTTCGAGCTTCCGTTCCGCCTGGAAGGCCCGCTCGCCGCCGTCGACCGCGTACACGTGACGCTGGCGCCGACCCAGCTGTCCCTGGCCAGCATCCCGGCGCCTGGCCCGATCCGAAACGCGCTCGTCGATGCCGTCAATCCCGTCTTCTGCATCGACGCCGCGCTCGGCCCCCTGCGCCACCTGCTCTTCGCCGAGGTCGACTCCGTGCGCGTCGAACCCACCGCCGTCGCCGTGACCGTCGCCGGCCACCCGCGCCTCCCCGGAGAGCCGGAGCCCGGCCCCCCGCACCACCCGCCGCGCACGCGGTGAGAGAGCGGCCGGGGCCTTCGACCTACCGGATCGCGAAGACCTCGTGATCGGTGCGGAGCCCGGCGCGCGTGTCATCCACGACCCGGATGGAGTGGTCGAGCACATAGAACCAGCGCCGGCTGTCGATGAAGCCGAAGGTGTGGGTGGGGCGATTGGGTACCCGCTGGCCCGTGAGCACCGGAGTGGCGGTCATCCCCCTGGGATCGATGAGCAGGTAGGCGGCCCCCAGCTCCGCGCCTCGCTCTACCCGCGCCAGCGCCCGCGAGCCGTCCTCGGTCACATCGAGCTCGCCGATCCGCGCACGAGGCCCCAGCTCCAGTCGACTCAGTTCCTCTCCGGAGTCCGAAAATCGCAAGAGGGCCCCCGACCAGGAATCCCCTGGGCCGGGCTCCAGGACGGAGAGCAGGAAGTCCGGGCCGCACTCCGAATGCAGGCTGCCCGGCAGCACCTCCCGGGCCAGCTCCCGGAAGGTGGCCCGCTGGCCAGAGACTTCCATCCTCAGGATCGTCTCGCGCCGCGTGAAGTCGTCCCATAGAGAGAGCCAGCAGACCAGGCGGGGCGAGGCCGGCGCACCAGCCACGGAGGCCCCCGAGCGGACCGAGGAGCGCATCAGGCTGACCCGCACGGAGGGCGAGGTGATACCCGGCACCCACTCGTCGGCACGACGGCCACCCGCGTCGTCGAGCACCAGTGCGCGCAGCCGATAGTCGTGGGCCGAGTCTCGCGCCAGCACCAGCAGGCCGGGCTCCAGCGCCCAGACTTCCTGTACCGCAAGCTCCGGAGTCGAGAAGAAGACCTCGCCGCGATCCTTGGGGCCCGTCACCCGCCGGATCTCGCAGCCTGCGACTCCCCTGCCGGTCTGCGTCAAGCGATAGGCCGGATATCCGCTGGTGCCCGGGATCTCCGAGAACGGCAGCCGCGACGAGAGCTTGCCGGTGGCAAGGTCGTACTCCGCGGGGATCGCCATATCGATCGGGTACCCGGCAACAGCCCAGGGGCCGTCGACGATCACGCGGCTGGCGCTTCGCCTGCTGGAGACCTTGGCCCACCTGAGCGGTAGCCATCGCGTGCGGCCGGAGCGGGCCTCGACCTGCGCCACGCGCGTGTCCTCCCGCCGGAACAGGTTGGCCGCACCCGTACGCACCCGCGTCGTCACCAGGAGCGTGCCGTCGCCGCCCGGAACCGCGTCGAGGATGGCGGTCGGCTCGGGCGCCCAGGCGCGGGTCTGGAGCAGGTGGAGGCCCGCGACGCCGCCGGCCATCACGACCAGCGCCGCCCCGGCTGCCGCCACGCCGGCTGCGTTGCGCCGCCAGCTCCGCATCATGTCGCCGTGCTCGACGGCGGCCAACGACGCCAGGCTCGCCGCCGCGGCCAGGCCCGCCGACAGGAGCGCGGGCCAGAGCTCCGAGCGGTTCACGATGGTCACCAGCGCCATCGCCAGGAACACCGCCGCGAAGCACGAATCGAGTCGCTTGCTCAACTGAGTCGAGAGGAAGAGCCCGGCCGCGTAGCCCATCAGCGCCGTCGCGAACAGGATTCCGGACGCCTCGAGCCCGCCCAGGGCGCCGAACGCTGCCTGCCTGCCCCCCAGAGAGAGCACCGCCAGGAAGACGGCCGCCGCCGACAGGGCCGAGAGCGCGCCGGCCGTCCACTTGGCCCTCCAGACGCCCAGCCGCGACACGGGCCGCGAAAGCAGGAGCTCGTAGGTACCACCCTCGATCTCGGAGGCGTACTGCTGAGAGCCGAGCGCCGCGCCCAGCACCGCGACCGCATAGCAGGCGATCAAGAGATTGCCCCCGGGGCCCGACCCGGCACCGGCACCGACGACCATCGCGCCGACCGCCACGCCCGCCGCCAGCACCACGCCCAGCTCCCCGAGCTCCTTGCGCATCAGCTGATTCATCCGGCCACCTCTCTCTGGGCGCTCCGCGCCTTCACTGCACCAGATCTACGAAGATCTCCTCCAGCGTCAGCGGCTCCACGGCCCGGCCGCGCACCGCCAGCGCGGCCAGCCGGCCCTCGAAGGCACGCTCATCGAAGTCTCGCACCGTGAGCGTCAGCTCGTTGCCTTCGCGCCGCGCCCGTACCACGCCCGGCAAGTCCAGCTCTCCGGGGGCGGCGTCCTCGAAAGAGAGCCTGACCCGCCTCGTCGTCTCCTTCAGCCGGTCCAGCTCGCCCTCGTAGACCATCTTGCCTTCGCGCACGACGCCGATCCGATCCGCCACCCGCTCGACCTCCTCGATGATGTGCGTCGAGAAGAAAACCGTGCGGCCTTCCTGGGCTATGACCTCCACGATACTCTCGAGGAACTCGCGCCGCACCACCGCGTCCAGCCCGCTCGTCGGCTCGTCCAGGATCAGCAGCCGCGGCCGGTGCGCCAGCGCCAGCACCAGACAGAGCTTGGCCAGCATCCCCCGCGAAAGCTCGCGCACCCGCTTCTCGGGCTCGATGCCGAATTTCTCCAGGAGCTCCCGGGCGTGCGCGGCATCGTGCCCAGGATAGAAACCGCCGCTGAACTCGACCATCTCGCGCGTCCGCATGTACTCGTAGAGCTGCTGGCGCTCGCTCACGTAGCCGATGCTGGCCAGCATCTCTGCGCGCCGCTCGCCCGGGTCGCTGGAGAGCACGCGCACCTCGCCGCCATCGCGCGGGTGCAGCCCCATCAGTACCTTGATGGTGGTCGTCTTTCCAGCCCCGTTTCGCCCCAGGAATCCGTACACACACCCCTCCGGAACGTACATGTCCAGCCCATTCACGGCCGGCCGCCCGGAGGCGTATCCCTTCACCAGACCTCGCGTCTCGATCGCACCCGCTCCCATCGCAGCGCCCCTTTCAGCCTCGCTCGCTCCCCCGCCCCACCCGGTCGAACGCCTCTTCGAGCGCGTCGCGAACATCCAGCTCTCCCACGCCCAGTAGCCGCGCCTCCCGCACCGCCTCTTCCAGCAGCGAGAGCACCCGCCGGCGCGCCTGCTTCCCGTCCACCGCGGGCGGCGCCTCGGCCACGAACAGCCCCTCACCCCGGCGCATTTCCAGGAACCCGGCCCGCTCGAGCGCTCCGTACGCCCGCGCCACCGTGTTCGGGTTCACTCGCAACCGCACCGCAAGCTCCCGGGAGCCAGGCAGCCGCTCGCCCGGCTTCAACGCTCCGGCCGCGATCGAGCACTGCAGCTGCCGGATGATCTGCAGATGGATGGGCTCGGCAAGCGATGGATTGATCTCGAGATGCACGCAATCGTCCCATGCCCGAGCCTAGCACGACCGGCAATGCACCGCCTCCCCCGCGGACTGCTGCTAGAATCGGCCCAGGCGATGGCCGCTCCGCGATGCGAGTGCCCCCGCCATTCATCATGGAACGGCCCGAATCAGACAAACGCCCGGCCAGCGCCCCAGGCCACCTGGCGACTGCGGTGGCCCTTGCCGCCTGGCTGCTCCTGGCGCCGCAAGCGCCGGCCCAGCTCCTCACCGACGATCACCCCGACCGGGCCGAGGACGTCACGCTGGCCGACACCCTGAAGCTGGGGGCCGCAGCCACGCCCGCCCGTATCGAGCGCCCGGGAGACGTCGACGTCTTCTCGCTGGTCGTGACCGCCGGGACCACCCTCTCCATCGAGACCCGGCTCGACGGCATCTCCGACACCGTCCTGCGCGTCTACAGCGGCGCCTCTCGCGGCTCGCTTGTGGCCGAGAACGACGACGCTCGACCGGGAACGCGAGCCTCGCGGCTCGATCTCGTACCCCCTGCGAGCGGCACGCTCTTCGTCGAGGTCGCGCACTTCTTGGCGCGCGCCGGTACCGGCCGCTACACCGTGCGCGCCTTCCTCTCCTCGGGCGCGCAGCCGCTGCTCGACGACCGCGCCGACACCGCGGCCGCCGCGCTTGCACCCGGCGACCTCCTCGTAGCGGGCGGCGCAACGCTCGCCGGAGAGCTCGAGGCCCCGGGCGACGCCGACTTCTTCCGCTTCGACGCTTCCGCCAAGGAGATCTATTCCGTGGAGGTTCTGCTCGAGTCGCTCGAGGACTCGCTCGCCACACTCTTCGGGCCCGACTCCCGGCGCGTGGAGGCCGAAAACGACGATGCAGCCGGCACCACCGGCTCGCGCGTCTCGGAGTTCCGGCCGCGAGTCGACGGCACGCACTACGTACGCGTGCGCCACCCGCGAAACCTGGGCGTGGGCCGATACCGGATCTCGCTGGCAACGCTGGCCGACGACCACCCGGATTCACCGCTGGCCACCCGCGCGCCGCGAGACAGGCTCGTCACCGGCGCCGCGGCCCTGCCTGCCACGCTCCAGACGCCCCAGGACGTGGACTGCTTCTCGTTCGCGGGCTCTTCCAGCGGGGCCTACAAGCTCCAGGCTACCCCCGGCACGGCCCGGCGCCTGTCCCTGGAGATCCTCGACATCGACGGGCGCAACGTGCTCGCGTCCGTGTCCGGCCTCGACCTCCAGACCGCCACCATCCGGCCGTTCCAACCCGACCTCACCGGCCTCTACTTCGCCCGAGTCCGCGGCGCCGACTCCGAGATCGCAGGGAGCTACACGTTGCGCCTGAGCTCCGAACGCCGGCTCACGGGCAGCGCCAACCCGCCGCCCGTCATCTCGCTGGCCGTCACGGACACCGCAAGCGGCGTCGTCGCCGCGATCGACGCGACCGCCGAGCGCTTCGACGTCTTCGAAGAGTTCTCAGGCACCGTGCTCTTCGACCCCAGGGCGCTCTCGCTCACCCAGGTCACCTCCGGCCCTGGGACGGCGGGCGCCTCGTTCGCCTCCTTCGACGCCGGACCGGGCGCCGTCGGGATCGAGGTGAAGCGCGGCCTCCTGCCCCCGCGCGCCGGCCGGCTCGCCACCCTGCGCTTGCAGCGCGCACCGGCAGAGCCCTTCCGGGAGGGCCTCGTCGCGCTGCGCAGCGCGCTCAGCCGCACGACGGACGAGCGCCTCCTGGTCCTGGCCCCCACCGCCAACGCGGGCGCCGACCGCGTGGTCGAGCGCCTCGCCGGCGTCGCCTCGATTCCCGATCCGCTGGCGCCCGAGTCCTCCAACCTGCGTGACCACGTCCGGCTGGACGGCCGCGCCAGCTCGGACTCGAACGACCCTTCGAAGCGTTTGACTTACCGCTGGACGGTCGCCTCCGCTCCCGGCCCGGTCACCCTGAGCGCCCCAGCCAGCGCAGCCCCCACCTTCGCGCCCCAGGTCCCGGGCCTCTACCTGTTCGATCTGGTCGTCGAGAACGGCCTCCTGGGAAGCCTGGCTGACCGGGTTGCCATCCTCGTCAACCGTCTCAACCGCCCGCCCACGGCCCAGGCCCGCGTGGTCGACCTCGCCTCGGGTCGTGGCGCCGACGCCCTGGAAGGCACGCTGCGGATCGCCACGGGCAGCCGCGTGCGCCTGGACGGCCGGCTCGCCTTCGACCCCGATCCCCAGGACGTCGGACGGCTCCGCTTCGAGTGGCGGCAGCTCGAAGGCGCCTCCGTGGCGCTCCTGCCGGCTTCGACGGCAGCGGCCCCCGAGACGACCGTGACCACCGCGGGGCGGTACCGCTTCGAGCTGGCCGTCAGCGACCCGGCGGGCGCCAGGAGCCCGCCCTTCGAGATAGGGTTCCTCGCCGTCGAGCCGGAGAACACGCCGCCCATCCTCTCGATCGTCTCGAGCGCGTCGACGACGGCAGAAACCGGCGGCGACCTCGCCGACGGCTCCACCGGCAGCGCCTCGGCCACGCTCCGCGTGACGCTCCCCGTGCGCGTCACGCTCAAGGCGGCCGTCTTCGATCCGGACCTGGCGAGACCGCCGCTGAAGCAACGGATGGCCTTTGCCTGGACGCAGCTCTCCGGCCCGCAGGTTCAAGTGACGACCACGGCCTTCGCCCCGTCGGACGCCAGCGTCTCGGCCATCGCCTTCGAGCCGCGAGCGGCCCGGGTGCTGGAGCTCGAGTGCGTGGCCGCCGAGCATGACGCGGCCGACGTTCCGACCGGCGTGCGCGTGGCCCGGCGGGTGCGCGTCATCGTGGACGATCCGTCGGAACGCACCCCGGTGGCGCGGGCACGCGCAGCAGGGCGGGCGGCCGGGAGCCTGGGCAAGCGCCCCGGGCCGCCGCACCAAGCCGGCGAAGCGCCGCTGGCGCCCGGCGACGTGGTGGAGCTCGACGCAAGCGGCTCCACCGACCCGGAGACCGCCTCGACGCTCCGCTACACCTGGTCCCAGCTGGAAGGACCGCGCGTCGTGCTCTCGAACCCCTTCGCCCAGATCACCACTTTCGTCCTGCCCGAGACACCCGACGCCACCCGCCGTACGTATCTCTTCCAGCTGGTCGTGGACGACGGAGTCCACGCCAGCGAACCGGCTTTGACGCGCGTCACGGCCGTGCCGCCGGACCCGATCGGCTTCGAGTTGCAACGCGGGGCCGGGGCGCGGCTGGTCTCGCTGGCGAGCGACCCCTCGACCACGGGTGATCCCTACGACTCGACGGACCTGTTGACGTCACTGGCCGCCGGGGCGGTCCTGGCCCGCATGGAGCCTGATCCACAGACAGGCCGGGGTCGGTTTGCGCCCGTCTTCCCCGGAACTCAATCGCAGCCCTACCGCTTGGAGAGCGTCCGCGGCTACCTCCTGCTGGGCGGCCCGACCGGGCCGCCGCTGGCGCTCACGGGCCAGCCTTGGCCCAGGTCCCGGCGGGCTCTGGCGCTGCACCCGGGCCTGAACCTGGTCGGCTGGCCGGCGCCCGCGCCGCCGGAGGAGACCGCGGCGAGCCTGCTGGCGCGCGTGGCAGGCGCCCATGCCTTCCTCGTGCGGGCACGCTCCGAGGCCGGCCGGACTCTCTTCGAGGTCCACCTGCCGGAGCTGACCGGCACGCAGGGCTGGCCGATCGAGCCCGGGCGCGGCTACCTTCTGTCCGTGCCGGCCCCCACCGTTCTGAGCCTGCCCGCGTATCCGTAAGGGGGCGGCTTGACGGGGAGGCCCGCCCTGACGGCCGGAACATTCCGTCCAGACCAGGCTCCTATCAATGGCGCAGCGAACGAAGCCGCCCAATTCGGGGTATGATCTCCACGGCGCCACTTCACGAATCCCGACCTCGAGGGGAGCTCCTCCTATGAAACAGACGCTTGCCGCCCTGCTGGGAGGGCTCCTTTCGTCCGCGGCGGCCTTCGGGCTGGAGGTGGAGTTCGCCTGGAGATGGCCCGGCGCCGTGAACGGTGACCGGTACCACGAGCTGGTCGTCCGCGCCGCGCCTCGCCTCCCGGAGTACCAGGGGGAGCTCGCGGCGCGGCTCGTCCTGGACGGCGACTCGAGCGCCGTAAGCCGGCTCGACGCCCGGGTCGCGGTCCGCCAGCACAGGTCCGGCCTCCGCTCGGGTCCCGAGCTGGCCCGCTATGCGGTGGCCTTGCCGCTGGCAAACGGCACAGGCATGACGACCCTGTCCATCTTCGTGCCCTCCAGTTGGTCGTTGCTGGAGTTGTCGGTCGCGACTCCGGACGGTCGGACGGCCAGCAAACGCGTGCTCGCCGACTTCACCGAGGAGTCTTCGCGCCACGACCGATCCGAGTACTCGCGCACCCTGCTCGTGCTCCCGGAGCGAATGCGGAACCGCTACTCACGGCTGGGCGACACCTCTCGAGCCACGAGCTCGGCAGGGGAGCTGCCGGCCAACCCAGCGGCCTACTGGCCCTTCGATCGAGTTGAACTGGAGCCGCCGGTGCTCGACGAGCTCTCGCCCTCCGCCTTCGGCGCCCTGCGCGCATGGCTGCTGCAGGGCGGAGAGCTGCGGCTTCGAGGTGAACCGCCCGCCACGGGCCAGCGGCTCGCGCGGCTAGTCGGTCCCACCGGCCGCTTCGAGGAGACCCTGCGAACCACGGACTCGTCCACCGAGCGCCGCGTGCTGGCGACCCGTGCCGGCCTGGGGAGGATCGTTGCCGGAGATCTGCTGCCTCGACCGCTGCCGACCACGATCTCCGCCGGCTCTTGCCTCGACCTCTCGCCGGCCACGGACAGGCTGGGCTGGTACCCCAAGGGCTCGCTCATGCGAGAGCGGCTGGCCGGGTACGTGGGCTGGCTCCTCCCGTACGCGCTCGCCGTCGCGGGCGCGCTCCTGCTGCTGGCGCGCCGCAAGGCCGACCAGTTCCTGCGCGTCATGCCGGCCCTCTGCGCCTCGTTTGCGATCTTCTACGGTCTCGTCTATGCCACCCAGACCTCCGAGCTCGTGATCGCGCGGACCCGCCTGGAAGTGGGTCAGGCGGGCCAGCCCGGCGTCGCCCGGGCGCGCTTCGTCTCCGTCTTCTGCGCGAGCCGCGCCGCAGCCGAGGTCCGTTTCGAGGGCGCCGAGCCGCTGCCGCCCTTCGAGCTGGCGCGACACCAGGCCCGATATGGCCGCAACGAGCCTACGGACGTCCTGGTGCTCGGAGGCGACGCAGGCGGCTGGACCCTGAAGTTCGGGTTGCTGCCTGCCCAGGTGCGCTCCTTCATCCAGCGGATGAGCTCCGTCGATTCCGAGGGCGTGGAGGGCCAGCTGCGTCTGGATCTCGGGGCCGCGCGCTTCCGCGGCGAGGTTCGCTCGGCGCTTCCAGAGGCGCTCGACGAGGTCCACGTCGTCCACGGCTGGCACCACCAGCGGCTCGGGCGACTGGAGCCCGGCGCCACGGCCTCGATCGACATGCCGTTCGTGGAGCTGCTCAGCGGATCGGGCTGCGGACGCCACCCCGGCTCCAGCTGCGAGCATGTGGCCGTCTGCCCCTCCTGCGGCCGCTACCACAGCGCCGCCGGCGCCGCTCACAGCGCGCTCCTCGACGGTACCGCCGAGCGCGACCTGCTCCAGCGGCAGCTCTCCGCCGAGGCCCTCCGTGCTCCGCGTTTCTTCCGCCAGCCCTTGCTCCTCGGCCTGCGTCGGCCCGCTTCGCCCGACGGCGAAACACTGCTGGTCGCCTTCGAGCTTCCCGTGGCCCAGCTTGCAGCGCCAGCCACCCTCCCGGGCCAGGCGGCCGTGCGGGAGTGGACGTTCCACAACTACGATTACGCGGGCTCCGACCTGCTCGGCTCCGACACCCTGGGCAATCCGACCCGGGTCCAGCTCAACGCCCAGGAGCCGATCCGCTTCCTCTTCCCCTACCGCGGCGAGGTCTCTCGCATCACGGTGGACCTGGGACAGTACGACGGCGGCAGCGCGGGCGGCAGCTCGCTCGTCTCGATCCTCAACGTGCGCCGCGGCGTCTACGAGGACTTCATGCGCAAGAAGCGCGACAAGGTCGTCGTCGCAGCCCGCGCTTCGGAGTTCTTCGATCCGCGGGACGGCTCCGTGCAGCTCAAGGTTTCGAGCAACTGGGGTTCGCTCGGGAAGGTAGACGTGACTGTCGAAGGGGCGGCACGATGATCGCCGCGCGGTCCCTCACGGTCCGCTACGGCCAGCTCGTGGCGCTCGACGGCGTCGACCTGGACGTCGCCCCGGGGCAGATATTCGGACTCATCGGACCCAACGGAGCCGGCAAGACCACGCTCATCCGAGTGCTCACCGGCCTGCTGGTCCCGGAAGCCGGCGGGGCCACCATCGGCGGCTTCGACGTGCTGCGGCAGGAACGTGATGCCCGGCGACGACTGGGCTACATGCCCGACTTCTTCGGCATCTACGACCACCTCACCGTGCGCGAGTACCTGCAGCTCTTCGGAGAGCTGAACGGCCTGGCGGGCCCGGGCCTGGCGGGCGCCATCGAACAGGCGCTGGCGGCAGTCCGCCTCAAGCTCAAGAAGGACGAGCTGGTCGATCACCTGTCACGCGGCATGACGCAGCGGCTGGCGCTGGCGCGCACGCTCCTGCACGACCCGGACGCCTTCGTCCTGGACGAGCCGGCCTCGGGGCTCGACCCCGCTGCCCGCATCGAGCTCTGGGACATCTTGCGCGGCCTCGCCCAGCGCGGCAAGGCGGTGCTCATCAGCTCCCATATCCTCAAGGAGATGGAGGGACTGGTCACCCACGTCGGGCTGCTGGAACGCGGACGGCTGCTCTACTCGGGACCCTACGAGACGCTGGTCAAGGCCGGCGCCACTCGCCGCGTACGGTTCCGCCCGGTCGGCGACGTGCCGCCCGAGCGCGTCGTCGGCCTGCTCACCGAGCACGGCGGGCGCCTCTCCGGCGTCCCGGGCGACGCCTACTGGGAAGTCGAGCTGGCCGATGACGACACCGCCGTCGCAGCCCTGGTCGGTCGCCTGGTCGCCGCGGGTGTCGGCGTCTCACTGCCGCCCGTCGCAGAGGACAGGCTCGAACGCGCCTTCCTGGCGCTCACTGGGAGGGATGCCTCTTGATAGCCCTGCTGAAGAAAGAGCTGCGGGTCTCCGTGCGCGAGAAGTCGACCTGGCTCCTGCTCGCCTCGATGCCGGCCTGCTTCGTCGCCTGCGGTCTCCTCGGCCTCAACGAGTCGACCTACGCCGGCGCTCCAAGGCTCATGGCCGCCGACGCTGGCCGCCAGCTCCTCTCCTACGCTCTCTACACCCAGGTCTTCGCCGTGATGCTGTTCGTCCCGATCCTGGCGGCGACCAACCTGGTTCGCGAGGGCGATCGAAAGACGCTCGACGTGCTCATGACCACTCCCCGCAGCGGCGCCGAGCTGGCGCTGGCCAAGCTGCTCTCCCCGGCGCTGCTGGCGCTCGGCTCCTGCCTGCTCGCTCTGCCGCTGCTGATCGCGCTTCCACTCCTGGGCGGCGTGCGGCCCTGGGAGCCGCTTGCCGGCTTCGCCGCCGTCGCTCTCGCCGCGCTCGTCGCCTCGGCCGGCGGGCTGGCCGCGGGCGCGCTCGCCCGCACCACGGCAGCCTCGGTCTCACTGGCCGCGCTCGCCGCCGGCTTCGTCTGCCTCGCCACGGCGTGGACTGGCCTGGGTCCCCGCACCGACCTCGTCACCGCGGCCTTCCCGCCCGGCATCGTGCGCTCCATCGTCGAGTCCGAGGGCGTCGAGCTCTTCGGACGCGAGGTTCCGCTCCTGTTGCCCGCGCTCGCTTTCCTGCCTCTTGTCGGAAGCTGCCTCTTCTTCGCGTCACTTCCCGCGCTCTCCTCGCGATTCCGGCGCCAGGCTCTGCCCGTACGAGCCACCGGCGCCGCAGCGCTCGCCCTCGGGCTGGCTCTCATCGCGCTCAACATCGCCAGCAGCTCGAGTATCCGGGACCTCCACGACTGCGGCGCGGGGATGGCCCTCTTCGCCTGCCTGGTCTCCACGGCGCTCGTGCTGATCGAACGGCTGGACCGGGGCGGGTTCCTGCGCACTCTCCCGGGCAGTGCGGAGGCCGAGTCGATCGCGGCGGGAGGATGGGTCCGCAGGTTCGCCGCGTCCACCACGGGCCTGGCGCTGTTGCCTGTCGCCGCGACGCTCCCCGGCCTGGGCATCCTCCTGGCCCGCGGCCTGGGAGGCACCGGGACGGATGACCCGCGCGTCGCGCTCGTTCTTGGGGCTCTGGCCTACGCAGTCGCCTGGACTCTCCTCCTGGCGGGCGCCTCGCGCGCCGTGGCCTGCCGGGGGCGCACCTGGGCCGAACCGGTCCTGACTGCGATACTGCCCGGAGCGCTCCTGGCCTACGGCGTGTCGTACCGCATCTTCTCCCACGCAAACGAGATCGTCGGCATCGATCCCATTGGCGTTCTGATCCCCTTCGTCAGCGCCTCCTACGACTCCTGTCCCCACCTCTTTGCAACCGGCGTCGCCCACACCGCGGCAACCGCCGGCGCCGCCGCCGTCCTCTGGATCTTCGCTACCCGACGCCGAAACAGGAGCTGACCGCTCCCCGACCCCTCTCCCCGCCCAATGTCCTACGACGAGAACCGGATCTTTCACACGCCCCCTCTGACGCGTATCGAGCGCCGCGGCATCGCGCTGGCCATCGACGGCGACACCCCCAACTGGATCGCAACCGACGTGCGCGGGTCGCGGCTGCTGACCTTGCTCGACGGCAAGCGCCCGTTCGGCGAGGTCGTGCGCGAGTATGCCGCGCGCGAGGGCGTCGAGCTCTCCCGCGCCTGGGTCCACGCCTCCTGGTTCGTGCGGGCCCTGGAGCGCCAGGGGCTTGCCGCGCCCCACGCCTTTTCGCCGGCCCCCTACTCCGGACGGGCGTCGACTCTCGCCCTGGAGCGGCTCTCCGAGCTCTGGCTCCACACGAACAACAGCTGCAACTTGCAGTGCACGCACTGCCTGGTCAGCTCCGGCCCCGGCGGCGACAACGGGCTCCCGGGCGAGAAGCTCCGGGACCTCATCACCCAGGCCCACCGCCTGGGCACCCGCCGCTTCTACTTCACGGGCGGAGAGCCGTTCGCCCGCAAGGACATCTTCGAGCTGATCGCGCTCGTCACCGAGGAGCTCGCCAGCGAGCTGATTGTCCTGACCAATGCGACCCTGTTCCAGGACGAGCGTCGCGCCAATCTCGCCAGCGTCGACCGGCAGCGGCTGCGCCTGCAGGTCAGCCTCGACGGCGCGTCGGCCGCAGTCAACGACCGGCTCCGGGGCGAGGGCAGCTTCGAGACCATCTGCGCCGGCCTCCGCACGGCCGCGGGGCTGGGCTTCCCCGTCACGGTCACGTCGGTGGTGACGCGCGACAACCTGTCCGAGCTGCCCGGAATGGTTGCGCTCACCTCGGAGGCAGGCGTCTCGAACCTGCACCTGATGTGGCTCCACAGGCGCGGGCGGGCGATTGACCGCGGCGCGGGCTTCTTCCCGTCGACAGCGGAGCTGGTGGATTTGACGCGCCGCGTCAGGACACTCGCGGCCGCGGCAGGAGTGCAGCTCGACAACACCGCCTCGGCCCGTTACCGCGTCAACGGCCGGCCGGGCGCCCGCTACGACCTGGGGAACCAGGCGTGGGAGAGCCTCTGCATCTACTCCGACGGCCGCGTCTACCCGTCGGCCGCGCTGGCCAACCACCGGCCGCTCTGCTGCGGCGACGCGCTGGAGCAGCCACTGGAGCGCATCTGGAGGGACGGTCCCATCGCCCGCGAGCTGCGCGAGGCCACCGTGCTCCGCAAGAGCGGCGCGCACGCCGATTTCCTCAAGTACTTCACGGGCGGCGGCGACGTCGAGCACAGCTACGTCGCCAGCGAGGCCCGCCACGGCAAGGGCAGCTTCCTGGCGGAGGACCCCTACTACGACCTGGCGCGCGAGCTGGTCCTGGACGCCATGTTCGAGCTGGCCGCCGAGGGCCGCGCGGCCACCAACATGCGCTCCGGCCACAACGCCCCGCCGCTCTACCACGCGATGGGCGCCGGTAGCGTCGTCTGCGGCGCCGACGACGTCGACGTCACTCGCGACTACGAGGTCCGCACCCTCCACTCCAACTGCGTCCTCGGGTTCGACGTGGAGCGCCCCCACCGCCTCGTGCAGCAGTTCTACGGCGAGGCCGCCCAGGAGCCCAAACCCGGCCTCTGCTGCCCGGAGAGCTTCGCCAAGGAGGATGTCTCGCACATCCCGGAGGCCGTCCAGGCGCGCGCCTTCGGGTGCGGCTCGCCCGTCTCGCTGGCCGGCGTGCGCGAGGGCGAGACCATCGTCGATCTCGGAAGCGGCGGCGGCATCGATTGCTTCATCGCGGCGCGCAAGACCGGCCCCGCGGGCACCGTCATCGGCGTCGACATGACAGAAAAGATGCTCCAGGTCGCCAACGAAAACCTGCCGCTCGTCGCCGCCAACCTGGGCTACACCAACGTGGAGTTCCGCAAGGGGTTCCTCGAGAAGGTGCCCGTGGACAGCCGCTCGGTCGACCTCGTCACTTCCAACTGCGTCATCAACCTCTCGCCGGACAAGCGCGCGGTGCTCTCTGAGATCTGGCGCATGCTGAAGGACCACGGCCGCCTGGTCGTGAGCGACATCGTCAGCGAGGGGCCGATCCCCTCGCATCTGAAGGTCAACTCGATGCTCTGGGGCGAGTGCCTGGGCGGCGCGCTAGCGGAGGACGAGCTCCTCGGCATGCTCGAGGCCGCGGGCTTCCATGGGATTTCGCTCCTCAAGAAGTCCTTCTGGCAGGAGGTGGCCGGCTACCGGTTCCACTCGGTCACCGTGCGCGGCTACAAGTTCGAGAAGAAGGCGGGTTGCGACTTCGTCGGCCAGTGGGCCATCTACCAGGGCCCCTACAAGGCCGTGTTCGATGAGGAGGGGCATCTCTTCCCGCGCGGCGAGGCGGTCGAGGTCTGCACGGACACCTTCGCCCGGATTGCGCAGCCGCCCTACACCGGGGCCTTCACGCTGGTCGGCGACGGTGCTCCCGCCGGCGCCCAGCCCGCCGCGGGCGGCGAGGCCTGCTGCGCCCCGGGCGGGGCGTGCTGCTGAGCCGGACGGGCCG
This sequence comes from Candidatus Wallbacteria bacterium, assembly GCA_016213845.1. GTDB lineage: Bacteria > Muiribacteriota > UBA6191 > JACPRK01 > JACPRK01 > JACPRK01. Next base: position 39,168 of record JACQZN010000056.1, read on the forward strand.
CTTCGGGTAGACTTCGCCGCGAGGCGCTTGAACCTGCAGCTCACCAGAAGATTCGCGCGCGATACTTGAGACCCGCCATCACCATTCATCCGTGAACCGCGCGAGTGCTCCGATTCGTCGGCTACTGGGGGATGAAATGGTGACTGCCGATCCGCGGCGCCACCGCCAAGCGCTCACCCGGCGCCTCGGCGTGCGGCAGCACGCGCTTGCCTGGGCGCAGCGGGAGCATTCAGCGCAGCCGAGATTGGAACGGACCAGATACGATCTTCGAGCTGTTCGGCACGACGGCCGGTGTGGAGAACGATGCCGTGCGGAGCCTCGGCCCGGTACTCGGCCAAGAAGCTTCGAAGTGATCCGAGGTCGGCCCGCCGAATCGATGGGCCCGACTTGACCTCGATGGGCAGGAGCCGGCCGGCAGTCTCGACGACGAAGTCGACCTCCTCCCCAGAGGAGGTTCGCCAGTAGAGGATCTCGGGCCGGGGAAGAAGCTGCTCTCTCCAGGCAAGCAGCTCGGAGAGTACGAGATTCTCCAGCAAGGCGCCGCGCAGGTTCATTCTCGCGAGCTCGGCCCCAGTTCGCACGGCGGCCAGAGATGCCGCAAGCCCGGAATCGCAGAAGAAGAGGCGAGGAGACTTGATGACGCGCTTCGTGCGATTGACGCAGTAGGCAGGTAGCCGGCGAACCAGGTAGGAGGCCTCGAGCAGGTCCAGGTAGCGGTGAGCCGAGGGCTGCGGAATCCCCGCATCGCGCGCCATGTCGGACTGGTTCACAAGAGCCCCACTTCTGAGAGCGGCCACTCGCATGAGCCTGCGGAACTCGATCAGGTTCTGGATGTTGGAGAGCGACTGCAGATCGCGCTCCAGATATGTGCGGACATAGCCGTCGAACCACTGCTGGCGCGCTACAATCGTGGGCGCCAGCACCGCCGGGGGAAACCCTCCCGTCAGCAAGATGTCGTCCAGGTGGGGCAGCGGCTGATGTTCACCCTCGAGGCGAGACGGGTCCTCCAGCAAGGCCGTCCAGGCTCCGGCGGCACCGCCCCCCTGGCGTTCCCCCAGGGTGAAAGGATGCAGCTCGAGGTAGACGGCCCTGCCGGCCAGGGACTCGGACACGCGCCGCATCAGCAGCAGGTTGGCCGAACCCGACAGGAGAAACCGCCCCGGCCGTCTGCGATCGTCGACGGCTCGCTTGATGGCCAGAAGCAGGTCAGGACTGCGCTGGATCTCGTCCAGCGTGACCGGCTGCTTTCCATGAAGCAGCGCATCGGGAGCCGTCTGGGCCCTCTCGAGCACGTCCAGATCGTCCAGGGAGTAGTACCGTCGCCCGGGTGGACCAAGCAAATGGCGAATCAACGTGCTCTTGCCCGTCTGGCGAGCCCCTGTCAGTACCACGACGGGAAATGTACTCAGGGCCTCTCGCACGTTGGCCGTGAAGGCACGAGGAAGTGGCAGACTGGGGTTATTCACACCGTGAAAGATAATCCTTCCTGACAGGAATAGCAACGACAGAGCGTACGCGCGCGATGCGTGGGGCTCGCCGCTGCCGGCCGAGCCGCCTTGCCGGCCACCAGCATGGCCTGCCGCCCAGTGATGGCGCTCTCTTCGGGACTGGCGGGACGCCCGTCCTACTGTCTTCGCCTCTTGCTCGGGCCCAAATCCTCGGCCACCCGATCTTCAAGGGCAAGACCCCGGACAGGGATGACTACCGCCCCCGCCGGGGGCGCTGTGCCCCGCCCTCGGCTTCGGGTAGACTTCGCCGCGAGGCGGTGTGGCGCGTCCCATGGAGCTCGAAGGCAAGACGTTCGGCAGATACCGGGTGATGGAGCTGCTCGGGCAGGGCGGCATGGGGGCCGTCTTCCGGGCGGTGCACGAGGAGCTGGGGCGCGAAGTCGCCCTCAAGGTGCTGCCCGAGGCGCGGCTGGGGCGCGGGCCGCAGCACCTGAAGCGCTTCATGCGGGAAGCGGCGGTCTGCTCGCGGCTCTCCCACCCCAACATCGTGAAGGTCTACGACTTCGGGGCCGAAAACGAGGTCTACTTCTACGCGATGGAGCTCCTGCGCGCCACCAGCCTCGAAGACCGGATGGAGAAGGAGCCGCGCTCGAGCGTGCCCTTCACGCTGAAGGTCGCCCGAGACCTGGCGTCGGCGCTGGCCTACTACCTGCCGCAGGGGATCGTCCACCGCGACCTGAAGCCGTCCAACATCATGCTGGTGGACGGCGGCGAGCGGGCAGTCGTCACGGACTTCGGTCTGGTGAAGGACCTCGCGGCGTCCCGCGTCACCCGGACGGGCGTGATCGTCGGCACGCCCTACTACGTTGCCCCTGAGGTCCTGCAGGGAGGCTCCACAACGGCGTCGACGGACCTTTGGCAGGTGGGCGTCATCCTCTACCGGATGCTGACAGGCGAGTACCCGATCGGAGAGGACGCAAAGGATTCAATGGCCCTCTTCGCTCAGATCGCCAACTGCGAGCCGCGTGAGCTCCGAGAGCTGCGACCCGACGTGCCCCAGGGGCTGGCCGCCGTGGTGATGAACTGCCTGGCGAAGGACCCGGCTACGCGCTACGCCACAGGCGAAGAGCTGACGGCCGACGTGGAGACCGCCGCCCGGCGGGGCCGGGTCGCCCGCCGCGCCGGCGTTGCGGCCTCCGACCCGTCGGCCAGCGTGCCCACCCAGCCGATGCCGAGCGGCCGCCAGCCCGCGGCGGCGGCCCCCTCCCCCCCTGGCTCGGGCGCTCAGGGTGCGGCCGACCCGCCGCCCGCCGGTTCGGGCCGCACGCTCGCGGCGACCCGCGAATCCGTCCCGGGCTCCGCCAGCCGGCCCGCGGCGCTGCACTCCTCCCGCGTGCCGGCACTCGCAGCCCCAGCGACAGCATCGAGAGCCGCCCTGGTCCTGGCCGCCTGCGCGCTCCTGGCCCTTCCAGCCGCCTTCGCCCTGCGGCACCGAGCGCCCGACCCGGCGCCACGGGTCGCATCGGAGCCAAACAGTCCGCCAGCTCCACTTGACCGGACGCACACTCTCCCGCCGGACCCCGTCGGGCCCTTCCTCAAGGCCGTCGCCGATCTCGCCCCCGTCGCCCGCGCCGAGCTGGCCGACGACCTCGTCTTCAAGGCCGCCCCGCGAGACAGACCGCGCGCAGCCGCAGCGGCCTTTTCAGCCCTGGCGACCTCCCCCGTCGCCCTCCAGCTCGCCGCCAACCCCTCCGTGGCCTGCGCGGCCCTCGCCACCGGCGTCGCCTGGGACCGCCGCTGCGCTGCCAGCCGCAGGCTCTTCGAGCTCTTGCGCCTCGAGCTCCTCGCCCGCGAGTGGAAGCAACCGTCCCCCTTCCAGCTCCAGACCCGCCTGGCCCCTGCAATCGCCTTCCACGACGCCATCGTCGCCTCACGCAAGGACCTCACCCGCCCTCAGCTCCTGGCGCTCTTGCAGCGCCTCTACCCTCCCCCTGCCCGCCTGGAGATCCTCGTCGAGCACCGCGGCCACGAGGACACCTACGCGTTCGACGGCCACCCCTCCACCGTCCTCGGCGAAGTCGGCAACGTCTTCTTCGCCACCACCGATCGCATCCAGACGGAGTCCCTCTCACGCCCCTTCCAGGTCCCCGCCGGCGGCTACAGGAGCCTCACCCTTCTCGCCCTGCTGAGCGACCTCAACCCCAGCCACGCGTTCATCGCCGAGCTGACTCCCGCAAACACCAGATCATCCCTCCTGCTCCCCATCCTCAGGCTCAGCGACTCCCCCCGCGACGCCGGCTGGTTCGCCTCCACCACGCGCCTCGCCCCAGGCGTCCTCCCCCCTGGCCGCTACCAGCTCCGCCTCGCCGCCCGCGAGCTCTTCCGCCGCTCCGTCCCCCGCCCCAACCTGGCCGCCCTCTGCTTCCTCGTCGAGTGACGGCCCGCGGCCCTCTACTTCTTCCCTCCTGCCTTTCCCATCCCGAGAACCACCTTCCACTGCTCCGCGCTTACCGGCACCACACTCAGCCGCCCCAGCCGGAAGAGATCCCAGCCCGCCAGCTCCGCGCGTCCCTTCATCTCGTCCAGCGTCACCGGCCGCCCCAGAGCCTTCTCGGGCTCCAGATCGAACACCGCAAGCTTCGGATCGCAGTGCTTCGGATCGGCGTATGGATCGCTCGCCACCCGCGCCAACCCGACCACCGCTCGCACGCCGCCCGTGTGGTAGACCAGCGCCCGGTCCCCTTTCCTCACCTTGCGAATGTGGATCAGCGCCAGGTTGTTCGTCACCCCGTCCCAGACCGTCCGGCCGTCGGAGCAAAGCTCCTCCCACGAGTACACCTCGGGTTCCGTCTTCAAGAGCCAACACGCCATGAATGCCCTCCTGATTTCGTGACCGATGCTACCACAGACCCTTGACCCCGAGCCGCTTCCGGTGTAGTCTGGGCGACCTTCGCGGCGGCCGGGCAGAGACCGCGCGAGCTACATCATCATGAGAGGTGCTCCATGACTGCATCCGATACGAAGCTGGTCCATTACCGACCCGAAAAGGGCATCGCCGTCATCGAGATGGACGATCCCCCGGCCAACACCTACACCTACGAGATGATGCGCCAGCTCGACGAGGCCATCCTCCAGGCCCGCATGGACAACGAGGTCCACGTCATCGTCCTCCGCGGCGCTGGCGACAAGTTCTTCAGCGCCGGCGCCAACATCAAGATGCTCTCCGAGGCCGACCCGGGCTGGAAGTACTACTTCTGCCTCCACGCCAACGAGACGCTCTGCCGCCTCGAGCAAACCCCCAAGCTCACCATCGCAGCCCTGAACGGCCACACCGTCGGCGGCGGCCTCGAGATCGCCATGGCCTGTGACCTGCGTCTCGCCCGCAAGGACAGCGGTAAGATCGGCCTCCCCGAGGTCAACCTGGGCGTCCTCCCCGGAACCGGCGGCACCCAGCGCCTCGCCCGCATGGTCGGCAAGTCCCGCGCCATCGAATTGATGGTCACCGGCCGTACCTTCTCCTTCGAGGAGGCCGAGGAGCTGGGCATCGTCAATCAGATCATGGATCGCGACTCGTTCTGGGACGAGGTCGTCGCCTACGCCCGCCAGTTCGTCCCGCCCAACAAGGCCGCCAAGGCCGTCGGCCGCATCAAGCGCTCCGTGCAGACGGGCCTCGAAGTCGGCTTCGCCGAAGGCCTCGCCATCGAGCGCGAGATGCAGCAGCTCCTCTTCCAGAGCGAGGACGCCAAGGAAGGCCTCCACGCCTACGTCGAGAAGCGGCAGCCCCGCTTCGCGGCCCGCTGACCCCCCGGAGCTCGCCAGATGTCGAACACCGAAATCCTCCCGGGCCAGCTCTTCATCGGCGGCCAGTGGCGCGACGCAGCCGCTGGCGAATCCATCGACACCCTCAATCCGGCCACCGGCGAGAAGCTCACCACCTTGGCCGAGGCCGGCGCCGCCGACGTCGACAGTGCGGTCGCCGCCGCCCGGCAGGCCTTCGAGTCGAAGCCCTGGGCTACCATGGCCGCAGCCGACCGCGGCCGCCTGCTCACCAAGCTCGCCTCGCTCGTCGAGCGGGATATCGAGAAGCTCGCCCGGCTCGAGACCCTCGACAACGGCAAGCCCATCTTCGAGTCCCGCTATGTCGACATGCCCACCATCGTCGACATCTTCCACTACTACGCCGGCTGGGCCACCAAGCTCCACGGCGAGACCATCCCCGTCCGCGGCCCCTACCTCAACTACACCCTCCGCGAACCGGTCGGCGTCGTCGGCGCCATCGTCCCCTGGAACTTCCCACTCCTCCTGGCCTCCTGGAAGCTGGGACCCGCGCTTGCTGCCGGAAACACCGTCGTCCTCAAACCTGCGGAGCAGACCTCCCTCACCGCCCTGGAGCTCGCCCGGCTCACCGTCGAGGCCGGCTTCCCCCCGGGCGTCGTCAACGTCGTCACCGGCCGCGGCCACGTCACCGGCGCCGCCCTGGCATCCCACCCGGGCGTCGACAAAGTCGCCTTCACTGGCAGCACCACCACCGGCAAGGCCGTGATGCGAGCCGGCGTAGAGACCTTGAAGCGCGTCACGCTCGAGCTGGGCGGCAAGTCACCCAACATCGTCCTGGAGGACGCCGACCTCGAAAACGCCGTCAAGGGCGCCTACAACGGCATCTTCTACGGAAAGGGCGAGGTCTGCGCCGCAGGCTCCCGCCTCTTCGTCCACAAGAAGATCAAGGAGGCGTTCCTCGAGAAGCTCGTCGAGCGTACCAAGAAACTCCTCCCCGCGGACCCGCTGGACCCGAAAACGCGATTGGGTGCTTTGGTCAGCGCCGCCCAGATGAAAAAGGTCCTCGACTATGTAGAGCTCGGCAAGTCCGAGGGCAGCCGCCTCGTCACCGGCGGCTCCGCCGTCACCGTCGGAAACGGCAAGGGCTACTTCGTCGCCCCCACCATCTTCGACGGCGTCGCCAACGGCTCGCGCCTCGCCCAGGAGGAGATCTTCGGCCCCGTCCTCGCCACCATCGAGTTCTCCGACACCGAAGAGGCCATCCGCGCCGCCAACGACAACCCCTACGGCCTCGCCGCCGCCGTCTGGACCAAGGACATCGCCAAGGCCCACTCCGTCGCCCACCGCTTGCGCGCCGGCACCGTCTGGATCAACTGCTACAACGCCTACGACGCGGCCGCTCCCTTCGGCGGCGTCAAGGCCAGCGGCTTCGGCCGCGACCTCGGAATGCACGCCCTCGAGTCCTACACCCAGGTCAAGGACGTCTGGGTCAACCTCAAGGACTGACGCGAAGGAGCCGCCTGCCATGGCCAGAATCTCCACCTTCGACGACTGGATCGACCTCTTCGCCGAGTGGCGCAGGGACATCGGCATCGATCTCCCCGAGATCGCCAGCTACCCCTTCGAGGCCAAGTACGGCACCCTCAAGTGCTCCGAGATCGAGTACGGCGACTTCCGCGGCCAGCCCAAGTGGGAGCGCGTCCTGGAAATCCCCGACCAGCGCGTCCGCGACGCCCTCCAGAACCTGATCATCTACCAGGGCGACACCGAGTTCGCCTCCGTCGAGCAGCAGCGCTACCTCGTCGACACCGCTCCTGGCGAGTACGACCGCTACGCCCTCGTGCGCGTCATGACCGAGGAGATGCGGCACGGCTTCCAGATGTGCCACCTCCTCGTGAACCACTTCGGCCACTCCGGCAAGATCGAAGCCGCCAAGCAGCTCGAGCGCCGCGCCTTCGCCAACAACCGGCTCCTCGGCGCCTTCAACCAGATCGTCGCCAACTGGCTCGACTTCTACACCTACACCGACTTCGTCGACCGCGACGGCAAGTACCAGCTCAACATGCTGAGCACCTCGGCCTTCGCCCCCCTGGCCCGCTCCATGCTCCCGATGCTCAAGGAGGAGTCCTTCCACCTAGGCACCGGCCACGACGGCATCAAGCGCATCCTCAAGGCCGGCCTCGTCCCCACCGACATCATCCAGAAGTATCTGAACAAGTGGATCTCCACGGCGTTCGACCTGTTCGGCGTCGACAACTCCAGCAGCGCCCACTGGTTCTACGTCTGGGGCCTCAAGGGGCGATTCGACGAGGCCGCCTCCCCGCCCGACCCAGACAAGAGCAAGCTCAACGAGCACAACCGCGAGCTCTACCGCCAGGAGTGCCTCGAGCTCGTCGGCCAGTTCAACCGTGCCCTCCCCGAGGGCGCGACTCCGCTCGTCGTCCCCGATCTCAAGTTCAACCGAAAGATCGGCCAGTACGCCAGCCAGTGCTTCACCGTCGACGGACAGCCCGTGGCCCCCGAGCGCTACCCGGAGTACTCCGCGTCCGTGCTCCCCTCCGAGGCCGATCAAGCACGCCTGAAGCCCATCCTGGCGACCAAGGGTTGGATCGCCGAGAAGCCGATGCCGGCAGCAGCCTGACCCGGCCGGCCCGGCCGGAAGCGGCCCGGCGCACGCCGCCCCAGCCCCCATGGTCATCGACATCCACGTCCACGTCCAGCCGCTGGAGATGATGAAACCGGCATGCCGCGCCGTCATGGAGGCCAAGCATCCGGACTTCGAGCGCATAGCGGCGCTGGCCCACGACCCGGCCCGCTTTGTGGCGTTGATGGACGCCGAGGGAATCGGCAGGGTCGGCGTCATCAACTACGTCGCCGAGCGCGTCATGGGCTTCACCCACGAGGTCAACGACTGGGCCGCCCGCTACGCCCGGGACCATCGCGACCGGCTGCTGCCGTTCGGCTCCATCGATCCCACCAGCGACATCGACGCGGCGCGGGAGATGGACCGAATCGTGGAGCATCTTCGCCTGGCCGCACTCAAGCTCCACCCGCCCCACCAGCTCTTCCACGCCAACCAGTACCGCCAGGGGCTCACGGCCCTCGAGACGGTCTACCGGAAGGCCCAGGACGCCCAGCTGCCGGTGATGATCCACACCGGCACCTCCATCTTCCCGGGCGCCCGAAACGTCTACGCCGATCCGATGGCCGTCGATGACGTGGCGGTCGACTTCCCCGAGCTGCCGATCATCCTGGCCCATGGCGGCCGGCCGCTCTACATGCAGACAGCCGCCTTCCTGGTGCGGCGCCACCGGAATGTCTGGATGGACATCTCGGGCATCCCACCTCAGTCGTTGCTCGACTACTTCCCCAGGCTCGAGCAGCTCTCCGACCGGGTGCTCTGGGGCTCCGACTGGCCCGGTCCGATGGTGCCCGGGATGGCCGCGAACCTTGGCCGATTCCTTGCGCTGCCATTGTCGGAAGCGGCCCGGCAGCGCATCCTCCACGAGAACGCCGAGAAGCTCTTCCGGCTCGCCTGATTCGAGGTCCGATGACTCCCTACGAAACCCTCCTGCTCGAGCGCTCAGACAAGATCGCCCTTCTCACCGTCAATCGCCCCGCGGCGCGCAACGCCCTGGGCAAGAAGACGGTGGACGAGCTGCACCACGCTCTCGCCGAGCTCGCCTCGGCAGGTGAGGGCGGCGTCCTGATCCTGACCGGGGCGGGTGAGAAGTCGTTCGTGGCCGGCGCCGACATCGGCGAGCTGCGCGGACGCGGCAAGCGAGAGGCGCTCCAGGGCATCAATCAGGACCTCTTCACGGCAGTAGAGAACTTCCCCTGGCCGGTCATCGCAGCGGTCAACGGCCACGCTCTCGGCGGCGGTTGCGAGCTCGCCCTGGCCTGCGATCTGCGAGTCGCCTCCGAGGAAGCCCGGTTCGGTCTGCCCGAGACAGGCCTGGGAATCCTACCCGGCGCCGGCGGTACGCAGCGCCTGCCGCGACTGATCGGCTGGGGCCGCGCCAAGGAGATGATCCTGACCGGCCAGATCGTGGACGCGCGCGAGGCCGAGCGGATCGGGCTGGTCAGCAAGGTGGTCCCGCGCGAAGCGCTGCTCGACACCGCCCGCGACTACGCGCGGAAGATGCTGGCGCGAGGCCCGCTCGCGCTGCGCCTCGCCAAGCTCGCCCTCAACATGTCCGCTCGGACGGGCCTCGATTCGGGCCTTCAGATCGAGCGCCTCGCCCAGGCCATCCTCTTCGAGTCGAAGGACAAGCTCGAGGGGATGACTGCCTTCCTGGAGAAACGCAAACCCGAGTTCACCGGAGAGTGACCCGCCCGAAGGCGGAGGGAGCCATCGCGATGGTCAAGCACGAACGCCTGCGCCGCGGCGAGGAGATGGGCCGCAAGATCGTCGGCAACAAATGGGACCGGCTGGTGGAGGTGTTGCAAGAGACCCACCCCGACATGGCGAAGTACATCGTCGAGTGGGCCTACGGCGAGGTCTTCGCGCGCCCGGACCTGGGCTTGAGGGAACGCGAGATCGCCAGCGTGGTTTCGCTCACCATCCTGCGGCTCGGCCCCCAGTTGAAGACCCACATCTACGGCGCGCTCAACGTCGGCATCACCGAGCGCGAGCTGATGGAGCTCTTCGTCCACATCGCCATGTTCGTCGGCTTCCCCACGGCACTCTTCGGAACCCGGATCGCCAAGGACGTCTTCGAGGAGCTCGCCCGAAAGAAAAAGGCCTCCCGGCCCGACGACGGCAAGGAGATCAAACTTCCGTAGTCCTGGGCTGGTCGCAGGGGCAACCTCGCGCCGAATGAGTCGGTAGTAGGGATTGCACCGGGTCGCGACGGCGTCCCGGTCGCGCTTGTTTCCGGCACACAGCCGCACGGGCTCTCGATGAAGTCGCTCACCAAACGGATGTCGGGAGGGGGGAAAGCTCAACCCTCGGGTGGGATGGGTGACGAGCTTGCGCAACTGCGGGACCGGATCACGGCCCTGGAGGCGCTGCTGCATCGCACGGACCGCCTGGCCCTCGGACAGGCCAAGGAGCTCGAGATCGCTCTGGAGCAGCACGCCCATCGGACGGTGGCTCTCGCCGATTCGGAGCAACGGCTTCTGCAGCAGACGATGCTGCTCCAGTCCGTGCTGGCTAGCCTGTCCGACGGCGTCGTCGCCGTCGACGCCCAGGGACACTTCGTGCTCTTCAACCCGGCAGCCGAGCGCCTGGTCGGGCTGGGACCCGTGGACGTCACGCCGGCCCAGTGGAGCGAGCGCTACAGCCTTTTCCTCGCGGACGGCGTCACGCCCCACCCGTCGGGGGAACTGCCACTGGTGCGCGCCATGCATGGGGAGAGCGTGGACGCCCAGACGGTTTTCGTCAAACGGACCGACAGCCGCCGGGGGGCCTGGCTCTCCGTGAGCGCCCGCCCGGTCCTCGACTCCGGCGGAACCGTGACGGGCGCGGTGGCGGTCTTTCACGACATCACGGGCGAACGCCTGGCCACCGAGCGGCTCCAGCGCTTCGCCCTGCAGCTGGAGCGCAGCAATCGCGACCTCGAGGACTTCGCCTCCGTCACGTCGCACGACCTGCAGGAGCCGCTGCGGAAGATCGAAGCGTTCGCGCAACTGCTATTGCAGGACTTCGGCGAGACCTTTGCCCCGGAGGCCCGTGAATACGTGGACCGCATGCGGGGAAGCGCCCGACGCCTGCAATCCCTCATCGGCGACCTTCTCCGCTTCTCCCGCATCTCCAAGGAAGGCGATCAATTCGCCCCAGTCGACCTGACCCAAATTGTTCGCGACGTCGTGGGCGACCTCGACATGCGCGTGAAGCAGGTTGGAGCGACGATCGAGCTCGGAGACTTGCCGGTGCTGGATGCGGATCCCACCCAGATCTATCTGCTGTTCCAGAACCTGATCGGCAACGCGCTCAAGTTCCACCGCCCCGGGAAAGCGCCCCGCATCCGCGTGCACGGCCGCGTCCTCGTTGCGCCGGCGTCTGCCGGCGAGTCGACCTCTCTGGCCGGCCTGTGTGAAGTCGCCGTCGAGGACAACGGCATCGGCTTCCCGCCCGAGCAACAGGAGCGCATGTTCAGCATCTTCCAGCGCCTCCACAACCGCGCGCAGTACGAGGGCTCGGGGATCGGCCTGGCCATCTGCCGCCGCATCGCCGAGCGCCACGGCGGCGCCATCGCCGCCCACGGCCACCCCGGCGAGGGCGCCACCTTCGTCGTGACTCTTCCCCTGCGCCACCCCTCATTCTAGGCCACCTCCACGGTGCTCCAGCCCGCCCCGCAGGCCCCGGGGCGTGCCTGTAGCCGGGGCCTAGATCCCGTGGCGTCTACCTGTACCGGGTTTTCACCGAAAACCCGGTACAGGTAGACGCCACGGGTTTTCCACCCTGAGCCTGTCGGAGGATGTACGGCCAAGGCCACGCGTTCTCACGCACCGAGCGCGTCTTGCCGATGAGTCGAGGGGACTAACCCGGCCCTCCCGGGCCGCGGAGCCGATCTCTGCAAAGATGTCCAATACAGGCACGTTCTGGAGCGTCATGTTCTGCATGGAGGGCGGCGCGCCGCGGGATGCGCTGGTCGCCGCCTTCGAGCCTCCAGTGCACGCGCAGGCGATCGACCCCGAGGACGACGTGCTCGGCCTGCTCGCCCACGCCAGCCCCGATCTGCTCCTCTTCGCCTCGCCCACCGGCGCCAACCTAGGCCTGCTCAAGAGCATCCGGGCCGGCCAGCCCGGTCTGGCCATCGTTGCGCTGGCCCTAGGCTCCACCCTGGCGTCGGAGGGCTTCCTGGAGCGGTTGGGCGAGCTGGCAGTGACGCGCTTCATCGAGCTGCCGATCGACGCCGCCGAGCTCCGCCGCCGTGTCGTGAGCTTCCTGGACCACTGCCACGGCGCCTCGGCCGCTCTCGCTTCGCCCAAGCGCCTCTTCCGTGCTGGCGAGCTCGTCTTCATGGAAAACGACCTGGCTCGGGAGTGCTACCTTCTGAACACCGGGCGTGTCCAGCTGGCGCGAGCGCTCAATCGAAACACTCTCAGCCCCATCGCCGCCATCGAGCCGGGTTCCGTCTTCGGCGAATCGGCCCTCCTGGAGGGGGAGCGCCGCAGCTGCACCGCCGTCGCTCTGGAAGACTCCATCGCCACGGCCTTGACCTGCGACACCTTCCCGCACGTGATGCGCGCCCTGCCCGCCTTCGCGCTCGAGCTGCTCGACCTCTTCATACGGCGCCTCTCCGAGTCGCGCCGACGCGCGGATCCCACCGCGTCCCCCGACGACGAAGACTGGCTCCACCGCGAGGCGGCCCATTTCTCCGCGCGTCCTGTTCCCCCACTGGAGCCCGACCAGATGGAGTTAGAACCCGGCGAGGTGCTCGCAATGCCCGGTTCCTCCCCTCAGGCCCTCTACTGGATCGTCGACGGCCAGATTCTGGTCGAGTCTCATGCCATCGGCTCGCTCGAGCCCCCCTCGGCATCGGTGCTCGGCGCGGACAGCCCGGTCGGCGAGGTCGCCTTTCTGACCGGAGACGTGCTCGACGTCGGCGCGGTTGCGGCAACACGCTCGAGAGTGTCGGTCATACCTCGCGAGCGGTTCGTCGCAACGATCGCCAGCCGGCCCGACATCGTGTTGAAGCTCGTCCAGAGCCTGGCCTTGCGGTGTCGCGTCCTCGACGAATCCCTCGGAAGCCGGGCGGTTTTCGAGCTGGCCTGAAGCCAGGAGCGGCGGAGCAGTCCCCATGACCAAGCCCGACATTCTCGCCCGGCTCAAGCAGGCAGGTCGGCTCAAGCCGGCCGACTTCGCACGGATCTCTCAATGGCTCGAGGAGCACCCAGGCGGCTCCGAGGACGCACTCTTCGAGCTGTCGCTGTTCCCCGAGACCGAGCTGGCCTACTACCTCTGCGAAACCTACGACCTGCCGTTCGTCAGCCTCGACCGGGTCGAAGTGCCGCCGCGAGCGCTGAAGCTGCTGGGGATGGACCGCCTCGAAGCAGACTCGATGGTGCCGTTGCGTCTCGATTCCCATGCGCTCGTGCTGGCTGTGGCCAACCCGGCGCGCCTGCCCGATCTGACGCCGCTGGCCGAGTACTTCCAGTGCCCCATCCGACTGGTCGTCGCCACGCGCTGCGAGATCCGGGCCGTGCTGGGCCGGCTGCGCGCGCGCTCTGAACGCTCGGCTTCTGCCCTGGAGATACCCCAGACCGCCGCCCAGACGAGCGATACCGACATGATGCGCCTTCTGGGGCGTGTCCTGCTGGAGGCCTCGCGGGGCCACGCGACTCGGGTCCACGTGAACCCTGGCGCCGAGGGGCTGGAACTGAGGTTTCGCCGGGACGGACTCCTGGAGGACCGGCTCATCGCCTTGGCGCAAGCCGACCAGGTCCGTCTGGTCGACCTCGTGAAGCGGCTGGCCGGCCTCGACGTCAAGGACAGGCGCACGCCGCGCTCCGGCCGCATGCGCCTGCCGGTCGGGGACCGCGAGGACAAGCGGGACCTCACCCTTCACGTCGCCTGCGCGCCCACGCTGGCCGGCGAACGGGTGACCTTGTCGGTCGTCGAGGTGCCGGAGCTCGTGCCTTCGCTCGAGCAGCTCGGCTTCTCGGGCGCGCCCCTGGCGCGGCTGCGCGGGCTTCTGCAGAGTCCGGCGGGTGGACTGCTCCTGGTCGCAGGCCCGTCCAGGAGCGGGCGAAGCACCACGCTGCGCGCAGCCGTGGGTCAGCTCCCCGCTGATCGTCTGGCCGTCTTCAGCGTCGAGGACCCGGTGGAGCAGCGGCTGCCAGGCGTCAACCAGATGCAAGTCGAAGGCGCGACGGCCTCGGTGCCCGGACTGATCCGCGCCGCCGTCGAGCAGGACGCGGACGTCGTGATGGTCCATGCGCTCGCCGATGCGGAATCGGCCAGCCAGGCTCTCTCGACCGCATTCGGCGGTCGGTTCGTACTCGCGGGCCTGACAGCGATGGACGCGGCGTCGGCAATCCAGGCTCTCTTCGCCTTGGGCGCGGACCCTTTCCTTCTGGGCAGCTCGCTCCGCGCCGTGGTGGCGCAGCGGCTTGTCCGACGGCTATGCGAGGCGTGTCGCAGACCCGTGTATCGCATGCCGGAAGAGGTCGTTCGGCTCAAGGACCGGCTTCACCTGTCCGGGACCACGCTCTTCGAGCCCACTGGATGCGGCGCCTGCGGCTATCGGGGCTACTGCGGCCGAATGGCGATCCACGAGGTCCTCACGGCCACTCCCCAGCTCGCCCTTGCCCTGCAGGAGCGCATCGCTGCCGCGGAGCTGACCCGCCTGCTGGAGAGCACTGGCCACCGCACGCTTCTTCACGATGGGTTCTCCAAGGCACTGGAAGGGAGAACAACTTTTCACGAAGTGCAGAGGGTTGTGGCCACGATCGCCCCGGGCGTGGTTTGATTTGTATGACATGCGTCAGGAACTGTCGGAGCGATTCCTCCAGCTTGTCCAGGATGCCCGCGCGCGCGTCCGTGAGGTGAACGCACTGGAGCTGGCGGCGGGTCCATCCTCGGACTCACGGCCGCTTCACATCGTCGACATCCGCGACGAATCCGCCTGGGCCAGCGGCCATATCGCCGGTGCCGAGCGCATCGGCCGTGAGCTGCTGGAGCGCGACATGCGCGACCGCATCGAGCTTCAGAACTCCCACATCGTCATCTGTAGCGGCAGTGGCCTGCGCAGCATCCTGGTCGCCGACGTTCTCACGCGTATGGGCTTCACGCGGGTCGCGTCCCTGGCGGGCGGCTTCAACGCTTGGCGCGCCGCCGGCCTCCCCGTGGTAGTCGACACCACGAGCGAGCGCTAACCCCCCGGCGGCAGCTAGATCTTGACGCGCCAGGCGACCGCGTTGAGCCGATTCCCGTGCGCGTCAGAGAGCGAGTCGAGGATCACGACGAAGCTGTGCCCGTCGGCCGCCGTCGAGACGTCCACGGCGGACGTCGCGTTGGTCACCGTGAGCAAGGCGTCCGCGATGCCTTCCCGGGCGTTGCGAGACCATCCGGCGTGCGCAGGCTGCACCGGCGTGAGCGCAATGCCCGGGCCGCTCGCCTGCCCCTCCGCGTCAATCGGCACCAGCTTCGCCACCGCCGCTTCGGGACGCATCGAGATGGGGAACCGGAAGCTCACTCTCAAGCCACCCGCGGGCACCTGCGCGCCGGAGAGGTTGGCGTGGGTCTGGGCGTGGACCGGCAGTGTCCAGACCGGGTTGGTGTAGCAACGGAAGTCGAAGGGCGGCAATTCTCCGCGCTTTGTGAATCCGCCCAGCGAAAGCGCCGACGAGAGCTTCAGGGCACCCACCGGCCCGCGAGCCCCCTTGAGCCGGGAAACCACGGCCTCGCGCCACCCGTCTGCGTCCGCCGGGCTGCGCGGATCGGCCAGTGCCGTCGGCTCCAGCACCTCGGCCTTGCCCGTGTTGCGCTTGACCTGGACCAGCTTCACCGGCTTGCCGGGCGTGTCCAGGTAGACCTCGATTCGCTCGAGGTCGCCGCCGAAGGAGGAGCTGCCGTTCCAGCGATAGCGCATCATCGGTTCGGCCGAACCGGCCGCGACCAGCGCCGTCCTTCCCCCGTCGAGCGCGCCGTCGCCGCCGATGCGCCCCTCGTCGTCCTCGTAGCGCAGCTCTTCGTGCCAGGTCTGGGTGCGCGCGTCGAAGTGGCCGTCCGAATCGAGCTTGAAATCGAGCACCGGCCCATCGGTCAGAACCCCCTGGCCATGCGCCAGCGCCAGCAGGGCCCGCTGCTGCTCGTTGGTGGCGCTCGGGTGGACCAGGGACGTGGCGTCGACGACCGTCCGCACCTTGCCGAAGGCGTTGTCGGTCATCCAGAAGAACTTGAACAGCCGCAGCAGGATCGACGGCATCGAGGAGAAGCCGCGGCCCGCCACGTCGGAGCGCCGGTTGAAATCTCCGTGCGCGTCGGAGCCCGCGACGATGAAGAGCTTGCGGACGAACTTCACATCCTCGCGCTCAGGGTTGGCCGTCGCCATCCCCCCGGCCAGGAACTCATGCCAGCGCGAGAGGCTGTACTGGAGCGAATCGTCCCAGTTCGGCTCGCCCCGCTTCCACCGATCGTTCTTCGACGGGTCCTCCAGGAGCGAACGGATCATCGGAGCCTGCGCGATCGACAACTCCACGTACCGGGAGTCCTTTTCGTTCCAGAGCTCGAAGCCCTTGAACACGAAGTCGCGTTCCACGCCGTTGACCTTGCGGATGAAGTCGCCGCGCAGCGCTACGTCGAAGTGGCTGTCTTGCCAGACCGTGTCGAATCTCTGCGCCAGCCGGCTGCGGCTGAAGGGATGGGCCGCGTACGCGAAGCCGAGCGGGAAGTTCGGATCGTGAGTCACCTGCCCCAGCACCCAGTCGAGCTGGTTCGGATTCGGTTCGTCCCGCCAGAACAGGAAGCTGCCTCCGTGGAAGGGGCCGACGAAGTTGCGGGCCGAGAACAGGAGCAGGTGGGCCGAGAGGCTGCCGATCATGGCTCCCAGCGTGCCCGGGTGCTTGGCCAGCGAGAGCTCCTCTCCCCGCGTGATGCCGATGAGGTCGTTGTAGTTCTCGAACTCCTTCTGCCCCTCGGCGATCAGCTTGCCGTGGCGATCGATGAAGTAGTGCGAGTACTCGGGGTGCTTCAGCTGGATCGGGCCCGGTCCGATGCCCTCGGTGGTCGGGCCGTAGTGGGGGTAGTCGCGGTCGCTGTAGTAGTTGTTGTGGTCGGTCGTGATGATGCGATCGCCGGCGTTGTCGGGATCGTCGATGAACCCGAGCGCGTAGGCGCTCTCGAAGAGCATCCGCACCGGGCCGCCGTAGTTCTTCCGCAGGGCCTTGTAGGTGAGCTCGCTAGAGAACTCGGCGATCGTGTGGACGTGCGTGTCGAAGCTGCGCCAGCCCTCGAAGGACGGCCAGGGATTCGGGTCCAGGGCAATCTCGAGCCGGCGACGGACCGTGTGCTCCGTCTGGAACGGGCCGTCCAGACGCTTGTAGCGCACGGAGGCGACCAGGTGGATGACCGACGCCCCGCGGGAGGAGACCTCCTCCGGGATCGGGACGATCAGGATCGTGTGCCAGCCGCGATTGCCGTCATGGATCTCGGCGACCTGCCAGGGCGCATTGGGCCCCTGCGGAGGCTCCACCGGGCTCACCAGGTCGAGGTCGCTCGTCGTGCGGCCGAAGCCGTCCATCAGCTTGATCCCCTCCCCGGACAGTCCCGTCGAGGTCGCACCGCCGACGGCCGGTCCGCGGTCGTGGGCGTCCCAGAAGAGCGCCGGGCTCTCGGGCGCATCCCCGTCCTTCAGGGCGATCTCGAGGACCTGTACGCGGCGCCAGTCGGCCTTGGTCTCCGGAAAGAAGATCGTGACCGGGACGTAGTGCGCACGCCCAGGCCTGAGCCAGACGCGCCACGGGGCGTCCATCACGACGTTGAGGATGTCGAGCGAAACGTCCGCCTCGAGCGTGCCGACCCTCGGCTGGGCCGGCAATGGCTGCGCCGCCGCCGCCAGCAATAGCGCCAACCCGATACCCAGCAACCGCGCCCCGTTCACCCGATGCCTCATCCCTGCCGACCTTTCGTTACACGGCGACGAGCGCCAGCCCCGTCGCGTCCGCCTGCCGGACGACTTCCGCTCGGTCAAGCACCACGGTCCGGCCGGCCTCGATGGCCAGCACCGAAGCGCCGGCCTCGCCCAGGACTTCCAGCGTCCGCAGCCCCACCACGGGCAAGTCGAATCGCGTGTCCTGGTTCGGACCACTCATCTTGACAACCACCGTCCCGCGCCCGCCACAGGCGCCGGCCCGCTGGATCGTGGAATCGGTCCCCTCCATCGCCTCCACCGAAACGATGACGCCCGACTTGACCACCACCGTCTGGCCGATGCCGATGTCGGCCATCTGCCGCGCCACCTGGACCCCGAAGTCGACGTCCCCCTGCTCTCGAGAATCGGGCCGCCGTCGCGTCAAGACCGCCCGCTCCTGCGGAATGAAGGGCCCCATGAAGGAGGCCGACTCGCGCACCCGCAGCCCGCTACGTTCCAGCTCCCCCGCAATCGCCCGCAGGATGGCATCGTCGCCCCGGTGGCGGACCTTGCCCACCGTCTCCTGCAGCCTCTTCTCCATGCCTTCCAGCTCGAAGATGCGGCTCTTCTGGACCTTCCCCGCCATGACCAGCTCCCGGACCCCTTCGGCCCGAAAAGTCTCGATGGCTTTCGTCAAGCTTCCGATGCCGACCCAGACGATCCGGTCGACGTACTGCGACAGCTCCTGGCTCGCCTCCGCCTCGATGGCGACCGCCACTACCTCGTACCCCTTGTCCCGCGCCGCCTGTGCCAGGGTGATCGGAAACCGCCCGTGGCCCGCGATGAGCCCGAGCTTCTCCCTGGGCTGGGCCGTCGGGGTCGCGCCACCGGGCGGACTGGCGGAGGAGTTGTCATGCCGAACAGCCATGGCTTCTGTCGGAAGATGTGAATTTTAGCACGCCCCCGCGATCCACCGCCACTAGTTCTTGCCCCCGAATAATCCGTGGCGCCTACCCATGCCGGTTTCTCTTGGCGGCCCTCAGGTTGCCAAATCGAGTGCCGTGTAGGTACTCTTCCACGCAACATGCGTTTCGGTGGTGGCGAAGGCCTCGGGAAGGTGTGAACTGCGGCGGCTTCTAGCGCTCGTCGAGCGGCAATCCGAAGACGCGCGGCCCGCGCGCGGCAGGCGCTTTGCAGACGTGCTCGAGACGGGCGGGGGGATGCGCTTGCGGGACCTCTTCCACCGGCAGCGCGAACTGTCTGAAACCGCCATGACACCGCGGCTGGTCGCCGACGATGACGACCCCGGCACGGTCTCCGACGGCCGCGAGGCCTTGGTGCTCGTTCACGGCCACTACTGGAAGGACGGCGTCGGCCATGACTTCGATCCTGCCGAGCGCGCCTTTCTCTACGAACCATTCCGCGCCGATCCCCGATACGAGGAGCTCAGGCGCCGCTACCGCGTCTACACCTACCTCTACCCGAGCCACGCCGACTACGCCTACTCCTCGACCGCGCTCGCCGAAGCGCTAGAGCGGCTCCCCTCCCATGGCCCCCACCCCGACGTTACCGTCGTCGCCCACAGCATGGGTGGCCTGGTCGCTCGCTACGCCATGCAGAAGGGGCGCGCTGGCGAGCGCCTCCGAAGACTGATCACCCTCGCCACACCCCACCACGGCACGATCCTGGCCTCCATCATCATGTCGGCCGGACCGCTGCACCGAAAGGTCGGCTGGGTCGGCCACGGCATCCAGAGACTGGGCCGCCGCGTCTGGACCCCCAGCCGCGGCATGGCCGGGATGGCACACGACAACTTCGACGGGCGCATCGACGAGGTCGAGGAAAATCAGCTAGGGCTCATGGTCAACCGCCAGCTCGCCGAGCTCAATGCCACCGACCGCTACCTCGACCGGACCGTCTGCGTCATGGGGCGCGTCAAAGGCTGGTGGCTGAAGGGCCGCAGCGTTTGGGACCAGCTCCCCCGCTGGTTCATGACCCCCATCGACCCCATCTTCTCCGGGCTCGACCCACTCGTCCACCTCGAGAGCGGCATTGCCGATGGGCTGCCCGTCCAGTCGCGTCATGTCCTCGACGACCTGGACCACCAATCGATCGTCACCGATTCACGGACGCATGAACTGCTGTACGAGATGCTCCTGGCGTCCTCGTCGGCAGAGGCCGAGGAAGAGGCCGCCGCCTAGCGGCCGGCGAGCTCGCGCGCAGCCGCCGCCGGATCCGCCGGAAAGCGCAGCCGGTGAAGCCGGGGGGCCAGGGCGAGGTTCGCCCGGAACCTGGCCGCCGTGAGCGGCTGCTCTATCGCCTCCAGAAGCTCCCGCAGCGGCCCGCCCGCCAGAGCCACGCGCGCGGCCTGGACCGCCGCGCAGCCGTCCAGCCCAGGGTGCGGCTGCGCGAACCGGGCCGCGACCCAGGCCAGCGGCAGCCGCTTCTCATGCCCAGGCCGCTTCCGGATCGTGAGCTGCAGTCTGGAGGCCAGCGGATCGGCCAGCCCCGCCCGATCGACGATGTGGACCCGATGGCCGTTCGAGAAGGATTCCAGGCCGATGAACCCTAGCGGCGCCACCATCGTGACGGCCGGGTCCCTGGGCCGCATCGGGTAGAACGAAAACCCCATGGGCGAGTCGCCTCCGCACTCCCGCGCCAGCGCACGTCGCTCCAGCCGCAGCTGTCGCCCACCCGCCATCGCGCGAATTCCTTCCGCCACTTCACCCCGGATCGATCCGGCAAAGTCTTCGGCGGAGACCGGATTCTCGCACCCCGTCATCTTCACGTAGAAGCCTCTCTCATCGGCCACTCCCACAGCCTCGAAGCCCCCCCCGCTCGCGGGCCTCAACGCCACGGCACACACCAGGCACCAGCTCGCCAACAGCACAGCGGCCATTCCCGCGCGACATCGCGCCCCCGCCGCGGGCCACGGAACCACGCTCACCGGCAAGAGCGCCGCGAAGAGCGCCGGCAGCAGCATGCGGCCGTGCATGAAGTCGCCCCCCACCCGGACCACGTAAAGCGCCGAGAGGAGTGCCCCGAGCGCGGGAACCGCCGCGAGCAGCCGAGCCGTCCTGCTCCGCCGCGAGAGCTCGAGCCCACCCCACACGGCAAGCACGGCCAGTGGCACCCAGAGTTGGTAGGTGCCCGCCGTGTCCAGAAGATAGGCCCATCCCTGTTGCCAGTTGGCCAGCCCCGCTTCCTTCGCCAGGGCCGTGTTGGGCACCAGCGCCGCAAAGTAGCCCATCCGAAAGACCTGGTAAGCGGCGGGGACCACGCCGGCCAGCGCCAGCAACGCGGTCTTTCGGACCGCCCCTGGTGGCCCAGCGACCCAGAGCGCCCCCAGGAACGTGAGCGAGAAGATTCCCAGGTCGGGCCGCACCAGCGGCCCCAGCCCGAAAACGATCGCGGCAGCCGCCAATGCTCCCCTTCCCGAGACTGCGTGTACCAACAGCCCAAAGCTGCCGGCCAGCCATGCCAGCGCCAGCCCGGTCTCCAGCCCCGAAGTGCAGAAGTCCCACGCCGCCGGCACGGACGCGAAGACGAGCGCTCCGAGCGGCAGAAGCGGCCCAGATGCTGCACGACCCACGCCCTCGCGGTTGCCTGGCCTCCAGAGCGATCCCGCAGCCCGCTGCGCCATCGCCAATCCCGCCACCGCACAGAGAGCACCCAGAAGGAGCGCGCCAGATTCCAGCGGGCCGCCGAGCGCGGCCCACCCGGTCAGGAGCGCCACCCAGAGCGGATTGGTGTAGGCCTCGACTCGCTCCCCTACGTTGAAAACCGGTCCGAACCCGGCCAGCAGGTTCTCCACCACGCGTAGGTCGATGAACGCGTCGTCGCAGATCCACCGCCGCCGCCACGCCATGGCCGCGAGCAGGATCACGGGCAGTGCCGTGAAGCCGGGGAGCGGCGGCGCCTCGCGTCGCACTCCGTCTGCGCTGTCTTGCAACACTCGGCGAGGTACCCTCCGGATCGTGCGCCGGATGCCGATCCCCAGCCCCACGGGTCGAGCGGCCGCTAGCGCCGGACTGCGAGCGGCCGGCCAGCCTCAGTCCTCGAGCCGGAACCCGATGCTGAGCACGACCTGGTAGGAGGCGACCTTGCCCTTGCTGACAGCGCCTCGCATCTCCTTCACCTCGAACCAGTCCAGGTTCCGGAGCGTCTTCGACGCGCGTGTGATGGCGTTCTGAATGGCCTCCTCGTAGGACTTCTTCGAAGTACCGACCAGCTCGACCTTCTTGTAGACGTTGTCTGCCATGGGAGCTTCCTCCTCGCGTCCGCGGGGACATCCCGCACCAGCACCATAATCGCCCCCCTGCTTTGGCGCAAGCGCCAGCTCTCCCGGCTCGCTGCGTCCCGGGCGCTCAGATCCGCACGGGTGCCCAGACGGCCCGGTGGTCGCTGCCGAAGTGCTCGCTGCGGCCGGCCGGCGCAAGAAACCCGCCCTTCTTCGCGGACCCCGCATCGGAGTCGTACCAGATGTAGTCGAGCCGCTTGAGCATGATGCTGTGCCCGAAGATCCGGTTGAGTGACGAGTGCGTGTGCAGCCGCGAACCGTCGCTCTCGTACTCCAGCGCCATCTCCCGGAAGGTGCGCGACCCGTGGGATGCGTTCATGTCCATCGGGATGATCCGCGGCGCCGACGGGTACGGGGCCATCACCCGCCGAACCCATGCCTTCAACGTCCGCGCCTCCGCGACCCGATCGTCCTCATCCACCTTCTTGCCGCCCTTCTCGGCGCCGGACCAGACAAGCTTGCCGCAGAAAACGCCGAACGGCCGGCCCGTCGACTTCTCCGCCAGCACGACCCCCATGAATCTGAGGTTGTAACCGTTGTCGAGATGATCGATCACGACACTACCCAGCCGCTTCACCAGCGTCGCCTTGTCGGTCCGCCAGTGGACGGCCAGCCCGCTGCCCCGATCGCGAACGCCTTGCTCCTCGAAAACGTGCTCCCAGCTCCCGCCCGTGTGCCTGTTCAGGAATCCCTGCATCTTGCGAGCGGATTCCAGGCCGATGACCTCCTCCTCTCCAATCACGGCCGCCTGCGGGCACTCCTTGGCCAGCAGCCGGGCAAAGGCCTCGGCTGTCTCCCACGTGACCTTGCCGGTGTCGCCGCTCACCGGATGCTTGCCTCCGATGTACGGGTTGCACTGGACCACCATCAAGCTCGTGGTCCGGGCCGCCGCCTTCGCCAACCCCGCGACAGGATCGAACCGACTCTGCCCCGACGCAGCCGATGCCACGACAAGAGCCAGAACCAGAACACCGACGCACGAGTTCATCAAGGTCATCTGGAAACCTCCTGCCCTCCCCTATGCCCCCCCCGCCCCGAAGTTTACCCCTCCCCCTCAAGCCTCACTTCTCAAGCCTCAAGCCTCGAGCCTCAGTTCACCCTCCCCCCCTGCCGTACCAGATCCACGGCCTCGTCGACGCTGGCGGCCGCAGGCACGTACTTGAGAAAAAAGTCGAAGATCGACTTCACTTCCTGACAGACCTTCCCCTCGATCCGGAAGTCGGGCTGCTCCCCTCGAACCACCACCATCTCTCGGCGGCCGTTCATGTGGTAGAGCTTCGCCAAGAGCGCGATGCCCAGGCTGCCGATCCAGTGGACGCCGGTCAGGTCGACCACAAGCGGACCTGGCCCTTCGTCGTGCAAGAGCCCCAGCAGTTCCTCCTGGAAGGAGAGCTCCCGCACGGGCGTCACGTCGCGACGCACGCGCACCACCCGCACCCCGCCCGAGCGGCTCACGTCCAGGATGCCTCCATGCGCGCCGTGGGCGCCCTCCAGCTTCTCCAGCTTGCCCGCCAACCGCATCTCCGCAAGGGGCTGCGAGTACTCGAAGCTCTCTTCGATCTCCACCTGCGCCTCCTGGAGATGAAACCGCATGCGGATGGGGCTGCCGTCTTTCAGCTCGACGCGCCGGTAGAGGTTGCCCACGCCGACCGTGTAGTCGCCGGCGGGAAAGTCCTCGAAGCGGCGCGGCGTGATCCCTGCCCCCCTGCCGTTGATGAAGATCTCCTTGCCCTCGGGGTCGCTCTTCACGATGAGGATGGCGCCCGGAACCGGAACACCGACGAGGTTCCGGATGCCCTTCAGCACCGGATCGATCAGCGCCGCCCGCCCGATGCTGCCGCTGCGCGCCTTGAGCCGGTTCAGCCACGTGAGGTCCGGCGGCTCCTCCGGCAAGCTGGCCAGCACTTTCGCCTGCGCGCGCTCCAAGAGCGGCTCCTTCCACGAGGCCTCTAGCGGCTGCTCCGCAAGCACCCCCAGGACCCGCTCCAGCAGCTCCCACTGACCCCGCCTCACCAGCCGCTCGGCCAACGTCTCGGTCACCTCCGCCGAGTGCTCCCTCACCTTCTGGTTCGCCGGGTGCTCGCCCGCCAGCCCCAGCCCGCGGCGGAAGAACCCGATCGACATCTCCCACTCCCCCTTCGACGCCGCCAGCTCGGTGAGGTACGACAGGCAGGTCAGAAAGGTGTACGGCAGCTTGCCGTTCTGCGGATACTCGCGCAGGAGCCCCTCCATCCTCTCCTGGGACTTGCGAACGCCGTCGGGGCGGCCCAGGTGAACCTGGTCCTCGAGCAGGTTTCCGTAGACGCGCATCAGGAAGACGCCCAGCTCGTCGTTCTCGGGACAGTCGGATTGCAGCTCCTCCAGATCTTCGACCAGGTAGCTGGCCCAGAGAGGGTCGATGAACCAGCGCAGGTCCCGGAAAGCGGTCTCCAGGACCGTGCCGTAGTTGGTGATCAGCTCGACGTCCTGGCGGTTCTTGAGCCCCTCCAGACTGTAGTGCAGCTTCGGCACCACGCGCGACGCCTCCCACGGGCTGACGTTGGCGACCGCGTTCTTGACCATCTCGCTGTAGATCATCGCCACCGACTGCCGTAGCTCCAGGTCCTGGAATCCGTCGATGAAGCGCTCGAAAGCTTCCTGCGCCAGCAGGAAGGCGCCGTTGTCGAAGAGCAGCTTGTTGAGCAGCACCTCCTCGAGCACGTCCTTGGGAACCGGCTTGCGGTTGACGCGCGCCACGACCTCCTCGGCGCCGATGCCGAAGACGCCGGCAGCGCTGCGGACGATCTCTCCCACCGACTCGTCGTTGCCGGCCAGCAGATAGGCGCGCCCGAAGCGCTCCCAGAAGTCCTCGAACTCGCCGGCCCAGAGGTGGCTCAGCGTGAGCGAGAAGAGGGCGGCCAGGTTGAGGCCGTCGCGACGCAAAGCCTCCTGGTAGTACAGCCGGGCGGTCTCCTTGTCGCCGCGCTCCTCGAGCACCTTGCCGATGGCGAACGGCGCCTGAGCGTGGCGGCTGGCCTTCATCTCCGCGGTGAAGCTGTCTACGGCCGCGTGGGAATCGCCCATCGCCTGGTAGCAACGGCCCAGCAGGTGGTGCAGGTTGTGAAGCGATGGGTTCTTTTCGAGGGCTTGCGAAAAAGCAATCGAGGCCCGCTGAGGCTGGCCCCCCTTCAGGAGCCGCAAGCCCTGTGCGTGACCGCCCGAGGTGTCGATGAAGCCCCGCTTGGAGAGCGTGGCCGACTCGCGATCGCCCGCGCCGCGCAGCATCACCGAGTAGAAGCCGCGGTTCTTGGTCAGCCGCCGGAAGAAGGGTTCCGTGCTGGCTTGCGGCATTCCGGGCGAGGCGAAGAACTGCGCGGGGTCGTCCTCGGTCCCGATCAGTATTCGCAATCGCTCGCCCAGCAGCCCCTCGGCCGTGACAACGACGTTGGTGTAGAGCAGCAGGACCCGGTCGCCGGCGAAGTTGTCGCTGCGCAGCAGGATGCAAGCCTCGCGGAAATCCGCCTTGGGTCCTGGATAAAGCTCTATCGAGCGGATCATTGCGGCAAGCGAACTCGGCCCCGGTTCGCCCGAGATCCTATCAGACGCTCCCTGGCCGTGCCAGCCACCGGCTCAGTTGCGCTCGAGAACCGAGTAGTCGAACAGCACCCAGCTCGCCCCCCGGGCGCGCGCCAGCGAGTCGATCCCGGCGTAGACGGAAGACGTTGCCGCCAGCCCCCTGCGGTACGAAGCCATCGCCTCGCTCAGCTTGCCGGCGCCGAGCCCGTAGAGCATCGGCGTGTAGAAGCTCAGGCCCCAGCGGAACCAGTCCTGTCCGGCTCCCCGCTGGCTGCCTCCGCTGCCGCCCCAGCCCTGGTAGTAGCCCGGGAGCACAGCAGCCGACATGGGCACCCGCCCGGCCACTCGCTCCCGGCACGCGTCGACCAGGTTCGAAACGGCCTTTTCTCGGGCGCGCGGCGCCGGGGGCAGGAATTCGAGCGCCCCGCCGGTCTCGCGCGGCACGTAGCCGTAGTCGCCTTCCGGATACCGGATGTGATCCAGATGAATGCCCGCCAGGCCAGGGTGATTGTCGACCAGCGACCCGACCATGTCGACCAGCCGCCCGCTCACTTCGGAATGCGCCGGGTCGACGTAGAGGCTGCCGTTGGGCACCTGTTCGAGCGGGGGGTGAAGCTGTCCGCCCGGACCGTACGCGAAGAGCGACGGACCCGGCAGGCCGGCCTCGCGAAGCGAGTCGACAATCCGTTGCATCGGCGTGTGCGTGAATCCATGGCCGCCCTCGCGCAGCGCCGCGGCGAGCGCACGCGTGTCGTAGCCTCTCTCCAGCGCCGTCAGGGTATCCGAGAGCAGTTCCCGCACGCTCCCCGAGGCGCGGCTCCGCAGAGCGCCGAGCTCCCGGACCAGCAGGTCGTGGAAGAGCGAGTGCGTGTCGTCGTCTTCGCGGCTGCGAGCGATGTTGTCGCTGCGGAAGTAGCAGAGATGCACCCACGCATGCACACGCATGCCGCGCGGCTTCGCCTCTTCGATGAAGAGCGAGAGCAAGTCCGGCTCGCCGCGCGCCGCCGGGACATACCGCGCCGGAACCGGCAGCAGCCCTGGGCCGGCCGAGGCCTTCGCTGTCGCGTAACCTCGAACGAATGTCTCCAGGAAAACCGTGTCGATGCCCGCGCGCTTCATCCGGTCCAGCGCCTTGCCGGCCAGCTCGCGCCGCTCCTGGAGCCCGTAGGTCCGATCCTCGCGGTAGATGCTCTCGGGGACGACCCAGCAGCCGCGCAACCGCTCGGCAGCCGCCAGCTTCCCCGCACAGCTCATCGCCGCGAGACCCAGGCAAACTATGGCAAGTGCGTATCTCATGTGACCGGAAAAAAGGGGAGGCGCGAGTATACGCTCCCGAGCGTGACTACGCAAGCGAATCCTCCCGTGTTGCCCGCGGGTAATCCGGGACCGCTAGCGGCGCGCAGGCCCCTTTACCGCCCCCGCCCGATCGCTATCCGCTCCACGGCGCGGGGGGCGCGGGGTTCATCGCTTCCATGAGGTTGCGCCCCCTGCCGTGTGCGCCTGAGCCGCGGCATCGCGTCGAGGATTCGCAGCCCGTTGCGGATCGAGAGCGCCAGCAGTCCGGTCGCCGGCGAAAGCGCTTCGGGAAGGTTGGCCAGCACGGTGACCACCCGGTCCAGGACTCGGCCGGCAACGGTGTCCTGGTTGATCACGGCGGCGGCAAGCGCCGCGACGGTCGCCAGCTCGTCGGCCCCGTCTTCGGCGTCCTCCCGGTCGACGACCTTGACCGCGATGGCGGTCCCAGGCTCCTTGACGTCGGCGTTTCGTGCTCGTTCCATCGCTCACCCCGCAGCGCTCACTCCACGAACGAGACCTTCAGGTGATCGTCCTCGAGGGCGGCCGAAACCCGTGCCTTCCGGGGGATGCTCCTCGGGAGCGGCACGTGGCGCTTGAAGCTGCCGATGCGAATGATCAGCTCGTCGGCAATCCGGGCGAGCTCGATATCGCCTCCCTGCACGAACGGAAGGTAGAGCTTCAGCGTCGTCGTCCCACGAGACTTCTTGAACTCCATCGGCCGGGTCTTGAAGAGCACCTTGGACGGGTCGACGTCTCCGTAGACCGCGTCGCCAAGCCGCTCCAGCCCCGCCTGGCCGACCACCTCGTCGGAGAAGAGCGGGACGCGTAGCACCGGCACCGGCCGGAAGTGGCGCTCGATCTCGTCCACGTGCTTGGCCTGAGTCTCCTTCCAGCGCTGAAAGTACGTCCCGTCGATATCGGCGGGCAAGATCCGGTTGATGAAGATCGCGTCGACGGCCAGACCGTAGAGGTTGAAGTACATGAACGCCCGCTGCGTTTCGGCGTAGACGATCTTCTCGGGGTTCGTCACCAGCCTCACCGTGGTGATCGCCGGGTTCTGAAGCAGGTGGTCCACGCCGTCTACCTTCTCGAAGAGCTTCTGGATGTTGCCGAAGTACGAGTCCTGGGGCAACGGGATGTCGGTGACGTGCTTCATGATCGGCCTGGCCACCTTGGCGATCTGCCGCTCTACCTTGAAGAGCTTCGCCATGTACCAGCGCAGGATTGACGGGATGCTGATGAAGCGCAGCGACTCGCCCGTCGGGGCGCAGTCGATGACGACCACGTCGAACCGGTTCTCGTTGGCGTACTGGTTCAGGTAGAGCAAGGACGAGGTCTCCTCCATGCCCGGGATGATCGCAATCTCCTCGGCGACAACCTCCTCCAGCCCGCTGACGCTCAGGAGCTCGGAGAGGTAGGCGTGGACGTCGCCCCAGTGGTGGCGCACCTCCTCCTGGATGTCGACTTCCTGGAGCCAGAGGTTCTTGCCGACCTCCACCAGCTTGCCGCGACCGTGGTCGATCAGGTTGGCCGTCGCGTCGAACGCATCCGACACGGAGTGCGCCGGATCGACCGACATCACCAGCGTCCGGTACCCGAGCCGCGCCAGCCTCAACCCCGTCGCCGAGGCGATGCTGGTCTTGCCGACTCCACCTTTACCCGCAAAGAGAATGATTCGCATGGGACAGGGGGCGACGCCCCCGACAGGAATACCCCCACCTCAATAGCTCCATTCAGTGTGTTGCCTCCGGATCTGCCGGCGGCTTCTCTACGCGTCGTAGCCGGACTCGCCCGGGTCGGTGCTGTTTCATCTCCTCGACCACGGCCACCAGCGGGCCGATGCGGACCGAATCGCCCGGCTCGGCGATGCGTCCCAGAATGCGCTGGATGTGGCCGCCGAGCGTGACGTTGTCCGGATCGTCGACGTCCACCTCGAGCCGCTCGTGCAAATCGTCCAGCAGATAGGTGCCGTCGACCTCGTACTCGTTCTTGCCCAGCACCTTGAGCCGCGGCGCCTCGACCTGGTCGAACTCGTCCTGGATCTCACCGACCAGCTCCTCCAGCACGTCCTCCAGCGTCAGCATCCCGACAGTCACGCCGAACTCGTCGACGACGATCGCCATGTGCACCTTCTTGCGCCTGAAGAGGTTGAGCAGCCGGTGGGCACTGACGGTCTCGGGCACGACCAGGATGTCGCGCCGCAGCTTCATGAGATCGCGGCTGTGCTTCAGCTCCTGCTCCGAGGCGAGGAGGTCGCGAATGTGGATCATGCCCAGGATGCTGTCCAGGCCGTCCTCGCACAGCGGATAGCGCGTGTACCCCTCGCTCTTGGCCTTGTGCAGGTTCTCCTCCAGCCCGCGCACCAGCGACAGGTGGACGACGTCCGCGGCCGGCACGACAATCTGCCGCGCCGTGCGGTCGCTGAAGCGGAAGACCTTGTCGAGCAGGTCCTTCTCTCCCGTGGAGAGGATGCCGCTGCGCGCCGATTCGGCCAGCAGGAAGCGCAGCTCAGCTTCCGAGTGGGCCACGTCCTCCCCGGAGGTGGCCCTTATACCGAAGACCTTGAGGATCGCCAGCGACGTGGTGTTCAGCAGCCAGATGGCCGGATACGAGACGCGGTTGAACCACATCAGCGGCTTGGCGGTCGCCAGGGCACAGAGCTCCGGCCGCTCGATGGCCAGCGTCTTGGGGACCAGCTCGCCGACGACGATGTGCAAGAGCGTGATGATGAGAAAGGCGGTCCCGAGCGCGAAGGAGTGCGCTGCCGGCTTGGAGAGCCAGCCCAGGCCGCTGAAGAGCGGCTCGACCAGGGCAGCGAAGGCCGGCTCACCCAGCCACCCCAGCGCCAGGCTGGCCAGCGTGATGCCGAGTTGCACCGCCGACAGGTAGTCGTTGAGCCGCCCCAGAACGTCGCGCACAGAGCGAGCACCTCTCGTCCCGGCACGCAACATCTCCTCCACCTTGCTGCCGCGCACCTTCACAAAGGCGAACTCGGCAGCCACGAAGAAGCCGTTCACCAGCACCAGGGCCAGTGCTATCGGAAGCGCAATCTCGACCGGAACCGGAAGCGCGTGTTGACCTTCGGTGCCCATCACGGATCGGGGTCCCGAGGACCCTCGTCATCCGGAGCATGCCCGGCGCCCGGCGCGGCCGGAAACTTCATCGACGCCACGACCGCCAGCGTCAGCGCCGCCGCGATGAATCCCAGGCTGAATTTGATCGGAAGATGGAACACGTCGTTGAGGAGCATCTTGACGCCGACGAACGCCAGCACGGCCGCCAGCCCCTCTTTCATGAAACGGAACTGGCTCATCGCCCCCGCAAGAAGGAAGTAGAGGGCCCGCAACCCCAGTATAGCAAAGACATTCGACGTGTAGACCAGGAACGGGTCCATCGTGATCGCGAAGATGGCCGGGATGCTGTCCAGCGCGAACACCAGATCCGTGCACTCCACCACCGCCAGAACCACCAGCAGCGGTGTCGCCATCCATTTCTCCTGCCGGAAGACGAAGAACCGCTCCTCCTCGTACTTCGACCAGACCGGAAGCACACGCCGCACCAGCCGGACCACCGGGTGATGCCCAGGCTCCATCGGCTCCTCTTCCTTGGTCACGAGCCTCACGCCCGTGTAGACCAGGAAGGCACCAAGCACGTACATCAGCCAGTGAAAGCGCTTCAGCAGCGCGGCCCCGGCCAGGATGAACGCCGCTCGCATTACCAGCGCCCCCAGCAATCCCCACAGCAGCACGATCCGCTGGCTCGCCGGCGGCACCGCAAAGCTGCTGAAGATCACCAGGAAAACGAAAAGGTTGTCGACGCTCAGAGCCTTCTCGATCAGGTACCCCGTCAGAAACTCCAGCGACTTCTCCGACCCGTACTTCAGATGAATGCCCAGGTCGAAGAGCAGCGCGAAGACAACCCAGACCAAAGTCCAGATCAGGGCCTCCTTCTTCGTGACGACGTGCGCCCGTTTCTGGAACACGCCCAGATCCAGCGCCAGCATCCCGAGGATGAAGACATGGAACGCGATCCAGAATCCGATCCCGATATCGATCACACGCCGCGTCCTCCGTGCTTTCCCCCAACACCGCCGTCACGACCCTGCCCGCCCGCCGAAGACCAAGCGGCCGTCAGATACAAACTTCCTGCCAAAGTCCGGCCCCCACCCCTCGAGCGCGTCAGCACCATACCATCCCGCGTCTCCCTTTGCATTTGCCTTCTGAGCGCAGGCAGAGCGACGGACATCGTTGGCGGAAAGTGGGTGCACCGGAAGCCCGGCCAACCGGCCGGACGACTGCCAGATACCAACCGGGCTTCCGGAGCCAGTCCCCGTCTTCCGCTTCCGGGCTCGCGATTTGCCGAGATCCTGTGAGCGCAAGCCACCCGCATTGACTTCCCCGCCCGAGTTCCTTAGCTTGGGCATCGCATGCACCCCTACAAGCGCCGCATCGCCCTCGTGGACGGCTGCCGAACCCCCTTCGTCAAGGCGGGCACCGACTATGCCGACATGACCGCGGCCGACCTGGCTCGCATCCCCGCTGGTGAGCTCTTCCAGCGCACCGGCCTCGACCCCGAGGAAGTCGACGCCTGCGTCTTCGGAGCCGTCATCGCCGATCCCTTCGCGCCCAACCTGGCTCGCGAGGTCGTCTTCCGCGCGGGCCTCCCCCGCCGGCTCGAGGCCTTCACCGTCAATCGCGCCTGCGCCAGCTCCAACCAGGCCATCACCAGCGGCGCCGACCTGATCGCCCAGGGCCTCGCAGACGTCGTCCTGGCCGGCGGCGCCGAGGCCACTTCTCAAGCCCCGATCCTCTGGTCCCGCCCTGTCGCCAAGGCGCTGCTCGCAGCCTCGAAGGCCCGCTCCATGCTGCAGCGCGTCACCGCCTTCCGGAAGGTCCGCCCAAGGGACCTTCTCCCCGTCCCGCCTGCCATCGCCGAGGCCTTCACCGGCCTTTCCATGGGCGAATCGTGCGAGAAGATGGCCCGCGAAAACGGTATCCTCCGCGCCGAGCAGGACCAGCTCGCCGTCACCAGCCACCAGCGAGCCGCTGCCGCCACCGCCGACGGCCGCCTCGGCAGAGACATCGTGCCCGTCTTTCCCCCGCCCCGTTTCTCCCCCTGCGTGGCCGAGGACTCCAACGTCCGCAAGGATGCCAACCTCGAGGCAATGGCCGCCCTGAAGCCGGTCTTCGACCGTCGATTCGGCACCCTCACGGCAGGCAACTCTTCTCCGCTCACCGACGGCGCCTCGGCGGTCCTGCTGATGGGCGAGGACAAGGCGCGGGCCCTGGGCTGCCGGCCTCTCGGCTTCCTGCGAAGTTACGCCTACGCGGCGCTCGATCCATTCGATCAGCTCCTGCAGGGTCCCGCCTTCGCCATCCCTAAGGCGCTGGAGCGAGCCGGCGTCACCCTGGCCGACATGGACCTGGTCGAGATGCACGAAGCCTTCGCCGCCCAGGTCCTCTCCAACCTGCAGGCCCTGGCCAGCGACCGCTTCGCCCAGGAGCGCCTGGGCCGCCCCAAGCGCGTCGGCGTCATCGACCCCGTCCGCCTGAATCCGATGGGAGGCTCCATCGCCATCGGCCACCCCTTCGGCGCGACCGGCGCCCGGCTCTGCATACAGTTACTTCGAGAGATGGAACGCCGCGGCGCCCAGCTCGGCCTGGTCAGCGTCTGCGCCGCGGGCGGCATCGGTGCCGCGATGGTCTGGGAGCGGGAGTGAGGTCCACGTGAGCAGCTGGTCCATCTCGGTCGACGACGCGGGCGTCGCCTCTCTCACCCT
The DNA here is from genome assembly GCA_016213845.1 of Candidatus Wallbacteria bacterium. Taxonomy (GTDB): domain Bacteria; phylum Muiribacteriota; class UBA6191; order JACPRK01; family JACPRK01; genus JACPRK01. The sequence goes on from JACQZN010000056.1 coordinate 71,844, forward strand.
GGACTGCCCGGGCTCGAAGCTCAACATCCTCTCGCGAGACGTCTTCCAGCAGCTCGACGACGCCCTGAGCGAGCTCTCCCGCCGGCGCGACATCCGCGGCCTGCTGCTGACGAGCGGCAAGCCGGACAACTTCGTCGCAGGCGCCAACATCGAAGAGTTCCTCCAGCTCCCGAGCGCCGCCGAGGCCTCCGAGGCCAGCCGGCTCGCCCAGGCCGTGTTCCAGCGCTTCGAGAGCCTTCCCTATCCCAGCGTGGCCGCCATCCACGGCGTCTGCCTGGGCGGCGGGCTCGAGCTGGTGCTGGCCTGCACCGCCCGCGTCGCCACCGACAGCCCGAAGACCTCGCTGGCCGCCCCCGAGGTAAAACTCGGCCTCATCCCGGGCGCCGGCGGCACCCAGCGCCTGCCGCGGGCCGTCGGGCTCGCCAACGCGCTCGACCTCAACATGTCCGGCCGCACCATCGGCGCGCGACAGGCGCTGAAGATGGGCCTGGTCGCGGCGGTCGCCCCGCCGGAACATCTGGCGGCGGCTGCCCGGCGCGAGCTGGCCCGGCTCCAGCGTCAAGAGCCCGCAGGCTCGCCGCCGCTCGGCGCCCGGCTGAAGCGCTGGGCCCTGGAGGCGAACCCCTTCGGCCGCATCCTCCTCTACCGCCAGGCCGCCAAGCAGCTCGAGAAGACGGGCAGTCACTACCCCGCCCCCCGCTACGCGCTCGAGGCCATGCGCGCCGGCGTCGAACACGGACCGGCGGAGGGTTTCAGGACCGAGTCGCGCCTCTTCGGCGAACTCGCTCTGACTCAAACGAGCCGCGAGCTGATTCGGCTCTTCTTTGCCACCAACGAGACCAAGAAGGACACCGGGGTTTCGGATCGTTCGGTCCAGCCGGCCCAGGTCCAGCGGCTGGGGGTCGTCGGCTGCGGTTTCATGGGCGCCGGCATCGCCCAGGTCGCCTGCGAGCGAGGCACACCCGTCCGCATGCACGACGTCAATCCGGGCATGCTCGGCAAGGCCCTCGCCGGCTGCCACTCGGCCTTCGCCTCGAAGCTCACCCGCAAGCGAATGACCCCGCAGCAAGCGCAGCAGTCGATGGACCTTCTCTCCGTCACCACCGACCTGACCGGCTTCCAGCGCGCCGACCTCGTCATCGAGGCCGTCTTCGAGGACCTCGAGACCAAGCAGAAAGTGCTCCGCGACCTCGAGTCGGTGATGCACCCGCGCGCCGTCTTCGCGTCCAACACCTCCAGCATCCCGATCGCCAAGATTGCCCAGGCCTCCCGCCGACCCGAGCAGATCCTCGGAATGCACTTCTTCTCGCCGGTGCCGAGAATGCCGTTGCTCGAGGTCATCGTCACCGACCGCACCGCGCCCTGGGTGACGGCCACCGCGGTCGCCTACGGCAAGGAGATGGGCAAGACGGTCATCGTCGTGCGCGACGGGTGCGGCTTCTACACCAGCCGGGTGCTCGCCTTCTACCTGAACGAGGCCGCGTTGATGGTCGAGGAAGGCGCCGACATTGCAGCCATCGATCGCGCCATGTGCGAGTTCGGCTTCCCCGTCGGCCCGTTCACGCTGCTGGACGAGGTCGGGCTCGACATCGGCGCTCACGTGACGCGCGTCATGCAGGGCGGCTTCGGGGAGCGCCTCCGCGCTGCGGCCACCTTCGGCAATGTCACCGGCGCCGGCCGGCTGGGACGCAAGAACAAGAAGGGTTTCTACACCTATGGCCGGGGCAAGAAGACCGTGGACCCGAGCGTCTACGATCTTCTCCCCGGTGGCAGGAACCGCACACAGCTTGCGACCCGAGACATCCAGCAGCGCCTTTGGCTCATCTTCGCCGCCGAGTGCGTGCGCTGCCTGGAGGAGCAGGTCCTGGCCCGCCCGCGCGACGGCGACCTCGGCGCCGTACTCGGCCTGGGTTTCCCTCCCTTCCTCGGCGGTCCCTTCCGCTACATGGACTTCATCGGCCCCCAGCAGATCGCCCGCGACCTCGAGCAGCTCTCCACGCGCCACGGCCCGCGCCTGGCCCCACCCGCCCTCCTGAAGTCGATGGCCGCCGAAGCCAAGAAGTTCTTCCCCCTCTGACCCCCCTTCGCGCCTCACCTCTCGAGCCTCGAGCCTCGAGCCTCATTTCTCATTCTTCTCCAGCCTCACGACGGCCAGCCCGAACGTGTCGCGGATGACGAAGGCGAGGAGGCGATCGGCGACGGACACGGCAGAGACCATGCGCGAGTTGCCCGGGGGCATCGCGACCCGTGCAAAGGGCTTCCAGCTCAGCCCGTCGGGGCTCCGGGAGCAGACGATGTCGGAGTAGGTCTGGGCAAGCCCCTGATCGAAGGCGCACATCGCAAACCGTCCGTTCAGGATGGCGGTGCTGGGTGACTTCCCGATCGAGACGTCCGGGAACGGGTCCAGCCTCCGAGAGAAGGTCTCCCCGCCATCGGTGCTCGCCACCGCCGACAGGCTGCCTCGGGCTTCGAACGATGCAACCACGGTGTCTCGCAGAACGGCGACGTCGACGTCGGCGGGCTCCTCCTTCGCCGGAGACAGCACTACCGGAGGACTCCATCGACCGCTGGCGGGCTCGCGGGTCGACGTGACCACGATCTCCTTGCCGACGTTCGGCCTGGCGTCGATGAAGCAGAGCAGCCTCTCCCGGCTGCGGGCCAGCGTGTAGCTCTTCGTGCTCGGCGGCAGCGAGGGCTGCACGACCGGCGGCTCGGGCTGGGCCGCCCCCGCAGGCCACCGAACCCACCCCATCCGGTCCCCAGGCCCCGCCACGCCCATCACGATCTCGAACCCACCCTCGGCGCGCCCGGTGAGCGCGACACCAGCCGTGGAACCACCGCCCCAGGAGCGCGCGGCGGCCCAGCTCCGGCTGCCCGCGTCCCAGAGGCGCAGCACCGTTCGCCGGTTTGCGAACGACCCGTCGCCCGACACCCACCCCGCGAGTACGGAGTCTCCGTCGAACGCGAGAGCCGGCCCCTTGTGTACCAGGCCACCCGTGGCGAGCCACTCGAGCTCGCCCCAGGACTCCCCCCGATCTGGGCTCGAGATGCAGCCGATGTTCTGATCCGACGAGGCCGTTTCCGAGCGGAAGAGCGCATGAACGGAGTCACCGGATACACCGACTCTCACCCCCTCCATCTTCTTGCCCTGAGCGTTGTTCACCAGGACGGTCGAGTTGGCGACCGTCAGCCGGCCCAGCGTTTCGAACGAGAGCTCGTGTCGCGACGCGCCCGAGCGCAGCTGGAGCACGTAGGCCTTTGCCGGCTCCAGGCCCGGCAGCTCCACTCGCAGGGCGTCGCCCCCCACGCGCTGCACCCTCTCGTTTCCGCCCGCTGCTGGCCGCACCGCAACGTCGAAGGCCGCACCCGGCGCTGCCGTCAGCCAGAGCCGAGCGCCGTCGGCCCGACGAGTCACGCGCGCACCTTTGAAGTCCACCAGGGGCGGCCTGGGCGCGGCGCCGGGAACGGTGGCCAGCGGCGCCTGCGCGGGCCCGGTCACGGCCCGGCTGGACATCGCCCAACCGGCCGCAAGCACCAGAGCCATCAGCGCCCCGGCCGCCGCTCCCAGCAGACGCCTGCTACCCGATGCCGGCCCTTGCGCGACCCGCGTGGCCCCGGGCGAAGTACGAGTGGCTCGCGCAGCGTCCGCAGCGGTCGTGCCTGAGCGAGAAGCCCGAGTGAGGCGCGGCCCCCCGCCGACTTGCGTGGCGGACGCCGGCCGCCGTCCGGACGCCATTTTCTGCACCACGGTCCGGTTCGCCTGGCCCGCTTCCGCGACATCGAAGTCGATCGCCGACAGCCGTTCGACCACATGGGCCGCCGAGCGCGGCCGGCTGGCCGGATCGAACGCCAGGCAGGCCAGCAGAAGCTGGTCCAGCTCTAGCGGCAGCTCAGGACACACTTGCCTCGCCGGCTCCACCGCACCCTGGAGCTGCGCCCGGATGACGTCGGCCGCGGTCTCACCCCCGAACGGCCGGCGGCCCGAGAAGACCTCGTACATCAGGACGCCCAGCGCATACACGTCGGCCTCCGGACCGGCCGTTCGTCCCTGGATCGCCTCCGGTGCCAGGTACCCCGGGGTTCCCAGGATGATGCCGGCCTCTGTGCGCACCGTCTGGCCCGGTCGATCCGACTTCGCAAGTCCGAAATCGCAGACCTTGGGGCAACCCTCCTGCGTCATCAGGACGTTTTCGGGCTTCAGGTCCCGGTGGACGATCCCGGCGCGATGGGCGTGCGCCAACCCGGCCGCCACCTCGCCGGCGATCCGAATCGCCTCTGCCAGCGGCCGGATTCCGCCCGTCCCCAGCCGGTCGCGCAGGCAGCCGCCGGCGGCCAGCTCCGAGACCAGGAATGGGCGGTCGCCCGCGAAGCCGAAGTCGAAGAGCGCCAGCAGGTTGGCGTGCGAGAGGCTTGCCTGGATCTTGGCCTCGCGCAGGAAGCGCGCGCGAGTCTCCTGCTGGTCGAAGAGTCCCGGCGCCAGCACCTTCACCGCCACTTCCCGGCCCAGCCCCAGCTGCACGGCGCGATAGACTGTCCCGGAGGCGCCCGCCCCCAGCTCCTTGCCCAGCCTATAGCCCGCGATTTCGATCACGGGACCATGGTAGCGCCTCTTACGGCCGAGCCACCCATCGCAGGCGGTGCGGGGGCGACTGGAGCCAGGGAGGGTAGACCCGCCGGCCCAGCAGCAGGCGCCGCTCATCGATGGCGTTGCCGGCATCGGGCTCGGTCATGTCGACGGTGAGCTGGACGGCACTCTTCACCAGCTCCATCCCGACGCTGGGCTGGCCGGGATGGGCGGCGAACTCGAGGCTGGCGATCACGCTGAGCACTTCCACGCCCCCCGAGACGATCGCCTCGGCCCCTCGCTCCACGGTCCACCGCCAGACCGATCCCTTGGGCCGGTCCTGGGTCCCGACCACGTAGTGCGTGTAGATTGCCCAGCCCTCGGCCCGGAAGATGGCCACGAAGACCCGCTCGACCGGTCCCGAGGCCGGGTAGACGATCAGCGATACGGTCTCCTCGTAGGCTCGGGTCCACCCCGCCGCCACGGGCTCCAGCTCCGGAAAGCCGTGCGGCTCCAGGTCGTCGTCGGCGCTATTGAACCTGGGCGGCCAGGGATTGTGCTCCCAGCCGTTCGGCATCAACTTCCACCGCTTGATGTACTGCCCCGAATGCGGAACGTCGACTCCCTGCGGCTCGATGCTGACCAGCTGTCCGATCGGTTTCGGCAGCTCCGCAAAGTCGACCGTGCTCCCCGGAAACCCGATCGCCCGCAGCACCTTCTCCGGCAGCAGGATCGGCGCATCTCCCCTGGACCTGGCATCCCTGAGGTCCCTCTCCAGCTCGGCGAACAGCACCTGTATCTTCCCCATCCCCACCAGCGACGCTGCCTCGTGTGACCCGATCCTCAGGTGCGTCACCGCCGCCCACATCCCCGTCACCAGCAATCCCGCAAACAGCGCCCCCGCGATCACCACCTCGACCACCGTGAAGCCCTTGCGGGCTCGAAGAAGACAGAAGGTGGAAGATAGAAGAAGGAAGGTGGAGGCCCCCGCCGATCCGCTCATCCTGTGCCCCCCGCTCATCCTGTGCCCCCCGCTCATCCTGAGCTTGTCGAAGGATGCCCCAGCCCCAGCCCGTGCCCCAGCCCGAGCGGCACTCCTCCCCCACCCGGCGCTATCTCGGAACACTGACGTCCTCATGTGAAATCAACGTATCGAGGAACAGCCGGCGCGTGGACTTGGCGTCGGCCAGGTTCGGTCCGTAATCGACCCGCACCCTCACTTCGACCAGGAACGGACTACGAACGTACGCCCCACCCAGGCGGAGCGGCGCCTGCATGACCTGGAGATATCGGTGATAGCCAGGCCGCTCAGGCTGCAGCCGCATCCGGGACGCCTCGACGAGCGTCTGGCACGCGGCCAGCAGCGGAAACGAGCCCCCGCCTTGTCTCAGTCGCTCTTCCACGTCCACCCACTCGGGGAACTGGGGAAACGGGTTCTCGAGCGGCATCGGCGCCATCGCCGTAACCCCCGAGCGCCCTTCGGCGATCGCCCGCACCTGTTCCAGCAGCTCCGTGGCGAGGTTCGTGGCCACCAGCTCCATCCGGTCCATCGAGCTCTCCCGCGCCGACGTCCAGTTCATGAACGCGATCGCCACCAGCCCCAGCGCCAGCAGCGCGGTCGCGATCAGCGCCTCCACCAGCGTGAACCCCGCGCGCTGCTTCCAAACCCTGACGGACTCTGGCCCATCCGAAGTCCTCCTGCCCCCCACGCAAAGGGGGGCCAGAGCCTGTCCTGAGCCTGCCGAAGGAGGGCCACTGACCCCTTGGCGGAGGTTTGGAGGCAGCACCTCCAACAGGACTGAGTACCACTTGTCGCTTCTCACGGCGCCCCGACCTCCGCCCCGTCCCGGTACGTGACGCCCCCGGCGAAGTCCGTGTCGCTCATCGAGATCCGGTACTGTTCATGAGCCAACGGACCCGTCGGGTCGTAGGCACCGTCGTAGACGACGCGGCTGCCGCGCCAGCCCGTCAGCTGGTCAATCGCCCCGGTGCCCAGACTGCCAACCAGCAGGACCTTGCTGGCCCTCCCGAGAGCCCCTGAGAAGATCGCCCCGTCGACTCGCGCCCCCGGCGAGATGTCGACGCCTCCGGCCACAAGACTGAATCGCGTCGTCGGGTTCTTTTGCCTGAAGTGCCCGCGGAAGCTCACGTGGCCAGCCACGAGCAGCCCTCCGTCTGCGACCTCGACGTTTGGCGGAAACGTCAGGTCGCCGTCGACCCTGACGGCGCGACCTCCGAGCTCGAGCACGTAGCCGCCACCGGGCTTTCCCCTGAGCGCCGTGGCGATGAGCTCGGCCGGGCTCATCCGAAGCACCACCCGCTCCTGCGCCAGCAGCTCCGGCGCGAAGTTCGACATGCTCTCCTCGGGGACCCGAGCGTTGTCGAAGTGGACCCTCGCCCCCTCGGCATTGGGCATCGACGCATGCACGGGATCGGCGTAGGCGACCTGGAAGCCCTTGACCTCGACCACCCGGTCCTGAAACGGCACGCCCTCCCGGAACGGCAACAGCGCCGCCGCCAGCAGTTTGAAGCTCTCCTGTTGCGACAGCCTCATCAACTCAGGGACGACGTTGGCCGGGACCTGCACCTCGCGGCACGACCACGGGTCGTACTGCTCGAATCCGCCGAAAAGCCTCGTGTACCGGTACTCCAGCGGGTCAAGACGGAGGATCTCCCTGCCCACCTCGCTCGGCACCGGCACGCCGTCGCAGAGCGCGTTCTGGTTGACGACGTTGAAGGGCGGCTGGCCCGGCGAGTTGAAGGGGATCAGCCGCGCCGGCGCCTGGCCCGCCTGTTCCCTCGTCGTGTCGCTCGAGTAGGCCTCCGAATCGACATGCCTCAGGAACGGATCGACGCTCTCCCTCACCGGCAGCGGACGAGAGCATCCCGTCGCCTGGTCGCTCTCGTCCTTCGAGGTCGCATCCCGGTCGATGGCCAGGTCGGTATAGAGCGCCAGCCCCTGCATCACCGGCCCGATGACCTTGGTGGCGGACGGGTTCGTCCGATCGCCAAACAGGTGCAGCCGGGATGATTTTTCGTCGAACTCCCCGCTGCGCCCGAACAGTTCAAGGAAGTTCATCCCAGCGTGATAGCCCCAGAACGCCCCTTGCAGCAGGAGCGCCTGCTCCTCGCCCGGATGGTCAGGGTCCGGCGGGCGGGCCGACGAGATGGCGCCAGGCGGATTCGCCACCTCGTGAGCCCGCGGCTGCTCGCCGCTCTGCGAAAGGTGGAAGTCCTCTCCGGCCTCGGGCTGATCTCCTGCCGTCAGCTTGAAGACTGTCGGCTCCGTCCCGAAGAAGAGCCACCCCGGCTGGTGCGGCGGCTGGATCTGAAGGTCGTTCACGACCGGTTCGGCGTTGTGGAAGAGCGAGGTCGGCCCTTCGTCGCCCGAGTCGGCCGGGGCTCCAGTCGGGAGGTTGGCATACTCGTTGGCCGCCGAGCTTCCACCGCCCAGGGCGAAGGCCGTGAAGCGTGGCACGAGCGGGATGAGCACCGAGTAGACCCGCACCGACTTGTCCGTCCAGGCTGTTCGCGTTGCGCCGCCAACGGTGACCGAGGCGACCAGGCGCAGCGTCACTTCCTTTTCGACCGGGTCCTGAAACTTCTCGTTGGCCTTCGCCGATGGCTGGTGCAGCGGCCTGGGAGCCATTCGCAGGAACACCCGCAACCGGGCCCCTCGGATCTTCAACAGGAGCCGCTCGATCGGCTCCAGCGACCAGTCGCCGCACTTGGCCTTGAAGAACGCCGTGTGGTCACCGGACTGTCCCTCCACGCGGCCCAGCTTCTTTCGAAGGGTCTCCTCGTCCTGCAGGAGAAACGCGTAGAGCGAGCCGGCGTCGAGCCCGCCCGAGAGCTTCTCGGGCAAGATCGCGTGCCGCACGGCGAAGCTCATGTTCGAGACCGCTCCCTGAGCCAGCGCCAGCGCCACTTCGCCTGAGGAGTACCGGTGGGTCCAGACGTCCCGGTGGCGCATGTCGCGGAGCAGAAATGCTGCGACCATCCCCAGGAGCCCAAGCAGCGCCGCGACGAGGTAGATGACAAACCCTCGTCGTCCGTGCCGACCCGGTCCCGGTCTGCTCACGTTCGGTGCTCTCCCGCGAGAGCCACCAACATGGGACAGCGGCGTCCCGTCAAGGTTCCATCCGACCGAAATCGACCGGCACTCAGGGGCACGCTCCAGAGACACTGGAAAGCGAGGTGCCCGTGACGCTGCCGAGGCTCAGCTCGTTTCCGGCCCCGTCGACCGGGATCACCTTGTAGAAGATGTTGCTCGGATCGTTGAACGTCACGCTGGTCCCCGTGGTGCTGGTCATCAGTGTGTACGTCCCCGTCGAGGTGGTACTTCCGTAGACCTTGTAGAGAGAGATGCCCGAAACGGCGTCCGTCACGGCGGTCCACTTGAGGCACTGGTTCGGATTGCTGAAGGAGTCACCCGTCAGCGTCGCCGCCGCCGGAGCCGTCGTGTCGATCGTGAAGGTCCTCACCACCGGCTGCGCGGAGAGCGCGTTGCCGTCGACGTCGGTTCCCGTCAGCGTGATCGTGAACGGCCCGTCGTCGCCGGTCACGATGGTCCGGGTCAACGTGAACACCCACGGGTTGCCAGTGGGCGTCATGTTCTGGGCCGCCACGTCATTGTTGGAGCTGCCGCCGCCGCCCGTGATCTGGATCCGGGCCAGGGGGGTGATCGCTTCGCTGAAGGTAGCCGTGACCGTGAAGCTTCCCGCCTTGTAGTTTCGGTCGGCGTCGCTGAAGGTGAGCGTCGCTGTCGGGTCCGCACCGTCGGGGGCCGCCACACAGAGGTTGTCGCAGGCGGTGCAGCCTCCGCTCACGTTCACAATGCGCGCGATGCTGCTGGCTGGCGTGGCGTTCCCCGCATCGTCCACGGCCCCGACACCATAGCGCGTGTTGGTCGGGTCCTCGAACTTCAGATCGAGCTGCGAGGCATCGACCGTCATGAACAGGTCCGAATCCGTGAACGCCGACGTCGAGGTGCTCCGGTAGATCTTGTATTGCCTGATGGCCGATCCCGAGTCGCTCACGGCGCTCCACTTCAGACACTGGCAGGGGCTGGTGTAACAGGTGTTCGTCACTGTCGCCTCCGAGGGCGCCACGGTATCGATCGTGAAGGTCCGGACAGGCGGCTGCGTCGTGCTATTCCCTGCGGCGTCGGTCCCGGCTAGCGTGATGGTGAAGTTTCCCTCGTCACTGTTGCTCACGCTTCGCGAGTAAGTCCAGATGCTGCGACTGGCACCTTGCGTCATCGCGGTGGCCGAAACGTCATTCTGGCCGCCACCCGTACCGCCCGCGATCGCGATCGTCGGCGCGCTCGGAGAGATGTCTTCGTTGAAGGTCGCAGTCACGGCAAACGTCTCCGACGAGTAGACGCGGTTGACCTTGCTGAAGGCGAGAGTCGCGGTCGGCGCTGCCGTATCGATCGTGAACGCATTGTTCGGCGTCGACGCCACGGCATTCCCGGCAGCGTCGCTGCCGGCGACGGTGACCGTGCGCCCGCCGTTGGGATTTCCCGTCAGGATGGTCGTCGAGAACGTCCAGACCTGCCGGCTGCCGGCCTGCGCCATCGCGGTCCCGGACACAGCGCTGCCGCCGACGTTGCCCGTGATGATGGTGATGGTGGGGGCGTTGGGGGTGACGTCTTCGCTGAACGTGGCGGTCACCACGAAGCTCTCCGCCCGGTAGAGCTGGCTCGCCTTGTTGTACGTCAGGGACGAGATCGTCGGCACCACATTGTCGATCGTGAACTGAGCGATGGTGGGCGTTCCAGCCGCGTTCCCTGCGGCGTCCTGTGCGTCGTAGGAGATCGTCCGCGTGCCCGAAGCGTCGGAGCCGTTCACGGCGCGGGTGTAGATCCAGATGCTGCGCGAGCTTCCCTGCGTCAGGGCGGCGTTGGAGATCGTGCTCAGTCCTACCGTCCCGCCCGAGATGGAGATCGTGGGATTGGTGGGCGTGATGGCCTCGGTGAAGGTCACCGTGACCGTGAGAGTCTCGCCGCCCTTGTAGTGGTTCGGTGACTTGCTGTAGACGACGGAAGAGTAGCCAGGCGCCGTCGAGTCGAGCGTGAAGCTGTTGTTCGGCGTCGACGCCACGGCGTTGCCTCCGGGATCGGAAGCCGAGATCGTGACGGTGCGAACGCCGTCCGGGTCGGAGGCCGATACCGTACGCTCGAAGGTCCAGGTTCTGCGGTCTGCCTTCTGAGTCAAGGCAACCCCTGAGACGCCGGAACCGCCCACGAAGCCACCGGAGATGCTGATGGTCGGATCGGTCGGTGTGATGTCTTCGCTGAACGTCACGGTGATCACGACCGCCTGGTCCTTCGAGTAATGGTTCGGTGACTTGTCGTACACCAGCGACGTGATGGTCGGGACCACCGTGTCGATGTCGAACGTGTCGTTCGATGGCATCACCGTGGCGGCATTGCCCGCCGCGTCCGATCCGCCCACGGTGATCGTGCGCGTCACGTTCGGATCGCCTGCCTGAATGGTCCGCGTCAGGGACCAAGTCCGGCGGTTGGCCCCCTGCAGCATCGTCGTGTTCGTCACGACGCTGCCGCCCAGGTTGCCACCGGTGATCGTGATGCTGGCGCTGCCCGGCGTGATGTCCTCGCTGAAGATCGCGGTCACCGTGAAGGTCTCCGCCTTGTAGTAACGCGTGCCCTTGCTGTACACGAGCGACTCCACCGTCGGGGCCGTGCTGTCGATCGTGAACACGCCGCCCGGCGTCGAGGCCAGCGCGTTCCCCGCGCCGTCGGCGGCAGTCAGC
>JACQZN010000032.1 GCA_016213845.1 Candidatus Wallbacteria bacterium
CGAGCGTGCTCGTACCCCTTGCCGATTCTCGCCCCGAGTAGCCGATAGAGGCTGCTCGCCATGAGCGTCAGCTGAAGGTCGCAGGTATCTGGTTACCGCGTCTGCCGTAGTGGCATCCCGAGGTGTCCCGCTGCCTGCCAAGTTGACATCCAAGCGGCCGCTGGTGCGGTTCCTACGGCTGCACTCGTTGGGGCAACCGATGATGGCGATGGATGTTGAGGGCCCGCGATGAGCGCGCCCAGCGAATGGCACTCGGGATGTGTGTTGCGAGGGCGTGCTCGAGCGTGCCGCGGCAAGTGCGAGTCCGGGAAGGCGGTCGCGTCGCCGTGCGCGGGACCCGCAAACCCGGATTGAGGCGCTGCGGCGCGAGCTCCGCGATACGAGACGCGAGCTGCTCGATCGCAGCGAGCAGGTGCGTGCGCGACTGGAAGAAGAAGTCCAACAGCTTCGCAACGCGAAGCGTGCGCTGCAGGCGGAAGCGAACCGGGCTTCGGGGGAGCTGAAGGAGAAGCTCCAGGCGACGAGGCGCTCGCTGAGAGCCGAGACGCGGCGGGCGAATCGGGAAGGAGCCCGAGCCGAGAAGCTCGATCGCCAGTTGAAGGCGGCAAACAAGGAGCTCAAGGAGCTGCGCGAGAAGCTGGAGAAGGCTCAGCGCGAGAACAAGCGCCAGGCGACGCCCTTCTCGAAGGGGGACCCGAAGCCCGACCCCAAGAAGCCGGGGCGCAAGAAGGGTGCGAAGTACGGCAAGCGTGGGGAGCGCCCGCGCCCCGAGAGGATCGACGAGATCTTCGAATCGCCTCTGCCAGAAGCGTGCCCCGACTGTGGGGGTGCGGTCGTGGAGACCGCCGTTCACGAGCAGTTCGTAACGGACATTCCACCGGTCCAGCCGCACACGACGCAGTTCAACGTCCATGTCGGCTGCTGCGAGAAATGTGGGAAACGCGTTCAGGGCCGACACCCTCGTCAGCACTCCGACGCGCTTGGTGCTGCGGCCAACCAAATTGGACCCGTCGCGCAGGCGCTCGCCGCCCACCTCAACAAGCTCGTTGGCGCGTCCTATGTCAAGATCGCGGACTTCTTCCTCGCGGCCTGGGGCATTAGCGTCACTCCCTCCACGCTGACTCGCGCACTCAAGCGACTGGCAGACAAGGGCGACCCTGCCTATCAGCAGATCGCAGAGGCAATCCGGCAGAGCCCAGCGGTCTACCCCGACGAGACGGGCTGGAAGGTTGGAGGCCTGAAGAGCTGGCTGTGGGCCTTTGTCGGCGAGGACGCGACCCTCTACACGATCCAGTTCAGCCGCGGGTTCGAGGTTGCCGCCGCGATTCTCGGCGAAGACTGGGACGGCGCACTGGGTCACGACGGCTGGGCACCCTACGACCGGTTCAGCGACGCGCTTCACCAGCAGTGCCTCGGGCACCTTCTGCGACGCTGCAACCTGATCCTCGAGTCGGCTACTCGAGGCGCCGTCCGCTTCCCGAGTGCTATCAAGGCGATCCTCAAGGATGCGCTGGCGCTGCGGGATCGCCACGAGGCCGACGAGATCACCGATCACGGTCTCCTGTCCGCGATCGGGAGGCTCGAGGCGCGGCTCGAGGTTGAGTTGGCGCGGAGTCTGAGCTACGAACCCAACCGGAAGTTCGCCGCCCACCTCCGTAAACACAAGGCGGAACTCTTCACCTTCCTTCGGCTCCGCGTCTGCGTCGAGTTTAAGGGAGAGCTCGAGGCCACCAACTGGCCGGCAGAGCAGGCGATTCGCCCGGCGGTCATCAATCGCAAGACCAGCGGCGGGAACCGCTCGCCGGTGGGCGCCGTCACCCAGGCTGTCCTGACGACGATCTTCCGCACTTGCCAACAGCGGAAGCTCGACCCGATCCAGTTCCTCGTCGGGTTGCTCCGGAGCATCGACCCGGGACAATACTCCTCGACGGCCCTTGGGCCATAGGCGGAGGATCTCGTGCGCACTCGCTGGAGCCGGTTCCACAGCTCAGGCTTGAGCCTCTGCCGGAAGGTCGATCGCGCCGTCGCGCGCCTCGACCATCCGGAGCGGGGAACCTTCGCCTCCCTGACCAACGCTCTCGAGTTCCAGTTCGAGCAGGGGGCCGATCCCGAGACCGTGCGCCACCTCCTGCACGCGCTCATCTCCTTCGCTCGGAGCGCAGCCCTCTCCCCTGAGCAGCTCGGCCTCGCCGAAGACCCCGACGACGTCTTCGCCCGCCTCTCGCCGAAGCTGCGGCGTGCCGGCCGCACCAAGCCGTAGTTGCGCGCAGAATCGCGCCCCCCCGCGCTCGTACATCAGCTGTCGGAAACCACGTACGCTGAGAATCTCATCCCGTCTACTCCTCGCCGTTGGCCAGCTACGGTGGGGTGCGACGAGTGGTGGTCGCTGGGGCGCTGCCCCAGACCCCGGGATTTTCGAGGCATGGCTCCGGTGTCCGATAAGCGCAAGCGCCCCTCCACCGCTGTTCTCAACGAGCGTGGGCTGCCGTTCTCAATGAGCGTGACCCCCGACAATCAGCATGCAAAGTAAACGGAAGCCTTGCCCGTCCCCGCGAGTGGACCGGGGAAGGGTCGAGCCTCATGCCGCGCATCGCGTGCGTGTGGGCCCCACACCAGATTCACGCGGTAACCAGATACGGCCGGACTTCGTGCCCGTGAAGCTCCGCGCGACGCCGGCAGTGGACGTGGAGGTGTTCTCGGCGAGCGAGGGGGAGGTGGCGATGGAAGCCGTCTTCGCGAACGCCTTCTGCGAGGCGCTCGAG
>JACQZN010000051.1 GCA_016213845.1 Candidatus Wallbacteria bacterium
CGAGATGTCGACATTGGTGTCCGTCACGCGCGTCATGTTGCCGACGGCGTCGTAGGTCATGCGGGCGACGTTCTCGAGGCTGCCGTCGCTCCGGATGTAGCGGGCCTCGGTGACTCTGCCGATTGGGTCGTGGTCGTACTGGATCTTCTGCCCCTTCGGGTCTCGCTTTTCCACGAGGCGCCCCGCGGCATCATAAAAGTAGCTCCGCGTGCGGCCCAGCGGGTCGGTCTCGCTCACGAGCCGGTTTCCGGCATCGTACGCAAAACTCCACCGCTTCCCTCGCCCGTTGATGACGGCCGTCACGTTGCCAGCCAGGTCATATTCGTAGCCGACGGTGACCTCGTCTGGGGAGCCGACCGCCCTCTTCTTTTGCGTCATCCGGCCCAGCGCGTCATAGGTCATCTCGTCCCTGACGGCCAGCGCGGTTCCAGCCGCGCGGATTACCGCAGTCCTGTTCCCGGTCACGTCGTACTCGAACTCCGTCCGGTCGCCGTTGGGCTCGATCTTGGCCGTCTGCTGGCCAAGCGGGCTGTACTCGAACCGCGTCGTGTTGCCGAGGGGATCGGTGGTGCGGAGGAGGTTACCGACAGAATCGTAGGCCATGCGAAGGGTGGCACCATCGGGATAGGTCACCGCGATCGTCCTTCCCAGTGAATCATAGCTCGTCAGCGTCTCGTTTCCCCGGGCGTCGATCACGCTCGTGCGGTTGCCTCGAATGTCGTAACCGTACAACGTCTCCCCGCCCAGCGCGTCGATCACACGCTCCAGCCGGCCGGTGGCATCGTACTGGTAGCGGGTCGTGCGCCCCAGCGGATCGGTGGTGGCCATGAGCCGACCCTCCGAGTACGCGTACAACGTTGTGTTTCCAAGCGCGTCCGTCTCGGCGACCTTGTTGCCAAACGCATCGTACTGCGACGTCACCGTCCGGCCCAGGGCATCCGTCCTCGCATCGACGTTACCCTCCAGGTCGTACTGCATCGACACCACCGGCCGCGTCGTCTGGAGCGTGCCCCCGACTGCGACCTCGGGCTGAACCACGGTGACAACGCGGCCGAAGTCGTCGTGGGCATAGTTGGTCGCGGCTCCCTTGGGGTCGATGACCGCCGTCCGGAGACCGTCGACGTCGTACTCGTAAGAGACGCGGATCTCGCTCGTCCCGGTCGTTCGAACCTGGGCTGTGAGCTGCGCCAGCTCGTCGTGCTCGTAAGTGGTCGTGTTACCCGACGGGTCCGTCACCGCGGCAACCACCCGCGTCGTCGTGTACGAGTAGAGCGTCGAGGCTCCAATGGGATTCGTTGTGACCACCAGGTTCCCCACGCCATCATAGCCATGCTGCGTCGTGTTCCCAGCCGGGTCGGTCGTCACCACGACGTGCCCCTCGGAGTCGTACTCCTTCAACGTCACGATGTCCCCGGGCTGCAGCGTGCCCGTCTGCTGGGCCGTGTCGTCATAACTGAAAATCGTCTCGTTCCCCTCGGCGTCCAGCTGAGTCATCAGCAGCCCGTCGACGTTGTAGCGGCTCTCGGTCACCGACCCGTCGGGCGTGCGGTACGACGTCAAGTGGCCCATGCTGTCGAACCAGCTCTGACTGTAGGCGTCCGGGTTCCCCTCGGGGTACTCCTTGATGATCTGGGTGGCGTATTCCCGGATGTACTTCGTGCCCTGGCGCGTGTGGCTTGTGAGCCGGCCAAACATGTCGTAGGTGTACTCGTTCACCACCACGCCCTCCTTGTTCGTACCGGAGGTCAGGTAGTGGGGACTGTTTTCGTCCTCATAAGTGTAGGCGACATGGCCGCCGTCCGGGTAGTCGACGCCGACCAGGTTGTCGATCGCGTCATAGGTGAAACTCCAGGTGAGGACCCCGTCGGTGATGGAGCTGATCTTGTTTTGTGCGTTGTAGGCGAAAGTCCACTCCAGACCGTTTGGCAGGAGAACATACTGCAGCCGGCCGAGCCCATCGTACTCCAGGCTGGTCTCGACGCCCTCCTTGCTCCGCATGAAAGCGAGCCGATACTGCTCGTCGAACGTCCACACCTCCCCGCTCTTGAAAGTGAGCGTGTAGAGATCCAGCTCGTCGATGGTCAGCTCCCCATCGGTTCCGCTGACCCGCTCGAAGACATGGTAGCCCGATTCGTGGAACTTGAGGAAATCCCGCCCCGGTATCCGGATGTTGACGAAGTAGCCACCCGGCGCCCCGACGTGCACGGCGCGCACGTCGAGCGAGCTCGACCAGTGCATGCCGAACGGCCCCTCGGCGACGTGCATCGAATCGTAGTAACGAGATGCCGGCTGCTCCAGGGCATGAGTCGCAGGTGAGAGCAGCGCTGCGAGGAGCAGCCCGCAGACGGCGAGCCAGAGACCGCGGCGAGCAAAGGTCGGCGCTTCAGTCATGCTCATCGCGCCTCCAGGACATTGGCGCCGAACGCCGCCCAGGACCAGTTCGAGGCTGAGCCGGTCGAGCCCGAGAAGCCGGCGCCAGCGCCACACGTGGCGCACGTCGCGCAGACCGAGCGCCGCGCCTGCGGCGCGTTGGGCACCGGCTGCTGGATCGGATTGAACTCTCGCGCCTGGCTTCTCGCCCAGGCGCTGGGGTCCCATCCGTAGATGCCTCCGCCGTAATCAATCCAGTATCCGACCCCTCGGACTATCTTCCCGCCGCCGATGAACTGCCGCGCCCGGTACTCGCTCCAGGTGGCGTCGTAGCTGTCGGGCCCACGGTTGCCCATCAGTTGCCGCGAACCCCACGGCTCGGGCTTAGGTATGAATTCATCGAAGAGGTGCTCGCCGCACCAGTAGAACGCGCACGAGCACGTCTCGTCATACTCCAGGTGACACCAGGGCACCGGATAAAGGCCGGTTCCCTTGTGCAGACGGCCGATCTGCATGTATCCGAACGGCCCCTTCTTGAAGTAGAACTCGACCCGCGTGTAAGAAGGTGCGTAGTTAGTGTCCAAACCCCACGGGACATACTCCTGGTTCAACTTCGGGTACTTGATCTGGAGCTGGCTCGTGTGGGCACAGGCCGCCACCGGGTAGTTCTTCGCCGGCTCCAACCCCCGGGCATCGCCCGTCAGGGCCAACATCGCCGTCACCGCCAGGATCGCGATCGTCATCGAGTGTCCCCTCCCTCAGTACTGAACGCGGATGAAGTAGGAATCCGAAATCGACTTGGTTCGGTTGGGCTGAGTCGTCTCCAGGCGTATGGCGTACTCGCCTTCGTCGACGCGGAGTCCCAGGTGGTCCTTTCCATCCCAGACGATCTCGTTCTCGCCGGCCACTCCCGTCGTTGCCCAGCTACGCACCAGGGCCTGCGTGTCGTGATGGTAGACGTTAACCAGGATTGGCAGCGTCGCGGCCAGCGTGTACCTCACGGAGCACGTGGTTCCCAGCCGATGCGCGTACGGATTGGGCGCTGGGTTGATGAAGTCCGTTACCGGTTCTGCATGTACGAAGTCGGAGGCCGTCCAGGTCGTGAGCATGACCGGAGAGCTCAGGTTTCCGTGTGTGTCTCGCGCCCAGAGCCGCAGTTCGATCTCGACGCCCGCCGGCAGGGTCGTTATGGTGCACTGCGTCGTGCTGCTCGTAGTAAAGGTCGAATCGACAGCCATCGTGGCCCGATACGTTATTCGCGACATCCAGTAGTCTATCTGTCGCCAGGTGCCGTAGCCCCCGAGGTCACCCTCTCGACCGCCGATGAGGTGATAGCTTTGCAAGGGCGGGAAGACGAACCGGTTGGTGAACTCGGCGCTGATGAAGTAGGTGTCGAAGTTCGCATCCTGGGCCGCGTCCCAGCTCACCGTGAGACTCCCCGTCTCGTTCGCCACCACGCGGAAGTTCGTCATTCCCCTCGGCTGCGCCGGGTCGTAGTCCATCGGCTGGGCGGCGGTCGTCCAGTCGCTCTGGGCCTTCCCGTCGAAGGCGCGCATCCGCAGCCAGATCGGCCCCTCGTGGCGCTGCTGCCAGCCCCAGCCGCCTCCCGGGTAGCCTGGCCAATCCCACCCAGGCTTCACGATGTTGTACGTCAGCTGGCCCGGCCAGCCAAACCAGGCCGGCGGGCAGACCCGGCGCATCACGTCGCAATCGATTGCCTGAAACACCGGCGCGTCCAGCCAGTCCCCCTCGGTGGCGACTTCCAACGGCTTGTACGACATCTGCACGGTGCGACTGCAGTAGTCCCAATTGAAGTCATGCCCGTCGAGATCCACCCGGAACCAGGTCCCCCACGCGTACGGGTGCGTCCCCGACGGGTTCGAGATGGATGGCGGATGGTTCGTGACGCCGTCGTTGTAGACGACCGCCTCCGTGGTGATGAAGACGTCGCTGTCCCGGCTGCACGTCATCGTCAGCACGTTCGTCCCCGTCAAGAGCGGAATCGACGCCACCGAGAATCTCGCATACTCCCCGTCGTGCGTGAACGGCTGCGGCTCCCCGTTGACCAGGATCGTCGTCGGGTGACCCCGGATCACGCTCTCCAGCCCCACCGTGCTCGTCGTCACCTTCAGCACCGGCAGGTTCCACCCGCCCCACTTGAACCCGCCCGGATAGGCCGCCCCGTCCACATCGGCGAGGTCGTAAATGACATCCATGTACTTCGAGAACGAGAGCATGCTCCTGGCAGCCGGCAGTAGCGGCAACACGCGCAGGCTCCGCGTGCGCTCCGTCGTCATCCCCGCGCTGTTCGTCGCCAGGAACGAGAGATCGTGCCTCCCCACGCAGAGCTCCGCGGTCGTTGCCACGAACTGAGGGAAAGACTCCGGCGGCACCGTCATCACGTACCCGATCGAGCTCGCCGTCAGAGCTCCGCGGTCGTTGCCACGAACTGAGGGAAAGACTCCGGCGGCACCGTCATCACGTACCCGATCGAGCTCGCCGTCACGTCGACCGGCAGCGGGCCGTCCACCGGGTCCCAGCTCATCGCCCTCAGATGCAGTGCGTTCCCATGGTACTTCGTCCCTTCCCGTGACCACGTGTACGGGTCCCACCCGATGGGATCGGGGGGCCGATAGATCGTGACCTCGTCCGACAGTTGCACTTCGAGCTCCGGTGGTGGCCGGCTCAGCACCTCGAGCGCCATCGTCGTCACGTCCGTGAGCCCGCGATTGTCCGTCACGGCGAGCGTCACCACGTGCGTCCCCGCCACCGTCATCTCCGCCGCAGTCGTCGCCCCCGTCCCCAGCGCCCCCTGCAAGGAGCTGGTCCACGAGAACTGCGCGACCGTCAGCGGCTGGCCCTTCCAGTCCGTCGCGTGCCCCTGCAGCAGCACTGCCGAGTCCCGGTAGATCGGTCCACCGCCGTATGCTCCTGGCCTGGGTAGCAACGTCACCGAGTCGATTCCCGCCACCGGCGCCGGGCACGTCGACCCGTCCAGCACCGTCACCGACCACGTCGCCACCGTCGTCTTCCCCCGGCTGTCCGTGATGGCCAGCGACAGCTCGTGGACGCCCGTCGAAAGCGTCGCCCGGGGCGCCCCGGACTGCCCGAGCAAGCCCCGCGCCACAACTCCGTCGACGCTCGAAGTCCACGCCGCCTGCTGGTCGAAGATCTGCACGCTCGGGTACTCGTGCGCCCACCCGACGAACGCCACGCTCTCGCCCGTGTGGATGAGCTGACCCGCGGCCGGCGACTCGATCTCGACCGTCGGCCCAGGGATGTTCGCCGCCGGTTGAACGACGAGCGCCATGGTGGCCGTACCGCTCGTGGCGTTGCCCGTCGCCGTTAGCGTGACCACGTGCTCCCCGGCCGGCAGCAGAACCTGAAACGACCGTCCCTGGCCGAGGGGGCCGATGAGCGAGCTGCTCCAGTTGAGCCCCGGATCCTCGATCCAGGCGCCGTACGCCTGGTCGTAACCGTACCCCACGAACGTGACCGGGAGCGTCTCATAGTAGGCACCGCCGGGATCGGGCCCCGTGATCGTGGCCATCGGCGGCGGCACCGCCAGCACGTTCACCGTGTGCGTCACGCGCGCCGTCTTGCCGAAGGAGGTCGTCGCCTCCAGCGTGATCGCGTAGGCACCCGTCGTGGCCGGCGTCGTCGTGACACTCTCGCCCGTTCCCAGCAGCTGCCCCGCGCCGTCCCGCCAGACAAGGGCCTCCCCCGTCAGCGTCCCCTCCGACGGTGAAGTCGCGTGCCCTTCCAGCGACAGCGTCTGCCCCACGATCCAAGGCTGCCCGTTACTGGGCTGCACGATTTGAACCGATGGAAGGGGCGGCTCCACGAAGACTTCCACGCTGGCGACGGCGGCCATCCCGATCGAGTTGACCGCCGTCAGCACGATCGTGTTGGTCAGCGGCTCGGCCAGCGATACGGTCGCAAACCGCCCCGTTGCCAGGAGCCCCGCCTGCCGGTCGCTGTTCCAGTTCATGCCCGGGTCGGAGACCACTCCGTCGACAAAGTCGTACGCAACACCCTCCACCGTGAGCGGCGTCCCGTACGGGACCGAGACCCCCGTGGTCGGATAGACGATCGTGACACTGGTCGGCGGTTGAGGAGCGACCACGGAAACCAGCGTCGTGACTGCCGTGGTGATCCGCGCGCTGTTGGCGACCTCGAGCCGGGCGACGTGCTCTCCGGGCAACCAGTCCGAGACCGTCACCTGCGGGCCGTTGCCGAAGACGGCGCCGTTCGCCCGCTTCCAGAGCATCCAGGTCGTCACCGCCGACTGGTCGAAGGAGTCGTAGGCATCGCCCGAGAACTCGAGCGGCTGGCCCTGGTACACGCGCCGGCCCGGAGCGGGTTGCGCCAGGTAGAGCCACGGCACCGTGGGGTTGCGCGGCAGCACCCGGATCGTCTCGACGAGCCCCACCACGTCCATCGTCCGCGCGTCATAGAGATAGAAGTTGTAGGCGACTTCCTGCGGCAGTTGCCGCCAGGCATAGCTGGCGTCGAACCCGAAGGCGACGGCGAGCGTGGCCGGCTCCTTGGGAAGCGGGACGTAGAACGACTGCGTCGTGATCTCCCATGGCGAGGCCGAGCCGCTGGCGATCAGCGTGCGGCTCTGGGCGTCGAGCAGCGCCTCGGTGACGACCAGCGGCGTGGTCGTGCGGCAGGTGGCGAAGCGGGCGATGAGGTCGAGCCGAGCCGGGTTATGGACGATGAAGGCGACGCCCTGGTCCGTCGCGGCCAGTGGAGCCACCGGAGTTGTCGAGTCCGCTGCCAGGATCGAGGTGAGCTTCCCCGAGTTGTAGTCGACGGCCCGCAGCGCCGCCTGGATCAGCCCGTCGCCGGCGAGCACCTCGTCCGGGGCCAGCATGGCCCCCGCGACTGCCGCCACCACCACCGCTACCAGGTTCCACCGTCGCCATCCCCGCATTGCGACTTCCTCCCGCGGCCACCCGGCCGCCGGGTTTCGGGTGCGCGTGTGCGAGCCGCCCTCGAAACCCACCCTCGTCCAGAAGCACCAGCGCCAAGAATCCCGCCGCCGGACTGTGGTTGACCTGTGTCGTACCGAATCCTGGGTCGGCTCGTCCGGAAGGAACGTGGTCTGGCACCCTCCGGGCCCCGCCTTGCAAGAAATTCTACCCCGGCCTGCGGAGCTGTCAAGGAGTTCCTGCTGGCCTGGCCTCGATCGACCTGACCTTCGTGTGCTACATCGCTGCCCGGACTACAAGATGGGTAACTGGCAGCCGATCCACGACCCGCCGTTTCTCTATGCCATCCATCTCGAGGAGGCCATCGAGATCCTGAATCATCGGCGCCACAGGCGTGAGGCTCGCGAGTTGCTTGGCCTGGAGCTCGAGCAGGCTCCGAAGACCTACACCGTGCATGCGGCCGGCTGGCGATCTCGGACAAGCAGCTAAGCGCCGCGATCCTCGAGGTTCTCGGCAAGCTCGAGCACACGTGGCCCGCGCTGGCGGCCGCCGGAATCTCCAGTCAGCGTCACCTCGTCAGCGTCCCCTGTCCGTTCGGAGCCACCGCGGGCACTGGCAAGCACGCCCTGGACGTGAGACTCGGCTGGCTGAGGGTCTACCCCAAACCTGAGCGCGACTTTGGCCCGGACGAGACCTCTAGAGGCTCCTACCTTTCAAGAGGTCACTCCGAGGTTCTACCAGATGAGTTGCCCTCGGCTTCCGGGCGATCCGACGGCTAGCATCGGCTGGAAGAACTCCAACCAGTCCGACGGAGATCCCGTGCCCGTCTTCGGCGTCGACGTGGAGCAAGTCACCGTGCGGGTGGCGCAGTACGGCCTGGAACTGCTCCTCGGAGGACTCGGCTCTCCGGGTAACTCGCCCACGCGGCTGCAGGAGTTGCTTGAGCTGCTCGACGACGCCGGCCGACAGGTCCAACCGCGCCCGGTCGCGAACCATACGGGTTCGCCGAACGCTTACAGTGAAAAGCGAGATTCGAAGCGGGCTCGGGGTTCCGTCGTTCTCCGAACACGACAACGTCCGGCGTGCCGGCGGTGCTGGGGCCGGCTGGGTCCGCCGACATCGCCCGAACTGGGTATCCATTTCACTATACCACATTCTGGGCCTATGCTAGCGACTGGCGCCCCGGGTATCGTCAGGCCCCGTGCGATCGTGGAAGTGTGCATCAACACTAACGGGAGCGCAGATGTCGCCTTCCACGGCGAGCGTCCGTCAGCCCCGTGACAGGAGTGCCCGTCGTCGCCCTGGCGACCGCCCAGGTCGGAGACGTCTCGCGCGCCCCAAATGCAAAGCTGCATCGGCACATGGTTTCCGGCGTAGCAATGCCGAGATCGTGGTATAGTCAAGTGGATACCCATTTCGCCCGAACCCACCGAATGTACGTTGTGGTTGTTGGCATTGCCAACGACTCCACTCGCCGAGGAGTGCATCGCCTACTTCATGATCCTGGTGACCGGATCGAGCGTACGGCTCTAGTTCAGGCGTCACTTCCCAAACGCGCACACGCCTGTTCCAGTTCGATATCTCGCAAGTGCCCCTTCAGCTTCGCCTTTAGACGGATGACTTCCGTTTCGGGGAGTGACCCTGTCCTCGATAGTCCACCAAGTGTGAGTATTGCTGATGCCTGCTCGTATCGCGTACCACCTATGACATGCTGTACCAACTGTAACTCGTTCTTCAGTGGATCGTCTCGCCACAACAACAACTTGGCCAACAGTTGAGCATCACATACTCCCAATGTCTCCCCACCTGGCTGCTCCAATCGCGCGTTCACCGCATTCAGCCATGCGTTTCTCGTCTGCGCGTTCATCTGTGGCCACCGCATCACTGCAAACGACAGGGCCCTGCTCGCAGCTCTACTGCTACAGGAGTCTATCAACCGCCATAAGTCGGCATTAACATTCTGCATCTCGGCGCCTCTCACCGCACCTTCCAGCGCTCTCGCCTCCATCGCCACGAGCATGTTCCTCGCCCCCTGGGAAAGCGTACAAATCCAGACAGCTCTCTTGTCAGGCCCGACACCGTGGAGCAATACGAAAACCAGACATGGTATGACCAGGAAGCCGCTGAATAGCGCTGCCCGGATGGCCCGAGATCTGCGCATGCCAATCACTCTGGGCACGTTGCGTTGTTCCACGTTTCCCACAATCCTGAAGGGACACTTGGATTCGACTCCGCAAGCAGCGACTGCAGGCACTGCAATTCTGCCCTGACCGCTTCGGAATTCTCAGTCGAATGATCTCGCATTGGGTTGTGGTAATTGCTGCAGTTCTTAAGCAGCTCACACCACTTCTTGTGCGTCGCCTCGTGTTTCGTGATGATGCACTTGCCAACACATGGGTCGAGATCACCGAACCCGGGCATTGTACACGTGATACACACCGGCTTGGGAGGCTTCGTTGGGTCCGTAACGCAGTCCTCGCAATGAGTCTGGGCTGCCCCATGTCCACCCTCGCCTCCAGGATGTCCGTGTTGATTAAGCTCATCAATTCGAGCCTGTATCTTCTGCTTGTCGCAGCCAACAGTTTGAGAGCTGTTTGTAGGCTCAAGTCCGAAGCGATCAACCATGAGGACTGGGTTCCTATTGCAATATCGGTATGAATCACTCCACTGTCTTCTGGCTATTGGGTCTGGCGTGAGGAAGGCTCCGATTGGGGGCAGATAGAACCGAGCCCGCAAATAGACCCACGGTGGCACCGCACTTTGCTCTCGTCCAATGAAGGCCAAGCGCGATGATATCGAGGCACTGCCTCCCCTGTGAATTCCATAGGTCGCGAACTTTTGTGACTGAGACACCGTCCCGCTCGTGTCGACGAGCTTCATCACGCTGCCCAGATGATCGCTGAGGAAGAACTTTGTCTCAGAGCTGCTTCCTTGTGCCAAGACTCGGTCCACGCCCCTGGCAGACAGGTAGGTGCTGATTGTCGATCCTGCCGCATCCAAATCGGCAATCAGATTGGCGTTGAGCCGGTCCCAGAGCACTCGTACTGACGGCACTCCGGTAGCCCCCATCGCGAGACGCCAGCCCGTCCACAGCTCCGGAAAGTAGGAGTTCGTGACGGTAACGCCGCCGGGCAGACTTGCCTGCCGCAGCATCGAGCGCACGTCCCAGATGTAACTCGCCGGTGTTGTTTGCCCGCTGGCGAGCTGGCCGGCCATTTCGCCGTTGGCAGTCCACGAGAAGCTGGTGACCTCGCCCGAGTTCGGCCCGCTGATGCTTACCAATTGGTCGGCGTCATCGACTTCATAGTTGGCGGTGCCGCCCGCGGTGGTCACACTGCTGCGGTTGCCCGCCTTGTCGTAGCTGAACTCTTCGAAGGAGCCATCGGGGTAGTCTGCCCGGATGAGCTGGTCGAGGTCGTCGTAGAGGTAGCCGTGGGTGCCCTCGTCGTCCACCCTCTGGGTGATGTTGCCCCGCGGGTCATAGGTCAGGTTCTCGAAGAAGACCTGACTGTTGTCTGGCCTTCTGTAGTCCAGTGACGTCAAACGACCGTTCGTGTCGTAGGCATAGGAGCACACGATCCCGTTCGCGTAGGTGAGCGTCGTCTTCTGTCCGGCGGCGTTGTAGGTGTAGGCGACGTCGCCCATGCTCGCGTGGTGGATCGCCGTCAGCCGGTTCCGGCTGTCCCAGGTGTAGGTGGCCGTGGAGTTGGGGATGCCGTCGACCCACATGGCCGTGCGGTTGCCGGCGCTGTCCCAGTCGTTCCTCTGGGTCTTCTGGAGGTGGGCGTGGTTGATCGCCGTGATGCGGTTCAAGTCGTCGAAGGATTGCGAGATGTCGACGTTGGTATCGGTGACGCGGATCATGTTCCCCACGCTGTCGTAGCTCATCCGCGCGACGTTTTCGATGCTCCCGTCCGCGCGGATGTACCTCGCCTCCACGACCTTCCCCACCGGCGAGTAATCGTACTGAATCTTCTGGCCCTTGGCGTCGCGCCTCTCCACGAGCTGCCCCGCCAGGTCGTAGAGGTATTGCTTGCTCCGGCCCAGCGGGTCGGTCTCGCGCGTCAGGCGATTGAGCGCGTCGTATTCGAAAGTCCAGACCTTCCCCCGCCCGTTCGTGATGCTGACGACGTTGCCATTGTGGTCGTATCCGTACGCCACCGTCGTCTCGTCGACCGTGCCCTTCGCGCGCGTCACGCTGGTCATCCGCCCGAGTGCGTCGTTGGCGTATTCGTCGCGGACTTCGAGCGCCGTCCCGACCGCCTTCACGACCGCAGTTCGGCTCCCGACGGCGTCGTGCTCGAACCGCGTCAGTACTCCCAGTGCGTCCGCCTGCTCGATTTGCCTGTTGAGACCGTCGTAGGACTGCTGGTGAGTCCTGCCGAGCGGGTCAGTCGTCGCGGTGACATTTCCAACAGAATCATAGCCGGTCAGAAAGACGGCTCCATCAGGCGTCGTGCTGGCCACCGCCCTACCCAGGGCGTCGTGGGCCACCCAGTTCGTCGAGCCGCGAGGATCCGTCGTCGACACCCGGTTCCCGGCCAGGTCGTATGCATGGCGCGTGACCCCGCCCAGGGCATCCGTGACGGTGACGACGTGTCCGACCCCATCGTGCTGGTAGCGAGTCTCGCCCCCAAGCGGATCGAGCGCGCGCACCAGCCGCTCCCCAGTGTACTCAAACACCCGCACGCCCCCAGCCGGGTCCGTCTCGGAAACCTTCCGTCCGTGCACATCATAGGCGAACGACGTGGTCCGCCCCAGCGGATCGCTCCGAGAAACCAAGTTCCCATCCGGATCGTAGGAGAGCTCCGTCACGGGACGCGTCACCGGTCCGGCCGCTCCGTTACTCACTGGAGGCCCCACGATTCGGGTCACCCGCCTCATGACGTCGTGCTCGTAATCCGTCCGGTTTCCTCGAGCGTCGACAGTCGCCACGACCTGTCCGTCATCGCCGTACTGGGTTTCGTTCGCGATCGGCCCGAATGGCGTCAGTCGCACAGCCCGGATCACGCGGCCTGCAGAATCATATTCAAAGACCGTCGTGCGGCCCGCCTCGTCAGTTTCGCGCTCGAGCGCTCCGGATGACGCGTAGCCCAGATGCCGCGTACCTCCTAGCGCATCGGTCGTCGTGACTAGCCTGCTCGCGGCATCGTAGGACATCCTCGATACCCGCCCCAGCGAGTCCGTCTTTGAGATCAAGCGCCCTTGTCCGTCGTAGGCGTACTGCGTGGTGTTACCGAGCACGTCGACCACCTGGGTCAGATTGCCCTCCGCGTCATAAGACCGCGTCGTAACACGCCCGTAGGCGTCCGAGGAAAGAACCAGCCGCCCCCAGGCATCGTACTCGGAACGCTCGATCGCCCCGTTGGCAATCTGTCTCTCCACTACGTTGCCCGCATCGTCGTAGACCGTTCGCGTGATTCTCCCCAAGTCGTCTGTTACAAGGCCAGTGGCTGGGTCTTGCAAGACCCCTACGCCCTTGTCCGTGTAATGGACAACTCGCCCTCGATCATCATAGTAAAGTTCGTGAATCACTTGCCCCCGGTGGTTCGTGATGCTCGTGATCAACCCAGGCCACATCGTGCCCGAGTGAGCCAGCCCGACGACCCCACCGTCCGGATACTCGACCTGCCCCAAGAACGCGCCGCCCTCGTACTGGAACTGCCACTGCCCGCCTCCCGTCCTGGCGATCGTGGCAAGCTTATGCTCCGGGTTGTACGAAAACACCAGGACCGGGTCGCCGTTCCTTGAGATGCCGGAGAGTCGATCCCCCTCATCGTACGAAAGCAAGACGGTATCCCCCGATGAGTACGCGATGGACTGCAGATCGTTCTTTGCGTTGAACGTGAGCTCGGCTTGGTCTGGATAGATCAGCCTGAAGGTCCCATCCGCGGCGCGTATCAGGGTCAAGCCCTGGTCGGGTTCCTGGGCGTAGGCGCTGTAGCCGGACTCTCGAAATCTCAATTTCGGCCGGTCGAACTGATCGACCAGCACGTAGTGATCGGTCCCGTCGAACGTCTCCGTCGCGTGGACATCCCACTCGTGCGTCCAGCCGATCCCCATAGGCCCCTCAGCCTCGCCCTGAGACGCGTATCGTTGCCGCACGCCGGCTACCTGGGCCATCTCCATCTGCCCTGCGGGGTTCACGCTGAATCGCTCACCACCACCACCGAGCGCCGATAGCTTCGGCACACGGGGCGGCGAGCGGTCACACGAGACGCACTCCGGTATTGGACCGACGTTGTAGGAGTCCAAGCTCGGCCCGTTCCACTTCGGACACCTGGAGATTTCCACCGGATTGAAGTCAGAACAGGGCCCATCAAGCATCTCATCCGCGGTACTGAAGTACAGGGCCTCTCCAACGACGTGAAACTGGTACCCTTTCACGAGCTTCAGGAGGCCGGGGTCGTAGTTTCCGAGGTAGAGGTAGTTGTCCGCCCGGTAGATCTGGAACCCGCGCTCGATGAAGGGTATCCTCCGGCCGTGGCCCTGCCCCTGAGGATAGTCCCAGATGGAAATGCACTGAGGCGTGGACGGAGGAAGTACCGGATTCCCGGCTATCGGCCGGTTGTTTGATACTCCGCCAAAACACGCACCCCACGGATAGGCACCGTGCTCCGAGTACGGGTTCATGACTAGTAGGAACTGCCGCGACATCTGCACCGGACCTGTTCCGTTTCTGACGAACGGGATGATCACCTGGACGTGGTGCCGATAAAGCGGGTAGGCGGCATAGACATTGAATGCGTACCCATCGGGGTCTTCAGGTGGATCGCAGACACTGCACTGCTTAATCATCGCACGCCCTTGCATCGGCAAGCACGGCGTTCGCTTCTTGCATCCCGGCGGAGCAAAGCCACCTGCCTCATGACACGACGCCAGCTCAAGTAGTAGCAACCCGCTCAACGTGGCAAGCCGAAGTCTTCGTGAGATCATCGCCGGTCCTCGTCAGTAGCAGAGCTTGAGGCCAAGCCTCGGTGATTTCACGCTCAATCCGTTCGGGAGCGTCCCCTCCAGTTCCAGCGCGTAGACGCCTTCATCGACGAGCAGCCCTTCGTCGGTCCTTCCATCCCAGACGAGGCTTTGGGCGCCGGGCCCCAGCGCCTGCGGCGGGAACTGCTTCAGCACCAAGGCCTCGTCCCGGCCGCTCCGAATCGACGCCCACACGGTAGCCGGTCCGGTCAACTCGTAGCTGAGCTGGAACGCGGAAGGCTTCACATGCCTGTATGCGTTTGGCCGCGGGTAGAGCGTCCAGGAATCGGCCTCGAAGTCTCGGAACAGGTGCGTGGATTCGCCCGATAGGACGCCACCGAGCGTCTGGTTATGAAACGAGTCGGACGCGATCACGATCAGAGAGACGCTGCTTCCCGGCACGAAGCCCTGACACGAGAAGGCGGTCGTCGCTATCGTCGCTAGAACGGGGAACTCAACGGACCCGAAGATGTGCCAGGTCGCTGAGCTTGGATACACGGCCGTCTGACTCAGCGCTCCAACCTGGTAGCTTTGGAAGTTCGGGTCAACAGCCGGCTGCCACTCGACACCGACGGTCCCAAGCCCACTGGTCGTGATCCAGCTTGAATCCAGACCCCTGGGGGGCACCAGGTCGACGTACGTGGAAGGCAACGTCGTCCATGGCCCCGGTCCAGAAGAGTCGGCTGCACGTACCCTTACGGAGACCACTGCCTCTTCGGAGGGGATCGGCGTCAGCTCCAACTGAATGGCTGTGCCCGAAGTCAGGAACTGAGACGGCTGAGGGGACATGAACTGCGCCTGCATCGACATCCAGTCCCCGTACGTTGCTGTGTCTGAAGGCTTCCGTGACCACGCCGCCTCGACAGCTACGAAGTCCTCCTCGACGTCAAAGCCTGTTCCCGTCGCGATAAGCTGGTGCGACCAGGAAGTCAGCGTTACTCCGAGAATCGGGTGAACGCTCTGGGTCGGAACAGAGGTGAACTCGAGCGTACCGGCTTCGATGACCGGCGGCGTCGCCTCCACTCGGGCGGCCCCGGCCGTCATCGCCGCCGCCAGTACCACCGCTACCAGGTTCCACCGTCGCCATCCCCGCATTGCGACTTCCTCCCGCGGCCACCCGGCCGCCGGGTTTCGGGTGCGCGTGTGCGAGCCGCCCTCGAAACCCACCCTCGTCCGGAAGCACCAGCGCCAAGAATCCCGCCGCCGGACTGTGGTTGACCTGTGTCGTACCGAATCCTGAGTCGGCTCGTCCGGAAGGAACGTGGTCTGGCGCCCTCCGGGCCCCGCCTTGCAAGAACTTCTACCCCGGCCCCGGAAACTGTCAAACTTTTTTTTGTCGGACGCTCTCCGCTCCTCCGCCTTCCGCTCTGGCCGCCGGGTCCCGCATTGCTATCCACGAGAGCCCTCCCCGTTCGCATTGCCGCTTGTGCTATGGTTACTCTCGAGCGGGGCACGGGGATGAGCGGACAGGCGGAGCACAAGACCATCGAGATCTCGCTCCAGGCGGGCCGTTGCGTCGTCACCTGGAGCGGCGCCGGCCGTCAGGCTGAACTGACGACGGGCACGCCGGACGAGCCCGTCGAGGCCAGAGTCGAATCGCTCCTGAGGGAAGCTCAGCCAGAGCTCATCCGGGTGCGCTTCTCGCCGTGCACACTCCAGGCGACCACGCGCGGCTTCACGGAGCTGCCCATCCGCTCCTCGGAGGCGACCCTGTTTCTCGACCGCATGCTGGAGCGCGAGCTGGGTGCCGCCGTACTGTCCCGGCGGCTGGGGCGCCACGTCCAACGGATGGATGGCCCCTCGGCACCTGCCCCCTCAGCGACCGACTCTCTCGAGTCCGTTCTGGAGAGGCGGGGCCGTTCTCGCCCGGCGGCCTCTGGCCCGCCGCGCTTTCTGGTGATCGAGACGTTCGCCGAGATGGGGCTGCCGGCCCGCGTCCTGGAGGCCGTCCTGCAATCCGGATGTGAGCGGGTCGACGCCGTCCTGCAGCTGCCACCGTCGATTCCACCGGACTCCGATGCTGCCGTTCTCGCTCTCTGCGTCGAGCCGGAACGCTCGGTGCTCGGACTGTTTCGCGCGGGCCTTCCACCACTGGCCGTGCGCCCTTTGCCGCCGTCCTTCCTCGACGAGCCCGCGCCCGGCGCCGCGGACGCTCTCGTCGCCGCCGCGCGCGAGCTGCTGGCTCGAGTCGCCGCGAGCGCCTTCCCCGTGTCCGCCCTCCACTGGGACGCGCCCCCGGACCTGGCCGCCCGCGTCCTGCCCCGAATCCGGGCCCTGGGCCGGGCACTGGGCCTGGAAGCCGCCGCAGTCCCCGCTTCTCCCGGCGCCCACGGCCCGCGGGCGCTGCCCTTCACACTCCAGCTCAAGCGCCCGCCGTTCTTCCTGGCCCGATGGCTGCGCGACTCCCCGTCCAGGACTCGACTTCTCCAACGGCTCCTTCCTGTCTCCTTGGTCTTGGCGCTGGCCGCACAGGCCGGCGTTGTCCTGACGGCCGGAAAGGAGCTCGCTCGACTCGCCGGTCGCATCGACCGGCTCGCCGGCATGCGCCTTCCGTCCCATTCGCGCTCTGCAGTGCCCCACGCCCCATCGCTCGCAACTCGAGCGCGCGAGGTCTCCGAACTGGCCCAGGCGCTCCGACGAAGCCTCGAGGACGTGCTCTCCAACCTGGAGCCGCTGGTCCCCGACGACCTCCGTCTCACCGCCGTCGAGCTCTCCGGGAGCAGCCGGGTTCGAATCTCGGGACATTCTCGCCAGCCCGGCTCATTGACCCTCTTCTTCTCGAGACTCCAGCAATGTCCCGCTTTCCGCCGCGTCCGCCTGGTCTCGGAAGCGCGCGCACGCGAGGGCCAGGGTCCTTCACAGCAGGTCCTCGCCTTCACGTTCGAAGGCGCGCTGGAACCCTCACCCAAACGTCCATCGCCCAAGCCGCAGACACAGGCACGGCGCGACGCCCAGGAGACCGGCCTTGGCCGCTGACGCGAAGCCCGCGGGCGCAACTCCGCAACAGCTCCTTGCCAAGCCGGCCGCATGGCTCTTGCTGGCGAACCTGACGGCCGCCGCCCTCTTCACCGTACCGGCCGTCTCGGAGAGCGCCCTGCTGGCCGAACACGAGCAAGCGCTCGCCAACGCGCGTTCCGACTCCCGCCGCCGCACCGGCGTCCAGGACGCGGCCCTGCGCGAGACAGCGGCAGCCCTCGAAGGGGCCGAACTTCGACTGCCGGCCGAGCGCGACCTGCCGGCCCTCGCCGACCGGATTCGAAGCAGTGCCGCGACCTCCGGGCTGGAGCTTCTCCACGCCGACTATCGGACAACGACCCAGGAGACGTCCATCCACGCCACTCTGGACATCGAGCTCACGGCGCAAGGGCCCTACCGCTCTCTCAAGGCCTTCCTCCTGGCCCTCGAAAGCGATCCCTCGGCGCTGGCCATCACGTCGCTCACGGCGCTCGGTGGCGACGGGGTGGGAACGGCCTCACGCAAGGTACGGCTCTCCCTGAGGACCCTCCTGAAGTCCGAAGGGGTCGCCCCATGACCCCCAAAATCCTGCTCCTGCTCGCCGCCCTCGCGTCCTACGCCGCCATGCTCTCCTACGACTTGCGCCATCCCGAGGCGATCCTCGCCAGGACTGACTCCCCGCCCGGCAGGCGGCCGTCCCGGAGCCTCCCCTTCGCCGCGACCGCCGAGCTCGACCTGGCCCCCCGCGAGCCTCGACCGTTTCGCGAGCCTGCGCGCGACGTGTTCGACTACAGGGTCCCTGTCCCTCGCCCCGTCGCCGCGCCTCCCCCACCCCGCCCGGCCCCCGCACCGCCGCCGCCCGCCCCCGCGGAATCCCGCATCAAGAGAGACTCGATCGAGGTGCATGGGATTTACGAGCGAAAGGACCCGCCCAGTCGCAAAGTATTCCTCTCCATCGACGGCGTCCTCTGCATCGCCGAACCCGGGGAGGAGCTGCCAGGCGGCCTCCGACTCGAACGGCTCGGCCCGAAGACGGTAACCATCCGCTCTGTCGAGGGCGACGCCGAGGAGTCTTTCGACCTGCCGTGAATCGCTGCCGAGGTGCCGAAGTGACGAAACGCCTTCAATGGAGCTACACGATCGCCTTCTGGGCCTTGCTCGGACCGCTGGCGTTCGCGCAGCCGTCGTGGCCCCCCCCGCAACCGGCCAGCCAGGCAGGCGAGCCTGCCGCGCCCGGAGAGCCGCCGTTCTCGCATGTTCGGCGGAGGGGACCCGTGCCCGAGATTCGACCCCAGGGGCGGCCAGTAAGAGCCCCAGCTGCCGGCCGCACCCGGCACACGCCCGAACCCGCCAGGCCGCCGGCCCCCGCCGCGACGGCCGACCGCGCATCCGGCGAGTCCTCCTGGCAGCAGATGCTGAAGCTCAAGGAGACCAAGCTCTTCAAGGTGATCGAGATCTTCAGCAAGCTCACGGGCGTCAACGTGTTCGTCGACGACGCGGTCCGCGACCGGCCCATCACGCTCTCCGTGACGGACCTGCCGATCGAGCGGGTCCTCGACCTCATCCTGCTGACCAACTCCCTCCACAAGAAGGAAGTCGGCCCGAACGCCATCGTCATCTACCCGCCGAACAAGCTCGAGGTTTACAAGGAGAAGACCCGCACGCGCGTCTTCCAGCTCGAGCACAAGACACCTCAAGAGATGATTGCGCTCCTGAAGAACGCCTTTCCGAAGACCGCCCTCGTCCCCGACGAGAAAACCCGGTCGCTCGTGGCCTTCGACGAGGAGTCCGTCTTGACCCAGCTAGCCAACCTGGTTCCCAGGCTCGACCGCAAGGAGCTGCCGATCGAACGCGAGGTCTTCATGCTGAAGCACCTGGAACCCGGGGCGGCCATCCCGTACCTCCAGGGCATCTACCAGTCCGTCAAGACTTACGCCGACGACAAGCTCAGGACCCTCACGGTCTATGCGCCACCCTCGTCGCTGGCCGAGATGCGCGCGGTGCTCGAGCGACTGGATCACCCGCCGGCCCAGGTCGCGGTCGAGGTGAAGCTCGTCGACGTCGACCGGACCAAGCTCAAGGAGCTCGGCATCTCGTTCACGCAGGGCGTCTTCACGGCCGGCGAGCTGACCGGCTACACGAAGAACACGCTCCCCTTGCAGCTCTCGACGATTCTCCTGTCCGGCACCAGCAAGGTCCTCGCCGCCCCCAGGCTCCAGCTCCTCAACCAGAAAAAGGCCTCGATCCTCATCGGGGACAAGATCCCTCTGGAGCTCAAGACCGCGGCCCAGACGCCCCAGGGCAGCATCAACCTGGCCACGCAGGTGCAGTACACCAACGTGGGCATCCAGCTCGACGTCGAAGTCCTCCAGATCCATCCGACCGGCGAAGTCACGCTCGCGCTGATCTTCGACGTCTCCAGCGTCGTCTCCTTCACCGTCAGCGGGTTCCCGCGGACCTCCAACCGCAACGCCAATTCGGTCGTGCGGCTCAAGGACGGCGAGACGATCGTGATGGGCGGGCTCCTCAACGAGTCGGAGCAGACCAGCTTGTCGAAGGTCCCGCTCGCAGGTGACCTCCCGCTCATCGGCGACCTCTTCCGCCGCAAGCGAACGGATGTCCTGACGCGCGAGATCGTGATGACGGTGACTCCCAGGCTCATCGTCGAACCCGGCTTCCTGAGCCGCGATGCCGGCCTGCTGGAGCGCGGTCCCAGCCCCCCCACGGACTCGAGCCAGCCTGGCCGGCGGCCGGCGGCTCGCCGCGTGTCTGACGGGGAGGCGCGCCGGTGAGCCCCCCACGTTCGCCCGGATTCAGCCTGGTCGAGCTGGCGATCTCGGCTGCCTTGCTCGGCATCCTTGCCTCGGCCTTGCCCCCGGTGTCGGAGGTCGCCAGCCGGCGGCGGGCGGAGCTGGAGCTCAGACGCACGCTTCGCTCCGTGCGGAGCGCAATCGACCTGTACGTCGAGGACCGCGCGCGCAGCGAGCCGTCGAAGCCCAGGCCGGCCCTCTACCCTCGAGACCTGGACGAGCTCGTCGCCGCGCGTTACCTGCGTCGCGTCCCAAAAGACCCGATGACTCTCAACGCCGACTGGCGCCTCATCGGCACGGGCGATCCGCCCGACCCGGCGGACCTCTCGCTGGCCCTGGTCACCCAGGCGCCGGCCGAGGACGCACGGGTCTGGCCGACGCAGCACCCGGGTCCGCCAGCCAGCGCCGGGCCCCGGGGGAACCTCTTCGATCTGCGGTCCTCGTCGACGGGCATCGCCCTCGATGGCACGAGGTACAGCGAATGGTGAGGTTCGCAGCAACCCGTCGCGCAGGTTTCACGCTCATGGAGCTGGCGATCGTTCTCGCCATTCTCGGCGTGCTCCTGCGCGTGGCGACACCCGGCTTCCAGCGGACCATCCTCCGCAGCCGCGAAACCGTTCTGAAGCAAGACCTGGCCGGCCTCCGGGAGGCAATCGACGGCTTTTTCGCCGACCACCGGCGCTACCCGGACACGCTGGAGGTCCTGGTCGAGAAGCGGTACGTCCGCAAGTTGCCGGTCGACCCTTTCACTCGCAGAGCCGACACCTGGGTCACGGTCGCTCCCGAAGAGGGCGAGGGCGGGGTCTGGGACGTCCGCTCCGGGTCGGACCTGGTCGGCCTCGACGGCACCGCCTACAACGAATGGTAGCCAATCACACGCGGCGCAGCTCGGGACCCGGCTCCAGGGCAGCCGCTGGGCTGGTGCTCGTCTTGCTCGTCATCGCCGCCCTCGAGGCCGGCCTGGGGCTGGCCGGCGAGCTCTGGTCCTCCACGGTCCAGCGAGACCGGGAAGCCGAGCTCCGCCACAGGCTGCACTCCTACCGTCGCGCCATCGGAGCCTTTCGGTCCACTTTCAAACGGGGCCCCGCCTCACTGCGGGACCTGGTTTCCAATGACCGAGGCGTCAAGTTCCTTCAGCGCCTCTACCGCGATCCCGTGGCCGCCGCCGAGGAGCCCGGCGAGTTCGCCGCCGTCCGGGATGGCAGCGGCCAGATCGTGGCCGTGCGGTCCGTCTCGCGGGCCACCGCCCGGAATGGCTCGACCTACTCCGACTGGATATTCGACAGCCGCGGCGTGTTGCTCGACGGCGCCCAGGCGAGGCGCGACGGCGCGGACGACCCAGGACCCAGGGAGGAACCTTGAAAGTCATCATCGCGCTCCTGACGTTCCACGGATGTCTTGCCCTTTCCGCTGCCGCGCAGCCAGCATCTCCGTCCCAGGCGGATGCGCTCGCCACGACAACCCGGCCAGCGGTCCTCGTCTACGCGACGGCCCGGCTGGGTGAGGCCGCCTCATGCGGGTGCGCCCCCGAGCGCGGCGGCCTGGCCCGCCAGGCCGTCCATCTGGCGCGGCTGCGCAGGGCCGCTTCCGTGGGGCTGGTCGAGGCCGGCGACACCTTCTTCCGCAACTATCGCATCCAGCCCTCGGAGGCGCCGAAGCTCGTGGCCCGCGCACGCGGCCTTGCGGGTTTGCTTTCCGATCAGGGGCTGCTGGCGACGGCGGTCGGGGAGTGCGATCTTGCGGTTGGTCTTCGCGTGCTGAAAGACCTGGCGAGCGCGGCGAAGTTTCCCGTGCTGGCTGCCAACCTGGTGACGAACGAAGGGGAGCGCCCGTTCGCGGCGTCTGCCGTCGTTCAGATCGGTTCCCTCTCCGTCGGGCTGATCGGGCTGGTCTCGGAGCGGCTCGGGATCGGCACGACAAGCGCTGAGCTACGCGCGGAACCCCCGGCAGCCCGATTCAGGGAGACGCTGGCAGCGCTCTCGCCTCGCCCCGACCGAATCGTCGTGCTGGCCCACATGCCGCCCGCCGAAGCGGAGCAGCTCTTTCGAGAGGTGCCGGGTGCGGACCTGGCGATCCTGGGCCACGGCGACGGCCGGCTCGCTCCGCCGAGGATGTGCGGCTCTGCCCTGCTCGTCGGCAGCGACCTACGAGGGCGCGAGCTGGGCGAGGTCGAGCTCACGAACCTGCCCACGCTCGGCACCAGGGCACATCGACACGTGCTGCTCTCCGCGTCGATCGGAGAGGAGCCCGCAGTCGCCGAGCGTGTTCGCAAGCTCGAGCCGCTGCCGGCGCGGCCGTAGGGCCCACGCCCGACTCGCCGGCCGGCTCCCGCGCGCTACTCCCGGGTCACGCGAACCATCTCGTCGGGGCTCGTCTCCAGTCCGCGGACACACTGGAGCGCGCGGTCCCTGAGCTCGCGCATGCCGGCAGCGCGAGCCCGCTCTCGCAGCGAGAGGAGCGAGTCTCCGGCCAGCAGTCTCTCGCGAATCTCATCGGTCATCACGAGCAACTCGAAGATCGACCTCCGCCCCTTGTAGCCGGTGCCGTTGCACTGCGCACAGCCGACGGCGACGGCAAGCTCCTCGCCGCCGAACTGCTCCTGCGTGAGCCCGTAGCCCGCCAGCACCCGGGTATCGGCGGGCTCGATCCGGCGGCACTCACCGCATAACTTGCGCACCAGCCGCTGGGCCATCAACAGGCTGAAGGCGCTCGCCATCTGGTAGGCCTCGATGCCCAGATGGCGCATGCGGCCCAGGGTGTCCATCACGTTGTTGGCGTGGATCGTCGAGAGGACGAGATGCCCGGTCATCGCCGCGTTCACCGCTATCTCGGCCGTCTCCCGATCCCGGATCTCCCCGACCATCAGCCGATCCGGGTCCTGCCTCACAATCGCTCGCAACCCGTGCGCAAAGGTCACGCCCTTCTTCGGGTTGACCGGAATCTGGATCACGCCGTCCAGCAGGTACTCGACCGGCTCCTCGATGGTGATCCACTTGTCCCCTTCGCGATAGACGTCTCGGATCGCGGCATAGAGCGTCGTCGTCTTTCCGCTGCCGGTGGGGCCGCTCACGAGGACCATGCCGTAGGGCGCCCGGACTTGTTCGCGGAATCGCGCCAGCTCCAGGGCCTCGAAGCCGAGCGCCTCGAGCGACAGGAGCGTGCTCTTGCGATCGAGGATTCGAAGCACGGCCGACTCGCCCAGGATCGTCGGCAAGATCGCCACCCGGAAATCGACTTCGCGGCCCGCGACCCAGACCCGGAACCTCCCGTCCTGGGGCACGCGCGTCTCGGCAACGTCCAGCCGGGCCAGCACCTTGATCCGGCCGACCAGCGGCGCCAAGAGCCGCGACCTCATCCGTCCGAACCTGGGCACGAGAACACCGTCGAGCCGGAACTTGACCTGCACGCCGTCCGCGCGCGGCTCGACGTGGATGTCGCTGGCCCCTTGCTTGACCGCCTCGAAGAGCATCCCGTTCACGAGCCGGGCGATGGGAAATCGCTCGTCGGCGAGCCGCTCGTCGGTGATCGCCTCCAGCCCGGCCGACATCTCCAGCGGACCGTCCTCGTCAGCGCTCTCTGTGGCAGCGCCCTCCCGTCCTCCGAGCCCGATCCGCACGCGACCGAGCGCCGCGGCCAGCGACTCCCGCGGCACGACGACGGGGAGTACGGCCGCCCCCAGCGCGATCGTCAAGCGCTCCAGGAGCGTCCGGTCCGTCGGATCGGCGATGGCCACTTCCACGGCATCGCCCTGCTCCCTGAGCGGCACGACGGCCCCCGATGCGAGCAGCTCGCGCGGGAGCTTCTCGCAGAGCGCCAGGTTCGGCTCGGGCAGCGCATCCGTCCAGGGAAGCCCATACTGCAGGGCCAGCGCCCTCGAGAGGATCACTTCCTCGACGTCCAGCAACTGACCGATGCGGGCGCCGGGCTGCCGGCCCTGTTCCGCCAACGCCTCCCTCAACCGGTCCGCGGAAACGGCTCCCAGGCCCAGGAGGATCTCGCCGAGCGGCTCCCGCGCCGTTCCAACGGGCTCGCGCGCCCCGATGGGTCCCTCATCGTCCTCGTCTCGCATGGAATCCCGTTCTCTCAGAGCGTCGCCGCGAGCTCCACGATCGGCAGGAACATCGCCACAAGCACGAGCGCAACGGCAACCCCCATGACCGCCATCAGCGCCGGCTCGAGCAATCGAGTCGCGGCCTCCAGACGCCCCTGGACCGCCTGCCCCTCCAGCCGGGCCAGCTCGCCGAGCAGCCTGGGCAGCTCACCCGATTCGATTCCGACCCGAATCATCCGGAGTGTCCGGTCATCGAATACTCCCGTTCGCGCGGCGGCCGAGACCAGCGACGTTCCCTGCTCAAGCTCGCCGCCCAGCTCAGCCAGCCTCTCGACCATCCATGCATTGCCCGCGGCACGGGCAGCCAGCGGCAACGCCTCCGCCAGAGGAACGGCTCCGTCTGCGAGCATCCCCAGCGCCTCGGCCCAGCGGGCCGTCGCCGCTCTCACGACGGTCGAGCCGACCCACGGTAGCCGGCAGATCCACCTGTCCATGGCAAGCGTGGCACCCGGCCGCCTCGATGCCAGCGCAGCCAGCGCCCCCAAGCCCACGCACGCCATCGCCAGCGCTCCCAGGTACTCCCGGAAGCCCGCGGCCAGCGCGAGCACGGCGCGCGTTATCAGGGGCAGCCGGGCGTGGCTATCGGCCAGCACCCCGGCGAAGCTGGGAACGACATACCCGATGAGGAACGCCAGCACCGCCGTTGCCAGGCCGGCCAGCACAGCCGGGTAGAGCAACGCCGCGCGCACGCGGTCCGCCAGCAGCCGCCGCCGGTCGAAATGGCCCGCCATCCTGGCAAGAGCCGCCGGCAGGTCCCCGCCCCGCTCGGCAGCCTGGAGCCCGGCCACGAACGCGGGGCCGAACATCTCGCCGTGGGCCGCGACCGATTGCGAAAGGCTCCGCCCCTCGCGCACGCTTTGCGCCATCTGCGGCACGATGCTCGCCAGGCCTCCCCGCGAGTGTCCTGCCATCCCGAGCGCCTCCACCATCGGCACGCCGGCCTTCAGGAGCAGCGAAAGCTCCCCTGCCCAGAGCGCCAGCTCCTCGTCGCTGGCGCGGACCTGCAATCGCGGCACGGCCAGCGCCCGCCGGATCGACAAGACGACTCCGCCCGCAGACTCCAGCCGCGCCCGAAGCTCCAGGGGATCGGTCCCCTCGATCTCCCCCTGCTCCGTGCGTCCGTCTGCCCCGGCCAACCGGTACACGTAGAGTGGCATGGCGTTCCCCCGAACGATACCACACGCCACGAGCTCCCGCCGCGACCGGCCACCGACGCCTCGCTCATCGGCAACGCCGGAACCGCTTGGCGCAAGCCCGCCGGCAAGCGCTGCAGATGCCCGGCGAATCTCGCCGCCGGAGAGACCTACGGCTCGGGCTCGTCGGAGCCTGGTCCGCCGTCGCTTCCCTGGCCCGTCGCGGCGGGCTTGGCCGCCGGGCCGCCGGCGACCTGACGCAGCGCGTCATCGAGCGCGTCGCAGCGCCGGACTAACTCCGCCGTGTCCGCGGGCGTGGCCGTGGCGGCTTCTCGAAGCCCTGCCGACGCCTCGCGCGCGCGGCTGACGGCGTCCCGCACTCGGCCCACGGCGCGGTTGAACAGGTCCGCTAGATAGTGGAACTCCTCGTCGTCCTCTTCGCGCAGCCGGATGCGGGCGTCGAGGCGCCCGTCGTCGGCGATCTCCATCAGCGCTTTCTCGAAGCGATAGAGCGGGCCCGCGATCTCGTGGGAAAACCGCAGCGCAAAGAAGGCGAAGAGCAGCAGATAGGCCAGGAGCCACCAGACCAGCACCTCGAAGAAGAGGCCCGAGAGCTCGTCCAGCATCGCGAAGTGCGCGACGTTGCCGGCCTCGATGGCCACCACGTAGCGACTGCCGATGAAGATCAGCGCCACCATCAGGGACGTGACCAGGATCATCAGCGACAGGCGAAGGATCAGCTTCGTCTGGAAGCTCTTGCGGATGAGGTAGTTGCGACGGAGCTCTCGGGACACGAGTCTCAGGCCAGCTCGCCGGCAAGCTGGACTCGGCCGACATCCTGGCCGATGGAGTTGCGGCGCGGCGCCAGGAACTCGGCCGCCAGCGTCTCGTAATGGGCCGCCGAAAGGAGCGAAAGCCGCTTGAGCACGCCGAGCGCGGCGGCCTGGGCCATCGGGATGTCCGGGGCCTCGCTCTTGACCGCGATGCCGGTGCCGCTGTCCCTATGGGCCAGGCAGGCCAGTCCGTCGGCGCCGCACTTGGCGATGACCTGGCCGCCCGTCACCTGGTTGACGCGCGTGTCGA
The DNA here is from genome assembly GCA_016213845.1 of Candidatus Wallbacteria bacterium. GTDB lineage: Bacteria > Muiribacteriota > UBA6191 > JACPRK01 > JACPRK01 > JACPRK01. Next base: position 26,372 of record JACQZN010000051.1, read on the forward strand.
AGAGCCCGGTCCCGCTGACCAGCACGGGATGGGCGCGCATTGCCGCCGCCGCCTTCGTCAGGCCCGCGGCCAGCGCGCCCGGCAGGCCTGTCGGCTTGGCGAGCTGGGCGTAGAGCCAGGCGATCTTCTCCAGCGGCAGGGCCGGCACCGGCGCCCCGCAGCCGTCGACCAGCACCGGCACCTCAGGGCGGACGGAGCGCGAGAGCTTGAGGACCTCGCTCAGGATGCGCTCCTGGAGCGGATGCTGCGGATCGAGGTAGCCCTGCTTGGGGAATCCGCGGGCCGCGCACCAGAGCAGCATCCCCGAGTGCTTGCCTGAGCAATTGTGGTAGATGCGCGAGCCCTTGCCCGGGGGCGCGCCGCACCCGAGCTCGCCTTCGCCCGCGCCCGCGCGCGAGAGGATGGCGCGCACGGTGGCCAGATGCTCGGCCTCGGCCGCGTGGGAGCCGCACATGATGGCCAGCTCGCGCTCCTCGGGGCGGAAGTGGGCCGGCACCTCATCCATCAGGATGGGTAGCGCCTGGAACGGCTTGAGGCAGGAGCGAACCGGCGTGAGGCGCGCGCTGTTGCCCAGGCTGAACAGTCGCCGGCCGTGCGCGTCGTAGGCGACCGCGTGGCCGAAGAAGACGTTCTCCAGCACCGGGCCCCGGTACGACAGCACGAGCGGTTTCGCGTTGACAGCCGGTGTTGCAGTCGCCATGGGAGCCCGAGTTATAGCACGCCACGAGCCACCCGCGCAAATCCGGCCGGCACTCCGGGAGCTTGTCCCGCAGGGGGGCCCGCGCCGAACCAAGCAGAGGCGGGTACGTTCTGCAGGTGGGGCGGGCATCTTGCCCGCCCAGCTACAATAGGCAACGTGCCCCCGCGTGTCGAAGCACAACTCGCTCGTTACAGGCATCGGTTGCCCCACTGGCGTTTGGGCGGAGCGACCTACTTCGTGACCTGGCGTATTCGGAGCGGCAATCCGGAGTTGACGCCGTCCGATCGCTCACTCATGGTCTCTGTGCTGGAGCACTTCAACGGGAAAAGGTACGAGCTGGATGCCTACGTGGTCATGAACGACCACGTTCACGTGTTGTGCCGTCCCAAGGAGGGCTTCCGCCTCGAGACAATCCTGCACAGCTGGAAATCGTTCAGTTCGAAGCGCATCGGGCCTGGCGAGGGTATCAGAGGCGGCGTCTGGCAGGACGAGTACTTCGACCGAATCGTGAGAGACGAGGCCGAGTGGGTGGAAAAGGTGCAGTACATCTCGAACAACCCCCGCAAGCGTTGGCCAGAGCTGCAAGAGTATCCTTGGGTTTCGCCCGTGGGCTCGTAGATCCTGCCTGAACTGGGCGGGCAGGATGCCCGCCCCACCAGACCTCTGGCCCCGACCTCGGTCCCCTCGCCGCCCGATCGTGGCATTTCGGGCGCCCCGCGGCTAGTCTGGTGACACCCCATGCTGGTCGTCTGCCCTTCGTGCAACAAGCAGTGCCGCGTCCCCGACAGCCACGCGCCCGAGGAGCTGCCGTGCCCGAGCTGCAGGAAGCCGATCCGACTGGCTGCGCCCGCGCCGCCGCCACGTCTCACCTGGGCGCGCCCCAGTGGCGGCGAGGCGACCTTCGAGCTGCGCGGAACGGTCACGATCGGGGCCGCCGACGCGAACTCCATCCCGCTCGCCGATCCGGGTGTGGCCGGCTTCCACGCTTGCGTCCGTCCAGCAGACGGCGGCTGGCTGCTGGAGGACCTAGGCACCGGCGCGACCACGCTGGTCAACTCCATTGCCGTCCGCACGAAGCGGCTGGTCCATCTCGATTGGATTCAGATCGGGCGAACGCCCATGCGGTTCCTCGACAATCCTCAGCTCCCGGTGAGCCTCTCGGAGCTCTACGGTTCGGAGGACCGCCTGGCCGAGCGCGATTGCCGGTCTCTGGAGCCCCAGGCCGGGGTGCCGGCCAGCTTGAAAGGCCTCCACCAGGCCGCGGCCAGCCTGGCGGCGATCGAAGGCGAGCTCGAGCTCTTGCAGGAGCTCTGTCGAACGGCCGGGTCGCTGTTCGACGCCGATCGGTCTGCGGTCTTCTGTCTGTACGGCGCCATCACCGAGAAGCCCCCGCTGCCGCTCAGGCTGGACGCGTCGTGGCTTGCGGATGCCGCCTCCGGGCAGTCCATGGCCGAGTTCCGGGTCAGCTCGACGCTGCTCAGAAGAGTCCTCGATTCGGACGGCCCGTTCCTGGTGAAGAACCTGCCCGAGGAGCCCTCGATGGCCGGCTCGGGGAGCGTGCTCGAGAGCCAGACCAAATCGGCCCTGGCTTGCGTGCTCGTCTGCCGCGGCGAGCGGCTGGGCGTTCTCTACGCGGACCGCACGCGTCGCCAGACGCCGTTCTCCATCGAGGAGCAAGCGCTCTTCGGCGCACTCGCAGTCGTCGGGGCCACCGCGCTGGCGGGTACCCGGCAAACCCAGCGCCGGGAGCAGGAGCTCTTGACGCGAGCTCAGCTGGCGAGGTACTTGCCGGCGCCGCTCGTCCCAGAGGTCGCGGAGCGCCGCATCGCCTGGGAGCCGGGCGGCCAGTATCGCCCGATCACGGTGCTGCTCGCGTCTCTGCGGCCGGCGCCTGCATTTGCGCAACTGCCGCCGCAGGAGACCGTCAAGGCTCTCAACGACTGCCTCTGGCTCATCGTCGGCGAGATCTTCAAGGCCGAAGGGACGCTGGACCGCTTCCTGGTGCTGGCCGTGACGGCGGTCTGGGGTAATCCCGTCAAAAGGTCCACTGACGCCGTTTCCGCCGTGACGTCGGCGCTGGCGATCCGCCGCGCGGTCGACTCGTTCAACCGGACGCGCCGCGCTGGCGGCCAGCCCGAGATCGAGGTGGCCGTCGCCGTGGCCACAGGCGTGGCCATCGCCTGCGGGCTGGGCGTCCCCTCGAGGATGGATTACACCGTGCTGGGCCAGCCCGTGAACTGGGTCGCCAACGCCGAGGCTTACCTGCAGATGGGCCAGGTGCTGATGGACGAGCAGACCTACGCCCGCGTGCAAGGCAAGGTGCCGGTACGGCCGACCGCCACAATCCTGCCCGGCGAGCCGCATGGCCATGAGCGGACCTTCGAGGCGGTCGTGGAGGAGCCCGCCGCCAGGGTCCGATTGACTCAGCCCAGGCGCGTGACGTGCCATCCGTCGGGCGGTTCCAGAGCCGTCCCCGCCATCGTGACCGAAGCCGGCGAGGGAGAGGTGACGCTGACGATCAAACCGGGCGAGCTGACGGAAGATCGGCTCGAGCTGGTCTTCGATGCTGGCCAGTCTCCCGTCGCCGGGCGGATCCTGGAGCGCCAGACGCAGCGAGATTACGCCAGCCGCGAGCTCGAGGTCCTGGCCGTCGCGTTCGCGCCCGACTCGTGGCAGCCGCTGGCGAATTGGCTCCGAGGGGACTGATCAGCGCCGCATCGGGCTTGGCCGGCGCAGATAGGCGAGCGGCAAGAGATACCAGAGGAGGTCGAGCCAGCCTGGGCCGGCTCCACCGCTGGCCCGCGCCAGGCCGCAGCCGCCCCCGCCGCCCCCGCCGCCGCTGAGCGAGCCGGAGCTCGAGCCCGGTACGCTGCTGCCGGAGCTCGATGCCTGCTCCACCGCGAAGTAGATCGGCTCACTGCGGTCGCCCGGCGGTGTGACGTCGACCGTCAGCTCGAAGAGGAAGGTCTCGGGACCCGTCGACCTTGGCAGCGGCGCCACGAACTGCGTGCGCGCGGAGAACGGGTTCTCGAACTGGCCCTCGGGGCCTGCGAGCTGGCGCCAGTTGTAGGCCAGCTTCCGGCCGCTCTGCGCCAGGACGCCGACCAGCCGCGAGCTCGTGGCGTCCAGCGTGATGGTTCGTTCGGCCGTCGTCACGCCGGACGTGAGCGCCGCCGGCGTCACCGAGCCGGCTGCCTCGGGAACCGTCGAATCGGGAGAATCGACCACGACCCGGATCCGCCGTCTGGCGACCAGCTCCGTCCGCGACCCCACCGGATCGAGCGGGAAGACCGAGAGCTCGAACTCGTGGATGCGGGAGGTCGTCGGTGCAAAGGAGGTCACGGAGGTCCGACTTGCCGTCCGACTCTCGCCCGGGTTCGTCAGGACCACGGTGGGACCCGCGACCTGGCGCCAGACGAAGTCGAGGCGATCGACTGTCGTGGCCGTCCGCGTTACCGAGGCCGAGAGCGTCACCACCAGCGAGGGCGGTGAGGACGCAATTGCCACGCGCAGCGACCGCGGCCTGGCTAGCGATATGCCTTCCGGCGGGAAGTCGCCGCCCGTCGCCGTCGTGGTGCTCGCGCTCGCCACCACCGATACCAGCGGCACGCCGCCGTCGGTGACCTGGGTGCCGGCCGGGAGCACGACCACGCCGACGGGGCGGGAATCCGTCTCTCCCTGAGGGTCCGTCACCGTCAGTTCGAAGCTCGCTCGTCCGATTCCGACCGGGGCGAACGAGACCACGGGCGCAGTCGACACCGGTTCCAGCGAAGTCCGACTTCCCTCCGTCTGGGTCCACTGGTACCTGAGCTGGCCTCGATCGGCCGGGTCGGGGTCGCTCGAATCGGTCGCGTCGAGCACGATGCGATCTCCCACGTTGAAGGCCAGAACCGGGTTCGCGAGTGATGAGCGGCGAACGCGCGCCAGGTCCTCGCTTCGCGGCGATGCCACGGGCGGCTCGTTCCCGGAGCGGATCAGCACGTCGACCTCGTCGGGTGCCGAGGCGGCCAGGCCGTTGGACACCGTCAAACGGAACCGGTAACGACCGGCGCGATCGGGCTTGAATGACGGAAAGGCGGAGTTGCCGTTCGAAAGTGCGGTGACAGCAGAACCCGCAGGTGCTGTTCTGACGCTCCAAGTGTAGGTGATCGATCGCTTTGCAGGGTCGCAACTCTCCCGGCCGTCCAGCGTCACCCGGTCGGTCGAAACGGGTGACGATCCGGCGCTTGGCAACAGGCCAGGGATCGTCGGCTCCGGCGAACCGTCCGTCCTGAAGGTCACGCGGATCGACCGGTCGGGTCCGGCGTCTGCCACGGGGAGCAAGAAGAGTGGATCGATGGCACGAATCCTTTGGGTGACCGAGCTCGTCTCCACGCCATCCGAGACGGTCAGGCGGACGACGTACGCTCCGGCTGCAAGCAGAGACGAGCCGGTGCCCGAGCGGGAAGTGTTCGCAAACGAGAGCTCGGTCTGTGCCGAAGTGTCGTTCGAAAGCGCCGCCAGCGTCGTGGGCGCCGACTGCCCGGCCGCACGATCCGGCGCTTCCTCGATCGTCCACCGGTAGGTGAGCGACGAACCATTGTCGTCGAACGATCCGCTGGCGTCGAGCCGTACAGTCGTCCTGGCGTCACGCCCGAGAACGATGTCCGCTAGCTCCCGTACGGCTGCCACCGGCGCCACGTTCCCGACCGTGAAGGTCGTCGACTGGGAGGCGGCGAGCAGGCCGGAGTCGAACACCGACAGGTTGAAGCGATAACTTCCCGGCAGGCGAGCCGGATACTCGATGGTGGCTCGATCCGAGGCGAATCCCGCTGCGCCGGCGGGCCGTTCCTCCAGCGTCCAGGCGAACGTGAGTGCCCCGCCCTCGGGGTCGGTGGAGGAGAGTCCGTCCATCGAAAGCAGACGCGGACCGCCGGCCAGCGTCTGGGGCCGGATGCGGGCGACCGGCGGCTGGTTGGGCGTGAGCGGCGAGGTCTCGGGTGCGACGAAGAAGCGGCCGCCGACTGCCGGCAGGTTCTCGTTGCCGGCTGCGTCTTTGCCGTTCACGATGGATGCGGTTGCGAGACCCTCCAGCCCGCTGCGTTGCCGGATGAGAGTCGAGTGGCTCCAGACCCTGGGATTCCCGGTGGAGGTCATCGCAGCGCCCGGAACATCGTTGGAGCTGCCGGGTGCGTCGACCAGCAGCGTTGGCGTCGAGGCGATCGGCTCCGAGAAGCTCGCGGTGATTGCGAGCTTGCCGGAGGTCACGGCCGACACGCTTTGACTGTACGTGAGGCTCACCTGGGGACGCGTCACGTCCAAGGTGAGCTCGGCATTGCTGGCGGGTTGGTTCTCGTTGCCCGCCAGGTCGGAGCCGCCCGCAATCGCGACGATCGCCAGACCGTCGCTCCCGGCTGCAGCGGCGATCACGGCTGAGAACGTCCAGACTTTCGGATCGTCGGTCCCGGTCAGGGCCGTTGCGGAGAAATCGTTCGCAGTGCCCTGGGCCGCGACAGCGATCGTGGGCGTCGTCGTCACGGCTTCGTTGAAGGTGGCGGTAATCGCGAGCGCGCCTGGCCCGACGGCGGTCACCGGCTTCGAGTAGGTGAGGGCCACGGCAGGCGGCGTCCCGTCGATCGTGAAGGTGGCGTTTTCGGCGGCCAGGTTTTCGACGCCGGCCTGGGTGCGGCCGTTGGCGATGGCCACGACGGCGAGCCCATCCGCTCCGCCACCGGAGGCAAGGGTTGCGGTGTGCGTCCAGACTCTGGCGTCCGCGGTTGATGTCATCGCGGTCGCGGTCAGGTCGCTGGCAGAGCCCGGTGCCTCGATCGCGATCGTCGGGGTCGTGGCCAGTGGCGCGCTGAAGGTGGCCGTCAGCCCCAGGGGACCCGGCCGCACGGCCGCACTGTTCTGGCTGTAGGTCATCGTCACGCTTGGAGGCGTCGCGCCGATCGTGAACGTGGCCTGGCTGGCGGGCTGGTTCTGGTTGCCCGCGAGATCGGTGGCGCCGGCGATCGTCACCTGGGCAAGTCCGTCGCCCTGGTTTCCCGGCGCTATCGTTGCGACGTGCGTCCAGACTCTTCCATCGGCGGTCGGGCTCATCGCTGTTGCCGTCACGTCGTTGGCGCTGCCGGGCGCCGCGATGGCCAGGGTGGGCGTCGAGGCCAAGGCTTCGTCGAAGCTCGCCGTGATCGCGAGGCTGCCCGGACCGACGGCCAAGGGGTTCTTGCTGTAGGAGAGCGTCACGGCCGGCCCGGTCGTGTCGATGGTGAACGAGGAGTTCGGCGCGTCCGCGGCCAGGTTGCCTGCTGCGTCCGTGGCCGTGAGGGCGACGGTGGCCTGGCCGTCGTTGGCGCTACCAGCGACGATCATCGCCAGGTAGGTCCAGACCTTCGCGTCGCCCGTCGGGTTCATGGCGCTTGCGGCGTCGTTGGCACTTCCGGGCGCCGAAATCGCGAGCGTGGGGGTCGCTGCGAGCGGCTCGCTGAACGCGGCCGTGATCGTGAGGGCGCCGGGCCCGACGGCTTCAGCAGGCTTCGATGTGGTGAGCGCCACCGTCGGCGCCGTGGCGTCGATCGTGAACGCGGCGTTCAGCGCGGGCGAGTTCTCCAGTCCGCCCTCGCCTCGTCCGTTGGAGATGGAGACGAGCGCCGGGCCGTCGGCTCCTTCGCCGGGGGCGATGGTCGCGACGTGAACCCAGCGCCTTGCGTCGGCGGTCGCCGTCATCGCCACGCCAGTCGCGTCGTTGACCGAGCCTGGGGCCGCGATCGACAGGTTCGGCACGGTCAGGATCGGCTCGGTGAAGGTAGCCGTGATGGCCAGGGTGCCCAGGCCGACCGCAGCCGGGTTTCTGCTGTAGGCCAGCTCGACACTTGGGATCGAGGTCTTGAGCGTGATGGAGCCGTGCGTCGCGGGACGATTCGGATTGCCGGCCGCGTCGGTGCCGCCTGCGATCGTCACGAAGGCGTCCCCGTCATTGCCTGTGCCCTTCACGATTGTCGCCACGAAGACCCAGACCTTCGGGTCGCCGGTCGGAGTCATCTCCGTGGCCGAGACGTCGTTTTCCGTGCCTGGCGCGGCGATCGCCAGGGTCGGGGCCGTGGTGAGCGGCTCGTCGAAGGTGGCCGTGATCCTGAGCTGCCCTGCGGTCACGGTGGCCGGGTCGCGGCTGTAGGTGAGGTCGGCCGCTGGAGCGGTCGCGTCGACCTCGAAGCCTGAGCTGCCGGCGGGTTGGCTCGGGTTGCCCGCGATGTCGACGCCGGCGACGGTCATGGTCGCCGCGCCGTCCGTGTCCGTGCCCGACAGGATCGCGATCGCCAGGGTCCAGACCTTCGGATCAGCCGTGGCCGTAAGCAGGGTCGTGTCCAGGTCGTTCACGCTGCCCGGGGCCTGGATCGCCAGCGTCGGCGTCGTGTCGAGCGGTTCGCCGAAGGTCGCCGTGATCGTGAGCGGCCCCACCCCGATCGGCCCTGCGGCCCGGCTGAAAGAGAGCCCAACGGTGGGACCTGTCACGTCGATCGTGAACGTCGCGTTGGAAGGGGGCCCGTTCACGTTTCCCGCCGCGTCCAGGGCATTGCCGACGGCCACGGTGGCGAGCCCGTCGTTACCGGTTCCGGCCACGATCGCGGCGTCGTAGAACCAGACCAGGGGGTCGGCCGTGCGTTCGAGCTCGGCGCTCGAGACATCATTCGTCGCCCCGGGAGCGGCCAGCCCGATCGTCGGCGTCGACGCGAGCGGTTCACTGAAAGTCGCCGTGATGACCAGCGTTCCGGGTCCCACCTGCGCCGTGTTCTTGCTGTAGGCGAGGGCCACGGTCGGCGCGGTCGTATCGATCGCGAAGGTCGAGTTCGAAGCCGGGTCGTTGTCGTTGCCGGCCGAATCGGCGCCGCCGGCGATCGTGACGGTGGCCACGCCGTCGTTGTCGCTTCCGGGCGCGACGACAGCGGCGTAGTTCCAGATTTTCGCATCGGCCGTCGGCGACAGCGCCGTTCGGGTGACGTCATTGGCGGTGCCCGGAGCGTCGATGGCGATCGTGGGACTGGAGACGATGGGCTCCGAGAAGGTCACGGCGATCGCGAGCGCTCCTGCGCCGAAGGGCGGCGAGCCGTCGCCATAGGTGAGCGTCACACCGGGCGGCGTGGTGTCTACGGTGAACGTGTTGAGCGCCGCCTGCGAGGGGAGCGGGTTGGAAGACGTGTCTTGGGCGGTCAATGTGACCGTGAAGGTCCCGTCGTCGCCCGGCACGATGTTGCGGCTGAAGGTGAAGGTCCGGGAGTCGGTCGTGGCGGTCATCGCCACCGGGTCGACATCGTTGGCCGGGGAGCCGGGCTCGCCGCCCGCAATCGAGATCAGGGGTGTGCCGGCAAGTGGACGCGAGAAGCTCGCAGTCATCGACACCGGCTCTTCCTTGTACAGCCGCGTGCTCCTGCTGAAGTCCAGGGTTGCCCGCAAGAAGTCGACTTCAGTATCGAACGCCAGGACACGTTCTCCAGCCGCAGGGCTGGACACCCAGAGAAGGTCCCCGTCCCAGTCGACTCCCATCTTCAGCGAGCCGACCGTGTTGAACGGGTCCGGCAATGCCGATGTACCGGTCTCATCCAGCGCCCGCGCGCCGATCACCCCGGATGGCAGTTGCCCCGTCGCTGTCGGGAATGTCTTCCAGATCAGGACACGGCTGTTGGACATGTCGGCCACTGCCAGTCTCGGCCCGTCCATCGACACGCCCGTCGGGGAGTACATGCCACTGCGGATACCGCCGTTGTTCGAGGCGCCGGCGAGGTCGTTCGGCTGGCCCAGGACCAGGTCTGCGGCCTGCCCGCCGGCAGTCGGGAAGGCAGTCCAGATCAGGACCCGGTTGTTGCCGGAATCCGCCACCGCCAGCCGTGTCCCGTCGATGGCGACGTCTGCCGGATTCGACATCCGGCCCGCCGTGATGCCACCGGCATTGGCCGTGTTGGTCAGGGCGTCAGGCTGGCCGAGCACCAGATCGGCCGGCTGCCCCGTCTGCGTCGGGAAGCTCGTCCAAACCAGCACTCGATTGTTGCCCGAGTCGGCGACGGCCAGGCGATCCGCCTCCACCGCCACACCGCGCGGACCGTTCACAGTGGCGGCGCTCAGGCCTCCGGAATTGGCCGTGCCCGTTAGACCGTCGGGCTGGCCGAGAATTAGGTCGGGAGGCTGGCCGGTCGCCGTCGGGAAGCTTCTCCAGACCAGGACGCGGTTGTTGAGTTGATCGGCAACAGCCAGGCGCGTGCCGTCCGTGCTGATACCGATGGGCGCAAGCATCCGGTTCGACCTCAGGCCGCCGTCGTTGCCCTGTGTCCCACGGTCGGTCGGCTGCCCCAGGGTGAGGTCGGCCGGCTGGCCGTCCCTGGTGGGGTGGCGCTCCCAGACCTGGACGCGGTTGTAGGCGAAGTCCGCGACCACGACACGATTGCCCGCGGCAGAGATTCCAGCAGGCGATGCCATGGCATCCAGGCCGGTCCCCGCGTCGTTGGCTACGCCGGACTTGAAGTCCTTCTGACCCAGCACTCGGTCGGCCGCCTGCCCCGTCTGGGTCGGAAAGGCCGTCCAGATCAGGATGCGACTCTGGTTCGTGTCCGCTACAAGCAGCCGGGTGCCATCGCTCATGACCCCCGCGGGCGAGGTCAGAGTGGTGGCGCTGGCGCTGCCGACGTTCGAGGTGCTCGACAGAGCGCTCGGCTGGCCGACCACGAGATCCGCTGCCTGGCCCGTGGAAGCCGGGAAGGTGGTCCAGATCAGGACCCGGTGATTGTCGGTGTCGGCGACAGCCAGGCGGCTGCCGTCCAGGGAGACACGCCCTGGAGACTTCATCGCAGCTGGACCGACGCCGCCGTTGTTGGCCGTGTTCGTCAAGGCGCTGGGTTGTCCCAGCACGAGGTCCGCTGCCTGGGCCGTGGTGGACGGGAACGTCGTCCAGACCAGCACCCGGTTGTTCCCCGAGTCGGTCACGGCCAGCCGCGAGCCGTTGATGCTGACCCCACGGGGACGATCCATGCGCGCGAGATCCAGCCCCCCGGAATTGGCAGTGTTCGTTGTGGCGTTCGGCTGGCCGAGGATGAGATCGGCCGACTGCCCCGTCGAGGCCGGCAGGGTGGTCCAGATCAGCACGCGGTTGTTGCCCTCGTCGGCGACGGCAAGCCGGTTCGAATCGACGTAAACGGCCGCCGGCGAAGTCGTGGAAGCGCCGCTGATCCCACCGTTGTTCCCCGTGCCTGCGACGGCGCTAGGCTGGCCCAGGACAAGGTCCGCAGGCTGACCGCTCCGCGCCGGGAAACTCGTCCACAACATGACGCGGTTGTTTCCAGTGTCCGCTACCGCAAGCCTCGTCCCGTCCGAAGACACTCCGCCCGGTCTGTTCAGGCTGGCGGCGCTGGGCGGGTCCAGGGCCTGGATGCTTCCGAAGCTTGCCTGGCCCAGGACGATGTCGGGCGTCGTCCCATTGGTCGCGGGAAAGCTCGTCCAGATGAGGACTCGATTGTTGGTCCTGTCGGCAACTACCAACTTCGTGCCGTCGGTCCAGGCGTCGGTGGCTCCGTTCAACCCTTCTCGCAGCTTCTTGCTCTCGAAGTACCCATTAGCGCCCAGCACCCGTTCGGCGCCCGGCGTCACCGTGAAGCTGGTGGTCTCTTCCAGGAGGAGGGGGACCGAAATCACCACCAGACCCGTCATCGTTGCCAGCACCGTGGCCTTGAGATCGATCGAGCTGTAGAGCGTGGCCCCCGGCTTGGGGGTCACCCGATACTCGAACACTCGGGACTCCGGGAACAACGTGACGAGCGGCAGCGTGGAGGGCACTGAAGGCGAGGGACCGGTCACGGTGAACTGGGAATCGACGTTCGTCCCGCCGGCCGTGAAGGCCAGTGCAATGGCGTGGACCTGGAGCGACGAGAGCACGTCGTCGCTCGTCACCCGGACGGTTATCGTCGAGGGTTCCACCGTGGGCAGGTGAGCCTCTTGTCTGCGGGCCGCCCCGGTGGCGGTCACGCTCACGCTGATCGTGGCATACGCCTCCGACGGAGCCAGAAGGAGCGTCCCCGCGACGACGGCCAGCGCCAGCGCGAGCCGTCGCCCGCACTGCCAAACGAGCAGACGAGCTCTTGGGCTACCCAACGCACGAACCGACCACGTCATTTCGTTCACCTCTGAGCGGCCGGACCAATGTCCTCAGTCCGGGGAAGGACTCCGGCTCCCGCGGCCCCCCGCGAAGCATGGAATTGTGCCCTCGAAGTCCTCCCGGAGTCTGCCGATAGCGTGCGGCCCTGTCAATCGATTTGGGGGTGAAAAGGGGGGCCGCCGGATGGAGGCACAAGTCTTGGTCGATTTCGGCTGATTTCGTGCGATCGCTAGATGAACTCTGCCCGGGGAACTCGGGCTCCGAACACCCGGAATGGCGCTCGTGATACCGCATCTACCACTTTTGTCACTGCGTCCATCCCGACATGAAACTCTTGAGATCGCCGACAAGTGTTGTTACCCTGCGCGGCTCTTCGGAGGGAGTGGTAACCCGCGTGGCGCAATCCGTGTGCGCCCCCCCCGGAAGCTCACCGAGGCCGCCTGGCGTGGTGCGGACGGCCTCCAGGTTTGTCACGCCGACCGACAAGCCGAAGTTGTTCAACCCGACACGACGAGCCCCGCCGAACTCGGCACGAAAGGGATGGTCCCGGCAGATATGATTCTCGCGCATTCTTCCCTCGGTGTGTCCTCCGGACTGCGCTCCGCGGTCCTTCGTAACCGCTGCCTCCTGGCCGCGCTGGCACTGCTGGCGACGCCAACCGGCGCGTGGGCCGAACCACCGCCGATCATCACCTCGGGAAGCAGCACCGTGAATCTGGGGAACGCCCGCCAAGACGGGGGTGGCCAGGGCGGCTACTTCGTGCAAGGCGGCAACCTGACCATCCAGAACGGAACGCTGCAGAACTACAACAGCGTGGGCGGCAGCGGGAGCGGCGGTGGCGCCGGCCTGGGCGGGGCCGTCTTCGTCAACCAGGGCGCCTCGGTCACGGTGCGCAACGTCAACTTCACGAACAACTTCTCCACCGGCGGCGCCGGTGGCGTGGGCGAAGTCGGCGGGTCACTCAACGGCCGGTTCGATAGCAGCATTCAGGGTCTGGCGGGCAGAGAGGGCAGCAAACCCCCCTTCGGAAGCGCGTTCACCAACGGCGGGGACGGAGTGGACGGCGCCAACGGCTTCGCGGGTTCCAATCCCGGGGAAGTCGTTCCTGGCCTGCCCATTCCGGGTGCGCCGGTCAATCCCACTGTCGGTGCTGGCGGCAAAGGCGGCGACGGCGGCGACGCGGGCGAAGGCTCGGCGATCACGGCCGAAGGCCTCAGAGCGATATTCGAAGTCATCCACGATGCGTACACCATCGGCAAGGACGGGAGCGAGGCTGCGCTCCTCTCAGCGCTTTCCGGCAGTTTCGCCTCCGCTGCGGTGGCCGCGGGTGCTCAGGCCAACGCAGGCGGTCCGGTTGCTTCGGGACTTCCCGCCGCCATGTCGGCAATCTCGGCAGAGTTTGCCACGATGTCGGGGAAGAAGGCTGGAGCCGACGTGACGCAGGACACGCTGAAACTCATCTCGGATACGGCCTACCAGATCGCTGTGACCGTGACCGCTTACAGTGACGGTTCGTCGGGAGTCGGTGGCACCGGAGGCAACGCAGGTCGCGGCGGGCGGGGTTCGTTCGGATACGGCGGCGGGGCGGGCGGCGATGGCGGGGCGGGCGGTGACTCTTCGCTGTTGTCGGGCGCCAAGGGCGGCGCCGGCGGCGCGGGCGGGACAGGCGGTCTTGGCGGCTTCGGCGCTGGCGGCGGACAGGGGGGCGAAGGCGGTGCCGCGGGAGATAATGGAACTTTCCTTTCGAGCAACGCTGAAGAGACGGGTGCCGGGGGAGAAGGCGGAGCCGGCGGCTTTGGCGGGGGGACTGGCGAAGGCGGTCAGGGCGTCGAGGATTTCGCGCTCGGCGGAAATGGAGGCGACGCTTTCGGCGGGGCCCTCTTTGTCCGCAACGGCGGAACCTTGACCATTCAGGGCGATGTCCTCTTCGATGGCAACGGAACCCTGGGCGGCGAGGGCCAGGCGGCCGGCGCAAAGGTCATCGCCGGCGCAGCCGGCAACACGGCCGGCGCGGACCTGTTCATGATGACGGGCTCCACCGTCACGCTCGATCCCGGAGCGGGTCGAACGATCCGGTTCACCGGAAGCCCGACCGGCTCTTCGATCGCCGACGACAGCCGCTCGAGCATCACCTCGCGCATTCCCTCTGGGCGCGGCGCCGGCCTGACTGTCGCCAGCGGCCTGGTCATCTTCGGCGGAACCAACACGTACTCGGGGGAGACGCGGATCGCCGGGGGCACCTTGCAGGCTCAGGACAAGGAGGGCATTCACTTCGACAGCCACATCAACTTCGATGGCGGTGTGCTGCAGTCCAACGGCAACTTCAGCCGCTTCACCGGCACCGGAAGCCGGCAGGTCCGCTGGGCGGGCGACGGCGGATTCGCGGCGCGGGGCGGCGACCTCACGGTGCGCCTTTCGAACGGCGCGGACTTGACCTGGAACTCCGGCAGCTTCGTGGCGGACACCCACAAGCTCATCTTTGGCTCCCCGACCGCTGATTCCCGGGTCTTCCTGGAGAACAACATCAACCTCAACGGCGGCAACCGGACCGTCATGGTCGACGCCAACCTCGCCGATCCCGACCGGGCCATCAAGGCCAACGTCGACTCGGCCGTATTGAACGGGGTGCTCTCCAACGGAGCCCTCACCGTGGGCGACTCGACGCACACCGGGAGGCTCATCCTCACGAATGCCAATACCTACGCCGGCGGTACCACCGTCAATGCCGGCAGCCTCGTGCTCGCGCGGCGTCTCAACCCGGACACCAAGGAAGTGCTGACCACCGGCAGTCTCAACGCCAACGGCGTCGTCAACGTGGGCGGCGGCGCGACGTTCGACACCTCCCAGGCCGGAGACCAGGCCATCGGCGATCTCTCCGGCGGCGGCAGCGTCAACCTCGGCGGCAACACCCTGACCGTGAACCAGGCCGGCGCGACGACGTTTTCCGGCGTACTCGCCGATGGCGGCATTGGCGGCGGCACCGGGTCGAAGCTGATCAAGAACGGCGCGGGCACGCTCACCCTGACCAACTCGAACACCTACACCGGCGGCACGACGCTCAACGCGGGCACGCTCGTGCTGGCCCGCAACGGCAACACCAGCACGGGCCGCCTCAGCGCCAACGGCACCGTCAACGTCGCCGGCGGGGCCACCTTCGACACCTCCCAGGCGGGCAACCAGGCCATCGGCGATCTGTCGGGTGGCGGCAGCGTCAACATCGGAGCCAACACCCTCACGGTCAACCAGACCGGCGCCACGACCTTCTCCGGAGTGATCGCCGACGGCGGCATCGGTGGCGGGAGCGGTTCCAAGGTCGTCAAGAACGGCTCGGGCACGCTGACTCTCTCCAATGCCAACACCTACTCGGGCGGCACCACCATCAACGAGGGCACCGTCGCCCTGGCCACCAATGGCCCGACGAGCACGGGCAGCCTCAACTCCAACGGGATCGTGAATGTTGCGGGCGGGGCAACGCTGGATACCTCGCAGGCCGGCGACCAGTCGATCGGCAACCTTTCGGGCGGCGGTTCCGTGAAGCTCGGCGGCAACAACCTGACCGTCAACCAGGCGGGCAACACGACCTTCTCCGGCGTGATCGCAGACGGCGGCATCGGCGGCGGCACGGGCGCCAGCGTCGTCAAGAACGGCACCGGCACGCTCACGCTCTCCAACGCCAACACGTACACCGCCGGCACCACGGTCAATGCCGGGACCATAGCCATGACCCGGAACGGCACCGATAGCAGCGGCAGCCTCGACGCCAACGGCGTCGTGAATGTCGCCAGCGGCGCCACCATCGACATCTCCCAGGCGGACAGCCAGGCGATCGGTGACCTCTCGGGCGACGGTTCGATCAAGATGGGTAGCAATACCCTGACTGTGAACCAGGCCGGCGCGAGCACCTTTTCCGGCGTGCTCTCCTCCGGCGGGCTCGGGGGAGGCACGGGCGCCAGCCTCGTCAAGAACGGGGCGGGCGTGCTGACGCTGACCGACGCCAACACCTACGAGAATGGCACGACGATCAACGCCGGCGCGCTGGCGCTGGCCCGGGACGGCGCCACGAGTACGGGGAGGCTGAACTCCAACGGCATCGTGAACGTCAAGACGGGCGCGATCTTCGACATCTCACAGGCGGCCAACGAGTCCATCGGTGACCTGTCGGGCGGCGGTTCCGTCAAGATGGGCGGATTCGTTCTCACCATCAACCAGGCGGGCAACAGCACCTTCTCCGGCGTGCTGTCCTCGGGTGGCTTCGGCGGCGGCACAGGCGCCAGCCTCGTGAAGAACGGCGTCGGCACGCTGACGCTTTCGGGCCCCAACACCTACGAGAACGGCACGTCCGTCACGGCAGGCACGCTGGCCATCGCTCGCGAGTTCGCGCCAGGGAAGGACGTTCTCAGCACCGGCAGCCTGAACGCCAACGGCGTCGTCGACGTCTCCGGTGGCGCGACCTTCGACATTTCGCAGGGCGGCAACCAGGCGATCGGCGACCTCTCGGGAGACGGCTCGGTCAAGATGGGCGGCAACGTCCTCACCATCAACCAGGCGGGCGCGAGCACCTTCTCTGGCGTGCTCTCCGACGGCGGCATCGAGGCCGGCACGGGCGCCAGCCTCGTCAAGAACGGGGCCGGCACGCTGACCCTGACCGATTCCAACAGCTACACGAAGGGCACGACCATCAACTCGGGCACCCTGGCGCTGGCCCGGGATGGCTCCACCAGCACCGGCAGCCTTTTCGCCAACGGAGCGGTCGACATCAAGGGCGGCGCAATCTTCGATCACTCGCAGGCCGGCAATCAGTCCATCGGCGACCTCTCGGGCGACGGTTCGGTCAAGATGGGCGGCAACGTCCTGACCATCAACCAGGCGGGGAACAGCAGCTTCTCGGGCGTGCTCTCGTCGGGCGGCATCGGCGCCGGTACGAACGCGGCCGTGATCAAGAACGGGGCCGGCCGGCTCACGCTGACCGACGCCAATACCTACGAGGGCGGGACGACGATCAACGCCGGCACGCTGGCTCTGGCCCGGGACGGTTCCAACACCACCGGCCGCCTCAACGCCAACGGCGTCGTGAGCGTCAAGGCCGGCGCCACTTTCGATCACTCGCAGGCAGGCAATCAGTCGATTGGTGACCTTTCGGGCGATGGCTCGGTCAAGATGGGCGGAAACGTCCTCACGATCAACCAGGCCGGCGCCAGCACGTTCTCCGGCGTCCTCTCCGAGGGCGGCATCGGAGGCGGGTCGAAGGCGAGCCTGGTGAAAAACGGCGCGGGCACGCTGACGCTCTCCGACGCCAACACCTACACGAACGGCACCACGATCAACGCCGGTACCCTGGCGCTGGCCCGGGATGGCACCAAGAGCACCGGTAGCCTCCACGCCAGTGGAGTGGTCACCGTCAAGAGCGGCGCAACTTTCGACTTCTCGCAGGCGGGCAACCAGGCGACCGGAGCGCTGGCGGGCGACGGCTCGGTCAAGATGGGCGGAAACGTCTACACGATCAACCAGGCCGGGGCCAGCACTTTCTCCGGTGTGCTTTCGGACGGCGGTATCGGCGGCGGGAGCGGCGCGTCGCTCGTCAAGAACGGCTCGGGCGTGCTGACGCTTACGGACGTGAACACCTACTCGGGAGGTACGGCGATCAACGCGGGAACGCTGGCGCTGGCCCGGGACGGCACCGCCTCGAGCGGCCGGCTGAACGCAAACGGGACCGTCAGCGTGGCCAACGGCGCTACCTTCGACTTCTCCCAGACCGGCAGCCAGGCGATCGGCGATCTCTCGGGCGACGGCAGCATCCGGATGGGCGCGAACAACCTCTCGGTGAACGAGGCCGGCAACACCACCTTCTCGGGCGTTCTGGCCGACGGTGGGATCGGCGGTGGAACGGGTGCGAGCCTGACCAAGAACGGCCTGGGGACCCTTACCTTGACCAACGCCAATCTCTACAGCGGTGGCACGACGGTCAACGCCGGCACGCTGGCGCTGGGCCGTCGCCGCGACCCGGATACGCAGGCGATCGTCAGCTCGGGTTCGTTCGACCCCAACGGCGTCGTCGAGGTCAAGATCTCTCGCAGGTCGGCGACATGTCCATCGGGGATCTCTCCGGCGCCGGGCGGCTCAGCCTGGGCTCCAACACGCTGACCATCAATCAGGCCGCCGACTCGATCTTCTCCGGCGACATCGCCGACGGCGGCATCGGCGGCGGCACAGGCGCCAGTCTCATCAAGCGAGGCGCCGGAACGCTCACCCTGGCAGGGAATAGCACGTACACCGGCACGACCGACGTTCTCGAGGGCGAGCTGAACGTGACCGGGACGCTCCAGACGGACGACGTGCGGGTAGCCCCCGGCGCGACGGTCAACATGGTTGCCGGGAGCGTGACCAACTCCGAAACGTTCACGGCTGAAGGGAACCTGACCCTGCCGGACGACGCCACGCTGCTCTACCGCACGCTGACCGGCGACGGGACGATCGACACCGCGGGCGGCAAGTTCACCAACCGGGACGGCGCGGTGACGATGGGAACGCTCACCTTCACCGGCGACTTCGTGAACAACGGGACGCTGGCGCCCGGCAATTCGCCGGGACTGACCACCATCGGCGGCAACTACACCGAATCCGGCACGCTCGAGGCCGAGCTCGAGACGACGACCCCGACACCGACCTCCGGCCACGACCAGGTCCGCGTCGGCGGCACCGTGACGGTCAACCCGACGGCCAACCTCGTGGTGCAGACGTTCAACAACGTCCAGCCCGCGCGCGGAAACATCTATCAGGTGATCGCGAGCGCGACGGGGACAGAGAAGCCGGTCTCCGGGGCCTTCGGGTCCGTGCGGTTCGACGCGGACGGCGCCGCGGGCGCGGGTGCGGCGGTGGTCAACGCAGCGACGGTCTTCGACCAGGCCACCGGCCAGCTCGTGGCCACGGGACTCAACGGCTCTACCAGCACCTTTGCCGACCTCGGCGCCACGCCGAACCAGAGGCGGGCGGCCACCGCGGTCTTCGATCACGCGACCAGCTTCGTCGGCCAGAATCAGATCAACACGGCCGCCGCTCCGGGCTTCCTGGCCCGGCAACTGGTGATCGCCCACGGCAACTCGCCCCTCAATCTGGCTCGCTTCACGCCGCAGTTCTACGGGGCGATGGCGGACTACACCTTCACCAACGACCTCGGCGTTACCAACCTGCTCCACGACCGGGTCAGCGCGCTGTCGGTTCCGCGCTCCGACGTCGACTCCGACACCTGGTCCTTCTTCTCGGGCTGGATGCGGCGACGGGCCGACGCCGCCGACCTGGCCGACATCAACAGCGTGGACTTCTACTTCGGCGCCGACCGGGCCGTCTCCGACGACTTGACCATCGGCCTGCTCGTCACCGACAACAACGGCGACGTCCGCTCGACTTTCGGCCGGGCTGACATCCGCGGCACGGGCGTCGACGCTTACATGCGCAAGCGGCTCGGCTCCCGGTTGGATCTCGCCGCCCGCATCGGCTTCGGCGGTTACGACTACAACACGAACCGGTCGACCACCGACGTCACGGCCGCGCTGGGCAAGACGGAGAGCGACTCTTTCAACGCCAGCATCGGCGTCGCCTATCGCCAGGAGATCGGCAAGCTGAAGCTGGCCCCGCGAGCCGACCTGACCTACTCCGACGCGACAGTCCGCGGCTTTAGCGAATCCGGCGCCAACGACCGGCTCACCCTGGGCCAATACGACGCGGATCGGCTGGTCGCCCAGGTCGGCGCATCCCTCGGGTGGCCCGCCGACGCAGGCAGCGGGAAGCTCTCCTTCGAGCTGACCGGTGGTCTCGCCCAGAGCCTCGTCAACGACAAGACCAACCAGCAGGCGACCGTGGTGACTGCCCCGGGCGCGAGCTTCACTCAGGTCTTCGCCGACGAGGACGAGACCGCCGGGTTCCTCGGAGCCAACGTGGGCTACAAGCTCTCCGATGACGCCACGATCTTCGCCGGCTACGAGGAGCGCTCCAACTCCGACGGCAACGCAAGCGCCGGTCTGCGGCTGACCTTCTGATCAGCGGCGCGGGCCGGGGTGCTTCCCGGCGCGGTCGACCAGCAGGACGAACCCGGCCAGGGCCAGCCACGCGACCACGATGGTGGTGAGCGGCAGTCCGTGCTCCCAGCGCTCCGCGGCTCGCGCCGCCAGCTGCAACGCCGCCAGAGCTGCCGCCAGCTTCACCACGGTCACGCCCGAAACTCGCTCCGACCGCCGCACCAGCCAGAGCACGGATGCCGCAAGCGCTTCCGAGGCGGCCGCGGCGAGCGGCTTTGCGGCTCCCTGCGTCCGCGCGGCCTCGTGTCTGCTCGACCTCCCGGCGCGACGAGGCGCTTGCGATGGCACCCGGGGCACGCGTGAGCACGCGGCCTCGTGGGCCAGCGCCGACTCCTCGGAGGCCGTCCGCTGGCCGCAGTGCGGGCAGGCCACGGGAGCCAGCGCAAGCTTCAGCGTCATCGTGCGCCCCGGAACGAGCTCGAACTCTTCCAGGTGTTCGTGGAACCCAGGCGCGCTGGCGACGGCCGTGTGGCGTCCTTCGGCCACCCCCGGAAGCTGGGTGGGGGCCGGCCCGAGCGGAGTGCCGTCCAGCGCCACGCTCGCGCCGGCGGGGATGGTCTCGATCGCCAGTCCCATGCGCTCCAGGTCGACGGTGACCTCGGCGAGCTGGCGGGCGACCTCCCGGGCCGACGAGGGGCGGCCCGCCGGGTCGGGCCGCAAAAGCTCGGACAGGAGCTTCTCCAGCCGCCGGCCACTGCCCGGCCTCGCTTCGGAGAGCGACTCCCGTCCCGCGGGAAGCCGGCCGGTGAGCATCTCGAAAAGCATCCGCCCCAGCGCGTAAAGGTCGGCGGGCGGCTGGCTCTTCTGGGCGTCCCTGAGCTGCTCGGGGGCGGCATAGGCCGCGGTGAAGCCGCTCACGATCGGGCCTACGCCCGTCGCGTACGCCTCGGCGAGGCCCGCCAGTCCGAAGTCGGCGATCTTGGCGCGTCCGGCTTCGTCGAGCAGGACGTTTTCGGGCTTGAGGTCTCCGTGGATGACCCCCTGGTCGTGAACGTAGGCCAGCGCCTCGGCGAGCTGCCTCGCAAGACTCACCGCCTCTTTTGACGGCAAGGGCCCGGCGCGCAGCCGATCGCGCAGGGAGGCGCCGCGCACCAGCTCCAGTGCAAGCCAGGGCTGGCCTTCGTGGAGCCCCGCGTCGATGAGCCGGACCACGCCCGGGTGCACCAGCCGCTCCAGGATGCGGACCTCGTCGGCGAACCGGGCCACGAAGGCCGGCTGGCCGGCGCGCGCGTCTGCGACGCACTTCAGCGCCGCGACCTGGCCCGTCGGCCGGTGACGGCCCTCGAAGACCTCGCCCATCGAGCCTGTCCCCAGCTTCCGCAAGAGGTCCCAGTCTTCCGGGAACCACTGCACGGGAGCGACCCACCACCCGCATCCGTCGCAGCCGTAGCCAAGGCGCTCAGTCGAGCGCTCGGGGTCGACCGGGGCTCGGCATCTGGGGCAGGGGAAGGAGGTCATCTCGGCAGCGCGGGGACGGGGCGGGGTTTCGAGTATAGCCCCTTGTGGCGTGCGCGTATGGCGTCCGCCCGGGACAGGCTCGATTCTCGTCCGGGAGACCGGCAGCTGCACGGATCAGTGCGTCCGGTGGGGCACGACGGGTGTGGGGGAGGAGTTATTGGTGACCTGCGTAACCGTGCGGCCCTACCGGCTACGGAAGTAGTGTCGATTTTGGGCACGAAGGAGGTGCGAAAGTGAGATACCTCTACGTTTTGGGGGCGGTCATACTCCTGATGCCGAGCGTCGCGAAAGCGGCCGGAATCCTCGATGTCCAGAGCAATGTCCGCGGCAACATCTACCTGGACGGTGAGTCGATCGGCTCCACGCCGCTGCTCGTTCGCGACATTCCGGGCGGCAACCACGAGCTGGTGATCGTCGACCCGGCCAGTGGCAAGCGGCAGATCTTCGTCTTCTACGTCTCCAAGCGCGTCACGGTTCAGAAGGAGGTGCGTGCCGTGTTCCGGCCAGGCGATCCGGCTGAGCTGATTGTCGAAGCCGGTCTCAACCCGGTTTCGGGCGAAACGGGATACCGGTACACGACAAAGGATCACCGACATCGCGCGTCGGGGCCGCCCCACAGGCACACCCACAACCGCGACAAGGTTCGCATCCGCAATACCGCTCTCGGTCTCGGTACGCTCGGGCTGCTGACCGGCAAGGACGCGCTGACCGGGATCGGATTCGGCGGGGCGCTCGTCAACGAGCTCGTCAACAAGTAAGTGCCCGCGCCCGGTCTCTTGCGGCGCTCGTGTCGAGGACCGCACCGGGCGTGTTTCCGCCTCCCCTCGGGAGGGAAAGGACTCACCATGACCACCACCATTCGAATCTTGCCCATCGTCGTGTTGGCCTTGGCCGCGGCCGCTCCGGCGTTCGGTCAGTTGCTCGGTCTCGGCGCGGGGGCCTGGACGCCCGCTCCAGGGCCTGGGTGCGCAAAGCACCTGCCGAGGTTCGCCCCCGAGTCAGCTAGGAGCGCGCCAGTTTTCTCAGCTCCAAGAGCTCCAAGATGTGGTTTCGATCCTTGGGTCTATCCGCGGCCTGTTTGCAGAGGATCAATGAATCGATGCTGGCAATGAGCACAATCGTACCGTAGAGATCGGCCTCGATCGCATCGTGAAGAAAGTCCTGGTAGGCACCCACGCCGGCGACCTCGCCAAGCAAGTCGAGATCTCCCGCGTCGGTGGAGAGCGTAAAGTTCAGGCCCGCTCCAAGCGTGCGCGCGTCGAGGCAAAACGGAAGTCCCTCCGGGGCGCCTCGCAATCGGGGATGGAGAGTCGCCAGCGCCAGGCAAACTCTCTCCAGGTTCTCGGGCTTCCGGTCGTAGCAGACGTCCACGTCCATCGTGACGTGGGCTGAGCCTTGGGCCACCATCGCCAGCCCGCCGATGAGAACGTACTCGACACTCTCAGCCGCCAGAGCCCGCAGAATCCTTCCGAAGTCGCGCACGCTCGACACCTCGTCGCAGCTCGTCGACGAACTCGGCTGCCGCTCGATTCTGCTCCAGCCGCTCGGTCGGCGTCAACCTCAGATTCGAGATCAGCAGTGTCAGATCGACCCCGGAAGACGACTGCCCGGGCCAGGCTGGCGGGCCCGAGTTCGGTGCGTTCACCGGCACTTCCCGATTGGCCGGTTTTCGATCATCGTTCGACATTGGGACTCCCGACAAGAGGATCTTACCACCACCGTCAGGCAGCACCCCACCCGGCGCAAGTTGCGCCTCCCTGCGCAGTCCACGGTGACAGGCTGTCTTCACCCCTGGAGTCACGTCTATAGGAGGAGGCCTTGACGGGGACCCGAGAACGGACGCCTTCGGAGCTTGGCAAGCCTGCGTAGACTGGCGCTCGCGAGGGGTAGACAATTGTCGGGACCGCGAACGCACCGGAACGATAGAGGCGGATCGCGCGTGAAGATCAGCGAACTGTTGTCCGAGCGGAACGTACCGGTTGTCGCCGTCGATTCTGACGGGTGGATCACGCACGTGAACGACGCCTTCTCCGAGGTTTTCGGGTGGACGCGGGAGGAAGTGCTGGGCCGGCACGTGACGTGCCTGATCCCGCCGCATCTGCGGGACGCGCACCATCTGGGATTCTCACGGTTCCTGCTCACCGAGCGACCGACTCTCCTCGACCGGCCGATCACGTTGCGGGCGGTCGCCAAGGACGGCCGCGAGTTCGACGCCGAGCACCGCATCCAGGCTGAGAAATCCGAGGGCCGGTGGACATTCGCGGCGACGATCCGGCCGCTTCCCGGGAGGTGATAGGCGATGTCGTCGCCCGACGGACAGCACCTGCTCGAGCTGGTGCGTGAGCTTCGGGCAACCCTGGGCCGGCTGGAAGTGGCCCTTTCCCTCGTTTCCGACAGCATCGTCTGGACCGACGCCCAAGGGCGCATCCAGTGGTGTAACGGCTCCTTCGACCTGTTGGCGGGCCGGCGGCACATCGAGTTGCTGGGGGCCCGCCTGCCCGACGTGGTCAGGCTCGAACGGCCGGACTCGGCGGACCCGGCGGACTGGCCCCTGATCGATTCGCCGCTGGGCTCTCGGTTGAACCTCTCCGGTCGTTACGGCATTCGGAAGAACGAGAGCCAGATGGTGGTGGAGGTGGCTGCCACGCGGGAAGAGATTCTGCCCGGGGAGGCCAGCCTCGTCTACGTCGTGCACGACGTCACCCGCCAGACGCAGGCAGAAGGCGAGTTGCGGCGCGCCAAGGAATCGGCCGAAGCGGCCAGCAGCGAGCTCGAGGCGTTCAGCTACTCGGCCTCGCACGACCTACGAGCCCCACTGCGAAGCATCGACGGCTTCACGCGCCTGCTGCAAGAGGATTGCTCGGACAAGCTCGACCTGGAGGGGCTCGACTACCTGCGACGGGTGCGCGCGTCTGCCCAGCGGATGGCGCAGATCATCGACGACTTGTTGCAGCTGTCGCGCGTGGCTCGCGGCGAGTTGCAACGGGCCACCGTCGATCTGTCGGAGCTGGCTTGCTCGGCGGCCGCCGAGTTGCAGGCCACGGCCGCGAATCGTCGGGTCGATTTCCGCATCGAGGCGGGCCTCACCGCGGAGGGGGACGAGCGGCTGCTGAGACTCGTGGTCGAGAACCTCCTGCGTAACGCCTGGAAGTTCACCGACAAGCTCGACAGTGCGACGATCGAGTTCGGTGCGACGGACCTGGCCGGGACCCGGGCGTTCTTCGTCCGGGACAACGGAGCCGGGTTCGACATGGCCTACTACGACAAGCTGTTCGTCCCGTTCCAGCGCTTGCATGCGCCAGGCGACTTTCCCGGCACCGGCGTCGGACTGGCCACCGTGCAACGCATCGTGCGACGTCACGGCGGCCGCGTGTGGGCCCAGGGCGCGGTAGGCCGCGGAGCGACCTTCACCTTCACACTCGAGGCCGACAAGGAGACCTAGAGATCATGAACGTCACGCCGAAGGTCATTCTCCTGGTCGAGGACAATCCGGACGACGTGGTCCTGACCCAGCGCGCGTTCAAGAAGAGCAACGTGGCCAACGAGCTGGTGGTGGTGCGGGACGGCGTCGAGGCGCTCGAATACCTGCTCGCCCCGGGAAAGACCCGGGAGTCCTTGCCGGAGGTCGTGTTGCTCGATCTGAACCTCCCGCGGATCGGCGGTCTCGAAGTGCTGAAGCGACTTCGGGCAGACGAGCGGACGCAGTGCCTGCCGATCGTGGTCCTCACCTCCTCCCGGGAGGAGGAGGACTTGCTGCAGAGCTACGTCCTCGGCGCCAACAGCTACGTCCGGAAGCCCGTCGATTTCGCCCAGTTCGTCGACGCCGTCCAGAGCCTGAGCCTCTACTGGCTCGTCATCAACGAGCCTCCTCCTCGCCGCCACCCGGCGGGGTGAGGGCGGCGGCCTGCAGACGGACACGGACTGAGGTGGTGAAGCGGGGCTCGGCAGCAGGGGCAGCGAAAGGGGGTCATCTCGGCAGCGCGGGTTGGAGGACGGGGCTTCGAGGATAGCCGGGCGCAGCGTGCTAGACTGCGCTCCGGGCCCAGGGGGCGGCCCGACCCAGCGATGTCCCAGACGCCGTGCCCGAACTGTGGTCAACTCGTCGGGCTTCTGCGCCGGGGCGGCGGCTTCGAGTGCCCGTCGTGCGGCTGGTCGATGACGCCGGCGGGCGGCGAGCCGGCGCGCCTGGTCGAGGGCCTTCCCAAGGAGTGGCAGATCGAGGGCGTCCTGGGCGAGGGAGGCATGGGGACCGTCTGGCGGGCTCGGAACCAGCTGACCGAGGAGCCGGTGGCGATCAAGTGCATGCGGGAGCTGCCCGGGGCGGGCGACGAAGGGCGCCAGCGGTTCCTGCGTGAAGTGAAGGTGCTCTGCCGGCTGTCGCATCCCGGGATCGTCCGGATGGTGCACGCGGGGTTGCTCGCGGCCGGCACGCCGTACCTGGTCCTGGAGTTGATCGATGGACTGACTCTCCGTGAGCGGCTGGGGGGCATGGAGTTGGCGCAGGCGTTGGAAATGTCGCTGGCGATCGCCAAGGCGCTCG
Source organism: Candidatus Wallbacteria bacterium (assembly GCA_016213845.1). Classification (GTDB taxonomy): domain Bacteria; phylum Muiribacteriota; class UBA6191; order JACPRK01; family JACPRK01; genus JACPRK01. The sequence continues at coordinate 52,258 of JACQZN010000051.1, forward strand.
AGTACACGCACTCGCGGGGAGTGGTCCACCGGGACCTGAAGCCGGAAAACGTGCTCATCGACGGCGCCGGGCGGGTCAAGGTGGCCGACTTCGGGCTGGCCGGGTTGGACGCCGAGTGGGGCGATGCCCAGCGCGTGATGAAGACGCGCGTCGGGACCGCGATGGGGACGCCGGGATACATGGCGCCCGAACAGGTCGGCAACGCGGGCGAGGCCGGCCCGGCAGCAGACATCTATGCGCTGGGCGCGATGCTCTTCGAAATGCTCTGCGGGCGTCTGCCGCATGGCACGGAGGTTCCCGTCGGGGCCGGAGGCGAGCTCCCCGAGGGGCTCGGCCGGCTGGTGGAGCGGATGCTGTCGCGGCAGCCTGCGGAGCGGCCTGCGGCCGGGGAGGTGCGGCGGGCGCTCGAAGGGTTCGCCGCCGGGCGTGCCGCCTCCGAGGCGCAGGAAGCGGACAGCGAGTGGATCAACGCACGCGACGGCTCGACCATGGTGCGGATCGCGGCCGGCCGGTTCCGCATGGGGAGCGAGCGCGGGCGGGCGGACGAGCAGCCGGTCCGGGAAGTCACGCTGTCGGCCTACTCGATCGCGCGGTACGCGACGACCTGGGGGCAGTATCGCGCGTTCTGCGTCGCCACCGGGCGGGCCGAGCCGCCCGACCCTGGGTTTCCCCACGGCGACGATCATCCCGTCGTCAATGTCTCCTGGGACGATGCCGCGGCCTACTGTGCATGGGCGGGGTTGCGGCTGCCGACGGAGGCCGAATGGGAGCGCGCGGCGCGGGGGGCCGACAGCCGGACCTACCCTTGGGGGGAGAGGCCGCCGGACGATTCGCTGGCCAATTTCGACAGCCGCCACGGCGCCACCCGGCCGGTCGGTAGCTACCCGGACGGTGTTTCGCCGGCCGGCTGCTGGGAGATGGCCGGCAATGTCTGGGAGTGGACTGCGGATTGGTACGGGCCTTATCCCAACGGGCCGGTGACCGATCCCCGCGGCCCTGAGGCCGGGGGGCGCCGGGTGCTGCGGGGCGGGGGCTGGTGCTACGAAGGCGCGTCGCTGAGGACGAGCTGCCGGGAGGCGCTGGACCCGGGCGCGCGCATCTTCGAGTTCGGGTTCCGGCCGGCAGGGCCGAACCGGTAGCGAACGGTTCGGGTTCTGGTATCCTCCTGGCAGCCGATGCTGCTCGTCTGCACCAACTGTCGCCGCGAGTGGAACGTGGGTTCCCTCAAGGCCGGCGTGAAGGTCCAGTGCCCTTCGGACGGAGGGCCGATGGTGCCGGCCGCATCGCAGGGGACGCCCTACCTGCTGGTGCACGGCGGTCCGGCCGACGGCCAGCGCTTCGAGCTCGAGGGCGTCGCCAGCATTGGCTCTGCCGCTTCGTGCACGTTCGTGCTGGCCGACGCGAGCGTGGCGGGATTCCACGCGCGAGTAGTGCCGGAGGGTTCCGGCTGGGCACTGGAGAGCCTGGCAGCGGGGGGCGGCCTCAAGGTCAACTCGCTGGCGGCCCGGCGGCGAACGTTGGCCGACGGGGACTGGATCGAGCTGGGCGATGTCAGTCTCACCTACGTGGCCGGTTCCAGGCGTCAGGTGAGCCTCTCGGTGCTCGAGCCTGGGCCGGAAGAGCCGGTGGCGCGCGTGGCGTCGGCCGTGACGCGCGCGGACGCGGCCGTTCAGCAATTGCTGGCGCGGTTCGCGCGGGTGGAGGCCGAAGCAGCCGCGCTGGAGAAGCTGCAGGGTGAGCAGCCACTGGCGGAGCGGCTGGTCGAGGCCGTGCGCGAGATGTTCCAGCCAGCGCGGGCGGCGGTGCTTCTCTTCGAGGGGCGGGCGGCCGCGTCCGGGTCGCCGGCGATGAGGCTTGGGGCGAGCTGGACGCGAGAGGGCCAGACGATCGAGGTCAGCTCCACGGTCTGCCGGCGCGTGTTGAAGACGGGCGCACCGCTGGTGGTGGGCGACGTGCTGAGCGACCCGGGCATCCAGCCGACGCAGAGCATCCTTGGCGCCCGGACGCGTTCCGTCATCGCTGCGCCCCTCAACTACCAGGGGGAGCCATTCGGCCTCCTCTATGCGGACACAACGGACCTGCCGGATGCTTTCGGTTCCGAGGATCTGCCGGTCTTCGGAGCGCTGGCGGGGATCGGCGCCATGGCGCTCTCGGCCGACCGGCTGGCGCAACGGCTGGAACAGGAGTCCGTCGTGCGCGCGCACCTGGCGCGCTACCTGGCGCCGGAGCTGGTGGAGGAGGTCGCCAGCGGCCGCATCTCCTGGAAGCCAGGCGGGGAGCTCAAGGAAGTGACGGTGCTCTTCTCGGACATGCGCGGCTTCACGTCCGCATCCGAGCACATGGCGCCCGCCGACGTCGTTGCAATGCTGAACGACTACTTCTCCCTGATGGTGGACGAGATCTACAAGGAGGGCGGGACGCTCGACAAGTTCGTCGGCGATGCCATCATGGCCGTCTGGGGGAGCCCCGTGACGCGGGAGCTCGACTCGCTGGCCGCGGTGCGCGCCGCGATGGGGATGCAGCGCGCTCTGGCCGTCTTCAACGAGCACCAGGTGGCGCGCGGCCGCTCGACGGTGGCGATGGGCGTGGGGGTCAACACGGGGCAGGCCATTGCCGGCAACATCGGCGCTCCGAGCCGGATGGACTTCACGGTGATCGGCGACGTCGTCAACCTGGCCAGCCGCATCGAGTCCCAGACCGGCCCCGGGCAGATCTTCATCGGCAAGGCCACCTTCGACCGCGTGCAGGGACAGGTGCCGATCCGCCCCATCGGCGCCGTCGCAGTCAAAGGCCGCAAGGAGCCGGCCTTCCTCTATGAGGTCCTCTGGGCCACCCAGGAGCGCGAACGGCCCACGCTCGAGCTGCCCAGGCGCGTGCACTGCCACGGCGGAGATCGGCGACAGGCCTGGCCGGCCCTGCTGATGGAGTGCGACGCTGGTCGTCTGGTCGTCGCCGCGCGGCCGGAAGATCCGGTCGGCGACGTGCTGCACGTGGGACCCGTCGACGCCGAGGCCGCGCTCGAGTGCCGGGTGATCGAGAAATCGAGCGGCACCGATCGCAAGGGACGGAACATGCAGCTGTTGAAGCTGGAGGTGGCGCCCGCCGACCGCGCCCGAATCGAGCAGCTCCTCAGCGGCCGGTGAGCGCCGGCGCCGTACCGCGTGGCCGGAAGACTCGAGCGATCTTTCGAAGGACCCGTCGAGTTTCGGAGGTGAGACCCAGTCCCGAACGACCCGAAAGCCGTATCCCATCGGGGGGCCAGAGCCAGAACCTCACGCACTCATGGATCTCTGAGGCCCCGCGCAATCACTGGATGTACTTCAGTCCTCTCAGGGGCTTCGCCCCCGACCCCCCACCAGGGGGACACTTCCCCCCTTCGACAAGCTCAGGACAGGCCCTGGACCCCCATTTGATGCGGGCTTTCCTGTTGGCGGCGCTTGCCAGAGAGTTCTGGACTCAAGAGGTCTTTCGAGAGATCCATGCCTACGTGAGGGCAGAGCCCCTGAGTGGATTCGGTACAACTCATTCTCGCTAGTTCGAAAACCCCCAGGGCGATCTCGAGTGCCACCAGGATTCACGCAGAAGCTCCGGAGAACCGTGTATTCGCGAGGCGGTAGCCCCTGACAGGACCTTCGCTGCTCCCCCCCATGTCCGCCTTCACCTCGCGCCTCGCCGCCGTTGTCTTCGCGCTGCTGCTGGCGATCTACGGTTCGTCGGCCAGTCGCGACGTCTACTGGTTCGACGCACCCGAGCTGACGGCCGTCGCGGCGAATCTGGACATCGCGCACCCGCCCGGGTATCCGCTCTGGACGCTCATCGCCCACGCTTTCACGCGGGTCTGGCCGGGCGGCGCGCCGCATGCGGTGGCGCTCTTCTCGGCCGCGTCGGCCGCGGGGGCGGCGGCACTTTTCTACGGGACGCTCCGGCGGACGGAGCTGGCAGTGGCCAGCGCGTTCGCGGGCGCGGGGGTGCTCGCCCTCACTCCCCAGTACTGGGAGATGGCCGTGATCCAGGAGGTCTACGCCTTCGAGATGCTCCTGATCATGGGCCTGCTGGCGACGCTGGCAGGACGACG
>JACQZN010000052.1 GCA_016213845.1 Candidatus Wallbacteria bacterium
GCGCACGAGCAACCAGTAGCCCAGACGGAAGTCGAGCCAGGCGAGCCCCCAGCGCAGCCAGGAGCGCGCTCGGCCGGTCCGCCGCTCCTGCCAGTCTGCGGGTGGCGGCGACGAGGGCCTGGGCCAGAGGAACGGTCTCGTATGCAGGATGCGGATGCCGGCCGCCAGCCGGCGCGGGGCGACCTGGCCCAGGGCTTGGGCCAGTGTGGTCTTGCCGGCTCCGTCGGGGCCGCTCAAGGCCCAGAGCGCGCCCGGAGGGTCCAGCCACCGGCCCGCAAGGTCGATCAGTTTCGCGCCGGCCAACCGAAGCAACTGGCCGGGCCTGCGTAAAAGCGCCACCGCCAGCGCGGAGCTCCAGGTCGGCGGCAGGCATCCGAAGGCCCCGCGCACGTGGACCTGGGCAACGCAGCCATGGGCAGATCGCGCCGTCCCCGTGGCCAGTCGGTGCTCGAGCTCTCGCACGCTCAGGGCGTCCTGGGCGTCGAGGCGCAGGGCGCCATCCTCGACCCGCGCGGCGGCGAAAAGGCGGTCGGGATCGGCGAACGGCACGCCCCGCGCGCTGAGCGTTCGATGCAGGTCGAGCTGCAGGAACTCGCTGGCGTCGCCGCTGGCCAGGAACAGTGTCAGACACCCGCCTCGGGGTATCGCCGTCACGAGCCGCCATCCAAATGGCTGGGCGATCTCCGAAACCAGTCCACGCCACGCCTCCCAGGTTCGCCACGCCGCCAGTAGATCGGCGTCGTGTCCCGTCAGGGGAGCGTCCGCCGCCTCGGCGTCCAGCCGCGCCAGGGGCCAGCCCAGGGCACACGAAGCGCGCAGCAGCGCGCCAAGAAGGGCTGTTCGCGTCATCGGCGCCACCGTTCTCTGAAGCCGTCCCACAGCGACTCGCCCAGGACGGTCTTCCCCAGCTCCCTGAGGCGCTGCAGGAAGGCCCATCCCTTTCCCGAGAGCAGGCGAGGGAAGGCGGCTGCCGAAGTCCTGCTGGTGACGGGCAAGACCGGCAGCGGCCCCTCCGCCTCGTCGCGCACCAGCCCGAGCCCAAGGCGAGGGCGGGGGGTCTCGGGTTGGACAACCCCAGCTCCAAGATTGGGCTGGCCAGCACCGTGGAAATCCCTCGAGGAGCACGCGAGAATCCCGCCAGCGCGGACCAGCCCCCAGCGCATTCCTCGGACCACACGGTAGCCGTGCGAGAAAGCGTTGCCGGTCAGTCCCTCCGGGCAGAGACCGCCCGGAGGCGCCAGCCAGAGAACTTCCCGGCCGCAGAGTCGGGAGAGGATCTGGCGGGAGCCGGCCAGCTCCTCGTCCAGCTCCTTGGCCGCCATCCGGTCGAAGCGGCGATGGGTCAGGCCGTGCGAGCCGACGATGTGGCCGCGCGCCGATAATTCAGACACATCGGATGCGGTGAGACGTCCGGCCTCTCCCAGGCGGCCCGCCGGCACCAGGAACACGCCACGGTAAGCGTGTCGCTCGAGCCGCGCCGCCACGCCCGCGTGGTCGGCAGTGGCGTCGTCGAACGTCAGGAACACCGCGCGCCCGTCGGCGAGCCGCAGCAGCCCTTCCCCCTCATGCCGAGCGCCCTGGGCGGCAAGGTGGTCGAGATGGCTTTCGAACGTGGCGGCCAGCACGTCGTGGAAGCGCTCCCGGTCGCCATCGACGATGCGGTGGTAGACGAGAATGGCGAGCGTCATCGCGGTAGGTCGAGGGCGCCGTACACCGCGGCTACGCGTGCCGGCCAGGTGAAAGTCGCCAGAGCGTGTGCGCGGGCCCCTGCGGACAGCCGCGCCCACAGGGCCGGATCGTCCATCAGCCGTTGCGCCGCCTGCGCCAATCCAGTCACGGCGGTCGCGGGATCGATAGCCGGCACGGCAAGGCCGGTACCCTCCGCGACCAGGCCCGCCGGCCCGCCCAGGGCGAGGCAAACGACGGGCAGCCCGGCTGCCATCGCCTCCGCCACAGCCAGGCCGCCGCTGTCGTGAAGCGCCGGGAAGAGCAACGCGTGTCCGGCGGTCAGTCGTTGCATCGCCTGCAAGTGCGGCAGCGCGCCCTGGAAGCGGACCCGCCTTCCGATCCCCAGACGCCCGGCCTGCGTCTCCAGTCTGCGGCGGCACGGGCCGTCGCCGATCACCTCCAGGGTCCACTCGCCCGTCAGCCGGGCTGCCACTTCCAGCGCCAGATGAACGCCCTTGTGCGCCAGCAGGTCGCTCAGGACGATGAACCGGAAGGGTGGACAAGGCGCCGGAGAGGCCGCCGCGAGCGGCTCCAGAGTGGCCGCTCCCAGGGCCACCTGCGAGACGGTCAAGACCCTGCGCGCTCCCAGGGCCCAGAGACGGACGGCAGTCTCGGGAGTCGAGGCGACCGCGAGCAGGCATCGCCTCGCCGTGGACCGCGTGAAGCCGGCCCATGCCGAGAGGCCGCCGAGCAGCGCGCGCGCCGCCTCGTAGAGGAATGCGCGCGCACCCAGGCCGGGCCAGAAAGTCGCGGGCACGCTCTCGGCGCCGCCGACCGGTCCCCAGATGAAGGGTGGACCGGCCGCAGCCAGTGCGCAGGGAGTCCAGTACTGGGCGAACGTCACGTGGTGCCCGAGCTCGGTCCGCCGTTCGGCCACGATGCGGCGCAGGACGGGCACCGCGCTCTTCTGCCAGGCGATGTAGTAGAGCCGCAGGCCGGCGCCGCCGCCCACCCGTTTCAGCCAGCGGGCGGTCGAGGAAAGGTCGTGCCAGTGGAACCGCAACCGGGGGCGCGGCCGCGCAGCCAGCTCGGCCTCGATCGCGGCGCGATTGGCCGTCCGGGTCAAGACGTCGACCTCGTGCCCCGCATCGGCCAGGGCGCAGGCCCAGCCCCAGCCGACACCCGGCTCGGAGCCTCGGTCCGGTTCGCAGGCATAGGCGGAGAGGAGGATCCGCATCGCCTACACGCGCCGCAACAGAAAGGTCAAGTTCGTGGCCGCCAGCTCACTGGCCGGCAGGTGAGCGAACTCGGCGTGAGGGCGGCTCAGCGCAAGCTGCTCCAGCTCCGCCGATCCACCGCCTTCCACGCGCCAGGTGAGCCGCTCGAATGGAAGCCCCTCCAGCAACCGCGCGTGTTCGCAGGGGCGCAGGCGGTTCAAAGGAGTGAAGGCGTTGTCGAACCAGCGCGACCAGGTCGCCCGCGAGTAGCGCAGGAAGTGGAAGCGCGGCAGTGCCGGGTCCGACAGCGCGTAGAGGTCGTCGAGACGGATAGTCGCCAGGTACAGTCCGCCCGGCCGCAGGCAACGCGCCGCCTCTTCGTGAAGGGCCCGCACGACTGCCGGGGGAGGATAGAGGAGGACCTGGGTGCAGGTCGCAAGGTCGAATCCGCCGGTTGGCAGTGGCAGGGGCGGGCTGACCGGCGCGTGATAGCTGATACCCGCGGCGGCCAGCGGATCGACGCCCCGGCCGAGTGGTGTGAGCTCGACCCCGCCGGTGTCGATGACGGCCAGCCTGCGGACCAGGTCGGGCACTGCCTCACGGCACAACAGCCGGCTCACGTCGGTCAGGACCTGCCGCCTCATGCCGTGGCGGCTGAAGGTCAGGGGGATGACCGGCAGCCAGCCGCTGCCGAGCTCCAGGTGCGCCTCCACCGCACGCGGCTCGAGGCCCGCCGTTTCCCGCAGCAGCTCGAGATGCTGCAACGCGGTGCGGTGCTTGTCGCCGATGTTGGTCGCGATGACTGGAGAAGCCAGGACGGATCGGGCTTGCCGGCGCCGGTAGAGCTCGGGCCCGAAGGGGATCGTCCCCAGCGCGCGCTGCACCGCGACCTTGGCGAGGAAGCGGATCACGTCAGGACTTCTCCATTTGTGACCCGGCCGTCGGCCGGCACCAGGTCGGCCGCCCGGGCGAGGATCTCGTCGAGGGCCGGCCAGAGGTTCGTGCGCTCGATCTCCCACGAGTGGCCCCAGAGATGGATCACACCGCCCTGCTGCCGGGCCCGAGCGAAGATGGCTTCCATCCCGGCCAGCAAACCTGCCCGCGACCCGAGATCGGACAGAACGCCCAGCCGCCGGCTTCCGCCGCCGTGGCGCAGCCAGTTGCGCAGCAATGCCGGCAGACGGTGTGGAAAGACCTGAGCCGTCGTTCCCATGTCGAAGGGATCGGGTCCGGGCTCCAGACACAGCATCCGTGTCGTGCGGGCGTAGGCGAAGCCGGCGTCGCGGGCCAGCTGCCGGCCCCATCGTCCCGGATGCCCGCCGGGATAGGCGATGCCCCGGACCGCAGAGCCCAGGATGTCCTCCAGCCACCTGCGCCCGTCTTCCACCTGGCGGCGCGCCTCCTCGAGCGGCAGCCCGGGCAGCCGGAGATGCTCGTACGTGTGGGCGGCGACTTCGAAGCCGGCCGCTGCGAGAGCCCGGATGTCGCCTGCGTCCATCACCGCCCGCCCGCTGATGTTGGAGCCGGGCACGTAGAAGGTGCCGCGAATGCCGTGGTGGGCCAGGCGCTCCGCGAGACGGCGGTCCAGGGGATGTCCGTCGTCCCAGGAAGTCGTCAGTCGTAGCGGCTTCGAGTCAGTCATCGCCGCTTCTCCGTGCCAGCATGGTTCCGCCGATGTGATGGGCCGGATCGCGAGACAGCAGGCGGTCGATCGCCGCCATTGCGAACCCCAGCAGGTGGAAAGGCAGGGCCAACGCAAAGGCCAGCGCCAATCGCAGCACGTCCATCGGCTCACGCCCGGACCGCCAGCCTCTTCTATGCGCAATGAGCAGGCGCCCGGGAATGCCGGCCGCAAGGGAGGCCGCCAGCAGCAGCGGACCGCCGCGCACCTCGTCGGCCACAACCGTGAACCCGGCGCGACCCAGCTCGGTCTGCATGCCCAGGCGAGTCCAGCGCCACAGATCCCGGCTGCGCCCCGCTTCGCCCAGGAAAGGAAACGTGACGAGCAGGACGCCTCCGGGCCTGAGAACCCGGCGCACTTCCGAGAGCATCCGGCGTGGATCTGGCACGTGCTGCAGCAGGTGGAAGGCCGAGACGAGATCGGCGGTGCCGTTTGCAAATGGAAGGCTCTCGGCGTCGGCAACCACATGGGCGGTGTCGTCGGCCACGACATCCACGGCGACCATTCGCAAGCCCGGCCAGGCCTGCTCCAGCGCCCGCGCGAAGGGCGCCGTTCCCGCGCCAAGGTCGAGTCCCAGCTTGGCATCCGCGTGCGCCTGGGCCGGCAGATGCCGCGCGATGAACGCCCGGACCATCACGCGCTCCGGCAGCACGTAGTCCTGGAGCCGGCGATAGGCCAAGACGGCCGCTCGGTTCATCCGAGGAGCCCCCCGAGCACATGGTCGATGAGCTTCACGAGTCGCTCCTGCCCTCGCCGTGTCGGAAACGCGTACAGCTCGGCGACGATGGGCGAGGTGCGCTCGGCCTCGATGCGGGCGCCGAAGCGGATCAGAAAAAGAGCGAGCTCCAGGACCGGCCAGGCCGTCTTCGGCGGGGCCAGTCCATACGCCAGAGGAGCCGCCGCAAGGGCGGCGAGCGAAGAGGTGGCGCGTCCCCACGCCGACGCCCGGCGCAGCAGCGGCAGAACGGTCCACTGGAACCGGTCGTGGCTGGCCGGTGCGCACTTCTCGAAGTGTTCGTAATCGACGAGCGTCGGTCTGCCATTGTCCGTCAGCAGGTTCCAGTAGACGAAATCGCCGTGGATCGGCCCGCACCGGATCGGCTCCCCGGCGAAGCGCTCGAGCAAGCGAAGCCGATGCGCCTCGAAACGCGGCGGCAAGGGGTGGGCGAGGATCGCCTCGACCGGCAAGAGCGTCGTCGGCACGCTCTCGTAGGGCCCACTCCTTGGCACCAAGGCGCTTCGGCGCGCCGGGACTCGCCCCTCCTCCAATGTCAGCCAGAGGGCGCCCCAGTCGCCGCCGTCGTGACACCCGAGCAGTGCGGGCCGCCGGAAGGGCGGACAGGGCGCCGCGGCGGCATACGCCGTGACCTCGCGCTGCAGCAGCGTGGCGGCATAGGGATGGAGCGCCAGCTTGACGAAGCCGCCCCCATTCGCCAGGCGGATGGCGACCTTGCCCGGATCGATCGCCTCGGCCCTGTCGATGCCGTGCGGGATGCCGGCCACCTCGAGCTTGGTCGCGCAGATCCCGAGATCAAGCATGACGGTCCTGCGCGAAAACGGTCGACATTACGGAAAACCTGTGGCGGCTCTCCCCGGGCCCTTTCACGGTCACTAGCGAGGTCGTGGTCACCTGCTACCGCCGTCTCACCGGGCGGGTGGCCGTGTATTCTACCTCCCTGACCGCCTGGCCTTCAATGCCCGCCCGCGTCGAAGGCAGGGCGACGAACAGAGTCGTCGGAAGTCAGGCACCGGAATCCCGGCCGGCCAACCGGACGACTGCCAGGTTTCACGCGAGCTTCCGGAGCCAGTCCCCGATTTCCGCCTCCGGGTTCGCGACTTTGCCGGAATACTAGCGCCGAAGGTCTCAGGCCGAGCGGGCCGAAGCGGGTGTTATGATGCCGGCGCCACGGTTGCTGCGCGAAAACACTGGAAGGTGCCGGAAAGCATGTCCGGGCTGATGGCATGATCGAGGAGCTCGTCCGGGCCGTCCTGCCCACGCTCTTCGTTGGCCTGGCGGCGCTGGCCATTCTCGCCGGCTCCACCGTCTTCGCCGCACGGCGATGGGAGATGCTCGGGGCGTTCCTCGTCTTCTCACTGCTGGAGCAGCAATTCGGTTTCGATGCCGGCATCCCTATCGGCGGCCGCTCGCTTTCCCCGCTGGATCTCCTGTCCGCCGCCGCTCTCCTGGCAGCCGGGCTGCGCCTACCGGCCCGGCGCCGAATCGATACCCTCGACTGGCTGTGGGTCCTTGCCGCGCTGGTGCTGTTCGCCGCCTTCGTGCGAGGGGCGCAATCATACGGCTTGCTGCCAGCCGCGAGCTTCTACCGGCGGTTCTTCTATCTGTCGGCCGCGCTCCTGTATGCCCTCAGCTTCCCGTGGGATGGCCCGGATCTCGACCGACTGGCGCGGGTGTGGATTGGGGTGGCCGCGGTCCTGACCGGCCTGGCTATCCTGGGTTGGCTCGAGCCCTCGCTGGTCCTCCGGAAGTTCGAACCGCCGGAATCCGCAATGCTCGCCTTCGACCGCGAACGTGTCCTGCCGTCGTCCAGCGCCTTGATTCTCGCCGAGGCCGGATTGATCGGACTGGCGTCATGGCCGCGCCCCGGAGTGCCCGGACTGGCCAGGCTACTCGCGATCCCATTCTTGGTCGTCATGGCGCTCCTGTTTCACCGGACTGTCTGGCTGGCGTCGCTGGCGGGCGTGGCGACCCTCGTCTGGTTTCAGTCCGGCCTGGCCGCCCGCCTAGGAGCTCCGCTGGTCGCAGGGTCACTGGCGATCGCGTGGCTATGGGCGATGCGCCTGGGATTTGGAGACGCCTCCCTGTCTCAATCGGTGCATTCGGCCGTCGCCGAGCCGTTCCAGGAGACGAGCAGCTTCGGATGGCGGTTGCTCGGTTGGGAGTTCCTGCTGACGCGAGCCCTGTCCGACGGACTCGCCACGGTCGTTCTCGGCGCCGGCTTCGGTGTCGGGTACGCCCGGGTGATGGGCGGGTCCGTGATCGACCTGTCGCCTCACAACTTCTACCTGGAGTTGTTCCTCAACGCCGGCCTTCTGGGTATGGCACTCTGGGTGGCAGGGATGCTCGAGGTCGGCAGGCGGCTGGTCCGGGGCGCCGAGTCGGCTGGTCGGCAGCTCGACCGGGCGGGAGCGCTGGCGCTTCTGGTCACGCTCGCGGTCTACGGCATTCCCTACACCCCGACGTCCGAGCAGGGTCTGCTGCTCGGCGCCCTGGCGGCCGCCGCACGCCAGCGACCGGGCAGTGGCGCGTGAGCAGGCGGATCGTCGCGGTCGTCGCCTGCTTCAACCGGCGGGAGAAGACACTCGCCTGCCTGGAGTCGCTGCAGGCCAGCAGCGCGGCCGTGGCGGCCCTCGGGGTCGGCGCAATCGACGTCATCGTCGTCGACGACGGCAGCACCGACGGCACGGCCACGGCAGTGGCCGAGCGATTTCCGGATGCTCGGGTGATCGTCGGAGACGGCTCGCTGTGGTGGGGAGGGGCAATGGCGCGCGGCCTGGCCGCGGTCCCCGAGGCGGCCGACTTCCGCCTGTGGCTCAACGACGACGTGAAGCTCGACGCCGATGCGCTTGCCCGATTGGTCCAGACCCACGACCGCTGGCTGGCCGAGAACGGGTCAGGCGCCATCGTGGTGGGTGCCACCCGCGATCCCGTGACGGGGACGCCGAGCTACGGCGGAGCGTTGCAGGGGCGCGTCCACCCGTTCCGCTTCGCTCCGGTCGCGCCCACCGAACAACCTGTGCGCTGCGACGCGATGAACGGGAACATCGTGCTGGTGCCGCGCGACGAGGCGCGGCGGCTGGGCGGCATCGATACCGTGTTCGTCGGGGTCCAGGGCATGGCCGACACGGATTACGCCCTGCGCGCGCGCGCCGAGGGAATCGCCGTCGTGCTGGGGCCGGGTACGGCTGGAACCTGCGCCCGCGACACCCCGCCACCCCCGTGGCGCGATGGGCACAGGCTCCTGGCGGATCGTATCCGGGACCTGTGGGGGCCGCGCGGCTACCCGCCCAAGGCGTGGTCCGCGTTCGCGCGCCGCCACGGCGGCCTCCTGTGGCCGGTGTGGTTCATCCTGCCGTACCTGCGAGGAGTGATGGAGGCATTGCGCCCCCTGGCGGCCACGCGGCCGAAGCGCGTGGCGCTGCTCGAAGGGATCGTTGCGTCCTACCGCGTGCCGCTGCTGCGAGGCCTGGCCCGCTCCACCGATCCCCGCTTCACCGCCTTTCACGGGCCGGGTCTGGCCGGGCTGACGGCCACGGCCACCCTCGAGCCCCTGCCGCTGCCCGAGGTACGGATGCGCAACCGGTTCTGGCCGCGCGGAGGCGGCCGGATCGCCTGGACGGCAGGGTCTTTGACCGCGCTTCTGTCACGGCCCGCGGTGGTAGTCGCCGGTTTCCACACGCACGATCTCGGCATCTGGACGGTCTGGCTGGCTCGGCGCCTGATCGGCGGGCCGCGGCTGCTGCTGACAGGGCATTTCGCCGTGACCCCGGACGGCGGCGGTCTGCGTGGCGCACTGCGCCGGTTGCTGGCGCGGGGCGCCGACGCCGTGCTGCCGTATGGCGAGGCGGGGGCGGCCGCATGCCGTGCCCTGGGCATTCGCGCGGATCGTATCTTCGTTACCGGCAACAGCGTCGACGTTGCCGGAATACGGGCCGTGCGCCTGCGGCTGTCCGATGAAGCGTTGACGGCGGCCCGGCGCGCTCACGGCCTAGGGCAGGAGCCGGTCCTGCTGTTCGTCGGCCGGCTCTACGCCTCCAAGCGGGTCGAGCTGGCCATCGCGGCGGTGCGCAGGTTGCGAGCGGCCGGCCGGTCGTGCTCACTGCTCATCGTCGGCGACGGGGTGGACCGGCCCCGGCTCGAGGCCATCGCGTCGGACGACCCGGGCATTCGCTTCGCCGGTGCGGCCTTTGACGAAGCCAGGCTGGCGCCCCTGTTCGCCATGGCCACGGCCATCGTCGTGCCCGGCTCCGTCGGCTTGATTGCGGCGCACGCCTTCGCCTACGAGGTGCCGATGGTCGCTTGCCGGGACGTGCCCGGCCACGGCCCCGAGTTCGCCTACCTGGTCGACGGCGTCAATGCCCTGCTGCCCGAGGCGAGCTCGGAGGGCGCTCTCGCCGGGGCGCTCGACCGGCTCCTGCAAGAGCCCGAGTTACGGGAGCGGCTGCGTTCCGGCGCCCGGGCCACCGCGGACCAACTCGGAGTGGAGCGCGCCATCGAGGCCACGCTGGCCGCCGTGCGTGCCGTTTGAGCCTCCCCCCCGAGCCAACATCGACGGCAACGAGAACTCCCCCCAAGGACCGTCCGCTAGTACGCGCCTCGCCCCGAGAGCACCGTCGGCACCGTCCGCAGCAAGATCCACAGGTCGACCCACACGGACCGGCTCCGGATGTACGCGGTATCTGCCGCCTGTTGAAGCGACAGGTCGGCGTCGCTGCGGTGGGTGACTTGCCAAAGCCCCGTGATGCCGGGCAGCACCTGCTTGCGCAGCTCGCGAAACTCGGCCGGGAATCGCTCGAGGTGGTAGTCGGGGAAAGGACGCGGCCCGACCAGGCTCATCTCGCCGATCGCGACGTTGAAGAGTTGCGGCAGCTCGTCGATGCTGTAGCGCCGCAAGAACGAGCCGAGCACCGGTATCACCCTCGGATCGCGGTGCAGCTTCATGTACTGCTCCCAGTCGGAGCGGGCCCGCGGCTCGCGAATCAGATACTGCTCCAGCAGCTGCTCCGCGTCGGCCACCATTGTCCGCAGCTTCCAGATACGCACCCTGCGGCCGTGCAGGCCTTCGCGGTTCTGGAAGTAGAAGATCGGGCCAGGGCTGATCAGGGCGATCATCAGGCCGGCCATCGCGATGATCGGGATGGCCACGACGAGCAGGGGCAGAGCGAGCGCCAGGTCCATCGCGCGCTTCGCGATGTCGTAGGCCCGCTTCGAGCGGCCAGGGGAATGCAGGAAGCCGTCCTGCGCCTCCTGCGGGCAGAGCACGGGCGTCGTCTGCTGGGGACAGTTCATCTGCCTGAGTGAGAACCGCGCAGATACTGCCAGAGCATCAGCGCGGCGAACATCGGGATGCAGGTCAGATAGCGGCGCCAGAGCCGGCGCGGCTCGGTGAGCAGCCGGTGGGACCACTCGAGCCCGCACCGTTGCATCCACCGCGGCGCCTGCGGCTTCACTCCGGCGTGGAAGTCGAAGGCCGCTCCAACCCCCAGGAGCACCGGGGCTTCCAGGGCATCACGATGCTCGGCCATCCAGCGCTCCTGCTTTGGCGTCGAAAGCCCCACCCAGACGATATCGGGCCTGGCGGCGTTGATCCGCTCGACGATGGCGCGGTCCTCTTGCGCGGATAGCGCACGGTAGGGTGGCGAGCAGGAGCCCGCGACGCAGAGTCCCGGAAACTGCACCCTCAGACGCTCCTGCAACAGCTCCAGGGTCTCCGGGGCCGCGCCATAGAAGTAATGCCGCCAGCCCGTCGAGCAGGATCTCCGGCAGACCTCGAGCATCAGGTCCGGACCGTAAACGCGTCGCACGTGGCCGAAGCCTGCCAGGTGCGCGGTCCAGACGAGCGGCATTCCATCGGGCGTGACCATCCCCGCGCGCTGGTGGATCTGCCGTAAAGACTCGTCGCGCCAGCACTGCATCACTCCATGCACGTCCCTGACGCAGACGTAGTGCCGCGCGCGCCGGTCGACCCACCCTTCGATCGAGGCGACCGCAGTCGGCATGTCGAGCGCGCTGACGCCCACACCCAGGACGTCGAAGCGCGCCGGAATCTCGTTCACGGATTGAAGTCCCTCGCGCACACTGTCCCCGCCGCCCCAAGACCGGTCATACGGTGCTTACAGTACCAAATCCCGGGCAGCAAGGGCAGGACGCCAGACCGTGCGGAGTGCGGCCGCTCAAAAATCTGGAGACGGCATCGCTGCGAAATGGAACGTGCTCACGAGGCGGCCTGGGGATGCCGATCGTACGGAATGCCGGGCTGACACGCCCGTTCCGTCCTCCATATGCGCCGGTTCCTCTTTCTTCTCGTCCTGGCGGTCGCCCTTCCTGTGCACGGGGCAGGCCGCAAGCCCGTGCTCCTCGATGCGCCGAGCGCGTTCGTGCTGCCCAGGGGACAGCTCGAGACAGCCCTCTTCATCGAGAAGGTCAACGAGACGATCGACATCTTCGATGTGAAGGGCTCGCAGCTGTCCGATCTGCGCGGGCGCACCGACCTCGACCTCGGAGCCATCGGCGACCTGGACGGGTTTCGCGCCGTCGTCGGACTCGGACTGGGCCACCGCTCGCTCTTCCAGTACGTGGGGCGGCGCCAGGACATCGCGTTCGGGGCCGGAACTCTCGAGCGCGCTGGCGACGAGCTGCACCTGCGCTACGTCGTCCACCGGGGCCGGGAGGACGGGACGACACTCGCCCTCGAACCGATCTTCCGGTCGAACCGGGGCAGCGGCATCGCTCGCACCTTCACGCGTTTCGAGGCGTTCGGAGTCATCATCGTGCCACCGCAGCCGATCCGCCTCGAGTTCGGCGGGGCGAAAGACGAATCCTACGCTCTGCGGCTCTCGGGTACCCGTCAGCTCTTCGACCACGGCCTGCTCTCCATGTGGACGGAGTTCGAACGCGTCTCCGTCGAGAGCGAGCTGCGCACCAACCTTCCCCTGGTGGAGCTGCAGCGCATCCTCGGCGCCCTCGAGTACGAGTCGTCTCAATGGCACTTCGGAATCGGAGTCAACTGGCAGTTCTCCGGCAAGTTCGCCGCCCACGTCCGTTACGAGCGGCTCGCCATCGATCGCGACATCAACGACCGCATCCCCGGCGTCGTCGACACCAACGACATCGTGCGCGCCCGGTTCGACTACGCGATCTTGCCCGAGTGGACCGTCAACTTGCAGTTCGACTACTTCGGGAGCCAGCTCGGAGGCGAGGTTCCCTTCCTCTTCAACGAGCTGAGCGCTAGCCGCTTCGACAAGGTCTACGGGTATGCGGGACTGGGCGTGACGCACCGGGTCGACTTCGGGGACTGAGCCGATGAAGCAAGCACTTGCGGTCTTCCTTCTGGCGGTGGGGTGCGCTTTCGACCCCGCTCTCGCGCAGCAGCCGGCCAGACCGGCCAGCATCGAAGCGCGCCTTCAGGGCCTGCGAGAGCGCGTCGGCAACCGGGCAGCCTCCAGCCTCACCCCGGCAGTGACGAGCCCCGTGATCACGCTTCCCGGACTCGGGGGCCCGGTTCGGAATCCGATCGCGGTGCCGCCGCAGCCGGCGCTCACCGAGCCGGTAGCCGTCGCCAGGCTCGAGGCCATCCCGGGTGTCCAGCTGCAGCCACTCGATCGGCCGCTCGGAAATCGAATCGATGCCTCGTCCCAGGGCAGCAACCTTGCGCCCGTGACCGGTCCGCCGATCCTGATGCCCGCCGGCCTGCCGATGACGCGTGTGCTCGAGCCCTACGGCTACGACTTCTTCGAGCGTGGCCGCGGTATCACGACCCAACCGATCAGCCTCAACACCCCCGCCGACTACCGGATCGGCCCCGGCGACATGCTCGCGGTCCACATCTGGAGCAAGATGCTCGACGAGACCTTCGTCGCCGAGGTGGGCGCCGACGGTCGCATCCCGATCCCCAGAGGCGGCGAGCTCTTCGTCTTGGGCACGCCCTATGGGGAGCTCGACAGGGTGATCCAGAAGGCGCTGGCCAAGTCCTTCACCGAGTTGAGCGTGGCGACGCGACTGGCCAAGCTGCGCAGCTTCCAGGTCCTGGTCACGGGTGAGACCGTCAATCCCGGCCCGGTCAGCGTCAATGCGCTCAATACGAGCCTCAATGCGCTGATGGCCGCGGGCGGCCCGACGCGGCGCGGCAGTCTGCGAGCAGTGACGGTGAGCCGCGGCGGGCAGCAGCTGGCGCACATCGACTACTACGAGCTGCTGCTCGGCGGGCGCGCAGGGCTCGACCCGAAGCTGCAAGATGGCGACGTCGTGCACGTCCCGATCGTCGGTCGAACGGCGGCGATCAGCGGTATGGTGAAGCGGCCGGCAATCTACGAGCTCGCCGACGGCGACACGCTGGCGGATCTGGTCCGCTACGCGGGCGGGCTCTCGGCCGCCGCCTACACCTCTCGCATCGTCCTGTCTCGCGTGCGGGAGCACTCGGAGCGCGAAATCCAGGACATCCGCGCGGCCGGCGATTTCAAGGGCCGTGCCGCAAAGGTCGTGCTTCGCGACGGTGACGTCGTCGACGTGCCGGCCATCACGACCACGGCCCGGAACAAGCTGACCCTGCGCGGACATGTCGAGCGCCCCGGCGAGTACGAGTGGCGCCAGGGGATGCGCTTGCGCGAGCTCGTCAAGCTGGGCCGCTCCCTGCTCCCGGGTGCGCTGATGACTCGCGCCGAGCTGCTGCGTGTGCGCCAGACGCCCGCTTCGATGGAGTTCATGCCGAACCTCGAAACCGAAACGATCCGCGAGTTCGTCGGCGTCGATCTCGGCAAGGCGATGCGGGGCGAGCCCGAGCACAACCTGGAGCTCAGGCCCGACGACGACCTGAGAATCTTGAGCATCCGCGACTCCACACCCGCGCCGCGCGTCACGATCGCCGGTGAGGTGAACGCCCCGGGTGTCTACGAGCTCGCCTCGGGAATGCGCATACGCGACCTCGTCTTCCTGGCCGGAAGCGTCACCCCGCGCGCGCACCTCTCCAGGGCCGAGCACGTGCGCCGGCGAGGCACCTCCGGCTACGACACGCGCCCGATCGACCTGGGTCGCGCGCTCCAGGGCGACCCGGCGGAGAACGTCGTCCTCGAGAATCACGACCACCTTTCGGTCCAGGCCGATCCCAAGCTCACCGATCGCATCCGGGTGTTCGTGACCGGCCAGATCTGCTACCCGGGCGAGTACCTGATGGAACGTGGCGACACGCTCGCGCGGCTTCTGAAGCGCGCGGGCGGATTCACGCCATCCGCATTCCTGCAGGGCGCGATCTTCTCGAGGTTCTCGGTGCAGCTCCGCCAGGAAGCCCAGAAAAAACTGTTCGTGGACGAGCAGCGGCGCGTCATCGCCTCGGAGCGGACCCAGGCAGCGCGCCTGCCGACCGACGCCAAGCCGATCGGCGACCCGGTCTCCTCCCTATCGGATGCAGAGGAGCTTTTGAATCGCCTGGAGTCCTCCGCCGTCTCCGGCCGCCTCAGCTTCGCGCTGCAAGAGCCGGAGAAGCTCGCGGGATCCTCGGCCGACATCTTGCTCGAGGACGGCGATTCGTTGCACGTACCGATGATCCCGTCGGAGGTCTCCGTCACCGGAGAGGTCTTCACGCCCAACGCGTTCCTGTTCGAGCCGGGCCACACCGTCGAGGACTACATCGACCGCGCGGGCGGCTTCACCGCGCGGGCCTGGACGCAGCAGATCTATCTCCTGCGGGCCGACGGCTCCGCCAGCTCTGCCCGGCGGCCGGACCGCCATCGAAAGCAGTGGAACGGCCTGAACCTGGTCGGCCGCGACCGAGCTCCCAACTTCTTCGAGCTGGAGGTCCAGCGCGGCGACGCCATCTTCGTTCCGACCGACTACCGCGTGCGCCGGGACCGCGCCGCCGAGGTCATCGACCGCATCTACAAGGTTGCCGTCTCCGTGGGGGCGCTCGCCGGCGTGTTCCGATAGACGCGTGAGATTTCGGAGAGCTACAGCAGCCGCGACCAGACGCCGAGCTGCTGCTGCAGCATCGCCGCACGCTCCGGTTCGGCAGTCCTCAGACGCTGGACCCACTCGCGCTGCCAGCGCCGCAGGGCGCCGAGCACGAACGCCGCGGCCGCGAATGTCAGGACGATCAGCCTGCGCGAAGGAGCGCTCTTCCTGCTGGGAACCGAGGCCTCGTCCAGCACAATCAACGAGTTGACTTCGTTGATCTCCTCGATGCGGGCCGTCTCGCATTCGCGCGTCAGCAGGAGCGAGAGCTGCTCGAGGATGGTGACGCGCCGAACCCCGCGTGTCAGGTCGACTTCGGCCTGAGGCAGCGCGCGCAGCGGTATGAGGGCTCCCGTCGGCAGCGAGGCGGTACGCACGCCACTCGCCGGCGCGGAGTCATGTTCCAGCGCCCTGAGCTGTTCTTTGAGCTCTGCGATCTTGCGGTGCGATTCCAGCAGGGGCGCCGTCGACTCGCCCACCGAGAGCTCGAGGACTCGGGCAGTCACCGTCTCCCTGTAGAGCTGCTCGAGCAGCGAGCTGATGACGGTCAGCGAGGCTCGCGCCTGCTCCTTGGGCTCAAAGGCATTGCGGTCGAGCTTCAGGCGCTTTTGCGCTTCCTCGGCCTGATAGAGCTCGGCGTGCACCTTGGCGAGCCGCTCCTCGAGAAACACTCTCTTCGTGTGGGCTTTCGAAGTCTGCAGGCCGAGAAACCTGGAGCGAAGCAGCGCGACGACTGCGTTGCAGATGGCCGCGGCGCGCGCGGCGTCCTTGTCGGAGTAGGCGATCCGGATGACTCCGTCGCGGGCCTCCGCGGCCAGGCGGCGCCCAAACGAGGACCGAACGTCGTCCGGGCCGGAGCCGGGCTGGAGTTTCGCAAGCTCGAACCGTGCGATCACCGCGTCGGCAACGGACCGGCTCTTGGCGAGCTGCTCGAACAGCCGCCGATCGGTGCTGCCGGGGCTGCCGAGGTCCAGTCCGAACTCGGCTGCCCGGGCGCTGAGGCCAGAGAGGTGAAGGGCGCCGCCGGTGCTCATGGGCAGCACGACCCGGGCTTCGGCGGTGTATACGTTCGGCAGCCAGAGCGCTAAGGCCACGCCCAGACAGCCGCCCAGAAACGTGGCCGTGGCCAGGGCACGCGCATTGCGGGCCAGGAACAGAGGGACCGACAGCGGATCGAACTCATCGAGCTCCGGTCGGCCGGGCACCTCCCTGTCTGCGGCATCTTGGCTCCCGTGCACGCCCAGGACTCTCTCTCGCGGATATTGCAGGAGTCAACCTCGGGCGATGAAACGGGGCCGAGGCCACCGGCCGGCCTGCCAAAGCCAACCGGCCCTGTCAGCCCTTGCGGGCATCCACCCGCCGGAACGAGAAGCGGCTGCGAACTCCATCCAGCGGTTTCCCATCCGCCTCGGCGTACGGGTAGATGAAGAAGTTCAGCGGCGCGCCCTTCTGAGGCGGCTCCAGGACGAGGTCACGGCCCACGGTGAACTGCACTCGATCCTCGGGCAGATGGCCGAAGTAGGCATCGACGCGACCGCTCTTGCGGGCCTCGCTGATGTCCACCGGCACCCAGCCGCTGGCGCGATCGAAGTACTCGGCCCAGCAGTGGTAGCCCGAGATCGCTCCATCCCCGGCGCCCTGGGGAATCGGAAAGCCGATGACGAAGCGGGCAGGCAGTCCGACGCTGCGGGCCATCGCGATGAACAGCGAGTGGAAGTCCGTGCAGTTGCCGCGCTGCGAAGTGCAGGCCCAGAGCGCGTCGCCGCGCCCCCAGCCCTCGCCCTGCTTGTCGTAGCGCAGCGTGCTCACGACGTGGTTGTAGAGGGCGCGGGCCTTTCGGGCATCTGTGGAGCATCCGCGCACTCGCCGGCGAGCAAGCAGGGCGATCGAGCCGTCGATCGGGACCAGCGCGTCTGCCGCCCGGTACAGCTCCGGGTCCCGCGGCGTCCCGCGGCCCGACGATCGCGACCCGCCCGACGGCCTGCGTGCGACCCGGTAGGTGAGCAGGATCTGGCTCGGCCCGCGCCCGCCCCGGAAGTAGAGCAGCCGGTTGCCGAACCTCCGTTCGGCGGTGAACCGCCAGCGCAGCCCGGTCTCGACGCGCATCTCGAGTACCTTCTGGAAATCGTCCTCGGACGGGTAGGGGACCCAGACGGCCACTTCGGAAGCCGAGGCCGCAGGGAGCTCGACGCGGTAGACGAGCTCGTAGCGCGCTGCGCCTGCAAAGGGGTCCTCGCCGGCCAGTGCCGCACGGGACAGGAGCAGGGCGAGGGCGACGACCCGAACGAGGAATCGCCCAAGCTCTGACCCGCCGAACCCGGCAGCGGCAACCGGAGCTGAAGGCGTTCGGGGCTTCCCGAAACGGTCTCCTGATAATCGTGCCGTCATGGTGAGAGTTCCTGGGGGATATGGCCGGAGCTACTTCTCTGCATCCGGCCGCGAGAGCGTGACGCTGCGACCTACGGTCGTCACGCGTAGGCGCTTCTCGGCAATCAACCGTTCGATCGCCTCCGAAGCCATCCGAGGGCCCCACGGAAACCACCGCTCCGCTTCCTTGCGAGGCACGCTGCCGCTGGCGTCGAAGGCCGCCGCAAAGAGCGCAAAGCGGGCCTCGCCGGCGGAGAGCTTTGCCCCCCCGTCGCGGCAGGGCGTGGGGATGAGCTCGTTCCACCCCACCAGCTCGGTCTCGTGGCGGCCCGATTCGGTGTGGATCGAGCGCGTGGCCACAACCAGCGCGGCCTCGAGCTCGCGGGCGGCCGCCCTTTCCTGCGGCGATGGTCTCGCGGCGCCTGCCTTCCGCACCTTCGCCAGCAGGGCCCGCGCCTCCGCGCTATCGGGCAGGCGCTCCTCGACCTCGCCGGTCGCCGCTCGCCAGAGCGCCGGCCAGAGCTCTCGATGAACGAATGTCTGCTTGCCCGAGATCAGCTTGCAGGTGAGCGTCTCCTCCCAGTCCGCGAGCTCATTTACCAAGTTGAAGATGGCGTTCCCCTCGGGGTGCCCCCACCAGCTGCCCCGGATCGCTCCCCCCGCCACCGTCTCCGCAACGCCCGGCAAGGACGATCGCCCCGCCGCCAGCAGCAACAACCGGTGGCGGCGCAGCAACTCCTGCAACTGTTTCAGCGTGCACTTCACGGGATGGGTCACCATAGCGCATCTCTCTTCAGGACACCGCTGGTCGTGGACTACGCTCCTGTGGTTCTCTCGAGAAATGCCGCTGGAGTCACGATCTGAAGTCTACCGAGGTGATGCCGTTGCAGGAGCTCTCCGTCGATTTCGAGCAGATCGGGATCTCGAGTGAGCAGCCAGTGGGCTCGCCCTATCTTGCACGTCTCCAGATAGGCGTCGTCCTTGGGGTCTCGGCATAGCCGAAGTTCGCCGGGAACCTCGACCCACTCGGCTTGTTGCTCCAGGATTCCAATCTGACGAATGAAGAGGCGCCGTTGGGAGACGGTCAGTTTCTTGCCCAGCTGGGCGACCAGCATCCTCAGTTCATCGAGGATCGGCCGGGATACGAGTACTCGATGCTGGAGAGCCAAGTGAAAGGCCTGAGCAGCAACTCCTCCAAACGCCGCGGAGACGAGAAGACTGGCGTCCAGCACGACCTTCTGGAGCGCTGGCATGCGGTCACGCCGGGTCATTGGGCCTCAGGCCGCCCTCTTCTTCGCGGGGGAGCGTGATGGCTGCCGGCGAGGCCCGTACACCTTTCGCCTGGCCTGCTCTAGCGCCAGAACGGCCTCCGCTTCGGTGATGCCGGCCTCGCGCAAGAGGTTGCCCATCTGCTCGATCGCGCCCAGCAGAGTGTCTGCCTTCTCGGGTATCAGCCGAGCCACCGGCTTGCCGTAACGGGTGATCACAACCTCTTCGTTGGCCTTGAGGAACTGGGTGGCCTTCATCCTGAACTCGCGTACGTTGACGAACCGCATGAGTGCCTCCTATTGCCGAGGGACAATGTTACTACAAATGTAGCCACATCTCCCAGGAGGCCCCTCCGACACGACTTCTCGAGCCGGCCCGGTCAGTTCGTAGCCTCTCCCATTGGCAAGGTGAGGCTCCGCGACACCGGCACGGATAGGAAGTAGCCGCGTCCGGGATGCAGGATCACATCTGAGGACAGACCTTCGATGTACGGCTGGAATCGCCCGCGCCCGGGCGAGTCTCCCGAGGAGAGCTGCAGAAGGAACGCGGCGCCGGTTCGCTCGACCAGGTTCGATGCCCGTTCGCCTGCCGGTACGCCCAGCGGATAGGCGATCGCGTTCAAGCCGGGACCCAGCTCCACGTTTCGGCTGACATTGGACCAGGACGGTCCTTCAAAGAAAAGGGCCCGAGCCGCTGGGCTATGAATCAAGTAAGCGCCGGCACCGGTCACCACGGGAGCATCGTTATCGCCCACCACGACGAAGGTGCGGAATCGAGGATGCCCATCCGTCGAATCGAGCGTGGCAACCCAGGCTGCGCCGCTGTCCCGCAGCAGGTCGCTCACTCGGTACGTGTGGTCGGGCGTGGAGGGATCGACTTGCACAGCCACGAGGTTGAGCCCTCGTTCCAACACGATGGTCCTCCGAGAACGCGGGACAGCGCTCAACACGGCGGCGACGTTCTCGCTCGCGAGTTCGCCGTCCTGAACGAAGAGCTGAAACGCGTAGCGGCGCTCGACGAGGTCTCCCAGATCGGGTACGATGAAAGTCGTGATGGACGCAAACGGGTTCGATAGCGTCACGGGCGGTCCGTCGATCTGGACCCAGTGGTAGACCGCCGCTTCGGGGGACGGAGTACTGGAGTTGCGCGCGTCCAGAAGGACGACCGTTCCAGTGGGTAGCGTCGTGGCAGCGGAACCATTCGACGAGGCCTGGGCGAGCCCCGAACCCGCGGCACCAACGGAGGCCTGGGCGCGAGGCACCACGAAAGCGATGCTGTCGACCGCTACAGCGATGACGCGGCTGACGGCCTGGCCGGTGGGATTTCCTCCGAGGTCTTGCTCGGCCACCTCGCATCGATACCGCCGGAGACCCGGCACCTTCGCCGTGAAGGTGAGCGACGACTGGGTATTCGTGGCCGTCTGCCCATCCGCCTGTTTCGCGTTATCCACGGGGCCCGAGAGCTGCTTCCAGCGAAAGACCAGCTTGGTTTGACCCGTGCTGACCGCGGGCGCGAAAGCCTGGGCGCGAAGAGTCACGTTGCTGCCTACGGATACTCGCAGCGGGGCCGGTGGTGTTGGATCGCTCTCGTCACTGTCAGCGGCCGTCGCGCTGATTCCTGAAGCAGCCGAGACGAGTCGGAGCGCGAGCGGCGCTTGCGACGCGGGAGCTACGACAAAGGAGAGCGTCTCTGCAAGGCTCGTGCGACCGGTCGTGTCCGCGACACTGAGCTGCACCTTGTAAGTTCCGAGCAGGCTGCTCGTCGCGAGCGAGATCGTGGTGACGTTAGTGAGTGGCAGGGAGGGGAGGCCGGCAAGTTGTGTCCATGTGTACTGGAGGCTCTGACGCAAGGCCGCGTTCGGATGTGTTGAGCGACTGGCGTCCAGGAAAACGGATGTACCGCGCGTCACCACGAGCGGCGCGTCCAGGGCGCCAGCGGAGCTCCCGTTTGCGCCATTGCGAACGCGGCCAGCTGCCACGGGGATGCTGCCGGTTTCGTCCACGGACAAGACGACCTGGCGAGCGGGTGCCTCCAGCACGCCGTTGTCCACGAAGAGCTGGAACGTGTATCGGCCGGAGTCGGTCACAGGCACAAAGGTCGCAATCGGACTGGATGGGTCCGATAACACCACTTTCGGCCCAGCAATCTGGGTCCAGCGATAGCTCAACGGCTGCGTGTTGGCATTGGAGTCCGTGCTGGCGCGCGCGTCGAGTCGCAGGAATGGTTTCAGGTTGTCGTTCGGAGGGGCTAGCGGATCCGGATAGAGGCTAATCTTTCCCTTCCTCGATGTCCGAGCAGCCGAGAAGAAAGGCGCCCGTCCCGGGTTCGCCGTCGGTCGCAGCGCATCGCCGAAGCCGGCCGGGAAGGTGGCGACGGCCCGGCCGATCGCGAGATCGTTGTCGAGCTTGTCGCTGTCCTCGTTGACGCCGAAGGAGACCTGCGCCAGGATGCCAGCGGGCACTGCGACGAACCCGGGTTCCTTGCTCTGAAAGCCGAGGCCGAGGAACGGGAGGGTGAACTGCTGCGGCGCCAGGTTGAACGCGCTGGCAGCCGGGCCGGGCACGGCGTTGAGCAGCGCGAGGTGGCGGGAGTCGTACTCCAAGAGCACGGTGAGAGCGCTGAGAGGAACGGTCGTGCCAGAGGTTGCGATCGTTGCGTCGAGCGAGCTGCCGTTTCTCGAAAAGCTCACTGAGAGCTTGGGCGGCAAAGGAACGGTCGAAGTGCCGGAGCCCCTGATGTTTAATCGATAGTCACCGGCAGCAAGACTTCCCAGCGTAGCCACCTGGACAAAGTAGGACGCTGTGCTCTGAGGGCGAAACCGAGGGATCGCCACGATGCCGGCAGTCGAGCTCGCCGAAGCCACCAGGCGACGAAGCGGATCAAAAACGGCAAGCGACATAGTGGTGGCAGTCAAACCCTCTCCACTTGTGACCCCAATCTCGTAGGTCTGACCTGCCAGCGCATCGAATCGGAAGAAGTCGACGTCCCTCGCATAGTCGATCTTGGCGCCGAGTTGAGCGCCGGCTATAGAGACAGCGTCATTGTCCGTGAGGCCGTCGAAATCGTTGGAGTGGTCGTCGGGAGGGTTGCTGGCGGGCAGCACGGTGACGTTCACGCTAGACCGCGCTGTGCCGCCTCGGCCATCTGAGGCAGTCACCTGAAAGCTGTAGGTTCCGGCTACAGTTGGACTGAAGTTCGCTGATGCAGTGTCAGGCTGATACAGGGTCACGCCTGGTACTGGATTGCCGGTCCGCGCCCAAGAGTAAACGATGAGGTCACCGTCCGAGTCCGAAGCGCTGGCGCTTAGAATTACGCCTGTGTTTGCAAATGCGGTAATGTTCGGCTCGACAGAGACCGTGGGAACGCCATTGGCCGTGATGGTCACAAGATCGGTGGCATCGCTCTTCTGACTGTCTGCTACGGTAACAAGAAACGTGTAGGTTCCTGCTAGCAAAGGAGTGAACGTGGGTGATGCAATATTGGTGGCCGAAAGAGAGACGTCGGGCCCGCTTCCTCCTGCGCGAGCCCAGAAGTAGGTCGTGAGCGTGAGAAGAGTATCTACGTCGCCACTGCCATCCAGACGCACCGGAGTGCCTGCATTGACCATGCGGTCAGGGCCTGCGCTAGCCATGGGAGCTGCGAAGGACGGAAGTTCCCAGGTATCTGCAACAGGGCCGAAGCCGAACCTGATTCCTCCGAACAATACCGCTCGCTGTCGTGTGCTGTCGTGGGCTAATGCGTGGAAAAGTCGAGGTGGCGGCGAGAGCGCTGCGACCACTTGGCTCCATGAAGTGCCGTCCCACTCCCAGGTGTCCTTATTCGAGCCACCATCATCGCCTCCGACAAGCAGCGTTCGCCCACGGTTGCTATCGAAAGTCATCGCGTGGGACTCTTGGGCTGGTGGCGAGAGCACTGGAAACCTCTGGGTCCACGTGTTGCCGTCCCACTCCCAGGTGTCCGCGAGTGGCCCTTGACCGCTGCTGGCCCCCCCGAACAGCACCGTTTTTCCGCGCTCACTGTCGTAGGCCATTGCGTGTGCAGTCCGGCTTGGTGGCGATGTTGGAGGGGACCGCTGGGACCACGTGCTGCCGTCCCACTCCCAGGTGTCTGCTCCGCCGAACAGCACCGTACGGCCCCGTTTGATATCGTACACCATCTCACGTGTCGGTTGAAGAGCTGGCGATAGTGGAGGAGACTGCTGGGTCCATGTGTTGCCGTCCCACACCCAAGTGTCCAAGCCTGTGAAGAGCACCGCCTGGCTACGACTGCTGTCGTAGGCAAGCGCGTGATCCTGGAACATCGGGGAAGCGGTCGCCGGGAACTTTCGATCCCACATGCTCCCGTTCCATTCCCAAGTATCCGTGAGACCGGAACTACCGCCAAGTAGCAGAGTCCGGAGACGAGTCCCATCGTAGGCTAGCGCGTGGTTAGAGCGGGCTGGTGGCTCTGTCAATGTGGGCTTCTCGCTCCACGAAGATCCATCCCACTCCCACGTGTCCCCGAGAACCTTGAAGTCGCCGGTCAAGCCCCCGAACAGCACGGTCCTACTACGAGTGCTGTCATAGACCATTCCTAGATAGGCCCGGGCCGGAGGAGCTGTCGCTGGGTTCTTTGTCCAGTTGGTCCCATTCCACTCCCAAGTTTCCGAGAGAGACAGGGGGCCACCGCCACCACCGGCCGTGCCCCCAAACAACACAGTTCGGCCACGAGTGCTATCGTACGTCAGAGCGTGAGTTGCACGGGCAGACGGAGATGTCGCCGGGAATCTCTCTATCCACGTAGTTCCGTCCCATTCCCATGTGTCCGCGAGCTCGCCATTGCTGAAGCCTCCGAACAGCACGGTCCGGTTGCGTGTGCCGTCATAGGCGATCGCGTGGCCAAATCGGGAGTGCGGCGAGTTGACAGGTGCTTTCTGTGTCCAGTTGGTCCCGTTCCACTCCCATGTGTCCGCAAAGTTATTGAAGTCTGTGCCTCCGAACAGCACGGTCCTCTGGCGTGTGCTGTCGTAGGCCAGAGAGTGCCGAAACCGGGCCGGGGGTGATGTCGTGGGGAACTTCTGCTCCCATATTGTGCCATCCCACTCCCAGGTATCTCCGAGGGCCGAGCCGCCGTCGTAGCCTCCAAAAAGCACGGCTCGGCCGCGCGTGCTGTCGTAGGCCAGAGAGTGCAGGTATCGAGAAGGCGGTGACTTCACGGGGGCGTCTTGCCGCCATGCTGCGCCGTCCCACTCCCAAGTATCCGCGAAGGATTGGAGGGTGAAAGGACCGCCTCCAAACAGCACCGTGCGACCGCGCGCACTGTCATAGACCAGAGAGTGCTGACACCGCGCCGATGGAGGAGAGTAACCCACTGGCAGCCAGCTACGTTGTAGCGTCCCTGGCCAGGCTGCCCGCGACGGAATCCCGATTGCAATCGCGACCGCTAAGCCGAGTAGCCGGCTCAACCAGACTGCATTCCTTCCCAGCTTCCCCGAATAGTAGACAAGGCCGCCCCATCCGGGCGGCCCTTTGCAGCTATTCATCCCCCATCCCCCGCCCCCCCTCAGTACTGCAACTCCATCTGCATGTCCATCCCCATCCGGGTGATGATGCTCTGCGGCTGGTTGTCGATGACGCGCTTCAGGATCATCTCCATGGTGCTCTTGACGTCGTTTTTCACCATCTTGCCCTCTTTGTGGGCGTAGTAGATGTTGCCATCGGCCTGCACCTTGAGCTGCAGACCTTCGATGGTCGACTTGGGGCCTGAGCGCACGCTGCTCGCCAGCTTGATGCACTCGAAGTCGCGGATCTTCTCGAAGCCCAGGACCTTGTACTCGACCTCGAGAGTGACGGGGACGGCAGGGCTCGGCTCCATCGTGCTCTTCCAGCTCGACCCGACCTCCAGCGCCTGGTCCGGAAAGACCAGCTGCATCTGGTTCAGGTTGATGTTCGGACCGAAGCCGCTCGAGTTGACGATCTCGCCGTTCTTCTTCAGCGACGTCTTCACGGTCTGCCCGACGTTGGGCAACACCGAGGTCTGGTTGTTGACGTTGATGCTCCCGCTGTCGATCTTGGTCATCAGATCGATGACGCCTTCCTTGAAGGCTTCGACCTTCTGCGTCAGGTACATCTCCGTGCGGATCTGGGTCTTCTGAGTCCGGTCGCCGACGAAGACGGTGGTGTTGCCGTCCATCGTCAGGTGGTAGACAGAGGTGTCCCCCACCTTGCTACCGTACTCCAGGCGAACGCCCTTGCCCTGCGCCTGCAGGCCGCTCGAGAGAAGCTGGGCGATAGCAAGAACGACCACGACCGAGCGCATCGAGTAGAACCGGGCCAACCTCATATCCGCCTCCTTGGGCAATGCCCCGAAAGTCCAGCATACATGCCGACTTTCCAGGCAACCCGGCCTATCTTATAACGCCCCCTCCGAGGCATGTCAAGGCAGACGACCCGCCAAGTCCGAATGGCTCGACCGGCAGGGGGGGGAGCCCTTGACGCTTTCCACCGGCGCGATCATAATGCTCGGCCTTCCACTCGCAGCGAAAAACAAGCCGCCTTGCCCAACCGAAACCTTGCCGGCCAACCCCTCCCAGCCGGAGCTTCCATGAGTCGCCGCAGCTTCGTGCGACTGGCCGCCATGGTGGCGGGCGGCAGCTTCGCGCGCCGCGCCCGGGCCCAGGGGCTGGGGCAGTCGCGCTCCGTCGCCGTCATCGGTGCCGGCATGGCAGGCCTGGCTGCGGCCCGGCAGCTCGCCTCGGCCGGCTACCGGGTCACGGTGCTGGAAGCGCGCGACCGGGTCGGCGGCCGGCTCTGGACCGACCACTCGCTGGGCACCCCCATCGACCTGGGCGGCGGATGGATTCACGGCCCGGGCGGCAACCCCTTGATGCGACTGGCCCGCCGCGCCGGCGTCCAGACCCATCCCACCGACTGGAACGACGTGCGCGCCCACGACGCCCAGGGCCATCCCTTCGGCGACATCGACGCGCGCGAGACGGTCGACGAGTTCGAACGCGTCATGGCTGCCACCCGCGAGCAGGGCGCCGCCCTGGAGCGCGATGAATCGCTCGCCGCAGGACTGCGTCGCCGCTTCGCGTCGGCCCCCCGCTCCGAAACCCAGCGCCGCATGTTCGAGTGGTTCGTCGCACTCGAGACGATGGACCTGGCCGCGGACCTGGACCAGGTCTCCTGGCGCGCTTCCAACGACGACGAGGTCTTCCCGGGCGGCGACCGCCTCGTCACCGGCGGCTACGACCGCATCGTCGCCGGCCTGGCAGCGAGCCTCGACATCCGGCTCGGCCACCCCGTCGAAGTCCTCGAGCACTCCAGCCGAGGAGTCCGCATCCACGGCCCCAACGGTCCCTTCGAAGCCGACGCCGCCATCGTCACCCTACCTCTCGGCGTCCTGCGCGCCGGCCGCGTGAGCTTCGCCCCGGCTCTGCCCGAGGCCAAGCTCGGCTCCATCTCACGGCTCGGCATGGGCGTGATGAACAAGATCGCGCTCCGATTCGACCGGCCCTTCTGGCCGCTCGGGCGCCAGATCCTCGCCAATGCTTCGGGCGACCCCTCCGAGATCTCCGCCTTCCTCAACATGCCCTACTACTCGGCCGGCCCCATCCTCGTCGGGTTCATCGGCGGCCGCCACGCCAGCGCCCTCGAAGCGCGCTCCGACTCGGAAACCGTCGATTCCACCATGCGGATTCTGCGCCGCATGTACGGCCCGGGCATCCCGGCCCCCGTCGCCCACTCCATCACGCGCTGGGGCGCCGACCGCTGGTCCCTCGGCAGCTACTCCTACGTGCCGATCGGCGCCAGCTTCGACGACTACGACGAGCTGGCCCGCCCCTGCGGCAGTTCCCTCTTCTTCGCCGGCGAGGCGACCTCCAGCGCTTACCCATCCACGGTCCACGGCGCCTACCTGTCCGGTCTCAGAGCTGCTCGGGAAGTCCAGGACGGGGTTTGAGCGCACCGGGCCTCGCGCCGATATAGTAGTAGGGTGCTCCACCCTGCGATGCCTCGACTCGTGGACGCGACGCTATGAATCCGAGCCTATTTCTGGCCATACGCGGGCTCAGGTTCCGCCTGCGCCAGGCCAGCGTCACCGTCATCGGGGTCTTCGTCGGCGTGCTGGCGCTGATCGTCATCCTCTCCGTCTCCAACGGGTTCGAAAAGAGCTTGGTGGAGCAGATCCTCGAAACCTCGGGACACATCCAGGTCTTCTCCAAGACCCACCAGATCGACGGCTGGGAGGCGCAGATGCGCTCGATCGCCATCCTCCCGGGCGTGAAAGCCGCCGCGCCGGCCATCCTGGCGCAAGGGATGATCGAGAACGAGAAGGAGCAGACCTTCTCGGGCGCCAACATCAAGGGAATCGTCCCCGAGCTCGAAAAGCAGCTCAACTCGATCGGCTCCAACGTCATCCAGGGCTCCTTCAAGTTCTTCTCCCAGAAGGAGATCCTCCTGGGCGCGGAGCTGGCGCGGCAGCTCAAGGTGAGGCTCGAGGACATGGTCAATCTCGTCAGCCCCGACGGGACCGTCTACGAGCTGCGTGTGGTCGGCATCTTCCGCACCGGGGTGGCCGAGTTCGACTTCCAGACGCTCTTCGTACCGCTGGAGCTGGCGCAGGTGGCCTACGGCTTCAAGACGGGCGTGAGCCACCTGTTCGTGAAGACGACAGACCCGCTGGGAGCGCGCACCCTGGCCGAGCAGATCCGCCAGACGACGGGGCTGGAAGCGGCCAGCTGGCTCGACACCAACCGCGTGCTCTTGCAGGCCATCTCGCTCGAAAAGCGCGTGATGTTCCTCGTCATCCTTCTGACGCTGGTCGTCGCCAGCTTCGGAATCGCCAACGTGCTCACGATGATGGTGTTCGAGAAGTACCGCGAGATCGGAATCCTCCGCTCGCTCGGCTCGACCCGAACGCAGATCCTCTCGATCTTCCTCATCCAGGGAACAATCATCGGCATGGCGGGCACCGCGCTCGGATGCGCCGGCGGCTACTTCGTCGGAGTGCTGCTGCGGATCTATCCGATCGATCTGCCGGGCTCGGTCTATGTCGCCGACAAGGTCCCGGTCCTCTTCAAGGCCACCGACTTCGCCGCCGTCGCCTTCATGGCGCTCATCATCTCGCTCATCGCAAGCCTCTTCCCCGCTCGAAAGGCCGTCGCCATCGAGCCGATGGAGGCGATCCGCTACTATGCGTGAGAAGTAGTGAGTAGCGAGTAGTGAGTAGCGAGTAGGGCGGAACGTGCCAGGCAGAAGCCTTCGGAACGAAACGACGGTGATTCCAGAAAGAGGCTTTGCTACGGCCAACTTCCTCGATTTTCGACTCCCGAATCTAGAATCTGTTCGCCTGGCTGCCCGGGTTCTTTACTACTCACTACTCGCTACTCGCTACTCAGTACTCTTCCTTCTCCCGTTCCTCGCAGGCTGCGACACGCCGGACCTGCGCAACGTCGTGTTCAAGCCGGCGACGGAAGATCCTGAGGCCTACAAGAACGCGCTTAGGGCCTACTTCGTCACGACGCAGCCCAGGGAGCAGCCGTGGGGGAATAGCTTCCTGGCGCGTCAGGAGCTGGTGCTGGACCCAGACCAGTCCCCGATGGCGAACCTCGCGGTGAAGCTGGACGGGCTCGAATCGCGCGCGGACCGCAAGGGGTTCCTCGCGCTGGAGCGGCTCAGGCCCGGGTTCCACGCGCTGGAGGTGCCGGCGGGCGATGCCCCCAGGCGGCTCTCCCTCCCCATCGAAAAGGGCCGCATGACCCTGGCCTTTTTCGAGCTGGGGCGCGACGGACGTCTCGTCGTCACGGCCACGATCCTCCCGCACGGTTACGTGCTCACCCCCCATTTCAAGCTCCTGGCCCAGCGCCACCGCGAAATGAAGCGCTTCCTGGACGCGCTGGAGGCCCGCCCCGACGAGGCCGCTTTCACCGACGCGATAGCACCCACCTACGCGGACGCCTTCGGGGGGCGGGGCGACCTGCTGAAGGCCCGCGAGCTGCTTGCCGGGAACGGCCCAAGGACTGTCTTTTCGACCCGCTCGGCTGTCGCCATGCTCGACGGCCGCAAGGCCGACGTGACGCTTTCGGCGACACGCTCGGGCCATCCGGCGCTATCCCGGCTTTCGCTGGAGGCTGCACCCACCCCCGAAGGTCGCTGGAGCCTCGTGTCGATTCAAGGGATGAATCCCTTCGACATCGCCGGCGCCGGGCTGACGCCCGAGAGCCCGCTGCCGGCAATCCGAGGCTCGGTGGCGCGACAGAAGCGCGAGGCCGAGGAGCTGGGAAGAGGGCTCAGGGGAGCCAGCCGCGGCAGCGGATTCAGGCCCGACGAGTCGGGCGTCGTGGAGCGAGACCCGTTCTCGAGCCCCGTCGACCGGGCCCACCCCGATCAGGCGAGCCCCGATTTCCGCACCCAGCCAAACGCCCTGACCGGCCCCGTACAACGGAACCCCTACGGCCGATGAACCGGCCCAGCATCCCTCATCCCTGGGTGGCCGTCGCGCTCTGGATGGGAGGCATCCTGCTGCTCATCCCGGCGGGCAAGCCGTTCCTGCGCCTGGCCAAGCTGGCCGTCGGTACGACCGGTGTCATGGTGGTCGGCTACGCAGCGGGCGCGCTCCTGCTCGTTGGACTGCTGCGGATGCTGGTCGAGACACTGGAGGGCCTGACGCCCACGCGGATCCTCCTGGCGCTGTCTTGCCTGGTCGTCTACGCCTCGCAGCTCCTGCTGGTGCGCCATCCGGAGGAGCTGAGCCATCCGCTGGAGTACACTCCTCTGGCGCTTCTGCTGGAGCTGGCGCTGCCCCGAAAGTTGTCGCCATGGATGCGCGCGCTGGCCGCGATGGGGCTGGCCGCGCTGGCTGCCGTACTCGACGAGACGCTCCAGGGGTGGATGCCCGGACGCTACTTCGACAGCCGCGACGTCTGGCTCGACTGCGTCGGCGCGGCGCTGCCGCTTCTCTTCCTGCGCATCATCGATCGCTGAGCCGGTAGCGCGGAAGCACCATCAGGGCGCCTTGGAGCTCAACCGGCGCAAGCGCGGGCGACCGGCCGGTCTTCCATCCGGACACGCGAAGTCCGGGACCTGCCTGGGCGTCACGGAACCGGAAGGGCGGCCGCGTCGAGAGCAACGCTGCCCGCGGCGCCCTCCCTAGGCCACGCTGGTACTCGGCGATCCACGCGAGCTGTCTCGGGTCCTGATAGAGGCAGAAGTCCGGGAGCAGCTCCTCCGGCAGCGGCCGCAGGGCAAAGAGGTAGAAGCCGCGTGCCCCGAGTCCGAGAAGCGCGTCGAGGTGCGAGAACATGGCCTCGCGCGAGGGATAGCCCGGGGGCAAGCCGTGCGGCGAGGGGTCCGGAGCCGTTTCCGTCACCGGCAGCCAGCCCGTCGGCCGGGCCGCGCCACTGCCGCGCGGCGCGAGGCGTTCCCGATGGCGCAACAGTGCAAAGGGAGGCCCGGCAGTCCGCGCCAGCGCCGCCTTGTCGTGGCCCCACGCTTCGATACCGATGCCGTCGACCGTCGAGCAGACCATGTACCGCGCGAAGCGGCCCGTGTGCTTCAACACGATCGGTACGTCCGCCACGTCGCGCCGCAAGCGTTCGGAGAGCCGCGACACGAACCGTCCCACGCTGGCATCGCGGAACATCCTCAGGTCCTCCAGCGCCCCGCTCTTCGCGCAGTCGGCGGGCAGTACGAGTGCTGTCTCGGGGTCGACGAACTGCGGCCGCGCGGGCACGGGCAACAGCCGCGCCATCACGGCCCATTCCGGCGCCCGGCCCCTGCCTCCCCAGGCTCGCCAGGCGGTGAGCCTCCGGCCCTTGTACTTCGCGCGAAGCCACTTCTCGAGCTCCTCGCGGAACTCGGACGCGGCTGGAAGCATGTGGGCAGTGAGCCCGTGGTAGTTCATCTCGTTGGTGAACGGGTCGAGGATGAAACGCAGCCCGGGTCCGAGCTTCAAGCCCGAGAGAAGCCTCAGCAGCCGCCGCTCGTACTCGCCGTAGCCGCCCCAGAGATCGGGGACGTTGAACCCTTTCGGAGCTTCGACTCGAGGGATGAAGCGAGTCTGCGGGTGAGCCGCCCAGGCCGGCAAGCCGGCGACCAGCGTCGCGGCGCGCGTCGACGGAAGCGAGATTCGCCCCGCCCGCCCATCCGGCGTCACGGCCAGCAGCTCGATCGCCCTGGGCAGCTGCCCGAACTCCATCTCCCACGTCAGCCGCACGGAGGCGGCCGTCGAGCCCCCCGCCCGCGCCACGCTCCACCCCCAGCCCACGCCGCCCAGCAGGTACCCGTCCATCCCGCGCTCGGGGCCGTCGGTCAGCTCGATGCCATACTCGAACCTGCGCCGCTCGAGCTCCTCCAGACAGTGGTTCCAGACCGAGGCTCCGAACCGGGTCGCCGGATTGACGGGATTGACATACAGATGGCGAATCCCCGCGCGCTCCACCCGGTCGAGGATCTCGAGGTCCCCCTTCCAGCGAGCCTCATTGCCCGGCACGTCGCGCTCCTCGAACTCCGAGAGGTACCGGAAGCAGAACATCCCGCCGACCGGAACGAACGGCTGCCCGCGCCAGTGCAGCATGTCGTTGGAGTCGATCCGCCACGGGTGCCGCGCTCCCGAGCCATCGACGTAAACGCCCGCCGTTTCGGCGCTCCAGAGTAGTGAGGAGTGAGGAGTGAGAAGTGAGGAGACAAGCAGGACTGGCAGCCAGACCCTCGAGGACATGGTCGAGTGGGTCACCCGGGCCCGTTGCATCCTCGGGGATGCATGGCTCTCCTGAAGGGCCGAATTGGAATCTGGTGGTACCGGTTCCAATCGAGGGCCTTGCCCTCGAGCTCCCACCAAGGGGCCACCGGCCCCCTGGACCCCCGATGTAGGCGGGACTGAGGACGCTCGCGAGCTCGTGTTGAGCTCAGGAGTCAAAAGGTCCTTCGAAAGATCCATGCGTGCGTGAGCTTGCCTCGGCGCGACCGCCGGCCGTGCTGCGGCCATCCCGCTTCTACCTTCCGCCTTCCATCTTCCATCTTCCATCTTCCAAGCACGCCCCCGAAATCCCCTCGATTCTCAATTCTCGATTCTCGATTCTCCCCTACGGCTCCACCCGGAACTCCCGCCAAGGACCCCACTGCGGGCGCGCCGACTTGCGAGCCACGCGAAAACGCCACGGGTTCCAGAGCGCCAGCGTGCGCCAGAGCTCGCGGGAGAAGGGACCGAACTGGCTGGTCTCGCCAGCGAGGGGCATCGTCCCGACCGTCCGGTAGGTCCCGGTGCCGATCTCGTACTCAGCCACGAGGGGCCCGGAGCCAGCAGCTTCGAGCCGGACCTCGATCCGCCCGCCTGTCGAATCGAAATCGAGGACCGCGCGGTCGGGCTTCGCGATCCGGGGTGCCGGGCCTGAGGTCATCACCGGAGCGGCCGGACCCGTCGCGGCAAACGTGGCTGCCAACGACCGGCAGACGGCGTGATGGCGAGCCAGCATCTCCTCGAGTTGCCTCCGCTCCGCTGGCCGCTTCACGGGAGCGGTTTCGCCCGGATCGCTCGCGCGATCGTAGAGCTGCGCCTCACCGCCTGGCGCGCGCGCCAGCAGCCGCCACCGCCGGGTCGTAGCCGCATCCCACCCCGCGAGCTGCTCGGAATCGGGCGTCTGATATCCGGCGTGGGTCGTGGACGAGAAGTAAACAGGATGCGCGTCGGCAACCTCTCCGCGCACCATCGGGAGCAGACTGACACCCTGGAAGAGACCCGGGGCCGTCTCGACCCCCGCCAGCGCCAGAAGCGTCGGCGCCAGATCGATCTGTCCGCAGAGCCCCGCGATCCTTCGCCCGGCAGGCAGGCGGCCCGGCGCCCGGACCAGGAGCGGCAGGTGCAGGATCTCCCGGTGCAACGTCCCCGCAAACGAGGTCGACGCGTGCCCGACGAACCCGCGCTCGAAGAGCTCCTCGCCATGATCGGCGGTGACGGCTACGACGGTCGACGAGGTGAGCCCCGTGCGGTCCAGGGCCGCGAAGATGCTGCTCAGGTAGGCGTCCATCCGGCGCACGTTGGCGTCGTAGAGGTCGTCGACGGTTTGCCGCTCGGCCGGCGTGAAGGTCACCGCGCCGCGCGCGAGCAAGACTTCGCGGCGCACGGCGTCCAGCGCCACGCTCGGTCCGGGCTTCACCCGCAGGAACTGCGAGCGCCACGGCTCGGGCGGGTCGTACGGCAGGTGCAGGAACCGGTAGTGGTACCAGGCGAAGAAGGGCTTGCCGTGCGGCCGCTCGAGGAAATCGACGACGTGGCGATCCTCCTCCGGGCGCATCAGCTCCTCGCGCGGCGGCTCGTACCCCAGGTTCCAGTAGTTCTGCAGGCTGGTCAGGTAGCTCAGGTTCGGCACGTCGTAACCCGCCATCCGGAATAGCCTGGGCAGCGCCGGCAACCCGGCGGGCGGCACGCTCTGGCGGCCGCGGATTCCGGTCACCTCGGGGTAGAGGCCGGTCAGCACGGAGACCAGCCCGGGACTGGTCCAGCCGCTCTGACCCACGCAGTCCTCGAAGAGCACCCCCTGCCGCGCCAGAAGATCCAGACCCGGGCTCGTCGGGCGTTGGTAGCCGTAGCAGCCCAGCCGGTCGGCCCGAAGGCAGTCGATCGTCAGGAGCAGCACGTTCGGCCGCTCGGCGAGGCGCTCGGCCGCCAGAGCGCATGCCGCGACACCCAGCGCGCACACCAGCGCCAGCGCGCCCGCGCGAGCCTCTCCTCGCCCCAACTGGACTGCAGCGAACACTCAGGGAGATGCGGAGGTCGGGGTTACCCCCTCCGAGAGCCCGATGGCCTGCGCCAGCTTCTCCAGGCCCTCCTTGGTCTTCTTCTGGAACGCCAGCAGCTTGCCGAGCGCGCCGTCGGCCTCGGAGGCACCGCCTGCCGCGCCAGACGTGCGGAAGAGCAAGTTCTCGGGCATGTCGAAGTTGTACCAGAGCTCGTCGTCCCGATTCCACCAGGCCTTGTCGGGACCGGCGGAGCAGACCACGAATTCGTCGCCGCCCTTGCGGAAGACCAGGCCTCTCCACTTGGCGATCTCCATGAAGTAGTCCGTTCCCCACGTGTCCTTCGAGGCGTCCCGCCCGCCGGCGCCGATGTTCTGCTTCAAGAAGGCGGGAAGCTCCGGGTAGGTCAGCTTCCGGCCCCGGGAGAGGTTCTCCACCGTGATGGCCTTGCCAATCTGGTTCAGGGTCAGCTTCTCGGTGGCGACCTGCGCCATCCCCACGATCACGTTCATCAGCTCCTTGCCGGAATCGTAGGTCCCGATGCCGAGCGTGGCCGCCATCAACAACGCCAGTACATACTGCATTTGGTTTCGTCCTCCCGCTCAGACCCGGACGGCGCTGCCCTGGGAAGCGTGGCGACGGGCGATCTCCTCGAGCCCGGCCGACGCCAGCCAGCTCCGGATGGACTTTCGGAAGTCCTCCCGGGACAGCCAGAACACCTCGGAGGGCTCGGTCGATACGACGTCGACGGCGGCCGTCCGGTTCTCCTCGAAGTTCTCGTGACAGAGCAGACTGCCCGCGCCCAGGACCGTGCCACCGGCGTCGACCGCCCCCTCCTTCACCAGGAGCAGCCTGCGCGAGGGAGCGCCCTTCTCCAGCAGCGTCTCGCCCTTCGAAACGAGCTGCCGCTCCAGCGTCCCTGCCAGACGCGCCACGACCGAAGAAGGGAGCGTCGAGAAGAACGGAATTCGCAGCAGGAATTGCCCGTGGCGGATGAGGTCGGTGACGTTCTCCCGCTCTGGCACGAACTGCTCGAAGTCGTCTTTGCCCAGCGAGACCACCTCGGTCAGCGTCTCGGCGAGCACAGAGGCGGTCCGGACACCGCTGCCCAGAAGAGCCAGCTCGCCGAAGCAGTCGCCCGGGCCCAGGCGCGCCAGCTGCCGGTGATAGCCCGACTCATCCTCCTGGAGGACGGCCAGCTGGCCCCGCATGACGACATAGAACCGGTACCCGGCCTCCCCCTGCGAAAGGACGAGCTCGCCGGCCTCGAAGCGGTCCTTGCGGAGCACCCGGACCAGCTCCTCGAGCTGCCTGGGGCCCAGCGCCCGGAAGAGCGGCACCCGGCTCATCTCCTCCATCAGCGCCGCGCGGGTCGACGGCGCGTCGCGTCCGGCGGCCAGGTGCTTCTGCACAGCCTCCAGCTCCAACCAGTAGAGGCCCTCTCGCGCGACGGCCGCGGCCCTCTCGAAGAACTGCCGGCCCGCGCTGCTCACGATCTCGGCCCGCACGACGGCCTCGCACCGGGCCAGCGCCGCCGCCAGCCCGGGCAGCTCCGGGAGCATCTGCTGCGCCGCCGTCACGTCCCCGCGCTCGTCGAAGCGGAGCGTGAAGCCGTCGGCATCGGGCGGCAGGGCGGTGACGCGCGCGGCGATGGCCGCAGCCCGGTTGGCTCCCAGGAAGTGGCGGGCGATCCCCAGAAGGCTCGACAGGAGGTGGGCACCACCGTCCCAGAGCGCCTCGAGCTCCGTGCCGCCCGCGCGCTGTCCCAGCAGCCGCTGGCGGCGCGGCATAGGAATCGCGAAGAGCGCCCGAGTTGCCAGGAAACCGAAGCAGAAGAGGAGGATGCCGGCGACCTCGAGCCGCAGGCGGTAGCCGCCATCGACCGCCGGCGAGTGAGTGCCGATCTCGGCCGCGGCCACCAGAAGGGAGCCGAGCGCAAACGGCCGCCAGAAGTGACGGATGGGCGCATCGCGGCGGTCCAGCGCCATCAGCATCGCCCCGGCGGGCAAGAGCGCCGAGGCGATCGCAAGCGGCAGCTGGTCCGGCAGGAGCCCCAGCCAGCCGGCATAGGCGACGCCCACGGCCATGAAGGCGCCAGCCTCCAGTGTCCTGGCCAGGCGGCGACCTGATTGCAGCACCTCCAGGAGCGCGGCGATACCGAAGCAGGGCATTCCCAAAAGACACACCAGCTCCATCCAGTCCAGGAAGCCGGCCGGCAGGAGCGCAGCGTTGAACGCCCCGATTCGCTCGAGCACCCTGGGGGCGCGTGCCAGGAGGGCGGCCGCCGTGGAGAAGCAGAGAATCGCATACCCGCGGCCCAGCCGGGAGCCCGGGATCGCCCGTGCCTGCTGCCAGAGCAAAATGAACAGCCCCGCGGAGCCGGCGAGGTAGAGGAATGCCTGGAATCCGGGCCCGGCCAGCCAGGACGCAGCTGCGGCAACAGCCCCCAGCGGGAGCATCCAGGCCGCCACCGCCTCGCCCCGCAGGCCGGAAGAGAGCAACAGCCGAAACGGCGTCGCCACGAGCTGTACCAAGGCAAACACCAGGCTGCCGACCGCCGACAGCAGAAGCGCCACACAGAGCAGCTGCGTCGGCAGCCCCACCCCGGCGCGGATGGCGCCGCTGAAGCCGGCCAGGCTCGAGCGCACCAGGTAGGTCCCGAACTTCAGGGCGATCACCGCGCCGAGCACCGTCGCCGTCGCGCCCACGAGCAACTTCTTCTCCTCGGGAAGCAGCGGCTCGCCCGACATCAGCCGGGCGCCGAAGCGTCGCGACATGAAGGCGTGGAGCTTGGAGCGCACCTGACCGTCGCGCGTCCACGCTGCCAGGAGCCTGCCGCCATCGCCGTCGAAGATGGGCGCGGCATCGAGCATCATGAGGATCAGCGCCACCGAGAAGAGCTGCCCCCCGAACGGGGCGCCGGCCGCCACGAAGGCGCTGGCCCCCAAGGCGGCGGCCAGCAGGTGCGCGCCCAGCCCCCACAAGGCGGGAAGCGCCAGCTCGGCTGGCGGCAACTCCGCAACCAGAGCCCGAGGCACCGGGACGCGCCAGAGCCAGCCGAATCCGACTGCCGAGAGCGGCCGGCCGAGCGCCAGATACGCCATCCATCGAGCCAGCTCGGCCAGGCAGACTGTGAGATAGAACGCCGCGGCCAGCGCCCACGGGGTTGCCCCCGGCGGCATCAGCGTGGCGCCCTGCAACCCGAACGCCGCAACGATCGGGATCAGACCAACAAGAGGAAGCAGCACGAACGCCAGGAGGCCCGCCAGGCGCAGGACGCTCTCCAGGCCAGGAAACGCCAACGGGCCACCCAGCCGGAGCAGCAGCCGCTCTCCGGCGGTTCCTGCCGACGACCACTCACCCTCGAGCAGGCCGCCCCGGCCGAGACTGGCTACCGTGGCACAGGTCCACTCCACGCCGGCTGGCGGCGACCAGGCCAGCGCCGCCAACGCGAGCTGCTCGAGGCTTCGCGTGCCGTCCAGGAGCTTCCAGAGCGCAAGCTCGCGCTCGTCGACCTCGGCGAAGCCCGTGCCGTCCCGTGTTCGCAGGATGTACGGCTTCCCCGCGTGGCGCCTGGGCAGCATCTCCACGTCCGCCCTCGCCCGCGGCGCAAGCCCCGCCAGCCCCTCGCCGCCTTCGGCCCCGGTAGAAGCAGCGCCCATCGAACTCGGCTCCCTCTGTTCTCTCGATGCCCGGCGCCGCGCTCATTTCCGTCCGCGCCGGCACCCGACCGGGTTCCACTCCGCCGGCGAGCGTAACAGAAGTCGCCAACCCGGATCAAGCCGCCGAGCGCGCCAGAAACGAGGGACGCACGACTCATTTTCTGGTGCAACGACACACTGATGATCCACGTCCTCTTACAAAATGAGTCGTGTGTCCCTCCATTTCTCCCGGCAGAGTCTCGAGCGCGGAGGCGGAAAGCGGGGACTGGCTCCGGAAGCCCGCTTGAAACCTGGCAGTCGGCCGGTCGGCCGGCCGGGCTTCCGCTGCCTGGACCCGATTTCCGACGACTTTGCCGTTGCCCTGCCGGCCCCCCCGCTGCGTTGACACCTTCCGAGCCATGCCGGTATAGTGGACTTTTGCGTATGGAATCAGCCGTGTGGCGCGGTCGAAGGGGGCAGTTTGGCTTCATTGCTTTCGGAGTCTCATGAACCGTCGCATCCTGGTGTTCACGGTGGACCTCGTTCCCTTTGCTGGCCAGCCGGCCTATGGTGGCGGTCTGCGGGCATGGGGGCTGGGCGAGGCGCTCAGGGCCGCAGGCCATGACGTCGTCTACTCGGTGCCGGCCGAGCTGCTCGAAGGCCGGGCGGGCGTCCCGCGCGAGCTGGCGGAGCACGCCTTCCGGACGGGCCACCTGCAGGACGTCATCAACAAGGCTGCGCCCGACGTGCTGCTCTTCGAGCAGTGGGGACTGCTCGATCACCTCGAGGAGGACGGCATCCCGACTGTCGTCGACCTCCATGGCTCCCTCATCCTGGAGAACACGTTCCGGGGCCAGCTCAACTGGTCGGTGAACGCCGAGGCGAAGATCCGCGCGCTGAGGAAGGTGGACCTGGTGATCACGCCGGGCCGCCGGCAGGCTGATTACTTCAAGCCGTGGCTGATGCTGGCCGGGCAGAATCCGCGGACACTGCCGGTGGAGGTCGTGCCGGTCAGCATGCCGCCCAAGGCCCCTGCGCGCAAGAAGACAAAGGACAAGTCGGCCGAGCCCGTCTTCGTCATGGGCGGCAACCTCTGGCCCTGGATCGACCCGCTGCCGGGCCTGGAGGTCGTGGCCGAGACGCTCCAGCGCCGCAAGAAGGGCAAGCTCCTGCTCTTCACGGGCCACCCGCAGCGTCGCGAGGTTCTACCGCAGGAGCCGCCGGTGCTGAAGGACCCGTCGGAGCGATTGAAGCCGGTGCTGGCCCACTCGCGCGTCGAGGAGCGCGGCTTCGTCCCGCACGAGAAGCTGGTGGAGCAGCTCCTGTCGGCCTCCGTGGCGTTCGACGTCTACCAAAGGAACGCAGAGCGCGAGCTGGCGATCACCACGCGCACGCTCGAGTATCTGTGGCTGGGCGTGCCGGTGCTGTACGCCGACTACGCCGAGCTCTCGCCCGAGATCGCGCAGGCCGACGCGGGCTGGGTAGTCAATCCCGACGACCGGGCCGCCATCGCCCGCGCGGTGGAGGCGGTGCTGGACGATCCGGCCGTGGCCCAGCACAAGGGCGAGAACGCCCGCAAGCTGATCGCCGAACGCTTCACCTGGGAGAAGACAATTGCTCCGCTGGATGCGTTCTGTCGTGAACCCGTTCGACGGGGCAAGGGGCGAGCCATCTTCTCCCAGCTCGCCATCGAGCTCGAGGGCCTCCAGCGCCAGTGGGACGGCCAGCGCGAAGAGCTCCAGAACACGCTGGCCGAACAGGCACGCGAGAACGTCCGTCTGGGCAAGGAGTACGACGAGCTCAAAAAGGCCTACGAGGCCCACCACCGCGAGCTGCGCACCAAGTCCGAGGAGCTCGTGCGAGTCGGCGAGAAGATCGACTCCGAGGTCAACTGGCGCGACGAGGAGATCCGGCGCCTCACCCGCGAGAAGGCCGACGAGTGCAAATGGCGCGACGACGAGCTACGCCGCAAGGACGTCGTGCTCCAGGAGGCGACCGCCCGCCTGCAGGCCGACGTCGCCGCCCGCGACCAGGAGGTCCAGCGCCTGGGCCGCGTCCTGGGCGAGGAGATCCGCCGCCGCGACGAAAAGTACGAGGCGCTCAACGACCGCCTCCACGAGGACCTCCGCCGCCGCGACGAGGAGCTGCGTCTGCTCAGCCTGGAACGCGCCAAGGACATCCGCGACTTGAACGAGCAGATCACCCTGCGCGACCAGAAGCTCGATACCGCCCACGCCGACCTGAAGGGCATCGTGCTGGAACGCGACGACCTCGACCGCAAGCTGGCCCAGGCCGCCCGCCAGGT
This sequence comes from Candidatus Wallbacteria bacterium, assembly GCA_016213845.1. Classification (GTDB taxonomy): domain Bacteria; phylum Muiribacteriota; class UBA6191; order JACPRK01; family JACPRK01; genus JACPRK01. Next base: position 39,544 of record JACQZN010000052.1, read on the forward strand.
CGAGGACCTCACTGCGGAGCTCGTCCTGGCCCGCCAGCGGCTCACCGACGAGGTCGCGACGGTCGAATCCGAGCGTGCCCGGCTGCAGTGCGAGCTCGAGCGGCTGACGGAGGAGCTGGCCTCGGCCCACGCCGAATCGGCCGCCACCCGCGCCGAACGCGATGCCTTCCAGCAGCAGGCCGAAGAGCGGCAGAACGACGTCGAACGGCTCATGAAGGAGCTGGATGAGACCCGGCTCTCCGACCGTCTCGAGCTCGAAAAGGTCGAAGCCGAGCGCGCGCGGCTGCAGCTCTCGGTCGAGAGCCTCGGCGCCGAGCTCGGCGCCGCCCACGCGGCCAAGGACGAACTGCTGGGCAAGCTCGCCACCGAGAAGAGCCTGCTCACCCGCACCCGCGAGGAGATCGAGCGCGAGCGCCAGGCGTTCGTGCTGGAGCGCGAAGGACTGCGCCAAAACCTGGCCGCCACGACCGCCGAGCTCGATCGCCAGCGCCAGCACGCCGCCGACATGCAGGCCGCCGCCAGCGCCAAGGAGGAGCGCATCCGGTGGCTGGAGGGCGTGCTCTTCAGCATGAAGAACCGCCTCCCGCACAAGCTCTGGAAGTTCACTACCTACTGGACCCGCCGCGTCGTCATCCAGTACCCGCTACTGGCCCTCCTCTACGTGCTGAACTTCGTCTCCAACATCTACATGCAGTGGTGGACCCAGCGCCATCAGCAGCAGGTTTTCCCGGGGATGTGAGGAGGGGAAGTAGTCAGTAGACAGCAGTCAGTAGACAGTAGGGATACCAACCAGCACGCCCTCGCCTGGCCGATGCCCCGCAAGGCCAGGCCCATGTCGCTGTTACTCGAACCCACTCCTAGGCAGACACGCCCACTCGAAATGGAACTTCGCCCCGCCAATTCTCCCGAGGTTTGTAGCTCGCCCAGTCGACGAAGCTTTCTCCCCTACTGGCTACTGACTACTGGCTACTGACTACTCTCATGCGCATCTTGATGGTCCACCCCCACGACATCTACTCCCCGCTGGAGCCGTGGACGGTCCGAGTCACGGCGCTGGCCGAGCGGTTCGTCAAGCGCGGCCACGAGGTCAAGCTCGCCTACCACGTCCTCGACAAGAACCTGACGCTCCCCGAGGCCCGCAAGCGTCAGGACTACGCTTTCGAGACCATCCCGCTCATTCGATACAACCTCACGCTCGTCAACAAGACCCAGCAGCTGGCCGAGCTGGCGCGCTGGTCCGACGTCGTCCACTTCCAGAAGTGCCTCGCCTACGCGGCCCTCCCGGCGCTGGGGGCCGCCTTCCTGGCCGGCAAGCCGACCCACTACGACTGGGACGACTGGGAATACGGCATCTACATGTACAGGCCGCTCAACCTGCTCCTCGGCAAGAGCATGAACCTGGTGGAGCGCGGGCTGCCCAGGCTGGTCGACACCGTCTCGGTCGCCTCCGAGCCGCTGCGGCAGATGTGCCTGTCGATGGGCGTGCGCGAGGACCATATCTTCGAAGCCCACGTCGGCGCCGACCTGGAGCGCTTCAAGCCAACCAACGACGGCTCCGCCGTCCGCCGCGAGCACGGCCTCGAGGGCAAGATCGTCATGTACCTGGGCCAGCTTCACGGCGCCCAGTACCTGGAGCTCTTCCTCCACGCCGCGGCTGAGCTGAAGCGCCGCCGTCCGGGTCAGCTCACCTTCCTCGTCGTCGGCAGCGGGGAGCGCTTCGGTGAGCTCCACGCGCTGGCAGAGCGGCTCGGCATCACCGACTGCACCGTTTTCACCGGCGCCATCCCCCACGCGCGCGTTCCCGAGTACGTGGCCGCCGCCGACATCTGCGTCGCCACCTTCGAGGACACCGCCCAGACCCGCTGCAAGAGCCCGCTGAAGGTCGTCGAGTACATGGCCGCGGGCAAGCCCATAGTCGCCTCGGCCATGGGCGAGGTCAACCGCATGCTTGCCGACTGCGGCGTGCTCGTTCCCTGCGGCAACTGGTCGGCCGTCGCCGACGGCGTCGAGATGTACCTCGACGACCCGGCGATGGCGGCCGAGAACTCCCGCCGCGTGCGCCAGCGCGCCGAGCGCAAGTACAACTGGGACGTCACGGCCGAGAACATCCTCCGCGCCTTCTCGCTCTGCGTCGGCGAGCGGCTCGTGCGATCACTGTCCGCTCGACCCCAGGCAGCCCCCCAGGAGAGCCGAACCGTCCCGCCCCCGATCGGCACCGGCGCCTCGCCCATGGCCGCCAAGGTCCCGCCCCCACCGGCCGCAAAGCCGGTCTTGGGACCCGTCGAGCGCGTCAAGGACTTCGTGCAGCGCAACCTCGACCTGGTCGGAGTGCTCGACGGCACGCACGCCTTCGTCGGCCCCGATACGCTCCAGATCGACCCGACCAACAACTGCAACAACGACTGCATCGCGTGCTGGTGCCACTCCCCGCTCTTGGCCGAGATGAAGATGCCTCCGGAGGTACGCCTTCAGACCATCCCCCTGGCCAACCTCAAGAAGCTCGTCGACGAAGTCGCCTCCATGGGCACCCGCGAGATCTACCTCGCAGGCGGCGGCGAGCCCTTCATGCACCCCAACATCATGGAGTTCCTGGCTCACATCAAGAGCCGCGGCCTCATCTGCAGCGTCAACACCAACTTCACACTCGTCAACGAGGAACGCGTCAAGCAGATGGTCGAACTGGGCGTCGACCACCTCACCGTCAGCGTCTGGGCCGCAAGCCCCGAGGTCTTCGCGCGCACCCACCCGAACAAGGCCGACGAAACCTTCGAACGACTCAAGAACACGCTCTACGCGCTCTACAAAGCCAAGGCCGCCGCCAACGTCCCGAAGCCGTTCATCAAGATCTACCACGTGCTCTCCAAGGTCAACTTCATGGAGATCCAGGAGATGATCGACTTCACCAAGACCGTTGGCGCCGAGTCGGTGGAGTTCACGCCGCTCGACACGATGCCGACCAAGACCGATTACCTCCTGCTGAACGAAGGCGAGCGCCGCTGGCTCTACGAGAAGTGCCTCGAGATCGAGCAGAAGCGCGGCGGCGCCGAGGTCACCGGCGAACCGCTGCTCTACCGGTGGGACCAGTTCGTACGCCGCATCTCCACCAGCGACACCGTCATCGGCGAGCACGACCGCAACGTCATCGAAACCATCCCCTGCACCGTCGGCTGGTCCTTCGCCCGTGTGCTGGCCGACGGCAACATCAACTTCTGCCTGAAGGCACACCGAATCCCCATCGGCAGCATCTACCGCCAGAGCTTCCGTGAAGTCTGGAACTCCCAGCAGCAGAAGCACTACCGCAACAAGGCGCGCACCTACATCAAGGACGATCCCTTCTTCTCGATGATCGGCAACGACCCCGCCGCCCGCGTCGGCTGCTACCGCGGCTGCGACGACCTGGGCCGCAACATGTGGATCGCCGATCGCCTGGGCGAGATGAATTCCGGCAAGCGCCTGATCCTGCGCGCCGCCGGCGTCGCGATGCGGATGGCCGGGCGGGAAGCGTGAGGGGAGTAGTCAGTAGACAGTAGAGGGAAGGTAAAAGGTGGAAGATGGAAGGTGGAAGGCTCGCAAGGTCGAGTTTCGAGGAGCTCGGTCCCGAGCGGTGCAGTCGGCGGCTCTTGGACTGACTCCTGATCCCTGAAAGCTGCTCCCTGATCCCTGAAGCCTGAAGCCTGACTCCTCCCCCTCAAGCCTCACTCCTCAAGCCTCAAGCCTCACTCCTCAAGCCTCAAGCCTCACTCCTCAAGCCTCAAGCCTCACTCCTCAAGCCTCAAGCCTCGAGCCTCTCCCCATGCACGACCTAGGGCCCGATCTCCTCGGAGCGCTCCACGGTGAGCGGGCGTTCATCGGTCCCGAGCACGTCGTGGTCGATCTCACCAACCGCTGCAACACCAACTGCATCGCGTGCTGGACCTACTCGCCGCTGCTGAGGGACAAGGCGGCGCCGGTGACATGGAAGAGGCAAGAGCTGCCCGGGGCTGTCGCGCGACGGCTCGTCGACGACCTGGCCGTCATCGGAACGCGCCGCGTACGCTTCACGGGGGGCGGAGAGCCGCTCCTGCACCCGGACTTTCACGAGCTGGTCCGGCGCATCAAGGACCGCGGCATGACCGCGCAGGTGACCACCAACCTGATCGGCGGCGACGCCGACCGGCTGCTCGCCACGGGCATCGACGAGATCACGGTCAGCCTGTGGGCCTCCAACGCGTCGACCTACACGCGCACGCATCCGAACCAGGGGCCAGCCTCTTTCCCGCGCATCCAGCGCACCATCGAGCAGCTGGCCGCGGCGCCACGCCGCCCCCGGCTCACGTTTGCCAACGTGCTCGGCCGCATCAACTTCCACGAACTCGAGCAGATGTACGACTTCGCCGCCGCCGTGCGCGCTGACGCCGTCTACTTCACTCTGGTCGACCCTGTCGAGGGACGCACCGAAGGGCTCATGCTCACCCCAGAGGAGCGGCTGGCGACGCTGGGCGCGGTGCGTCGAGTGCTGGAGCGTGCCGACGGCCCCGGAATGCCGGCGCTCGATTCGGCCGGCGAGCTGATGGGCCGGCTCGCGGGCGAAGGCGCAGCCAACGGCTTCTATGACGCAGGCCGCGTCGACGAGCTGCCCTGCACCATCGGGTGGACCTTCGCGCGCGTCCTCGCCGGCGGCGACGTCGTCCCCTGCTGCCGCGCCGTGAAGCTCGCCCTGGGCAATCTGAACGAGCGTACTTTTCCGGAGATCTGGTTCTCGCGCGCCTACGACGCGTTCCGGGCCAAGGCACTCACCACCAAGAAGAGCGATCCCTACTTCCGCGAAATCGATTGCTACCGGATGTGCGACAACCTCATGCACAACCGGCAGTTCGACGCGCGCGTGGGCGCGCTGGGCGCCAGCGGTCTCGCAGCGTTGCGCGCGCGGCTGGACACCTACATGGCGACGGCGGCGGCGGCAACGGCTCGCTCCGAGTCCCGAGACAAGGAGGCGACCGCATGATTCCCGACGGGCGCTTCCCGAAGAACGTGATGATCCAGACCACGACGGCCTGCAACGCCGCGTGCACGTTCTGTCCCCACCCCCAGATCAAGGAGGAAGTCAGCCAGGGCGACATGGACGAGGCGCTCTTCCGCAAGATCGTGGACGAGCTCGCCACCCACGCTCCGATCCTGCGCATCCTGATGTACTTGATGAACGAGCCGCTGCTCGACCCGCGGCTCGCCGAGCGCATCGACTACGCCAAGGAGCGAAACCCGAAGGCGACCGTTCATCTCCTCACCAACGGCGTACTCCTCGGCAAGATGGGCGAGAAGCTGCTCAGGTCGAACCTCGACTGGATCGGGCTCTCTGTCCACGCGCTGAAAGAGGAGACGTACCACAAGCTGATGGGCCTGACGCACTTCGAGGGCGAGCGCGGCATCAAGCGCATCCTCGAGGACTTCTGCGTCAAGGCCGTCGAGCAGAAGGGCGCGGAGTACGTCAACGTGAAGATCATCCGCGACAAGCGCTACCTGGAGCAGCAAGAGGCGCAGGACGCGGTCCGGTTCTGGCGTGACCTGGGATTGACGCGCGTCGAGTACTACGAAGAGCCGATGACGCGGGCCGGAAACGTGCGCTGGCTGCCGCCCGTGGCGCACTCCGGCATCGAAGGCTGCAACTCCATCTGGGCCATGGAGATGGTGCACATCCTCTACAACGGCGACGTCATCGCCTGCTGCAACGACTGGCGCCGCGACCTCGTCTTCGGCAACGTCCGGGAGCAGTCGATCGAGGAGGTCTGGAACGGCCCCATCCGGAGGCAATTCCTCCGCGAAGTCTACGGGGAAATCCGGCCCAGGCCCGGTCTCATCTGCCTGAAGTGTGAAGCGGCCCAACCGGCGACCCGGACGCCGCCCTGGCTCGAAAGCGAATCCCAATCGGTGCCAATTCCCCTGATCTCTGCGGAGGCTCCCGTGTCCGTGAAAGAATCCGGCTGCTGCTCCAGCGGTGCAGACGCGCCCGCTACTTCCGAGTCCTCCTGCTGCTCGAGCGGCAACTCGCCAGAAGCCAGCTCTTGCTGCACCCCCGAGCCCCCGGTCTCCGGCCAGCTTACAGCCTCTCCGCTCATCCTGAGCCGGCCACCCGCTCATCCTGAGCAGGCCGCGGAAGCGGCCGTGTCGAAGGACCATGTCGAAGGACAGCCCACACCCTCCCCCCGCGCCGGCATCGTCCGAGGCAACGCCTCGCCGCTCAAGCGCATCCAGGCGCCAGCGCCCGCCACACCCGCACCCGCCCGGGTCGCGGTTCCCGAGCCCCGTCCGATCGCGCTCTGCCCCTTCCCCGCCAAGCCTCCCCAGGAACGCGCCCCTCACCACCTCGTGGCGCTCGAAGGCGGTCCGCCCGCGGTTCTACTGGTGGCCCTGCCACCCGGCAACGCAAAAGGTCCACCGGCTCAAGTGACTTATCTGACGGCCGCTCTGCTCGCCCGTAAGGTGCGCGCGTTCGCCTACGACTACAACCTCGCCAGCTTCCTCTCGGCGGCCTCTTCCGTCCAGGCTCGCTGGCACGAGTACGCCGACAGCGGCTACAACGTCCCGGAGACCAGCGCGGCCGTCGCACGGGTCTTCAGCAACTACGCCGTCAAGGCCGGCAAGGAGATCGCCGACCTGGCGCCCGAGGCGCTGGCGCTCCACGTCCCGCCGGCTGCGTTGCGCGCGGCAATCGAGCTGACCGCCCGGCTGCGCGAGGCCCGGTTCGAGGCCCCCATCTACTGGTACGGACCCGGCGTCCGCAAGGAGATGGACCGGCAGCTGCCCCCCGGGGGCACCCCCACGGCCTTCATCGTCGGAGACCCCGAACGCACGCTCATGGCCCTGGCCGGCGGGGTCCAGCACCCGCCCGGCGTCTGGAGGACCGGCTCGACTCGCTTCACACCCGCTACACCCGTCCAGTCCTTTGGCACGCAGCGACTGGGCGACGCCGGCCCGTTCCACTTCGCGGGCTACGCCGCTCCTCAGGTGGAGCTAGCCATGGGCCGCGGCTGCGTCGAGCGCTGCCCGCATTGCCCGCGCGCGCCCCATGGCCTGCTGCTCAGGACCCGCGACGTCTCCGAGGTCTACCTCGAGATGGAGCGGCTCCACCGCGAGAAGGGCGTCACCGACTTCTTCCTCGGCGAGACGATGGCCAACTGCCAGCCCGAGCAGCTGACCGCGTTGGCTTCGATGATCCGCGACTCCGGCCTGCCCGTCACCTGGGAGGCGCGCTACCTCGCCTCGCCCGGCGAGGGCCGCGACCACTACCGACTTCTCTGGGACGGAGGCTGCCGACGCCTTCGCTTCTGCCTGCCGACCACCGCGACCGGCTACCGCTTCGATGCCCACCTGATCGAGTCGCTGCGCCACTCCCACTGGGCCAGCATCCGGACGGCGCTCGACACCGTCGTCGTCGGCCTCCCTGGCAGTCCCGATGACTCCTTCGACGAGCTCTGCCGGTTCCTCTGGGAGGCCGCCGAGTACGTCGACGAGATCGAGACCCTCTCCGACTTGCTCCTGCTCCCCGGGTGCGAGCTCGACGCCAGCATGGAGCAGTTCGGGATCGCCCGGATGGGCAAGGATCTGGCCCGCGACTGGCACGACAACGGCTTCCTCAATCGCGAGTTCCGCCGAAAGCGCCTGAAAGAGCTCTACCTGTTCCTGGAGGACAAGCGCATCAAGCTCCCCTCGCGCGAGCGCGTCTTCGGGATGTCTGGCCCCTTGCTCGAGGCCGAGCCCGTCGTCCGCAAACGCTTGAACACCCGTGCAGGCCGGCCGGCGGATTGCGTGCTCGCGACCTGCCCCCCGTGGGGCTACACCGACCCACCCGTCGCCCTCGCCTACCTCTCCAGCTACCTCCGCGAGCGCGGCTACCGCTGCGAAGTCCACGACTACAACACCCAGCTCTACCTGGAATCGCCCCAGGACATGAAGCTGATGTGGCACGTCGAGAACAAGAACTACTGGTCCAGTGGCGACACCTTCCCCATCCTGAAGGGCTACTACCTCGACAAGCTCGAGAAGTGGGCCGACGAGATCGCTGGCTCCGCCGCCCCCGTCGTCGGCCTCTCCGTCGTGGACCCAAAAGAGCGAATGACGATTGAACTCATCCGCCGCATCAAGGTCCGCGACGCCTCCAAGCACATCATCCTCGGCGGACCGGCCGTCTACACCCCCGACTTCCGCCAGATCTTCGTCGACCAAGTGGGCGAGCTGGTCGACGGTTATGTCATCGGCGAGGGCGAGGCGACGCTGCGCGACATCATCGACGCCGTCAAGGCCGGCACACCCATCTCCGAGGTCCCGGGCGTCGTCACCTACCCGGACGGCGTCCACCCGCACGAGCTCTTCCGCTCCTCCATCTCCCCGCTCGACAGCGTCCCCTTCCCCGACTACAAGGACTTCGACCTCGCCCGCTACCCGTCGAAGAAGCTCATCCTGGAGTGGAGCCGCGGCTGCGTCAACCGATGCGCCTTCTGCAAGGGCGTCGCCATCACCGGCAAGTGGCGCAACCGCACCCCAGCCCACATCGTCGAGGAGCTCACCTACCACTACCGCAAGAACGGTATCTCCGAGTTCGAGATCAGCGACCAGCTCGTCAACGGCGACATCGCCCAGCTCGAAGAGGTCTGCGACCGCATCACGCGCGCCAAGCTCGATATCCGCTGGATGTGCCAGGGCCTGCCGCGACCTCAAATGACCCGCCGGGTCTTCGACAAGCTCAAGGCCGCCGGCTGCTACGACTTCAAGTTCGGCCTCGAGAGCGCCTCCGACAAGGTCATCCGCCTCATGGGCAAGGGCGCCTCCTTCACCCGCGCAGACGCCGCGCGCGTCATGCGCGACTGCTTCGAGGCCGGCATCGAGGTCAGCACCTTCGTCATCGTCGGCTACCCGGGCGAGGAAGAAGAGGACTTCGTCGACACCTACGACTTCTTCAAGGACAACCACGCGTTCATCACCCGCATCAAGTCGATCAACGCGCTCGCCATCATCACCGACACTCCCATCCACCGGCACGCCGAACAGTTCAACGTCGTCCTTCCCCCGGTCCACTACCACTACCTCTGGCGCACCAGGGACGGAAGGAACACCCTCGAAGTCCGCAGAGACCGCATCCGCCGCCTGCTCGCACTCGCCAAGGAGACAGGCCTGCAGGTGATGGAGACCAACCTCACCGAGGGCAAGCAGGACGCCCTGGCCGAACGGATCGCCAAGGACGGCCTCAGCTTCCGCCAGGCCATCGACCTCATGAAGGAGCAGACCAACCGCCTCGGCAGCTTCGACACGGAGAAGCCGTCGGAGGGCGCGGGCGACGACGCGTGGGTCGTGCAACGAGTGCAGGAAGTAGTCGAAGAGAACCAATCGGGGGCCCTGCCCCCGAGACCCCATTTGATTGCGGATTCAGGTACGCTCGGAAGTTTCCAGCCTCACTCCTCGAGCCTCACCCCCCAAGCCTCAAGCCTCGAGCCTCACTCCTCAAGCCTCGAGCCTCAAGCCTCGAGCCTCACTCCTCAAGCCTCCTTCGACCTCGAAGCGCTCGGCGTGATGGACGGACGGCGCGCCTTCAAGGGACCGAAGATCCTCGAGATCGACATGACCAACGACTGCAACCTGTCGTGCGCGGGTTGCTGGTGTCACAGCCACCTGATGGGCGATCGGCGATTCTCGGGCGCCTTCAAGCGCCACTTCATGCCGCTCGACACGATCCGCAGGCTGATCGACGACGCGGCGGCGATGGGGACGAAGCGCGTGCAGCTCGCGGGCAGCGGAGAGCCCTTCATGCACCCGCAGATCTGGGAGGTCATCCGCCACGTCAAGTCGAAGGGGCTCGAGCTGGCTATCATCACCAACTTCACGCTCATCACCGAGCAGGGCGTGAAGGACCTGGTGACGCTCGGCGTCGACGACTTGACCGTCAGCGTCTGGGCCGGCACGCAGGAGGCCTACGAACGCACGCACCCCGGCACCGACGGTGAAGCGATGATGCGCCTGGAGCGCCTGCTGGTCCTGCTGCAGGGCACCAAGGGCTCGCAACGCGCCCCGCGCGTGAAGCTCTACAACGTGGTCTCGAACCTGAACGCCGACGACGTCGACGCCATGGTCGAGTTCGCCCTCCGCACCGGCGCCCAGTACTGCGAGTTCACGCCGGTCGACACCATCGAAGGCTACACGGACTGCCTGCGACTATCGCATGAGCAGAGCGAGGAGGTCCTGGCTGCCTTCGAACGGCTCCAGGGCCGCTCCGACTACGTCAACATGCTCGGCATCGAGCACCTCGAAGTGATGCAGAACGTGCAGCACACCGCCGAGGCCGCCGAGTTCCCGAGCCGGCTGATGAAGGAGTCGGTGCACGAAGGGTTCAACTTCCACATCGAGCACCGCCACACGCGCGCCACCTGCCCCGCCGGCCTGGACAGCAGCCACGTGTATAGCGACCCTCAGAACGCCACCGGCTACGTCTTCCTCTTCGACGAGGAGCGCTGCAAGAAGTGCCCGCTCCACGACGGCTGCTCCATCGACAAGCAGAACTACTCCGTCAAGCGCGAGTTCCTCAGCATTCTCGGCTTCGGCAGCTTCTCCCGCCGCCTGCACGGCGAGGTCGAGAAGGGCGAGTACGAGAAGTCCTTCGTCGACAGCATGCCCTGCTACATCGGCTGGACCTACTCGCGCGTGACCACGGACGGCAACGTCATCCCGTGCTGCAAGGGCTACGGCAAGCCGCTCGGAAACCTGGAGCAGGCCGAGGGCGGCTTCGCGGCAGTCTGGAACTCCCCCAACCTCCAAAACTTCCGCCAGCTCGCCTCGACCCAGAAGAAGGACCACCCGTACTTCAACCCCATCAACTGCGTGAAGTGCTGCGACAACGTGGGGATGAACCTGGCCATGCACCGTAAGGTGATGGCGCTCTCGACCGACGAGCGCGCCCGGCTTGCAGGACTTTACGGTCAGTCAGGGGCTCAGCAGACCCGCGCCCGGCTGCTCCCCGACGACACGAGCTCCTTCCCCGATCCGTTCGCCGCAAGCGAGCTGGTCGGCCACTCCGAGGTACGCGCCGCACAACGCAACAACAGCGCATCCGAGCCCGATAACGGCGAGACGCCGGCCGACGACGCCGGCTCGGGCGACGCCGAAGGCTACGCCTCGGACTCGCCCACCGCCCCGGTGCTCGACCCCGACGCCGCCGATCGGATCGCGCTCAGGTTCAAGTGACTCGTCGGGGGGCGGGGGACGCCCCCCTCACCGAACGACCTCAGTCCTTGCGGAACACTTCCGACCAGGGGATCGACAGTCCAGAGAGCACGCTCGAGCTGACGGCGCCCCCTTCTCCGACGCGGACGAGCTCCTCGTAACCCGTCTCCGAGAGCGTGAGCACGACGATCTGCTCGAGATCCAGGTCGACAAGCCAGTACTCGCGCACGCCATGGCGCGCGTAGAGGGAACGCTTCACTTCGGTGTCCCGCAGCGCCGAGGCGTGGGAGAAGATCTCGACGACCAGATCGGGAGCCCCCTTGCAGCGCTGGGGACCCAGGATCGAAGACCGCTCCGAAGAGATGAACAGAAGATCCGGCTGGACGATCGCATCGAAGGCGAGCTGGACGTCCGCCGGCGCCGCGAAGACCTTGCCCAGGTTCCTCGGACGGACCCAGTTCATCAGGTGAAAATGGAGGTTCCCGGAGACAGACTGGTGCCGGTAGGAAGGTGCCGGGGTCACTTCTAGCCTCCCGTCGATGATCTCGTAACGGTTGCCGTCGTCCGGCAACACCTCGTAATCACGGATGGTCAGGTGGATAGCTTGCGGCTCGCCCATCGAAGTTGCCTCCAGCTCAATCTTAACACGGCTTTCCGATGGGGCCACCGCGGTATCCTGCACGCGTGGTGCGAGCTGAAGAGTACGAACGCCCCGGCGGGCGAGCGCTGGATCTTTCGCTTTTCCTGCTGGCGGTGGTGATCACGGTGACGCCGCTGGCGATCACGGGGGCCACCTACAACATCGAGGCGATCAAGCAGCTCGTGTTCCAGGGGGGAGTGGCGTTGCTGCTGCTGGCCGCAGCGGTACGGCGCGAGAGCGCCTTCGGGTTCGGCAGGGGACTCGACTACGCGGTCATCGGGTACTTTGCGATCCACTTCGCGGCATTCATGGGGGCGGAGCTCAAGGACTCCGGGCTGGCCCAGCTGCACGCGCTGGCGTACCAGGTGCTGTTCTACCTGCTGGTTCGGTCGATGCGGCTGCAGGGACGGCGCTTCGACTGGCTGGCCAGCTGCTGGCTGGGAGCGGCGGCCGCGGCGAGCGCGGTGGCGATCGCGCAGGTCGTCCTCGAGCAGCACGTGCGGTTTGGTGCGGCATGGCAGAGCCGCGCGACGGGCACCTTCATCCAGCCGACCTTCCTGGGCGCGTACCTGGCCGCGACGCTGCCGCTGGCGGTATCGAGGGTCTTGCGGTCGGCCCAGTCGCGGAGGCTGGCAGCAGGCGTCCGGGATGGCGCCGTGCTGGCGGCGATGATTGTGGCGATCACGTTCTCGCTCTCGCGATCGGGCTGGGTGGGGGCGTGCGCCGGGCTCGGCGCGATGGTGCTGGTGAGCGGCCGGCTGGAAGCGCTGCGGCGAGCGGCGGTGCCGCTGATGGCCGGGATCTTCGTTGCGATCTGGGTGGCGCTGCTCTGGCGTCCGCCCTCGGCCCTGGACCTGGCGAGGTTGGACCCGCGCGGTGGCCGCAGCAACCGCGAGCGGCTGGAGATCTGGATCGGCAGCGCGCGGCTCGTCGCCGAGAAGCCGCTGCTGGGGTGGGGGCCTGGCAACTTTGGACCGTACTTCCCCAGACGCTGGACGCCCTACTTGCAGACGATCAACTCCAATGAAGGCCAGCGGCCGATGCACGCGCACTCCGAACCGCTGCACGTCGCCGTGGAGGCCGGCCTGCTGGGCGCGCTCGGCTGGCTCATCCTCGTTGGCTGGTCCGGCTGGGTGCTGGTCGGCATGACCCGCAGCCCCGATCCCGGCGAGCGCGAGCTGGGCCAGATCCACGTCGGCGCGCTGGCCGCGGTTCTGTTGAATGCCTGCGTCGGCCTGGACCAGCGATTCCCGACGTCCGGGATGCTGCTCTGGTACCTGATCGGCTTCGCCGCCTCCCGCCAGCCCCCCCGCGCTCCCGCTCCCGCCCCCGCTCCCGCTCATCCTGAGCCTGTCGAAGGATGCCCCGTCGAGCCCCTCCCCCGCGAGTCGCCCTCTCGTTTCCGTCAGGCGTTCCTCGCCGCGATCGCAGTGTATCTCCTCTGGCTTTCGGTACAGGACTTTCGAGCGGAGCGGTGGAAGATGCAAGGAGCGATCCGTCACTACTCGGGCCACCACGAGCAGGCGGAGTCCTATCTGGCCGCCGCGGCCGAGCTTCGGCCGTGGGATGCCGAGATATTCTTCCTGAGAGGCCGTAACTTCTCCGAGGTGCGCGCCTGGCGGCGCGCGGAGGAGTGTTACCTGGAATCTCAGCGCCTGGACCCGAACAACGCGGCGTTGTTGTTCAACGGAGATACTGATGACGGTGATCCTGATCGGGTCGTTCGTTCCAGCGACGACAGCCAGCCTGTCTCGCGAGGCGCAGAAGCAGCAACTGAACACCAACCGCGAGCTGGCCGCCCAGCTGGCGGAGGAGGGTGTCGAGCTCGTGATCGCGGGCGGGTTCCACCACTGGTATCCGCTGGTGAGGCCTGTCACCGTTCCAACCACACCGTGCTATTCGTGGGTTCCCCCCGCGGCCGGCCCAGCAACGAGCGACGTTACTCTCACCGTGTTCTCCCTGGGAAGGGCCGACGACGATGTCTTCCTGCCGTTCGTGGGAAATGCAAACGTTCAGCCCGTACCCACGTTTCCGATGCGCATCAAGCCGTGGTCCAAGTTCAATCGCAGCTACGTACTCTTCAGTCGGGGCAGCCCATCGGGACAGCCGCCCCGCGTGCTGGAGTGCACGATTCGGGTTGTGTACGGCCCCGACCCCAGGGACGTCATCCTCGTGCCGCTCTTCTTGGGGAATCACTGGACCGGAGGGTATGGAAACATGCGAGGCTTGTGCTGGCCAGTGCCCGCAACCACGCTGGCTGCCGTCAATGTGCTGGCGATCTCGCCTTCGCCCCGGTGGTTATGGGGCATGTCCGATGGCCGACTGCTCAATGACAGTACGTACCCCATCAGCGCAGGATATCCTGAGTAGTCGTCTCTATCGCAGCTGTGTGTAGCTAACCATGACCTCGCTGCCGAGACTCTCGCCGCCGCCTGGAATGAGATTGACGACCCGCACTCTGCCGCTAGTCAAAAAGTAGGTCCTTGTCGCAGGGAGGGACTCGCTCATGATGTTCCATGCGTAGGTGTACGCGCGTAGCTTCCCGCTCGTTCCGGGAGTGGGGGGGAGATCTCTTACGAAAATCAGAGACGGAGCCGGCATCTTCTGGCTTGGAAAGGTCGGCGTCGTTGCCGGAGCTGTATCCGGGTTCTCGCCGACCACCACATGCGTAGCGGGCATGTAGAGTGGAGTGGATTGGGTTAGCGCATTAGGATCGTTGCGTGGGCCCCACCACGCGAGGGCGGGAGATCCGGTCATGTCCGCCCTGCAGATGGCCCGGATCAGCAGACTCCCGCCGGTTCCGCTGATCGTCCCTGTTGGGTCGTACGTGGTATCGCCAGCCTGCGGCAGAAATCCAGTGTTCGGAAGTATGGCCGACTCAACACCCGACGGATACTGAAATGTCGTTCCAGGTACCGTCGAGTAAGTAACGGCAGCGGGCAGTGATGTGGCTGTGCTTGACGGCAATCGAATGTCGTTGTCGAAGATTGTGGCCGTGTTGGTTGGCTGGGCACGCATGGCTATGTCCCGCAACGGCGGAAACTCCATGGGAGCCGTGTACGAAATCGAGGGAGCTACCGTAGGGAGACCGAAAAGCGCCGAAAGCTCGTAAGGCTGCCCTGGGGTGAGCCTCCGTAGCCGCTTCTGCAGGAACTCAGGCCCTTCGTCGCTCCCCGGGTAGCTGGCAATGCAGGTGAGCAGTTCCACACCCGAGAGGGCCGCAGCCTCAGAAATGATGCTCAGCTCGCGTGCGGACCCCAAAGCACCCGGCGCCTCTCCGATCCGCACGAGGGAGCGAAGCAGTACAGTGACGATAGTCATCGTAGCCAACAGGAACACGAGGATCGTCCCGGCCCTACCAGGCGTCCGTGCGCTAACGAATATCCTGGTCCCAGAAAAGCAGCGTTGTCTCATGGTTGGTTGAATCCCGCGCTCGGGATCAGCAGCATGTTGAATGTCGTCAGAAACTGTACGTTCGGCTCGTCGTCATCCGCCAACGCGGTCGTGTAGTTTGTACTGCTGGTCTGGTTTTCGTCCAGAAACACATTGATAAAGCACTGCACGGAAGGAGAACCCAGCCCAGTGGCAGGTCGCTGGTAGGGCGGGGCGGGCGCTGCACCGACGATGCAAAGCTCGTTCAGCATCGAATTCGCCCCAGGCGGGTTGATGACCGGGTAACTGAAGACTGCGGGGTTACCGGGAGCAACCCGCAACCAGTTGTCGATGTTGAAGGCGATGCCGCAAGGAGGAACAGTCTGTCCGTTCACGACGGGCCATGCAGGCGTACCTGGAAACGCCGTGAGTCGGCCGAGATGGATGGGCAAGGTTCCACGGGGTACAGCCGGGGCGGTAACTGGTCGGGGGTAAGGAGCATCTATGAGAACTTCCCATCCTTCTCGAACAGTTGGAGAACCGCCACCGTTGAAATTGGCGGGGTTGCGCAGATACGCCAAGAGATTGGCGAATGAGGGTGCCGCCGCGTTCTGCATGTCGGGAGGCATCGCCAAACTCGAAAACGTCGGTTGCGTTGCCGTGATTCGATTTGGCTCCTGCCAGACGTGCATGAGCCTGTTAGTGCCTCCGAGGTTGGCCGTATCGATTCGGTCATGCCAGACGAAGTGAACCTCGTACGACCGGTTTTGGTCCATGTCCGTCACGAAGAACAGGGTCTCTGTCCGTTCGAAGGCCGTATGAGTGTTACGAAAGTTCGAAGGTGGAGATATCGCGTGGCGAATACAGCGACGAAGCCGATCAAGGGCAAACTTCACACGCCCCACGAGCTCACTCTCACGCTCGGTTTTCCTGAAGGTCGACGTACTCCGCTGAAGAAACATACTGACCGAGATGGCGATGATCCCGGAAACGATCACCACGATCAGGAGCTCGAGTAACGTAAATCCTTTGCGGTCAGTATCCATAGGAGCCTAGAAGTGGGGGAATCCGGTCGTGTAGTCCAGAGTGATGGTTTGAGAGATGGCGTCGACGTTTGCGGGCGCGATCTGCGCCGTGAGATTGCTGAAGGTGATCACGAAGTCGTTGTTGGGACCCGCGGGATTCGCAGGCATGAATCGGAAGACACCATCAGGCGCAAAGGTGGCGTCTGCAATTCGATCGTCGGCGCCCGCTCCGGGCGCGGGCCGGGGTGGATTTCCCGAAGGTGGGTTCACGTTCGGCACTCTCGGAATCGGCTCGGTGTAGGGGGCGGTTCCGTAGTAAGTCGCTCCGCCGGTCCAGGTCGGCCGGCCGTTGATGGCCACAATCCTGACGTCATCCTCGAGCTCGACGATTCCCGTCAGCCGAAGGGAGGCCATCTCGAGGGGAAACTGAACACCAGGCGGGTTGGCCGCCGGGTCAGTTACCGTCAGAATCGGGACGACCGGCAGGCCGACATCGTAGTTGGCAGTCGGGAGAGTCTTCAGCGCCGATGGGAAGACCTTCGTCGGTAGGATATCGAGCGTTGGCACGGACTGCCACCAAGCCTCGACGGGCGCCGCGAAGATGTACTGATGAGTTCCGTAGATGATTCCTGTCCCGTCACCCTTGTCTCCGTCGGTCCGGAACAGCTCTTGAGCGCTGGCGACACGGCGAGTCTGGTGGAAACGGACTTTCCAGGTCTTCTTGTCAGCAACTGCGCGCTCTCGCGCGGACCTCAGGAGCTTCAGCACCAACGTCGTCTGGGCGCCGAACTTCATGCTTGGAATCCGAGAGGTCAACGCGATCGCGGCCATGCTCGTGAGCACCAAGACGACCATGACCACGATCATCAGCTCCAGAAGAGTGAAGGCCCTCCGCCCTTGCTGTCCCGACTTCTCTTTCACGTCCGCCAAGCCTCCGGGATCCGCACGCCGACCCGGTAACCGATGCCGGTCACGAACCATCAAAGCACTTTACGCCGATGCCGGCATCGACCGCTCCCGGACTTGCTCAAAAGGTTGACTCCGCTAAAACCGCTGCCTATATTCACCAAGGGCTTCGACACTATACATCGGTTCCCGCTTCTCGAGGGAGATGCCTATATGAGAGTCCTCCGAAAAGACCGCCGGGCGTTTACCGCCATCGAGCTGATCGTCGTGGTGATCATCATCGGCATTCTGGCCTCTGCGGGTATGAACAAGTACAAGAACTTCACGACCACCGCCCGGAAGAACACCTGCCTGTCCAATCAGGAGCAGATTACCTCCGCCATCCGGCTCGTGGAAAACGACTCTGGCCCACTCACCAGCAACTCGGTCGCCAGGCTCCGCTCCGACGGAACGATAGACAACGTCCCATCTTCCGGAGGGGCAGGGGCCTACACGCTCTGGGTCGGCACCTCGCCGGCCTCCTGGGGCGTGCTCAACTCTGGCGCAGGCAACACCATGGTCCTGGCGAAGGCGCAGGAAATGAAGATTTTCAAGTGCCCGGAGGACGCGAACAATCTGGGCCCTTCATATGCGAACATCTCGAGATTCGACGGAGTAGCGTCAGGGGATCGACTGACGTACACCTTCGCAAAGAACGTGACCGCGGCTCGCGTCGGCCCGTTCGTGGTACCGGGAGCGACCGCTAACCCGATCAACTCGGCGGACCCGCTCGAGGGCTACAACTGGCTTCGAAACACCATCGAGTGGCAGAACACCGCCTTCACCTTCTGCCGCCGCTGGGGGCTCAGGGACAACACGGCTACGGGGGCGGCGCCCATCGGGACGGTCGCCGGGGACAGCCAGTACATCCCTGCCGGGCAGGAATTGCGCCTCGCCCACAGCTCCTACGCGCCGCAGAACTGAGCAGGGAGGGGGGCGGGGGCGGTAGAGTCGTTGTTAGCGGCCGGGAGCTCGTGTTGACAAGATCTCCGGCCGCCCCTATATTTGTCGAGAGATGTTGCAAGGCCCCAGGAGCACATCGTTTGTCCGATC
>JACQZN010000088.1 GCA_016213845.1 Candidatus Wallbacteria bacterium
AGCCCCACCCAGAAGTCCTTGATGAAATGGTAGTGGACTCCGAGCACCTGCTCGGCGCCACCGATGCCCGCCAGCGCCCCGCTGGCGAACATCACTCCGATGGTCGTGCGCCCGACGCTGGCCCCGGCGTAGGTCGCCGCGTCGGCGTTCAGCCCGACCACCCTCAACTCGAAGCCCGGCCAGGTGCGCCAGAGCAGGTACCAGACGAGGAACACGGCCGCCACGGCCAGCAGGAACCCCGCGTTCAGCCGCGTGTACGGGTTGATGAAGCTGGCCGGCGGCAGCACCGCGTTGGGCGAGATGAGCGGCGTTTGCGGGACGCTCCCGGGCTCCTTGATCCAGGCGACGGTCAGGAACCAGCTGCCGAGGAGCGCGGCGATGAAGTTCATCATGATGGTGTTGATGACCTCGTGGACGCCCATCCGCGCCTTGAGCCAGCCCGGGATGGCGCCCCAGACGCCGCCGGCCAGCGCGCCGGCCAGCACGGCCAGCGGCAGGAGCACGCCCGGCGTGTCGAGCGCCGTGCCCTTCGCCCAGACGCCGACCTCCGCCGCCGCGAACGCACCCAGGATGAGCTGCCCCTCGGCGCCGACGTTGAAGAGCCCCGCGCGAAAGGCGAGCGCCACGGCCAGACCCGTGAAGACGAGCGGCGTGGCGTTCTGCAGGGACCAGGCGACGTTCTCGAGCGAGCCGATCGCGCCGCGCCAGAGCGCCCCGTAGATGTCGAGCGGCGAGAAGCCCGTTGCCAGCACCAGGAGAGCTCCCAGCAGGAAGGCGATCGCGACCGCAGCCGCGGGATAGCCCAGGTCGCGCAGCAGGTTCTTGCTCACGGGGCTATCGCCTCCGGCTGCGAGCGCACGCCCGCCATCAAGAGCCCCAGCCGTTGCTCCGTCGCCGAGGCTGCGTCCATCACGTCCATCACGCGCCCTTCGTACATCACGGCGATGCGGTCGGCCAGCCCGAGCACCTCGGAGAGCTCGGCCGAGACCACCAGGATGGCCACGCCCCGGTCCCGCAGCTCGATCAGGTGCCGGTGGATGAACTCGATGGCGCCGATGTCGACGCCGCGGGTCGGCATCGCGGCGATCAGGAACCGAGGCTCCCGGGCCACCTCGCGGGAGATGACCAGCTTCTGCTGGTTGCCGCCCGACATGTCGCCTGCCCGCACCTCGGGGCGCGGGGGCCGCACGTCGAACTGCGTGATGCGTGCGCGGGCCTCCTGGCGGATCGCGTCCTCGTCCAGCACGCCCCAGTGGCTGAACGGTTCGGCGCGCTGCTTGCCCAGCACGGCGTTGTCGCGGGCCGTCAGGTCGACCACCATGCCGTGGCGATGGCGATCCTCCGGGATGTGGGCGAGGCCCGCGGCGTAGCGCTCCAGCACGCTCATGCCGAGCAGGTCGCGGCCGTCGAGCCAGACGCTGCCCTGCGAGGGCGAAAGGAACCCGGCCAGGACGTGGACCAGCTCGGTCTGGCCGTTGCCGACGACGCCGGCCAGTCCCAGGATCTCGCCGGCTCGCACCTGCAGGTCGACGTGGTCCAGGACCATCTTCGCGCCGCCGCCGATCAGACAGAGATCGCGCACCTCCAGGCAGACGTCGCCGGGGCGGGCGGGCTGTTTCTTCACGTCCAGGAGCACCCTGCGGCCCACCATCCGCTCGGCGATGTCGCTCTCGCTCACGGAGGCCGTCTCGTCGGTGGCGACGACCTCGCCGCCGCGCATCACGGTGAGGCGGTCGGAGATTGCTTTCACCTCGCGGAGCTTGTGGGAGATGAAGACGATGGTCTTGCCCTGCGACTTCAGCAGCCGCACGATCTTGAAGAGCTCCTCCACCTCTTGTGGAGTCAAAACAGCCGTTGGCTCGTCCAGTAGCAGCACCTCGGCTCCACGCATCAGGACCTTCAGGATCTCCACGCGCTGGCGCATGCCGACGGAGAGCTCGCCTGCCAGCGCGTCGGGGTCGACCTCCAGGTGGTAGGTTCCGACGAGCTCGAGCAGCCGCTTGCGGGGCGAATCGAGGTCGAGCATTCCGCCGCGTGTCTCCTCGATGCCGAGGACGATGTTCTCGAGCACGGTGAAGGTCGGGATGAGCATGAAGTGCTGGTGGACCATGCCGAGCCCGAGCTCGACGGCGCGCGCCGGGCTGAGTCGCTCGACCCGGTTTCCCCCGATGCGGATCTCGCCCTCGTCGGGCTCGTAGAGCCCGTAGAGCACGTTCATGAGCGTGGACTTACCTGCGCCGTTCTCGCCCACCAGCGCGTGGATCGTCCCGCGCTCGACTCGAAAGTGAACGTTTCGATTTGCGACCAGCGCCCCGAAGCGCTTGGTGATTCCGATCATTTCGAGGGCGGGCATGGGAAGTAGTGAGTAGCGGGTAGTGAGTAGGGGGGATCAGGCGGTACGGCGGCGGATGCCGGCGATGTAGCCGGAGAGCATTCGTGCGATCTCGTCGAGCTGGTCGATGGCGGTGTCCGTCGTCGCGTACTTCAAGTCCTTCGCGAGTAACAGGTAGTAGGCAGCCTCGTCGAGCGAGGCCTGTGAGATGTTGTAGAAGCGCAGTTTCTCGGGAATCGACGAACGACGGTACCCCTCGGCGATGTTGGCCGGAATCGATACGGCCGCCCGGCGCAGCTGTGACACCAAGCCGAACATCTCCTCCTTTGGAAAATCACGCGTCAATCGATAGATCTCCACGACACAGTTGTGGGCCTTCTTCCACACTTCGAGTTCCTGATAACCCCGCGTCGCCATGCAGCCGGATCGCCTTCCAACCTTCTACCCAGAGGTTGTGCCAAGATCCCATTGAGCCGATCGCCCGAGCCTGCTGATGGGCCACAGCCGCTTCGATACTGGGCTTCGACGAGCTCAGCCCGAGCGGTTCCAGGGAATTTGCTCACCGCCTCTCCCTACTCGCTACTCACTACTCGCTACTCGTATAGTCCGTCACCCGGATTTCTCCGGCGATGATGCGACGGCGGAGGTCGGCGAGCTTGGATTCGAAGCCGGCGGGCATGCGGTGCTTCGAGTAGGCGAAATCGGTGGTGGAGACTCCGTTCTCGGCCAGTCCCAGCACATGGGCACCAGGGCGAAAGCGTCCTTCTTTCACCTCCTTCACCATTTCGAAGAGAGCCACATCGACACGCTTCACCATGCTGGTCAGGACGTGGCCCTTGGCCATGTAATCCTGGTTGGCGTCGACGCCGATGGCCAGCTTTCCCTGCTGCTTGCAGGCCTCGATGACGCCGTTTCCGGTGGAGCCCGACGCGTGGAAGATGACGTCGGCCTTCTGGGCGATCATGGTTTCCGCGAGCTGTTTTCCCTTGAAGGGATCGCTGAACGCCTCGGGGCCGCTGCCCGCGAACTTCTCGAGCACCTCGATGCTCGGGTTGACGTGGCGGGCGCCCTCCCCGAAGCCGACGCGGAACTTGTGGATGAGCGGGATCTCCATCCCGCCGACGAAGCCGACCACGTTGGTCTTCGACGCCATCGCCGCCGCCGCGCCGACCAGGAAGGAGCCCTCGTGCTCCTTGAAGAGGAGCGAGGCCACGTTCGGAAGGTCGACGAAGGCGTCCACGATGGCGAAGTGGACGCGCGGGAACTCCTTGGCCACCGCCTCGAGGCTCGACTGCATCAGGAAGCCGACGCCGATGACCAGATCGAACCCCTCCACCGCATAGCGCCGGAAGTAACGGTCGTCCTCGGCCACCATGGTCGGCTCACCCTCGAAGGCGACGATGCCGAGCTCCTCGGAGGCGCGCTTGAGCCCCTCGTAGGCGCCGTCGTTGAACGACTTGTCGCCCAGTCCGCCCACGGAGAGGACCAGCCCGACGCGGGTGGCCTGCAAGTTGGTGCCGGTGGTTCCCGGCGGAGCTGCGCCGGCGCCGCCCGCTGCGCCCAGGACGAGGAAGCTCGCCAGGACCATCCCGGCCGAAGCCGTCCACGTGCCGCTCGGGCGGCCCTCTGTCGCTGACCGCCACCCTCGTCCTGGCCCAGGCTCACCTGCCGCGGATGGCGCGCGCACTGGCTCCGGTGTTGCGACGACTGGGGGTTGCGCTGGCGCTGGCGGGGACGCTTGCGATCCCGTCCGCCGCGGCCGATCCGGGTGGTGCCGATCAGCAGGTCATCCGCGAGTTGCTCGGGCAAGTGGCGGATCGCGATCAGCGCCGGATGCTGCTGGACGAGATCCGGGCCGGCCGACTCTCCGCCGAGGAGCTCCGAGCCAAGGTAGTGCCTGCCCAGACGGCGTCGGCGCCGGCAGTGGAGCCGTCCCAGGTCGCGCCGTCCGCGCGCACGCTGGGCGCCACGCTCTCGGCCGACAAGCGTTCCACGACGTTCCGGCTCTTCTCGCCGCGCGCCACGAAGGTCACCCTGCTCACCTATGCCTCTTCCACCGGCGGCGCAGTTCGCTCCAACACGATGACCCGGCTCTCCGACGGCACCTGGGAGGCCGAGGTCGCGGGCGCCGGCGCCGGCACGTGCTACGAGTTCGCGGTCGACGGACCGGTCGGCCCGGGTGAGCGGTTCGACGCGCGCAACCCGGTCTCCGATCCCTACGCCAAGGCCAACCTCAACAGCGACGGTCGCAGCGTCGTCATCGACGACTCCTTCGACTGGGGGACCGCGGCGCGCTTCCGGGCGCCGGCCCAGAAGGACGCCATCGTCTACGAGATGCACATCAAGGACTACACGCAGCACGGCTCCTCGGGCGTCTCGTCGGCCGCCGAGCGCGGCAAGTTCCTCGGGCTTGCCCGCGGGGCCGGCACCGGCAAGGTCCTCGGCAACCTGACCGAGCTGGGCGTCAACGCCGTGGAGCTTCTGCCCGTTCACGAGTTCGACAACAACGCCGCCCCTCCCGGACACATCAATCACTGGGGCTACATGACCACCCACTACTTTGCCCCCGAGAGCAGCTACAGCTCCGCTCCCGATCGTGCCAGCGGCGTCCGAGAGCTCAAGACTGCGGTCAAGGCTCTGCACGAGGCCGGCATTGCCGTCGTCCTCGACGTCGTCTTCAACCACACGGCGGAAGGCAACGAGCAGGGACCCGTCTTCAACCTCAAGGGGATCGACAACCGGCTCTTCTACCGCCTCACCCCTCAGTGGTTCTACTGGAACGGCACCGGCTGCGGCAACGAGCTGGCGACCGAGAACCCCGCCGTCCGGAAGATGGTGGTCGACAGCTGCAAGTACTGGATGGAGCAGTACAAGGTCGACGGCTTCCGCTTCGACCTGGGTGCCGGGCTCGACAAGGAGACGATGCTGGCGCTTTCCAGCCAGTTGCCGCAGGGCACGCTGCTCTTCGCCGAGCCCTGGACGGCCGACTGGAACCGCCGCTACTGGGACAAGGGCGACCTGCGTGGAACGCCGTGGGGACTCTGGAACGACGGCTTCAAGAAAGCCGTGCGCGAGCTGACCCAGGGGCGCACCAACCGAAACGACCTGATGTCGGCCATCGCCGGCAGCTGCATGTGGTTCGCCGCGACGCCGGCCCAGAGCGTCAACTACGTCGAGTGTCACGATAACGACACGCTGGACGATTTCGTCGGCCACGACGTGAAGCGCAACCACCTCGCCGCCGTTGCCGTCCTCACTTCCCAGGGCGTGCCGATGCTGCACGAGGGCCAGGAGTTCCGCAAGAACAAGCGGGGCAATGACAACTCCTACGACCAGGACAACGAGGTCAACTGGATCGACTGGAACCTCAAGGCCAAGAACAAGAGCTCCTTTGCCTTCTACGCGAACCTCGTGAAGCTGCGGCGGGCCAATGGCGCCTTCCGCCAGGCCGCGTGCGTCTCCGATCAGACCATCCGCTGGCTGCGCCCCCAGAACGAGCAGGCGGTCGGTTATCTGCTGCGCGGGCCGGGCAACGAGCCGGACTTCCTGGTGCTCTTGAACGGCCACGCCTCGGACTGGGTGACGTTCGAGCTGCCCTCCGCGGGTGGCTGGGAGGTCGTCTGCAATGGCGATGCGGCCACGGCCAGCGGAAACCTGGGGACGGCCAGCGGCGACTACAAAGTGCCGGCGTCCACGGGCGTCATCCTGCGCGCACCGAGCAAACAGTGGAGATAGCGCGCGGGCGCTAGTATAGTCGGCCACCGATGGAGCGGTTCACGATCCTCGCGGCCGACGACGATGCCGGCCAGCTCGCGCTGGCGCGGGATCTGCTCGAGAACGCGGGTCACCGGGTGCTGACGGAGCCGGACCCGCGTAGAGTCTTCGAGCGCATCCTGGCGGAAGACCCGGACATGGTGCTGCTGGACGTGATGATGCCGCACATCTCCGGCTTCGACCTCTGTCGTCAGATCAAGGGCGACGAGCGCACGCGGGCGCTGCCGGTGATCTTCGTCACCGCCTGTTACAAGGACGTGAAGGACAAGGTCTTCGGCCTGGAGCTGGGCGCCGACGACTACGTCGTGAAGCCTTACGAGATCGACGAGCTCTTGGCGCGCGTGAACGCCACTCTTCGCACGCTGGCGCTGCACCGCCAGCTAATCGCGGAGAGTATCGAGAAGGCCCGCTTGCAGGAGGAGATCACGGATCTGCGCGAGCGGCTGGACGAGAAGCGCGAGGCGCCGTCGCTGGTGGCAGGCTCGGCCCGAATGCAGACCGTGATGAAGCTGGTGCAGAGCGTGGCGGATGCGGGGGCGCACCTTCTGATCACGGGCGAAACCGGCACTGGAAAGGGCGCGCTGGCCGAGCTCATTCACCGGCAGGGCTCGCGCTCGAAGGCCCCCTATGTGAAGGTCGACTGTTCGGTCCTGACGCCGACCCTGCTGGAGAGTGAGCTCTTCGGCCACGAGCGCGGTGCTTTCACGGGTGCAGTGAAGGCGCGTGAGGGCCGCTTCGAGCGCGCCCACGGCGGCACGATCTTCCTGGACGAGATCGGCGAGCTCCCGCTGGACTTGCAGGTGAAGCTGCTGAGGGTCGTTCAGGACATGGAGTTCGAGCGCGTCGGCGGTGACCGCACTCTCAAGGTGGACGTGCGCGTGATCGCTGCCACCAACGTCGATCTCGAGAAGGCGGTCTCGGAGGGCAAGTTCCGGCGAGACCTCTACTACCGGCTCAACGTGATCCCGATCCGCCTCCCGGCGCTGCGCGAACGGCCCGAGGATCTCGCTCCGCTTGCGGCGATGTTCCTGGAGAGGTTCTGCGCGCGCAATCGAAAGCCGGTCAAGACGCTCAGCCAGGCCTCCATGGAGCGGCTGCTCGGGTACCACTGGCCCGGCAACATCCGCGAGCTGGAGCACGTCATCGAGCGGGCGGTCATTCTGACCCGCGAGGACTGCATCCCCGCCGACGCAATCCTACTCGATTTCTCCGTTGGGGTGCAGACCCCTGCGGCCTCGCCGATGCTCCCGCCCTCACCGACCCTGTCGCTCGACGAGCTCGAGCGCGCGCACATCACCCGCGTGCTCGATCACACCAAGGGCAACAAGAAGCAGGCGGCCGAGATTCTCGGCATCAGCCGCAACACGCTCTACGAGAAGCTCAAGGCGTACGGCATTCAGGTTGGCGGCGAGTAGGTAACCGGGGTACACCTACCCGACTCCATGCAGCGGGGCCGGGCGGTACGGCTGCCGCGTCCGAGGCATCGATGCCCGCCCGGGGTGATGCCGCTTCACCTCAGGCAAACTGCCGAGGCGACGGCACGACTCGAAAGACAGGAAAAAACACGGGAGCCGGCCTTGCGGCCGGCTCCCGACAACACCAGCTAAACCAGTGTGCTTCTCAGCTCACGGTGTCCAGCGTGTTCGCGACGCGCTGGAGCATGGAGTTGACGTTGGTGCCCGTCGCGTTCAGAGCGGCGATGGCAACAACGGCGATCAGACCGAGGATAAGGCCGTACTCGACGAGGCCCTGTCCCTCTTCGTCCTCACGGCGGCGAAGCAACTTCTTGATCTTTCCGAGCATTCCCTGCCTCCTTTTGGTTGGGAAGGTCGTTGGTCCGGCCGGACCACGATTCATGTTAACGAGGGTGATCTTGATGGGCAAGAAGATTTTTCGACTTTGTTCAAATTCTCTTGCTGGCCCGAATCTGAACGAGTTTCTCTATTCAAGAGGTGTGCCAACATCCCGTTCATCATGGAATGCCACCTCAACGCAACAAGCTGCGCAAGACGACGAGGGCAAACCCCGCCAGCATCCCCGCCGCGACGACGATCGAGGCCACCAGTGCGCCGTTCTCTTGCCACCACTGACGGTGGGACGCTTTCTGGGCCAGCTCTCGCAGGAGCTCCTTCGGCGTCGGGGGCGGTGGCGGCGGCGTGGGCGGCAGCCGGATGGAGGTCGTCGACAGCTTTGCCGAGGTCGTGACCCGGGACCTGGGCCGCTCGCCGCGCTCCTCTGCCATCCACTTGTCGAGGAAGCTCCGCGCCTTGCGGAGCTTGTTGGCGAAGTCCTCGGCGGACTCGTAGCGATCTTCGGGCTTGCGGGTGAGCGCGCCGTTCAGGATGTCCCAGAGCTGCAGCGGGACCTCCGGCCGGAGCTCCTTGATCGACTTGGGCTCGCTGTTCATCTTCTGACTGACCAGCTGCATGGTGTTTCCGGTGAACGGCGGCTGGCCGGCCAGCATCTCGTAGAGGACGCTCGCGGCCGAGTAGATGTCCGAGCGCTCGGTCGCCTCGTCGCCCCAGGCCTGTTCCGGTGACATGTAGGCCGGAGTGCCGACGAGCACCCAGTCCTTGCTCTTGGCGGTCTTCGCCGAGGAGCGCTTGGCGATACCGAAGTCGGCGATCTTGGCGTTGCCCTCGTGATCGATGAGGATGTTCTCGGGCTTGATGTCGCGGTGGACGATGCCCTGTTCGTGGGCGACGACCAGTCCGTCCAGGACCTGCACAGTGACGGTGAGGGCGTCCTTGATGGGAAAGTTCGGGGTGTTGCGGATGCGCTCGGCCAGCGTGATCCCCTGGACGTACTCGAAGGCGATGTAGGGGTTGCCACCCTCGGTGGAGGCCTCGTAGACCTTGACGATGTTGGGGTGGGAGAGCCGGGCGCAGAGCTGGGCTTCGCCGATGAAGTTCTGGATGGCCTTCTCGTCGTCGAAGCTGGAGGCGTGGACCACCTTGATGGCGGTGGTGCGCATCAGGGAGCGGTGCATCGCCTTGAAGACCATGCCCATCCCGCCCTCGCCCAGCTTGTTGAGGACCTGGTACTTCCTCTGAAACTCTGCGGAGAAGCTGGGCTCGTCCATGGGGAATTGGGGTGGCGGGCTCGGGTCAGTCGATCGTGGGCAGGTCCCGCGCGCCGGGCAGGCCGCCGGCGCTTGCGGCCGTGGTGGCCGCCCGGGCGAGCGCCCTTTCGACCGCTCGGACGGCCGCGACGCCGACTTGCATCGGGTCGCCGGCTAGCCCGGAGCTGCCGGAGGACAGCGTGAAGAGGGTATCTCCATCGAACCGCGTGTGGCAAGGGCGCACCGCGCGCGCCAGGCCGTCGGAGGCCTGGTCGGCGAGCCGGTCGAGCGCGGTCTTGTCGAGCTCGAGGTCGGTCATCACGCAGACCAGGGTCGTGTTGCCGAAGGCGGGCTTCGGTGTGGCAGCCAGGATGAGCGACTCGCCAGCGACGAATTGGTCTTCGGCCGAACGGGCGCCGGCCAGGATCCGGCCGGTTTCGGGATCGACGATCTCGCCCAGGGCGTTCGCCACGGCCAGGGCAAGGACGACGCCGCCTGCGGGAAGCGCCACCTGGGCCACACCGACGCCCGTCTTGGTGGCGCGGGCGAGGCCCATCACCTTTCCCGACGAGGCGCCGGTGCCGGCGCCGACGTTGCCTTCCTCGATCTCGCCGGCGTGGGCTGCCCGCGCTGCGAGCTCACCCTCGCGCCGGCCTGGTCGCACGGCAGCCGACCCCAACGCCAGGTCGTAGAGCACCGCTGCCGACACGATCGGCACGCGCGCCACGGGCGTCTCGAAGCCGATCCCCTCCGATTCGAGATACTCAACTACCCCAGTGGCACTGTCGAGTCCGAAGGCACTCCCCCCGGTCAGCACGACCGCGTGAAGCTTCTCCACCAGCATTCCGGGCCGCAGCAAGTCCGTTTCGCGCGTGCCCGGCGCCCCGCCCCGCACGCTCACTGCCGCCCGGGCGCCCGCGCGGCAAAGCACCACCGTGCAGCCCGTCAGGGCTGCCGTATCCGTCCAGTGCCCGATCTCGAACCCGTTCGGCGGTCGCATACGCGTGGAGTCATTCTCCTCCCGACGACCCGAGAGTGCCAGGGGGAGGCTCGAGGCTCGAGATTCGAGAATTGAGTAGTGAGTAGCGAGTAGTGAGTAGCGAGTAGAACAGAGGCCCTGGAGCCTGATCCCTGATCCCTGAAGCCTGACTCCTGCAGTTGACATCGAAACTGGGGCAACTTAATAGGTTCGGCAGAACCGGCTGCTCACTTGAGCGGTAATCGCAGGATTCTTCGACGGACTATCCGCCCCTTGAACCCGGCCCCGCGCGGGGTCCGCACCGCCGCCCCAGGAGGGAGACAAGCATGGAAAAGAGCCTCAGAGTGTGCCTGCTGGCGCTGATGGTCGCCGCGGCTTTCGGCGTGGCCGGCTGCCACGAGCACAACCGCCGCGTCGGCTTCCACACCGACTACGACAACCACTACTACGGCGCCAACCATCCCAACGAATACTGGACCTACTGAGTCCGAAGGACGGGTAACGAGATGAAGAAGCGTCTCTCACAGCTCCTGGCGGTCGCCCTGCTCCTGGCCAGCGCCGCTCTCACCAGCGGCTGCTTCCATGTGGAGCACGTGCACCACTACGACGACTACGACCACTACGGCTACTACGGCCACAACCACCACTACTAGAGCCCGGCAAAGACAGACCGATCGACCGGCGGCTCCTTCGCGGACCGCCGGTCGCTATTTTCGGGCAGTCGGGCGTGTGTCCGCCCCCCCGCGCGCCGCTGGACCACGCCGCTCAGCGCGCGGGTTCCAGCGCGATCAGCTGCCGGGGCTCGTGGCCTGCGGTCTTGAAGCTCGAGAGCTCCGAGAGCCGCAAACCCGGATGGTTCGCCGCCAGCGCCGTCGCCACCTGCTCCCGGACCCGCTCGGCCGCCAGCAGGTCCTCTGCGCCCTGCACACCGGCGGGCGTTTCGAGCGTGATCTCCACCAGCAGCTCCTCGGCCGAAAGCAGGCACGCCCGGTAGGCAACGCCGTGCTCGGTGCCCGAGAGCACACGGGCAAGTTCCTGGCGGATCTGGCTTTCCACCTGAGCCGGATACTCAGCCCGCGCTCGAGGAAGCGTCGACAGGACGGCCACCGCCGCCATCACCAGAGCCCAGCCCCAGATTCCCCGACGCATCAGGCTTCGCCGCGAGGCCGCACGTTCCGCGGTTGCTGGCCGCGCCTGGCCTTGCTGGCCACGCGTCCGGGCTTGGAGGGCTTGGCCGCTCCCGCAGGGCGACGCGATGCGGACTTCCCGTCGAGCGAGGCGAGATGCGCCAGCAAGTCCTCCGACTGCTTTCTCAGCTCCTCCCGCTCAGCCGCATCGGCATCTCCCAGCCGGCTCCGCTTCTCCTGCAAGTACTTGTAGTAGATCTTCAACGCCTTGACCTTCTCGTCCCGGCTCAGCTCCCCGGACCGCGCCACGGACCGCGCGTAGTCGCGCACGCCGGTGTCGCTCACCAGCCCCAGCAACATCCGCGACAGGTCCTCCTGGGCCGACGCGGCCTCCCGGTGGCCGTCTGGAACGGCCGGCAGCACGCGGGCCGCAGCCGGCTGGGCGACCTGCTGCACCCGAGCCGGAGCCGGTTCCCCAGGCTCCGCGTTGCGGACGGGCTGGCGCACTTCCTGCGAGCGCCGGGACTTGCCCCGCCGCGCCGCGTGCGAGTGCCGGGACTTGCCAGTGCCAGTCTCCGCCCTGGCGGTCGAGCGCGTGTGCTTGCTCCTCGCGCCCTTCGCCTTCCGGACTCCGCGGACCGGCTTGGGGCCCTTCTTGCGCTGCTTCGACACTCCAACCTTGGGAGGGCTGTCCGTGTCCGCAACGGCCTCCCGGACCTCGGCCGGCTCTGCCGACGCCGGCACTGCGGTACCGTCCGGCCAGCGGACGGCGTCGCGGTCAATCCAGCCCAGCACGCCGTTGGCGGCATCGGGAGCCGACGCCACATAGAGTTTCCCATCGCCGGAGAGCTCGGGTTGAATCCAGACCTCTCTGCCGGCCTCGAGCGGAATCGACGATCGGCCCGAGCGGCTCAACTCGAAAGCGAGCTCCGCGTCCCGGCTCACGATCGCCCGCAAGCCATCGGCCGCGAAGCAGGCCGCGCACACGGCGCTGGCCAGGGGCAGCACGAGGAGCTTCTTGAAGGACATGCGGGCAGACCCTCCCGAAGAAAGAGTGGTCGATCACGAGTCCCTTCGACAAATTCCCGGGGCGAGTTGAGATGCCGGCTCTAAGCCACGGGCCCGGCCGCTCCGATGTACGAAGATACAAGATGAGAGTCCTCGAGCGGCTTTTTGCCATCATCCTCGTCGTCCTGTCAGGAGGTGTGCTTTTGGCGAACGGAGAACAGGCTCCCCGGACGCACGCGGAAGCCGCCGACAGGCTTCCGGGGGCACCGCCGGAGCTGCTCCGGCAGTCGATCCTTGCCTTCTTCGAGCCCAGGGAGTCGTGCACGGTCGAAGTCGTCACCGGATCGGCCGCCGACACGCTCCAGGGGCGCTTCGCAAAGCTAAGCCTCCGGGCCCTCTCCACCACCGTGAAGGGGATGCCGATCCAATCGGCGACCATCGACCTGATCGACTTCGCCGTCGACCTCCCTCTGCTTCGGAGCGAAGGGAAAATCCGGGTCTTCTCGGCAGCCGACCTTTCCTACTCGATTGCGGTCACGGAGCAGGGACTCAACTGGCTCATCTCCGGCAAGAAGAAGCTGGGCAAGGAGCGCCCGCCACGGCTGGAGCTGCGCGACGGCGAAGTCGTGCTGGACGGCTACCTGCGCGCCGGACTCTTCAACTCGGCCTTCCGGCTGAAGGGCACGCTCAAGCCCATGCGGGAGCGCGAAGTCCACTTCATCCCGGACCAGGTCAATGTCGGGTGGCTGCCGCTGCCCGGATTCCTGATGGACGTGGTAGCCGGTCGTCTCAACCCGATCGCCACGCTGGAGAAGCTGATGGAGCTGCAACGCTGCAACGTCAAGATCCGCGACGTCATCGTGTCGCCGGGCCGCATGGTCGTGACGGGGTGATTTCATCATGAATGGCGGACTGCAGAACCTTCGACCCGACCGGTTCCCGCGCAAGCGGCGGCGGCGGCGCGGCTGGATCTTCCGGGCAGTGTCGGGCCTCCTGGGGCCCGCCCCCCTGGGAATTCTCCTCTTTCTTGCGTGGATCGGCGGCTGCGCAAACGATCCCCAGTCGCTCTTGCCGCAGGTCGATCCTCTGGCCAGCGTGCCCGACAACCGCCAGACGAAAATGCTCCCGCCGAACTCGGTGAGCCCGGCGTCCGGTCCCATCGGCACTCTCGTCACCGTGCAGGGCGCCGGCGAGATCTTCCCGAAGGGCTTCGCCCGCTTCACTTTCCAGGGAAATGGCTCCTCCGAGATCGAGCTGACCGAGCCGACGACCCTCCTGCGCGTGCGCGTCCCGCCCGGCTCCCAGTCCGGTGCGTTCGGTTTCACCATCGCCGGCCGCAGCGCCGGCCGAGACACCTCCGCCCAGCGCCCCTCCGACACGACGCTCTTCGCCGCCTACACCGTCGGCGACCCCGGCTTCACCGTCACCGCCCCTCCCCGCTGACGCTGAAGGCCGACCGAAGGCCGGGAGTAAGTCCCCGCACGTAGGGGAAATTGCGTGGCGTCTACCTGTACCGGGTTTTTGAAAAAAACCCGGTACAGGTAGACGCCACGCAATTTCCGACGCAGTTTCCGCCGGGAGCCTGGCCGCCAGCAGCCAGGCCTTTCCTGGCGATTTCGGCCTTTTTTGCCCGCATGGCTTGACGATCTCTTCCCCGTCCTTAGAATTCAGGCATCAGTCGAGGACGAGGAGGCAGACGATGAACAACCGAGCGATTCTGGCGATTGCACTGGGACTGGCCACCGGCACCGGCGCTTTTGCTGCGGAACCTCTCGCCGTCTACCAGGTCGAGGCCAAGCTCGTGACCATGAAGCACGAGGCCAAGCTGGTCAACTACCAGCAGGAAGCCAAGCTGGTCAACATGGCCGTCGAGGCCAAGCTGGCCCAGGGCCTGCCCACCTCGCCCGCCCCGTCGGCGACCCCCGCCCCGAGCTCTCGCGAGGCCCGCTTCAAGGCTCTCTTCGGCGAGAACGCGGCCGACGACGACGCCGCAATCCGCGGCCTCCTCGCCAAGGAAGGCGGAAAGCTCTCGGTCCCGACTGCCCGCGCCTCGGAGACCGGCTCGGCCGCAATCCGACCGCTTCTCGGCAAGCAGGCACCGGCCAACTGATTTCTCACGAGTTTTCTAGACGGACGAATCAGACGTCCGCGGCTATGAAAGGTTGAAGGAGTGGAAGAGAGGCAGTGATGCCTCTCTTTCTACTTTCCCCGGTCTCCAAGCAGCGCCGACCCGGGACCCGATATGCACCCCATCCTCATTCAGCTGGGTCCGCTCTACATCTCCTCCTACACGGCTGCCATCGCGCTCGGCTTCCTCGCGGCGTTCGTCTACACGGGCCGGGAGTTCGACCGCCGGGGATTCGACCGGGCGCGGACATCCCAGCTGCAGCTCCTCATCCTGCTCGCCGGGATGGCCGGAAGCCACTGGCTGCACGTGCTGCTGCACTGGCGCGAGTATGCGAACCAGCCCCTGGCCGCGCTCGCCTTCTGGATGCCGGTCGGCCGCGTCTACCTGGGGGGCTTTTTGGGCGCCACTGCGGTCGCGCTCGCCTATTGCCGTTACGCGCCCCTCCCGATGGCAATCTGCGCCGACATTGCCGCGCCCTCCGTCGCGCTCGCCCAGAGCATTGGCCGCCTCGGCTGCTTTCTGGCCGGCTGCTGCTACGGCGCGCCCTCTGACCTGCCGTGGAGCGTCACCTTCCCGCCCCCCGCAGGTCAGCCGGGCGTGGCCGTGCATCCCACCCAACTCTACGAGTCGGCGGCAACCCTGCTCCTGTTCCTGGGCCTGCACCGGTACCTGGGGCGCAAGGACCGGCCCGACGGCGACGTTCTCGTCGCCTATGCGTTCTTCTACGGGATCATCCGTTTCGGGGTCGAGCTATTCCGCGGAGACAGCCGCGGAACGTGGGTGCTCGGCACCTTCTCGCCCTCGCAGTGGATCGCCCTGATCCTGGTGCTGGCCGCCGCGGTCTCGCACCGCCGGCTGGCTGCCCGGGCCCAGGCTACCGCGCCCTGAATCCGAGCTGGGGCATCGAATGGATCGGCGCCACGGGCGCGGGGACTCCCTTGAATCCCCACTGGTCCAGACCTGGGTTGAAGAGCCGGTAGTGCGCGCGAGGCCAGAGTGCCGACGGCGGCGTCGCCCGCCACCAGGTCCGCTCCAGCTGCCGCGTGAGCCCCTGCACGGCCCGCGTCGCGGCCCTCGAAAGCGCACCCGAGTCCTCGAGCCCGGACTGTCCCCTCGCCAGCAGGCGGGCTTCGACAGGCTCAGCCTGAGCGGATGCAAGAAGGTGGTGCCCCGCCGCCGACCGTGCACTCGCCAGCTCGACCCCGGCAACATCGGACCACACCTGCCCGTCGGCGAACGTGTGGCTCACCCACTGCCCGGCCAACGCCGGAACTGCGCACGCAAGCCAACCCGCCACCAGCGTTGCCCGCCATCCCGTGCTTCCGGAGAGCAGCGCCATCGTCCTCCCGTTACTCGCCTCGCAGCCCGGCCAGCGACTTCATCCGAGCCACCAGCTTCTTCATCTCTTCGGCGTTTGGCCCGCCCTCGCCAATGGCGAAGTTGAGCTTCCGCACCAGCGGGCCGATCGCGGGCTGCACGATCTTGAAGCGCTTGTTTCCGGACTGCTTGGCCTTTTCGAGCAGAAAGACGAAGTCCTTCAGCGCGTTCAGGAAGCCCTTCTCGATGTCGTCCTCCAGGCTCGACACCAGGTCGCGCACCAGGAACTCCAG
Organism: Candidatus Wallbacteria bacterium; assembly: GCA_016213845.1. Classification (GTDB taxonomy): domain Bacteria; phylum Muiribacteriota; class UBA6191; order JACPRK01; family JACPRK01; genus JACPRK01. The sequence continues at coordinate 16,020 of JACQZN010000088.1, forward strand.
GTCCGTGCTGGCCCGGATCTCCTGCGACTCGAGCAGCTTCGCCAGGTGCCCGACGTTCTCCGCCGAAGTCCGGAACAGCCAGACCACCGGCATCTGGGGCAGCGCCATCAGCTTGCCTGTCGAATCGGAGCCACGCGCGTAGACGGTGTACTTGCCCGGCAACGTCCCGGGGTCCATCCGCAGCGCCTTCACGCGCACCGTCGCCTTCGACCCAGGCCCCGTCGACGTCAGGTTGGCCCCCTTCAGGACGATCATTTGCACCGGGATGGTCGTGTAGCGCGACGGAACGCGCGACTGCAGCTGCAGGTTGGCCCGCAGGTTCGACTCGTCGCCCTTCCAGGCCGAGACGTCCGAGAGCGAGCCGACCCGCCAGTGGAACGGCATCGACAGCTCCACGTCCTTCAGCGGCTTGCCGCCCGACTCGATCGTCAGGTCGAACTTGTGCTCCCGTCCGATTCCCGTCAGTCCGCGCGGCGCGATCGTGACCTTGCCCGCTTCCCGGCGCCTCAGGAGCCGCACGGTCTCGTCGCGGTATGCCTTCGCCAGCTTCGAATCGTGCAGGACGATGATGTTCTCGGCGTTCTTGTTGAAACCGGCCGAGGACGAATTCGCCGAGCCCGTCAACACGCGCGCGTTGGCGCCGTCCGGGTCGACGACGAACACCTTGTGGTGCACCTTCCCATTCGGATCATCGCCGATGCAGAACGGAATCCCGCTCTCCACCAGCCGTCCGACTTGGTTGTAGGGCTCGAAGTCCCCGAACACCATGCTGTAGTCGATGACCGCCTTCACGTCCTGCTTGGCTTCGTGCTTCTCCACCAGCAGCTTGCCGACCTTGCCGTTGAAGAAGGCGAACTGCAAGACGCAGATGGCCTGCTCCGACGCCCCCAGCTGCTCCAGCACCGTCTGCTCCGAATCCTGGTTCCGCGGCTGGAAGAAGATCTCGACGGGAACCTCGCGGTCGGCCAGCTTGAGCGTGACCTTGTGGACCTCGCCGTTGACCTGCTCGTCGTAGATGTGGCCGGCCCAGAGCTGCTCGAACTCGTCGTCGAAGATCTTGGCCACGGCCGGGTCCTCGATGACGACCAGGTTGTTGTAGTTGTTGTAGGAGCAGGTGTCGGTGAGGTTGTAGCTCCCGGTCATCATCCGAACGCCGTCGATGACCAGGAACTTGTTGTGCATGATCGCGTTGGGGTTCTCGTCGCTCTTCGTCGGGATACCCGCCGCGCGGATCTGCTTCATGAACGGGTTGTCGTAGTACTTGTCCTCGCCGACCATCCGGACCTGCACGCCCTTCTTGTGGGCGGCGATCAACGCGTCGGCGATGCTCTTGAGGCGCAGCTCGTGCACGGCCGCGTTGATCCGCTTCTTGGCGGTCTTGATCAGCTTGACCGTCTGCGTGTCGAGCCCGTTCGGGTCGCCTGCCTTGCGCGGACCGAAGAAGACCGCGAGCTCGGAAGCCGGCAGGGCCAGCGCCAGCGCGAAGCCCAGGAGCGTGACGAGTGCGGCGGATCGAACGGTGCGAGGGGTCATGGCGTCATCCTTTGTCCCGGGAGCCGCTCCAGCCACGCCTGCAGTCGACGCGGACGGCGTGGAGGCAGATCCTCCCATCTCCATTACCGCCGCCGGGGCGCGGAGGTTGCACCGGCGTGTAAACTCTCCCCGACCCGCCGCGTTGACCCAGCTCGACAAATATCGCCTGGAGCAGCCGCTGGGCGAGGGCGGCATGGCCCACGTCTGGCGCGCCGTCGACACCTCGCTTTCCCGCCCCGTCGCCGTCAAGGTCATGAAGCTCGGCCTCGACCAGATGGAGCGGGAACGCTTTCTGGCAGAGGCTCGCGCCCTCTCCCGCCTGCGCTCGCGCCACCTGCTCGAAGTCCTCGATTTCGGCGAGCAGGACGGCAGCTTCTACTTCGTCATGCCCTTCGTGCAGGTCGCTTGCCTGGCCGATGTCATGACGCTGCGCCGCCGGGAAGACCGCCGCTTCGACGCCGCCACCGCCGCCGCCCTGGGCCTCCAGATCGCCCGGGCTCTCGCCGAGGCCCATCGACACAACATCCTCCACCGGGACGTCAAACCGCAGAACATCCTCGTCTCGCCCGCCGGCGCCGCCTATCTCACCGACTTCGGCATCGCTCGCGACCTGAGCCGCGACACCGCCCTCACCGAGGCCGGCACTGTTCTCGGCACCCCTCGATACATGCCGCCCGAGCAGCTCCAGGGCAAGCCGCTCGACTTCTCCACCGACCTCTACTCCCTGGGCCTCCTGCTCTTCGAGCTCGCCGCAGGACGGTTGCCGGGCGAGGTGCCGAGCGATCTGCCGGCCACGCTCCGGTACCGCCTCTCCGGGAAGTCCGAGAATCTGACTGATCTCACGCCCGACGCCACTGGCCTTGCCCCTGTCGTGGCGCGCGCCCTGGCGACGCGGGAATCCGGCCGCCGCTACTCCACTGCCGATGAGCTGGCCGAAGCGCTGGCGCCGCTTGCCGCGCGCGCCGAGGTGCTGGCCACGCTGGGTGGCGATGTGCTGGCGTTGCTTGGATCCCAGGTTCTGGAGCGCTCCGCCCTGGGGGCGACCTCGCCCTGGACGGTGATGGGACAGCAGGCAAGCTTCGCCTCTCTTGCCGGAGCCGAGCCTGCTCTCGCCGCCCGACCGGCCGCCCCCGAGGTCCCGTTGCGAGGACCGGCCGTCCCGCCGTTGGCCCGCGGACCCGGCGCCTCGGGGCAGGCGCCGCAACCGCTGCCGCTCGCCCCCGCGTCGGTGTCGAGGCCGATGGGGAGCCGTTCGCCGAGCCGGCTCCTGATGGCCCCACTGAAGCGGCATCGGGTGGCCGCTGCGGCCGGCACGGCGCTTCTGGCCGGGCTCCTCTTCGCCTGGAGCTGGCGCGCGCGACCCTCGGTGCAGGCGCCGGTCGTCACCGACATTCGCCCTGTCACAGGGTTCCGGAAGCTCAGGCTCGAGTGGTCGGGCGACGCCAAGGAGCTCTCCCTGGTGACGCCCAAGGGCCACGAGAGCCTCTACGACGTCCGGGGGCGAACCGAGTGGGAGAGCGCGTCACTGGCAGAAGCAGGGACCTATATCGCCTCGCTGGTGCCGGCATCGGGAGAGGCCGTGCAGGTGCCGCCGATCGAGTACGCGCCGCTCGACCCGGGCACCCTGCCGGTCCGGCTGGCTCGCGACCTCGAGGGGGCTCGGCTGGAGCTCGTGCTGCCCGTGGAGGCCGAGGTCGAGGCGACCGTGCGCGGGGAGGGGCTCTCGGCGGCCCGGGCGGCCTCGGCGGGCGCCGCGCGCCGCCACACGCTGCGCATCCGCTTCGACCCGATGGAGGGCGCCTCGCTGCAGCTCACCTTCCGGAGCCGGCTCGGGGAGCGGGCCGTGGGGCGTCCCGTGGAGCTGGCCTCGATGACGACCGCCTTCCGCAATGCCGCCGCCGCGTCGATGGAGCTGATGTCCAAGGTGCAATGGAAACCCTGGTGCGACCGGCTGCTGAGACGTCACTTCACGGGTGACCACCTTGCCCCGGCCGTGCTGAAGGATCTGGCCACCCTGGCTGTCGACGCGCCGTTCGCGGACCTCTACCCGGCCGTGGCCGGGTTCTTCGAGAGCAGCCGCGTCGCCCTCGATGAGAAGCACGAGCTCTACCGCGCGTTGATGCGCTTGCAAGACGTGGACTTCTTCTGCGAGCGCCACGGGCTGCCCACCCACGGCCCGGCCGCGCGCGCAATGCCGGCGAGCTGGATCTGCACGACCGTCCCGGTTCTGCTGGGCGCCGAGGAGCTGCAGCTGCCGTTCTCGGGCATCATGAGCTTCAAGCCCAAGCTGCCGCCCAAGGTGGTGGCCTACGACTTTCTGGACGAGATCACGAAGGTCTCCTCCAAGGAGACGGTGGTGGAGCTGACCGACGTCGCCTCGGTGGCGAAGGCCGAGCTGGCGCTGGAGACCTGGGCCCTGAAGCCCGACCAGTGGTTCTCGGTGTCGGTGAACGGCCGGCTGGAGCTGGAGTTCCGGCCGCGGGGCAAGGATTCGCGGGAGCGGATCGCCAAGAAGGAGACCCTCTCGCTGTACCACCCGCTGGACCCGTCGAGTCTGGTGGAGGGGCGGAACCGTTTCCGGGTCTCGATCTTCGCGTTTCCGCCGGGCGTGACGGCCGATTCGGCGGCGCTCAACGCGGCGTCACTCTGGATTGCGCGGCGCGCCAGGCCGGGCTCCTCGGCCCGGGAACCCAAGACAGGAGCGGCCGGGCGCCCTTCCGGCGTACCTTGATCGGCGAGTGGAACCGGGCGGTCGCGGGCTCCTGACGGCGGCCGCCGAAAGGCGATCGGCGATGCGGTGCGCGGTCTGCGGCGAGTCCCTGCTCGGCGAGGAGATCCTGGCCTGTTTCGGTTGCGGCGCGACCCACCACTTCGAGTGCTGGGCCTACGTGGGCCGCTGCGCACGCTACGCCTGCAAGTGCCGCGAGGCCGTACCCCAGACGCTGCCGCGCCTGCGCGTCGTCGAAAAGGAGACGGGCGGCCGCCCCGAGCACCAGGTCTCGAAGGATGAACCGCGTCTGATTGCCGGGGACTGGGACCACGGCTGGGAGATGCGGCCGCCGCGCGGCTTCCTCAAGAAGGCTGTCTGAGCGCCGGGTTCACCACTGGCGCGTCTCGCCGGGGGCAGCGGCCGCCGCCGCGGCGCCGCCACGGGTCGCCTTCAGCGCGACGGTGACGGGGCCGCCCAGAAGCGTGTCGAGCTTGACCTCGCCCTCGGCCGATAGCTCCAGCGGAACGTCGCGCAGCGCCTCTTTCAGCTTGCCCGGGCTGAAGCCGGCGGCCAGCGCGCCCAGCTCCCTGAGCTTCATCTCGCCCAGAGACTGCGTCACGCGCGCGGTCACCTCGGGGAGCAGGACCGCCATGTCGACCTCGACCCGCATCGGCACCGCAGTCGAACCGCGCGCCGCTAGCGTCACTGGCTGGCCCTCGAACTTCACCAGGCCGAACTCCTTGCCGGCCGTCGAGAGCGTGAAGTGGGCCCCGGCGAGCGTGACCGCGACCGGGTAGGGATTCGTGATCTCGAGCGTGAGCGTGCCGTCGGCGAGACCGGACGTGAGCGTCTCGAGCCGCGGCGGCTGCACTTCCAACCGGGCGACGTTCACACGGCAGCGCGAGAGCAGCGCCTTCTTGCAGGTCGCCAGGTCGTAACCGGCCGCGGCCAAGCCGGCGCCCAGAACGGCTGCGAGAATCAGGATCTTCAACGGCCACTTGATACGCATGGATGCTCAACTCCTCGGAGACGGCAGGAAAGCCATCGCGGTGACCGGCGGTGACAAGCAGCTTGCCAGAGCGGGGCCGCTCACTGGTAGGCGGAGAGGTCGCGCTCAGCCAGGTCGCGCGCGGCGGCGCGGTCGACGAGGAGCGTGAAGTTGGGATGGATCTTGAGGATCGAGGCCGGCAGCGCCGGGTCGATGGGGCTGAAGATGCTGGCGGCCAGAGCGTGCGCTTTCTCGACGCCGCTGGCGACCAGCAGGATCTCGCGCGCCTTCATGATGGTGCCGATGCCGACGGAGAGCGCGCGGGTCGGGACGGTGTCGCCGCGCTCGAAGAAGCGCGCGTTGGCTTCTCGCGTGGCCTCGGCCAGCTCGAAGACGCCGGTGCGGACCTGGAAGTGGTCGCCGGGCTCGTTGAAGGCGATGTGCCCGTTTCTACCGATGCCGAGGACCTGGAAGTCGATGCCGCCGGCCTGCTTGATCTCGTCCTCGTAGCGGATGCACTCGGCGAACTGGTCGGGGGCGACGCCGTCGAGCAGGTGCGTGTTATCGGGGTGGAGGTTGACGCCGGTGAAGAAGTTCTGCCGCATGTAGTGCGCGTAGCTCTGGGGATGGCTGGGCGAGAGGCCGCAGTACTCGTCGAGGTTGAACGTGCGGACGCTCGAGAAGTCGAGGCCGTAGTCGTGGTGGAGCTTCACCAGCTCGCGGTACATGCCCAGGGGGGAATCGCCCGTGGCAAGGCCGAGGACCACGGACGGGTTCACGACCACGTGGCCGGCCAGCATCAGGGCGGCCCGTCTGCTCAGGCTCTCGTAATCGTCGACGACCAGGAATCTCATGGGCACCTCCACCCGACAGCATACCCCGGCCGCGGTCAGGCCAGCGGGGTTACGAGCGCAGGGCCGAATTGCGAGGCGTCGACTCAGCCCGTGGCCGGCACGAGTGGCGGAGCGACGGCGTATCGAATGCCCATCTCGCGGATCGACTCCTTGGCGCGCACGGTGATGTCCGAGATGAGCTGGAACTGCTCGCGGCTCTCTCGCGCGTGACACTTCACCTTGTACTGGGTGCCCCACGGCTTCTCGAAGAGCACGACTATCACCGATGTCTCGGGCTTCCGGAAGGCGCTGCTCGAGGCGATGGCTGCCAGCCGCTCCCGGAGCACCGCGGCATCGTGGTCGGGATGGACGTAGAGCTCCGCCGTGCAGAGGAGGTTCCTGTTGCCGCTGCTGGCGTTGAAGATGCTGGTCGTCCAGAGCTTCGCGTGGGGGACGAGCACTTCCGTGTCGTCTGGCGTCACCAGGTGCAGAGCCCGCAGACCGATCTGCCGGACCTCACCGTAGGTGCCGTCGATCTCGATCCAGTCGCCGGGTTGGTAGGTGTTCTCCAGGATGGTGACGAGCGCGGCCACGAGGCTGCTGCCGAAGTCCTTGAGTGCGAAGGCCATCGCAAGCCCCAGGCTGGCCACCAAGGCCATCACGTTGGCGGTCGTCGGCTCCACGAGTACGGGGACGATCGCGATCGTCGCGCCGGCCACGATCAGGAGCTTCGCCGCGGGAATCCAGCGGAGGATTGCCAGGCGGCTGCGAGCCGGTCCCGTTTCCGCCAGATGCCGCAAGGCGCGCTGAGTTGCCTCGGCCAGGACCCGGGCCGCCAGCAGGATCAAGATCGCGATCAGCGCGTCTCCGATCGTGAGCCGTTCGAACTCTTTCCAGGCGTGAAGGCCAGTTTCCACCAGATTGCTCCTTGTTCTGAAGGTCCAGCACCCGATCGTGCCGTGCACGAGCATCTTACCCGCGGGGACGAGTCGAGGAGAGCTCGGGCCGACCCACCGAGGCCTGCAGACCGAGGATTCTCCGTCCAACTCCGGAAACTTCGGCAGGGTCCCGGCAAAGTCGCGAGCCCGGAGGAGGAAAACGGGGACTGGCTCTCACGCATGGACAGATCTCTTGAACTACCTGTCGGATTCGAATGGACTGAGCGCATCCGAAACACCCAAAAGCCGCATAAAATGGGGGTCCAGGGGGCCTTCGGCCCCTTGGCGGAGGTTCGGAGGCGGAGCCTCTGAGTGGAATGCCTTGAGTGAGCATTGATGCTGG
>JACQZN010000089.1 GCA_016213845.1 Candidatus Wallbacteria bacterium
AGGACCTCCACGGCAAGACGGTGGAGGTTCATGGGCGACTCTTCGAGGCCGAACGCACCCTCGAGGTCGCCAAGGCGCACCGGCACTGAGACCGTACTGGGCCGGCGGCGGCGACGGCTCCGGCGCCGCCGCCACCGGAGCTTCAAGTTCCTCCGGGAGGATGGATGCCTTCGAGTACAGCCCCAGGGCCTGCGGTATGGAGAAGCTTGCGTGCAGGCAACGCCGGTAACGAAGGGGATGACGATGACATTTTCGGAGCTGCTTCACTCCGCCGCTTCACGGCTCGATCACCACCGCACCCCCGCGGCGAGGCGGCCAGGCTGCGCTCGACGGCTCCTCGCTACGGCCTGCGTGCTGTCCATGGCGTCCCTCTCCGCGGGGTGCCGGGCCGACGAACCCGGGCCCGGAAGCCCGGCGCCCGCCCTCTCCAGCAAGGCCCGGTCGACGGGGTCGACGGACCCGATCCGCGGCTCCGCCGCCGTCTCGGGGCAGCCATTGCCCGGCGCCGAGCCCATGCCGGCCGCGGTGCGCTCCCGCCTCGACGCGAAGTGGAGCGGCAGGCCGGCGAGCTACGTCCCACGGACCCGGCACCGGCTTCCTGGCGGGACCCCGCAGTTCACGAATCGCCCTTTCCTGGAGACGAGTCCCTACCTGCTACAGCACGCCCACAATCCGGTGAACTGGTTCCCCTGGGGCGACGAGGCGTTCGAAGAAGCCCGGCAGCGCGGCGTGCCGGTGCTGCTCTCCGTGGGCTATTCCACCTGCCACTGGTGTCACGTGATGGAAGAGGAGTCTTTCGAGGATGAGGAGATCGCTCGGGTGATGAACGAGAGCTACGTCTCGATCAAGGTCGATCGGGAAGAGCGCCCCGACCTCGACGGGATCTACATGACGGCGGTGCAGATGCTCACGGGCCGCGGCGGCTGGCCCATGACGGTCTGGCTCACGGCCGATCGAAAGCCCTACTTCGGCGGCACCTACTTCCCGGCGCGCGACGGCGATCGCGGCTCGTCCATCGGCTTTCTCACCATGCTTCGGCGGTTCTCCTCGGCCCACGCCGCTCAGCCCGAACGGATCGCCCAGGCGTCGGAGCAGCTCGCCTCGGCGTTGCGCCAGCACCTCCTCGGCGCTGCGGCCTCCCGGGGACTGCCGGGGGCGGAGGCGCTCAGCGGCGCCAGGTCGGCGCTCCAGTCGTCCTTCGATTCCCGGGAGGGCGGGGTCGCCGGCGCCCCGAAGTTCCCGAGCAGCATGCCCGTTCGCCTGCTCCTGCGCCTGCACCGTCGCACGGGTGACCCGGAACTCCTGAAGATGAGGGTGTGCTGCGAGCCTTCTCGACGAGCTTCGCCAGCTCGCCCATGGGACTCTCGGAGATGCTATTGGCGCTGGACTTCTACCTCGACGCGCCGAAGGAGGTCGTCGTGGTGGCGCGAGGCGGTCTCGACGAGGCGGCGCCGCTGCTCGAGCCGCTGCGCGGCACCTTTATGCCCAACCGGGTCATCCTGCTGGGTGTCGAGGGGCCGGAGCTCCAGGGGCTCTCGGCGATTGTCCCGCTCGTCAGGGACAAGGTAGCGAGGCGCGGACAGGCCACGGCCTACGTCTGCGATGATAGGGTCTGCGACTTGCCGACGTCAGACCCGGCGGTCTTCGCGAAGCAGCTCGCGGCGGTGGAGAAGCTGCCGGCGTGAAGCGGATCGAACCGTTGAGCGACCTCTCACGCTCCGTCGCTCACTCGAACGTGACTCTCGGGAAGGGCCGCATCCAGGATCTCGGACAGCGCTCCCGACGAGATCTGTCCGCAGTCGCCTGCCGCGACGCCGTGCTTTTGTTCGACGCTGGGAATAACTTGGGCTGTACGGGGCACTACCTGGGTGACGTTCACTCCACAGGTGCCTCGCTGACCACCCATGAACCTATCCCGCTTCGCCGTTCGCAATCCCCACGCCGTCGCCGTGCTTGCGCTGGCCATCCTGGTGGTGGGCGCCGTCACCGTCAGCCGCATCCCGGTCGACTTGCTGCCGATCTTCAAGACCCCGGCAGTGCAGGTGCTGACCCTCTATCCAGGCATGCCGGCCGAGGTGATGGAGCAGGACATCACCACCCGCCTGGAACGCTGGACCGGCCAGGCCAACGGCATCGCCTGGCAGGAGGCCAAGTCGCTGGTGGGAGTCTCGGTCGTGTGCGACTTCTTCAACGAGGACGTGGACCCCGACACTGCCCTCGCCCAGGTTTCCACCCTGGCGATGTCGGATCTCTACTACTTGCCGCCAGGCACCGTCCCGCCAATGGTGATGCCCTACGACCCCACCGCGGCCCTGCCGCTGTGCCTGGTCACGGTCTCCAGTCCCGTCTTCGACGAGACCAAGCTCTACGACATCGCCTACTACGACCTGCGAAACCGCCTGCAGTCGATCTCGGGGGTCGTCACTCCCGCGGTCTTCGGCGGCAAACTCCGCCGCATCCTGGCGTACGTCGACCCGTGGAAACTGCAGTCGCGCAACATGTCGCCGATGGATGTCGTCCGCGGGATCCACCAGTTCAACGTGCTGATCCCCACCGGCACCGCGCGGCTGGGGGGCCTCGAGTATCAGGTCGACTCCAACGCGATGGTCGGCGCCGTGTCGGACCTCGACAAGCTTCCCCTGCGCCTCGACGATTCGGGCCCCGTGTTCCTCTCGGACGTCGCCTCGGCCCAGGACACGGCTGAACTCCAGACCAACATCGTGCGCATCGACGGCCGGCGGCAAGTCTACATCCCCGTCTACCGGCAGCCAGGAGCCAACACCATCAGCGTCGTGGAGTCGATCCGCGACCAGCTCGGCTTGATCCTCGAGCGGCTGCCCAAGGGCGTCGACCTGCGAATCGACATGGACCAGACCGTCTTCGTCCGCTCCGCCATCCGGGCGCTGGAGCATGAGGCCCTCCTCGGGGCGCTGCTGGCGGCCTTGATGGTGCTGCTCTTCCTCCGCAGCGGCCGCTCGATGGTGTTCATCCTGCTCACGCTGCCGTTATCGATCCTCGCGGCCTTGATCGGCCTCTACTTCACCGGCGGCAGCATCAACACGATGACGCTGGGTGGGCTCGCCCTCGCCGTCGGGATGTTGATGGACAACGGCATCGTCGTCCTGGAGAACTCGATGAGACACCTCGAGCGAGGCTGCTCCCCCGCCGAGGCCGCCGTGCGCGGCGCCGGCGAGCTGGCCGGCCCGGTCTTCGTGGCGACGGTCACGATCGTCGTCGTCTTCTCGCCGGTCGTGTTCCTCACGGGCCTGGGCCGCTTCCTCTTCACTCCCTTGGCGCTGGCGGTCGTGTTCTCCATGGCCGCCAGCTACGTGCTGTCGATGACCGTCATCCCTGCCTGTGTCGCCAGGTTCTTCCCCGGCAGTCCGGCGCAACGCGGCGACGGCCACTCCAAGCCTGCCACGGGCGCCCTGGAACGTCTTTACGGCCGGGTCATCGACACATGTCTGGCCCGCCCCATGGGTATCGTCGGCCTGAGCGCGGCGCTCTTCGCGGCCTCCTGGCTGCTCTATCCGGCCATCGGCCAGGAGCTCTTCCCCTCGGTCGATTCCGGGCAGTTCACCGTGCTGTTGAGGGCCCCCTCCGGCACCGAGCTGAAACGGACCGAGGAACTCGTGAAGCAGGCGGAGGCGAAACTTCGGGAGATCCTTCCCCCAGGGGAACTGGTCACGATGATCTCCAACATCGGGGTCTTCAACGACTGGCCGGCGGCGTACACCCCCAACACCGGCGGCTCCGACGCCTTCATCGCCATCCAGCTCTCGCCTCATCGGGCGCACTCCTCCCAGTACTGGGCAGCGCGGTTGCGGGACGAACTGCCCCCCGTGCTGCCCGGCGTGGAGTTCGCCTTCGACACCGGCGGCCTGATGACGGCGGCCCTCAACTTCGGATTGCCCTCGCCGATCGACATCCAGATCGAAGGCAAGAACCTGCGCGAAGGCCGCAAGGTGGCCGAGCGGCTGGTCGCCAGGATTCGCCCGATCGCCGGCGCCGTCGACGTGCGCATCCAGCAGCGTCTCGACTTCCCGCTGCTGCGCCTGGAGGTCGACCGAGTCAAGGCCGCGACCCTGGGGCTGACCCAGGAGGACGTGGTGCAGAACGTCGCGACGGCCCTCAACTCCTCCGTCTCCTTCGCCAAGTCGTTCTGGATCGACCACAAGAACGGCAACCACTACTTCGTCGGCGCGCAGTACCCGGAACACCTGATCCGCGACTTCAGCTCGCTCGAGCAAATCCCGATCGTCTCGGCGCGCACGACTCAGCCCGTGGTGCTCAAGGACGTGGCGGCGCTGACCCTCGACACCACCACCAACGAGGTGCGTCATCGCAACATCACGCGCGTCATCGACGTCTTTGTGAACGTGCAAGGCCGCGACGTCGGCTCCGTCGCCCGCGAGATTGATGCCATCCTTGCCGACGAGAGTTCGCGGCTGCCCGAGGGGCTGCGCTTGCGGAGCGCGGGCGAGGTGAGGCAGATGAAGGAGTCCTTCGGCGGTCTCGCCCTGGGCCTGCTCCTGGCGCTCGTGCTCGTCTATCTGGTGATGGTCGTCCAGTTCCGCTCGTTCGTCGATCCGCTGGTGGTGCTCCTGACCGTGCCCATGGGCTTCTCGGGCGTTCTGGCGATGCTGTTCCTCTCCGGCACCACGCTGAACATCCAGTCTCTCCTGGGCGTCATCGCGATGATTGGTCTTGCCGCGTCCTACAACATCCTGCTCGTCGATCTGGCCAACCAGCTCTGGCGTGCCGGCGCCCATCGCGAGGCCGCCATCAAGGAGGCCTGCCTGGTTCGGTTGCGCCCCATCGTGATGACCTCCCTGGCCGCAATCCTGGGCCTTGTCCCGATGGCGATGGCGCAGGGCCAGGCCGCCATGCCGCTGGCGCGAGCCATGATAGGCGGTCTGCTCGGCGCCAAGCTGATGACCCTGGTGTTGACCCCAGCCCTTTACCGGCTGCTCAAGCCGAAGCTCTCCCCGGAGGCACCCGATGAACTGGTTTGATCGCCTCGAGTGGCGCAGCCTGCGGAACACAATGACGGCGTTAACGTTGGTCGCGGCCGCGGCAGCCGGAGCCGCTCGCGCCGCGCCGCCGCTGCTCAGGACGGCGGCCCCTTCGCTCCGGACCGTCGAGCGAACGCTGGAGGTGCCGGGGAGCCTTCGCCCCTGGCAAGAGATGGACCTGTTCGCGCGCGTGTCCGGGTACGTCCGCTCCCTCGACGTGGATCGGGGCAGCCGCGTCGCTCCCGGCGCCCGGCTCGTGACCCTCGAGGCCCCCGAGCTGGCCGCCGACGCCGTTGCCGCGAAGGCCCGGGCCGCGGAGGCCGTGGCCGAGGTTGCTCAGCGTCGCGCGGAGGCCGGCCTGGCAAGCGTGACGTACGACCGCTTGCGAACGGTGCGAAGGGGAATGCCCGACGCCGTGTCGGTTCAGACCGTGGACGAGGCCAGGGCCAAGGCCGACGTGGCGCGGCGGCTCGTCGAGGTGGCCAGGGCCCGCCAGGCGACCGCCGAGGCCTTGGCGAGCCGGGCGGAGGTGATGGCCGGCATGGCCGTCCTGCGTGCCCCCTTTGCCGGCGTTGTCACCGAGCGCTGGGTCGATCCCCGCGCCTTCGTTCCCGCCGCTGGTTCGGCCCGAGGCGAGGGGGCCCGCCTGCTGCACCTGGCCGATACCTCGCGCCTGCGCTTGCTGCTCTCGGTGCCCGAGACCGAGAGCCGTCACGTTCGCCCGGGCACCCTCGCCCGGGTGAGTGTCGACGCGGTTCCGGGCCAGGTTCGCAACGTGAAGCTCGCGCGGGTTTCGGAGGCCTTGCAGCCCTCGTCTCGCACGCTGGCCGCCGAAGCCGACCTGGACAACCCGGACCAGTCTCTCCCGGCGGGCGCCTTCGCTCGGGTCACCCTCGTTCTCGAAGTCCACGAACGGGCGACCGTGGTTCCGCGCGAAGCGGTCGTGAGTGTTGCCAAGAAGCCTCACCTCGCGATTATCGAGGACGGCAAGCTCCGGCGCCGGCCCGTCAAGCTCGGCCCGGACGTCGACGGCTTGGTCGAGGTCCTCGGCTTGGTGCAGGGCGATTCGCTCGTGCCACTGGTGCCAGGTACGCTGCTCGGGCTCGGGGTTTCCGATTCAACCCCTGATGGCGAGGCGGTCCGCGTCGAAACGCCAATCGCGTTCGCCCCTAAGTAGGAAGGTGATGCGATGTCCTTCTTGTTCGCGATGCTCGTGACCGTTCTCGCCGCGGCTCCCCTGCCAGCCCTGGCCGCGCCCCCCACTCTTTCGCTGTCGGAGGCGGTGGCGCTGGCCCAACGCAACCACCCTCGGGTGGCGGGGATGCAGGCGCGGCTCGAGGGGGTCGAGGCGCGCGGACGCGAGGTTCGCGGCGAGTCTCTTCCTCGCGTCGAGCTTCAGGCCGTCCACGTCGGCGGGCTCTCGGGCGCCAAGGGCGCGGGCCTGGGCGTGCAGGGAATCGTCTCCTCGCAGCTCGTCGCCGACGATGCCGTCGGAGTGAACGTCTGGCAGCGGCTCTACGACTCGGGTGAGCTTCGTCATCGAAAGCGCGCGCTCGCACACCAGACCGGCGTGGCGCGTGGCGAGGGCGAAGTCGTGCAACGTGAGGTGGGTCTCGAAGCCGTCAAGGCCTTCGTGGAGGTCCAGGCCCAGCAGGCGCTGCTCGCCGTCTACCTCGACTTGCTGAGTGACCGGGAGGCCTTCGCCGCCCAGGCGGAGGGATACCTGAAGGCAGGGCTCCGCACCGGGATCGACGCCAGCCTCGCGAGAGTCCAGGTTGCCCGGGCCCGGGGATTGCTCGCGGCAGTCACGGGGCGCAGAGACCGAGCGAGGGCCTCTCTCGATCGCGCTCTCGGCATGGCCGGCTCACCGGACGGGCAAACTGGACCGGGCTCATCGGCGGCCCCCCCTCGCGAGCTGGTCCCCTTGCGGCTCGCGCTTCCGGCTCTCCCCGCTCTCGAACCGCTGGCCCGGTTCGCCCGGACCTCTCGGCCGGAGATGGTGGCCGCGCGCCGAGCCGTCGAGGCTGCCCAGGCGGAAATCAAGGCCGTTCGGGCCACCCGCAACCTGCAGCTCGTGGGCTTCCTGTCGGCCGGCGCGGCCGACACCGCCCGGTCTCGCGCGGACGACTTCGAGTGGGCCGGAGGGGTCGCCCTCAAGCTGCCGCTGGATGTCAGCTCCGTGTACGGCGAACGCATCGGCCAGGCCCGGGCGCGGCTCCGGGAAGCCGAGGCCCGGCTACGCGATGCCGAGGAGCAGGTCTACCTCGAACTCCGGCAGGCCCGGCTCGAGGTCGAGAACCTGCGCCAGCAGCAGGAGGTCGACCGGCAGGAACTCGAACAGGCCCACCTGGCGCTGAAGATGAGCGACGAGCAGTATCGGGCCGGTCTGGGCTCCTTCCTGGATCGCCTGCAAGCCGAGAATTCCGTGGTCGAGGCCTCGAGCCGCCTTCGGCAGCGCGAATTCGACTCGCTCGCCAGTTGGGTTCGTCTGCAGGTGGCAGGCGGAGCGACCGTGCCGGAAGCTGTCGCGGGCCTCGAGCCTGTGCCAAAGTGACGCACTCAACCTCATG
>JACQZN010000033.1 GCA_016213845.1 Candidatus Wallbacteria bacterium
CTCGTGTACTTGACGGCGTTGCCGATCAGGTTGAGCAGCACCTGCCGCAGCCTCAGGTAGTCTGCCCGTACGCGCGGACCGTCGGCCGCAGGCGCCAAGAGCTCGCAGGTCAAGCCCTTGGCCCTTGCCTGGACCGCCGAGATCGGGATCACCTCGTCCAGCAATTTCGAAGCGTCGATCCACTCCAGGTTCAGAGGGACGCTGCCAGCTTCGATCTTGGCCAGGTCGAGAATGTCGTTGAGTAGCGTCGCCAGGTGCGTCCCGGTGTTGTACGCATACGCGAGCAGGCTCCGCTCTTCCTCCGGCGTCGCCCCGGCCCCCTCCAGGATCAGCTTCAAGAAGCCGAGCAACGAATTGAGCGGCGTGCGGAGCTCATGCGACGTGTTGGCCAGGAACTGACTCTTGAGCCGGTCGGCCTCTGCCAGCAGCCGCGCCTTGTCCTCCAGCTGCTGCTTGCTCTCCCTGAGCTCCCGCTCCATCCGCCTGCGGATAGTCACGTCGCGGAACAGCCACAGCCGCCCCAGGACCTCGCCGCGCTCGTCGCGCACGGGACCGCTGGAGCGGTGCAGCATCCTCGGGACGGGCAGCGCCAGCTCGATCTCGTCCTCGCCCTCGGCCGCCGGATCGGAGTACAGCTCGCCCACGCGGCGCTCGAACTCGACGGGGTCCTTCAGGCAGCCGAACACCGCGGCGCGCACCTTCGCGTCGTCGGCGCCGATCACGGCCGCCGGGTCGAGGCCGAAGAACTCGCCGAAACGCCGGTTCGCAACGGAGATGCGCAGGTTGGCGTCGACCATCAGGATGCCGTCCGCCGAGGCCTCGTAGAGCGCCTGGAGCCGTCGGGTCGTGTCGCGCAGCGCGTCCTGGTAGCGCGCGGCTTCCATGATTCCGTCGATCAGGATCGGCGCCAGCTCCGAGAGCGTGTCGAGCGTGCGCTCGTCCTCCGCGCGGGGCTTGTCGAAGGCCGCCCAGAGACAGGCGAACGGCGAGCCGCCCGAGTCCTCCAGCGTCACCGCCGCGAAGCAGCCATACTCCATCGTGCGGGCCCACTCGGGGGCTGCGCTGGAGCGTGTATCCGCGACCCATATCGGGCCCGTGCACGACGCCGCGGGCGGCAGAGCGCAGATTGCCTTGCGCGCGGGTCCCGGGCCGGCCACCACCGAGTACTCCTGGCAGTGCGCGTCGGATGACGCCGCCGCGTCCGCGACCCGGCGCACTCCGGCAGCCGAGGCACCCAGCAGGCGCGCCAGCAGCTTGAGCACTGCAAGCAGGGGCACCACGGGAGGGGAGCCTGACGGCGCCCCGGAAGGGCTCGGCTCGTGCGCGGGGACCCGGTCGGCCATGGCGATGCTATCCTCGCATATCAGCTGCGGCCACTGGAGTCCGGAGTAGCGCCCGGCTTCCGGGGGCCCGGGTTGTGCTTGTGTATACTGGCTCGGCCATCTGGCCGAGGAGGATCGAACACCGTGCTCGAAAACAAGCTGGGTCTGGTTCTGGGGGTCGCCAACAAGCGTAGCATCGCGTGGGCAATCTCGCGCGCCGCGGCCACGCGCGGCGCCCGGCTGGCCCTGACGTACCAAGGCGAGCGGCTGCTCGAGGACGTGAAGGAGCTGGCGGCGACGTTGCCTCAGCCGGCGCTGCTCTTGCCCTGCGACGTCACCCGCGACGAGGACATCGACTCCGTGATGGCCCGTATCCGCGAGGAGTTCGGCGGTCTGGACTTCCTCGTGCACTCCGTCGCCTTCGCGCAGCGCGAGGACCTCGAGGGAAACTACCTGTCGACCGGCCGAGAGGGCTTTCGTCTGGCGCACGACATTGGCGCCTACTCGCTCACCGGCCTTGCGCGCGCCGCTGCACCATTGATGCAGCCCCGCGGCGGCGGCAGCATCGTCACGATGACCTACATCGGCGGCGAGCGCGTCGTCCCTCACTACAACGTGATGGGCATCGCCAAGGCATCGCTAGAGCAGAGCGTGCGTTACCTGGCCGCCGACCTTGGAGCCGCAAACGTCCGCGTCAACGCCATCAGCGCCGGCCCCATCAAGACGCTCGCGGCCCGGGGCATTCCCCACTTCACCGACATGTGGAAGTGGGCCGCCGAGAAGTCACCGCTCAAGCGCAACATCGACGTCGACGAGGTCGCCGACACCGCAGTCTTCCTTCTCAGCTCCATGAGCCGAGGGATCACCGGCGAGACCATCCATGTCGACGCCGGGTACCACATCATGGGGCTGTAGAGAAGATGGAAGGTAGAAGGTAGAAGGGGGAAGCCGTTACGGGGCACGCGGGCGGCACTCCGCGTGGGCTTTGGCGATTTGACTCCGGTTCCTGGAGACAGCCCGGCGCTCCTCCCATTTCGAATTGCTACACCGCGCGGCTCCGTAGCTGAACGACCCCGACAAGGGCGTGGCGGCGGTTCGAGGGCCAGCCCGCACTGCTTCCCGGCAAGCCTGGCCAGTCGTTCCCCTCTTCCACCTTCTATCTTCCGCCTTCTACCTTCCCGTCGCCGGCTCCGTCGCGGGTGCGGAATCATCCCCGGACACGGCGGCCGACTCGGCAATCGACTCCAGGATGCGTTCGAACTCCCGCTGCTGCTCGGCGGCGGCGCGGATCTTCTTCTGGGTTTCGTCGACCTCTTCGGGGGTCGTGAGCTCCCGGCCGTGGACCGGGATCGAGGCGGGCGGATTGGGGCCAGGGTCGTTCTTCGGGAAGCCGATCTTGTCGCCTTCCTTCATCCCTCCGGCGCCCGCGCCGGGGAAAATCTGCAGGTAGGGCTCGCCCAGCATCCCCGCTGCGGCCACCTTCGGGTCGCTCTTGTCGCCGTAGAGCGGCCAGAGCGATCCGAGCAGCTCCGGGTAGATGCTGCACTCCAGCTTCACACCCGTCAGCATCACGGGAGCCAGGGCCGCGTCCTTCTGCAGCTTTCTCAGCTTGGCAAGCTGCTCCTCGCCTCCGGCCAGATCGTCCAGACGGGCCTTGGAAAGCTCGCTCGGCCTCAAGACCTCGGCGGTGAAAAACGTGACGTCCTCGATCTTGCCGATCGCCCGCCGGAAGGCCGTGACCATGTTCCCCGTGGTCAACGTTTCGTCGACAGCGCTGCCGTCGAGGTAGACGTTGACCCGGATCTTGGGGCCTCGCAGGACGCCCTTCACCGCGTCGACGTAGAGGCTGATGCCCATGATGACCAGAGCTACGGTCAGGACGAACAACCCGTCCTTCACCTTGGTTGGGAAGATCGATTTTTTCATTCGGGACGTCTCACTTGAGGAACATCGAGATGAGGATTCGGAAGATGCGCGTGAGGAAGAAGTCGCTGATGAGGATGAGGATCATCGAGTGCACGACCGTGTCGCGGGTCGCGCGCCCGACCCCGACGTTACCTCCGTGCGCCCGCAGGCCGTGGAGGCACCCCATCACCGAGATGACCCCGCCCCAGACGGTCGACTTGCAGAGTGAGACCAGGATGTCCTTCAGGTAGACCGTGCTGGCGGAGGCGTGAAGGAACACCACCGCGGTCATCCCCAGCTTCCCGACGCAGTAGAGGAACCCGCCGAAGACGCCTGCCAGGTTTGCCAGCAGCGCCAGCATGGGCAGGCCTACCATCAGCGCCAGTACGCGCGGCGTCACCAGGAAGACGACCGGATCGATGGCCAGCGCCCGCAGCGCGTGCACTTGCTTCGTCACGGCCATCGAGCTGATCTGGGCCGCAATGCCCGCGCCGGACCGGCCCGCGATGATGAGCGCCGTGAACACGGGCCCCAGCTCCAGCAGCATCGACTTTGTCACGATCGCCGGGATGAACAGGGTCGCCTGCTC
Source organism: Candidatus Wallbacteria bacterium (assembly GCA_016213845.1). Lineage (GTDB taxonomy): Bacteria > Muiribacteriota > UBA6191 > JACPRK01 > JACPRK01 > JACPRK01. Next base: position 3,817 of record JACQZN010000033.1, read on the forward strand.
CATGTGGATGTCGGCGAAGGCGTCGGCCGACTGCGTGCCAGGCGTCGACCGCGATCTCTTCCAGGTGAAGCCAGAAGTCCGACGCGTTGGACGCGAAGGTCCGCCCCAGCGACCTCGCCCAGAGCTGGACGAAGCCGCCGCATGTCTTCAGGAACTCTTCCATCGGATTGAGGCCCCGATCCTAGTACGCGCACCCCTCATAGACAAGGACCGGGAAACTCGGGAAAATCAGGGACACACGACTCATTTCCTGATGCGTCGGCGAACGGATAGCCGTCGTGGAGTTAGAAAATGAGTCGTGTGTCCCTAATTTTCCTTGTACCCTCAGCTTCCGATGACCGCTCCCCCTCCTACGCCGCATCCCGACCAACCGCGCGAGGATTACGTCCTGGCGGTGCAGAATCTCACCAAGGTCTTTCCGGGCCAGCGCCCGCTCTACCAGTGCGTCAACCTGGTCGTGCCCGCCGACGAGATCCTGGTCATCGTCGGCGAGAGCGGCATCGGCAAGAGCGTTTTCCTCAGCCTGCTCGTCGGACTCGTCGAGCCCACCGAAGGGGAGGTCTGGTATCGCGCGTCGAAAGACGACGGCGGGCCCGTCATCGACATCCCGATCCACGAGCTGGCCGAGCAGGACATGGCCCGCATCCGCACTGAGGTCGGGATCGTCTTCCAGGAGTCGAGCCTCTTCGACTGGATGACGGTCTACGAGAACATCGAGCTGCCGCTCGAGAAGCACCCCGAGGTGGTGGAACACTGGATCGAGGGCTTCCGGGCGCGACCCAAGGAGCTCTGCGCGCACCTGACCGCCGCCGCGCACCACCTGCCGCCCAGGCTCGCGGCGCTGGCCAGCACGTGCAGCATCGACGAGCGCGCCACGTCGACGGCCCTGGAGGAGTGTCTCTCCCTGTCTCGCCGAGAGTTCGCCGCCGAGCTGATCGACGCCTGCGTGCTCGGACGCATGAGCGAGGTGCGGCTGGACGTGGTCTCCGACCGCAACAAGCTGCCGTCGGAGCTGTCGGGCGGCATGAAGACGCGCGTCGGAATTGCGCGCACTCTGGCGCTGCGCCCCCGCGTGCTGCTCTACGACGAGCCAACTGCGGGGCTCGACCCCATCATGGCCAAGGGCGTCGCCAACGCCATCCTCGATCTGCAGGTGCAGAAGGTCGTGCGGACTTCGATCGTCGTGACCCATGACAAGGAGCTCTACTGGACGTTGCGCGCCGGCACGCGAACTCGTCTCATCTATCTGCATCGCGGCCGCTTTCTCGATGCCGAGGGGCGGCCCGTGAACGACATCCTCGCCCACCGCGCCCACCTGCGGCGCGACCCGCCGCCGCCCCCGGCGCGGGATGAATCCGGCAGCGAGCGGCGCGAACCGGGGCGATTCCTCTCCGAGTTCACGATGCAGAGCTGGTACGAGGCCGCGCGCAAGTGAAGGCCGCGGTCCTCTTGCTGACGCTCTGCACGGCGGCCTGGGCGGGGACTCCGGAGCCCCAGCGTCACGCCGAAAGCTACCGCGTCAACGCGCAGGTACGCGGCTCAATCCAGAAGAGTTTCGAGGATCTCGGTGTAGTCGGCGTCGTCTACCGCGTGACCGGCGCTGCGAAGTCAGTGTTCGCGATCGCCGGAAAGGTGCGGGACCCCGACGATCGCTCGCGGCTCTATCGCTTCACGGCCGAGGTCTCGCTCGAGCGCTCGGGACGGCACCTGACTTCCCGCGCCCACAGCGGATTCTCCGAGGACGCCGAGGAGTATCGCGACCGCATCCTGGAGATGTCGCCCTTCGTCTACCTGCTCCGGACGGAGCCATTCCCACCCGGAGGCTCCGGTGAGTCGGAATACGCCGTGAACGGAAAGCCCTACGTCGTGCGCTGGTCCCTGGGCGAGCGCGGTCCAGAAGCGACGCTCTACGAGGGGCTCCGCACCGTCGGCAAGTTCTTCTTCCGCCCGGGTTCGCCCCAGGCCGGCCCGCACGAGTACGAGAAGTTCCGGGTCAACACGGTCCGCCGCACCGTGCTGAGCTTCGTGCGCAGATAGAAGGCCCGTGGCGGCTACCTGTACCGGGGTTTTCCAGAGGGTACTCATTCCTGTCAGGAAATCCCGTGGCGGCTACCTGTACCGGGTTTTTCGCTACCAGAAGAGGAGACGGCGACCGGCGGCCGGCCCTCTCTACTTCCTTCCGCCTTCCACCTTCTATCCGCGCCCTACCCCAGCGGATCGTTCCCTCGCTTCTCCTCGGCCTCCGCAAAGAGCTGGTCCATCGTTTTGGGGATGCCGAAGATGCCGTCGGGGAGCGGGATCTTCTCGTACTTGAAGCGCAGAAGGAAGCTGGGCAGGTTGCCGGTCGCGCGGCTTTCGCCGAAGATGTGGCCGTCGTCGTCGACGCCGTGCTGGTAGAACCGGAACAGGTCCACCAGCTTCACCTCGTCGCCGTCGATGCCAGCGACCTCGGAGATGTAGGTGATCTTGCGCTTGCCGTCGTGCAGCCGGCTCTGCTGGACGATGAGGTTCACGGCGCTGGCGATCTGCTCGCGGATCGACTTCGACGGCAGCTCCATACCGGCCATCATCACCATCGTCTCCAGGCGGGCGATCATGTCCCTCGGCGTGTTGGCGTGGCCGGACGTGAGCGAGCCGTCGTGGCCGGTGTTCATCGCCTGCAGCATGTCGAGCGTCTCGCCCGCGCGGCACTCGCCGACGATGATCCGCTCGGGCCGCATGCGCAGCGTGTTCTTGACGAGGTCGCGGATGGTGATGGCGCCGGCGCCCTCGACGTTGGGCGGGCGTGATTCGAGGCCGACCACGTGGTCCTGCTGCAGCTGCAGCTCGGCGGCGTCTTCGACGGTGATGATGCGCTCGTCCTCCGGGATGAAGCTGCTGATGGCGTTGAGAGTGGTGGTCTTGCCGGAGCCCGTGCCGCCGCTGATGACCATGTTGAGCCGCAGGAGCACGCAAGCGTGGAGGAACGCGGACATCTCGGCGGTGAGCGTCCCGAAGCCGACCAGCTTGTCCATGCCGATCGGCTTCTTGCTGAATTTGCGGATGGTGATGGTCGGCCCGCAGAGCGCCACGGGCGGAATGGCGGCGTTCACGCGCGAGCCGTCGGGCAGCCGTGCGTCGACGATGGGGCTGGAGACGTCGCAGCGGCGGCCCAGCGGCGAGACGATCTTGTTGATGATGCGCATGGCGTGGGAATCGTCCCGGAAGTAGGAGTCGGTCAATGTCAGCTTGCCCTTCTTTTCGGCATAGATCTGCCATGGCCCGTTGACCATGACCTCGGAGACCTGCGGGTCGTAGAGCAGCGGCGTGATCGGGCCAAAGCCCGCGATCTCGTTGACCAGCTCGCTGACCACTGCCCGTCCGGCTTTTTCCGAGAGCGCTATCCCCTGGCTCCTGGAGACCTCGTGGAAGAGCGTCATCGCCTCGCGCTGCACGAAGGCGCGCTCGTCCTCGATGTCCAGCTTCTTTCCCTGGTTCTCCAGGGCCGCCAGCTTGTCCATCATGAGGTCGAAGATGAGGCCGCGGATGCGGATCGTCTTTTCCAGCTCGCGTCCCTCGAGGCCACCGATGTGAGGGGCGGACGTGGGACGCCGGGTGACGTGGTGGAGCCCCAGCGGGAAGCAGTCCATCCACTTGAAGGGCGGCTTGCCCTCCAGCCGCTTCAATATGGCCGCGGGGACTTCCTGATCTGGGTCGCGAGTGGCGGCTCGCGCCAGCTGCTCCTGCAAGTCCCTCTTCTCGCGGGCGATCGTCTCGTTATCGATATCGGAGAAGATCTGCGCGAGGCTGGTTCCCGGGCCGAAGATGTCGTCCTCGAGCGCAAGGCCCGCGCTGCGGAACTGCGGCAGCCACCGGGGTAGATGGCCGGTGGCGCGGAAGTGGCCGATCACCTTTCCTCGAGTGTCGACGCCTTCCTGGACGAACTCGAAGATGTTCTCGACTCGCACGTTGTCACCGGTCATCCCGACGACCTCGGTGATGGCGGTGATCCTTCTGGAGCCGTCCTTCAAGCGGTTCTGCTGGACGATGAGGTGGACGGCGCTGGCGATCTGTTCCCGAATGTTTCGGATCGGCAGGTCCAGCCCGGCCATCATCACCATCGTCTCGAGTCGCGCCACCATGTCCTTCGGCGTGTTGGCGTGGCCGGTGGTGAGCGAGCCGTCGTGGCCCGTGTTCATCGCTTGCAGCATGTCCAGCGTCTCGCCCGAGCGGCACTCGCCGACGATGATCCGCTCGGGCCGCATGCGCAGCGAGTTCTTGACGAGGTCGCGGATCGTGACGGCGCCGCTGCCCTCGATGTTGGGGGGGCGGGTCTCCAGCGGGACGACGTGGTCCTGCTGCAGCTGCAGCTCGGCGGCGTCCTCGATGGTGATGATGCGCTCGTCTTCCGGGATGAAGCCGCTGATGGCGTTGAGCGTGGTGGTCTTGCCTGAGCCCGTACCGCCGCTGACGACGATGTTGAGCCGCGCCAGCACAGCCGCCTTCAAGAAGTCGAACATCTCCTGGCTCAGGCTGCCGAAGGTGACCAGCTGTTCCATCTTCAGCGGCTTCTTGCTGAACTTGCGGATGGTGATGGTCGGCCCGCAGAGCGCCACGGGCGGTATCACGGCGTTGACGCGCGAGCCGTCCCTGAGCCGCGCGTCGACGATCGGCATGCTGGCGTCGCAGCGGCGGCCCAGCGGGGCGACGATCTTCTGGATGATGTGGTGCGCGTGGGCGTTGTCCTTGAAGAGCGAGTCGGTCAGGACCAGCTTGCCTTTGATCTCTGCGTAGACGCGCTTGGGGCCGTTGACCATCACCTCGCTGACGGTGGGGTTGTCGAGCAGGTCCTGGATCGGTCCGAGACCCGCGACGTCCTTGAGCGTCTGGCGCAAGATCTCCTGGCCGGCCGAGCGCGACAGGCGCAGCTTCTGCTCATCCATCAAGGTTGCCAGGCAGCCCTGGAGTTTCTCCGAGAGGATGCGTTTCTCCTCTTCGTAGCTCCTGCCTTGCAGAGAGACGTTCTCGAACCGCAGCACGACGTTCAGCTTGTCCATCAGCTGATGGCGGATGTGCTCGTTCAGGTCGAACGGGATCTCGTCCTTCTCGATCTCCTTCTTGTCGCGGTAGTTCTGCAGGATCGCGCCGATCTTGCGCTTCTTCTGCTCGGGCTCCTCCTCGAGCTTCTGGAGCTCCACCGGAAGAGCGTCGGAGTACTTGAAAGGCGCGCGGCCCGCGAGCGACGCGGCCTCACTCACCTCGGGCTCCGGCTGGGCGGCGGCCCGCTCGGCGGCCTTGCGCGCGATGGCGTCCTCTTCGGCCTGGCGCTCCTGGTCGAGCTCGCGCAGCTTCTCCTCGACGCTGACGCCCGGGCCCAGCAGGTTGTCCGGCAGGTCGGGGCGGGCGTCCCGCAAGCGGGGCAAGAACCTGGGGACCACGCCGGTTGCGCGGTGGTGCCCGAGGATCTTGCCGTCGGGACCGGTGCCTTCCTGGACCCACTCGAAGATGTTGGCGATCTCGACGCGGTCGCCTTGCATGCCGCGCACCTCGGCGATGGCCGTGATGCGGCGCGTGCCGTCGTGAAGCCGGTTCTGCTGGACGATGACCTGCACGGCGCTGGCGATCTGCTCGCGGATGTTGCGGATCGGCAGGTTCATCCCCGCCATCAGAACCATTGTCTCCAGGCGCCGCACCATGTCGATCGGGGTGTTGGCGTGACCCGTGGTGAGCGAGCCGTCATGGCCCGTGTTCATCGCCTGGAGCATGTCGAGCGTTTCGCCTGCGCGGCACTCGCCGATGATGATGCGTTCCGGCCGCATGCGCAGCGAGTTCTTGACGAGCTCGCGGATCGAGACCTCGCCCTTGCCCTCGACGTTGGCCGGCCGGGTCTCGAGCGAGACCACGTGATCCTGCTGCAGTTGCAGCTCGGCGGAGTCCTCGATGGTGATGACGCGCTCGTCGTCGGGAACGAATCCGCTGATGGCGTTGAGCGTCGTCGTCTTGCCCGAGCCGGTGCCGCCGCTCACGACCATGTTGAGGCGTGCCAGCACGCAGGCCTCGAGAAACGCCCCCATCTCCAGCGTGAGGCTGCCAAAGTCGATCAGCTTGTCGACAGTCAGCGGCTTCTTGCTGAACTTGCGGATGGTGATGGTGCTGCCGTTGAGCGCCAGCGGAGGGATGACGATGTTGACGCGCGAACCGTCGGGCAGGCGCGCGTCGACCATCGGTGAGCTGGCGTCGCAGCGCCTTCCCAGCGGCGCCAGGATCTTCTTGATCACCTGCATCGCCTGTTCGTCTCCGCGGAACTTGACGCCGGAGAGCACGACCTTGCCCTTACGCTCCACGTAGATCTTGTCGGGACCGTTGATCATGATCTCCGAGACCGACGGGTCGCGAATGAGCGCCTCGATCGGACCGAAGCCGACGATGATGTCGAGCAGCTCGCGTTTGACCTTCTGCTGCACGTTCTGGGAGACGCGGGTGGCGCGCTCCCGGACGCTCTCGTCCAGGATCTTGGCGACGGTCGCGTCCCAGAAGGCCAGCTCCTGGGCCGCCGTGTCGAACGCCGGAAGCTGCATGTACGGCATCTGCCGGAAGAGCGCGTTCATCGCGTTCTCGCGCAGCGTCGTTTCGATCTCGTCGGCCGCGGAGGTCGTCCCCGACTCCTGCTCTTTCTTGAGCGACTGGGCAGGACTGCCCGACGGCTTCGCGGGTTCGAGCCCACCCTTCTTCTCTCGAATCCGGTCGGAGAGTTTCATGGTCGGGGAGTGTCGAGAGGCGAGAATCGAGAATCGGGAGTCGAGAATCGAGAATCGGGAGTCGAGAATCGAGAATCGAGAAGCGGAGCGATGCTGGCGTCAGTCCCCGTTCGACGGAGCTGCGTCCCCGAGTCAAACCTCGAGCGACACGTTTCCCAACCTGCCATCATCCCCTTCCATCTTCCACCTTCCATCTCCCAACTTCCACCCCCTCACCCCTCGAGCCTCACTTCTCAAGCCTCAAGCCTCACTTCACCGTGACGATGCTGGCGGCGAACTCGCGGACCTCGTTCTGGGTCACGATGCGGACGCGGGTGCCGCCTTCCTGGTAGGGGTCCGTAAGCGTGAGGGGGCTGCCGTTGATCACGAAGGCATAGCGCAGGTCGCCCGGCGGAAGGTTGTAGACGTAGCGCGTGAAGACGCGATCGCCGGATTTCTCGTCTCCGCTGACGGGGCGTCGCGGGTCGTCGAGCGCGGTGAGCGGGTCGGCCACCGGGCAGAACTGGCTTCCCTCGTCCAGGAGCTCGATGCCGCCTTCCAGCGAGTTGGCGGTTGGCAGCCGGAAGCGGTTGAAGTCCCCGATCACGACGACGCTGATGACTACCGGGAACGCGCTGTCGTTGCCGCGCCCTTCGACGCGGCCCTGGTTGAGCTGGCCGACCGGATCGTCGGCGAAGAAGATGAACTTCGCTCGGCCGGGTTCCTTTGGCATCACCCGCACGCCCCTCGGGAAGGTGACGGTGGCGCCGTCGCAGTTGGGGTTCTGAGGATCGAAGCTGCCGGTCAGGGGTGGCTGGTAGAGCGAGAGGTTGTGGGTCTCGGTATCGAACGGACGCAGGAACGTCACGGGAGTGACCGCACCTGCGCTCCCGACCTCGACCGGCCCGTAGCCGATGTCGTAGTGCGCGCCGCGCACCACGAAGAACCCCTTGCCCTGCCGCCGGGTGAAGACCGTCACCAGCCCGTCGTTCTTGACCAGCGCGTTGTCGTTGGCGCGGGGATCCGCCCCGGTGGCGGCGATCGCCGCCCGCAATCCCATCGGCGAGTTCTCCTTCAGACCGGGCGGAGGCACCAGCGCGGGGAAGGGCAGAGGCGAGAGCTCCGGGAAGAAGTTGATCGCCGCCGTGACCACCGAAGGCGGATCTTCGGGCGCCGTCCGTTCCTGGAGGCAGCCGAGCGAGGCCAGGGGGAGGAGGGCGAGCAGTGTGAAGAGTAGCGAGTAGCGAGTAGCGAGTAGCGAGTAGGGAGACCTGGCACACGACGGAGTGATCGTCGAGCTTCCACTCCGCCTTCCATGGCTGTCTTCTCCGGCCGCCATGCTCGACCGAACTGTCTCCACGTGGCCTTGCCTCATCAATCTCACCGGTGCGTCACTTGTCTCTCTACTCACTACTCACTACTCACTACTCGCTACTCACTACTAGAATTGCGTCTGCGCCCTCAGCTGCACGATCTGCTCGGTTCGGAAGAACTTCGCGGGGCCGTTGTCGAGCGGGTCGAGCGGGTTCTCGTACTCGTTGCCGTAGCTCAGTCTCAGCTCCGTCGCCTCGGTCGGTTCGTAGATGAGCTCCAGGTAGTTGTTGATCACGAAGATGTTCTTGAGGATCGGGACCTTGCCGGCGTTGTCGAGCTTGGTGTCCTGGATTCCGTGGATGTAGCGGCCCTTGAGTGTCTTGCTGAAGTTGACGTCCATCTCCCCGATGTAGAGCTCCGAGTAGTTGTCCTCGAAGTTGAAGTTGCGGTTCTTCGTGCCCTGGAAGACGGCCAGCACCTTCAGGCTCGCCCAATCGGTGAAGGCGTACGACGATTCTGCGATCTGGCGGTCGATGTTGCGCCCCTCGACCAGCTTGGGCGGGATGCCGTTCAACTGGAGATCACTATCGAAGATCTTCTCGGTGGAGCCCTTGATGAAGAAGTCGGGCGTGATCTGGCTCGAAGCCTCCAGGCGGTGGCGGCGAAAGTGGAAGAGCGAGCCGCTCGACTGCTTCTCGTCCAGGTCGTCGATGAACTGGATCTCGCCCAGGAGGTTCAGCTTCTGTGCGGCGCGCCAGTCGAGCCGCGCCGTGTTGAGGACCTTGCCCTCGCGGCGGTCGAGCACGCCGTCCCCGTTGCGATCGAGCGGGAGGTGCTTCTCGAGCTCTGTCGTAAGCTCCATGTGCAGCCGCGTGGTCAGGTCCGCCAGCGCCTGTCCCTGGAAGCGGCTGGCCGGGATCTCGTCGTTGATGATCGGGTTGGCCGGGTCGCGCTCCCACTTCTTGATCTCGTAGAGACCCGAGAGCGTCAAATCCTGCAGCGCCGCCACGTCCTCGCGCGGGAAGTGGTAGCGCATCAGGAGCCGCGCCGCGCGTTCACCGCGGGTTGATTCGTAGCCGTCCACGTTGCCGTCCCGGTTCCGATCGACCCCGGGCGTGATCTCGCGCTTGAAGTTGAAGAAGACGTCGGTGTCCATGAACGGGTACTGGCCTGTGCGGTTCTGGTAGTCGTAGCCGTACGAGTAGGCCTTCAAGTTCGTCAGGAAGTTCCCGAACTGGTAGGTCGAATCGAGCTTGAGCCCGGTATCGCTGATGTCCCCGCGCCCCTCCGTCAAGAGCCACTGCAGCGTGCTGTCCCACTGCCGCTTCTTGGTGTGCAGGCCCCACTGGTAGTCCCAGGCGATCACTCGGTTGAAGTCGAAGAGCGTGTCGTAGCTGAAGACCTGTTCGACAAACGTCCCGCCCACCATCTGGGAGCGGCCCAGGTTGTTGTCGCGGTACTTCTGCGGCGTGTAGGTGAGCCGCGTGGTGTAGAGGTCCGTGTCGACCAGTCCTCCGGGCTGGAACACCCGGCGGATGTCCTCGACGCCTCGCTCGTCGCCTGCAAGCCGCCCCAGGAACGTGAAATCGCTGGGTTGCCGCAGGCTGAGCTGGTCGTCGAAGTTGGACAGCTCGCTGCCCGTGAGCGCGCGCTGCTTGGTGACCGACCCGGTGTAGCCCAGCTTCTTGTAGCTGCCGGAGGCCTCCGCACCCGAGAAAGGCGCGAAGCGGTCGACCGTGAACAGGACGGATGGGTCGGTCAGGTCGGTCGCCGATTCGTTGAGGAACAGACGCGTGTTGAGCCGCTTGGCCCGGTTGACGAAGTGGGCCCGGTTGAAGCTGAGGCGCTGGTCGTCGACCGTCTCGGTGGCGAAGTCGTCGATGGTGTCGCCCGAAAAGATCGGGTCGGCAAGGCGGTAGTTCAAGTCGTGGCCGCGCGGGCCGCTCAGGACGCCCAGGAGCTCCGCGAAGACCTCCACGTTGGTGGCCGGCCCGCCGTCGAGGAACGGCGTTCCGAAGAAACGCAGGAAGATCTGCTGCTCCATCGGTTGCAGCCCCAGCGACCGGAAGTTGCGGAAAGGGTCGACTTCAGGCAAGAGCAACGTCCCCACGAAGCTCACCGGGCGGAAGACGTAAGTCTCCAGGACCCGGTAGAAGCCCTCGATCCGGATGTTGCTGTTGCGGGTGTCGAGCTCGTCGGCCTTCTGCTCCTGCCCTTCGACGCGCCGCTCCAGGCTTTCGACCCGGGCTCCCAGGAGCGTCAGCTCGTTGCGGAGCTCCACCGTCAGCCGCTCCAGCAGCCGCTGGTCGTCGTCCTTGACCTGGGAGCCTTCCTTCTGCAGCTCGCGGGCGCGATCGAGAGCGCGCGACACAGCCACAGCCAGGTCGTAGCGCGAGACAATCCGCCGTCCCTGGTAGGTCCCGTCGGCAAAGCCCGGAAGCACTCCGTTGGCGGCGAGCCGCTCGAGTGCCCCCAGAGCCCAGTGGTCCTTGGGCACGTCGGCGAACGGTCCCGTGCTGGTGGCGGGCGCCTCTTGCGCAAGCGACTGCGCCACCAGCGCGAGCGCAAGCAGCAGGTGAAGCCACCAGGCGAGCCTGGCGCTCCGGGGTGCTTTGTGGGTCCGGTGCTCCATCGACGAGATGGCGAGACGAAGCCAAAGGTCGGCAGCCGACACGGTGCCTCGTCCATCTCATCGGCAAGGAAGACGTTTGAGGTGACAAAAGGAGAGCGCGAAGCTCTCGGAATGTCCGAAGTGCCCCCGTCAAGCGTGGCCTCGCCTCGAACGGCCCGCCCGCGGGCGAGTTGCCCGCTACTGTCCGGGTGGTGCGGGCAGTGGCTCCCCCGGCGGCGGTGGCAGTGCCTCGCCCGGTGGGCCGGGAAGGGGTTCGCCCGGAGGCGGCGGGACAGGCTCACCGGGGGGCGGCGGTGCGGCCGTCGGCGTTGGCGTTGCGGGCTCGGGTGCGGCCGGCTCTGGCGTGCTCGCGGCGGCCGGCGGGGTTTCGACAGCAGATGGTGCGACCCCCGTGGTCTCCTCCAGCGGGGCGGTCGAGGCCGCCGTTGCCACGGCGGCTGAAGTGGATGTCTCGGCAGGACCGGTCGACACGGGAGCGGGTACTGTCGGCGTCGCGGAGTCTGTTGCCGCAGTGGATACCGGAGTCGCCGGTGCCGCGGCCGCCGCCACGACCGGCTTAGGCGGCTCCACCTTCACGACCCGCAGGGGCATCGCCTTGCCCAGCAGCCGGGCCATGCTCTCACGAGCCTCTTCGGTCCGCATGTCCCGGAACTGCTGCAGCGCATCGGACCGCCGCGGCCGGAGGATGCCCGTGCGGCCCAGGGCTGCCACCCGGCGATAGGCCCGGAACGCCTCCGATTTCTTCCCCGCCTGCTCCAGACACTTGGCCGCGTTCAAGAAGCTGTCGAGCGCGGGCAGGGGAGGCGCCTGTCCCCTGGGCGTCTGCTTGATCATCGCCTCGCCGTCGGTGAGGAACCGCTTTGCCGTCTTCTCGAAGAACCGGGACATAATTTGCGCCGGTGGCACCAGCCGGTTTCTCTCCCACTCGAGAACCTCCGGAACACCCGGCACGTCGCCGGCGTCGCGGTAGACGACCAGCTCCGGTACGCGGTCGTCGTCCACGTCCTCGATGCGGTAGGAGCTGGCCGGGACGGTCAGGATCGATTCGAAACCGTCGGTGCCTCGCTGGTAGGCGAACACCTCCAGCTGGCCCATCCGGACCGACCCTCCGATGAACCAGAGCACCAGCAAGGCCTGTGGGTCGCCCTGCTCGAAGGCCACGAACTCCATCCGGTCCACCCCGGAGAACTCGCGCCGGACCTCGGCCATCTTCTTCCAGGCGCCGCCGTCATTCTCACGGAGCAGGGCCAGCGCGATCCGGCCATCCTCGCGCCACGAGACGGCCAGCTCCGGCCCTCCCCGGGCGTCGAAATCGCCCGAGGCCTGGGCTTCGGGCCGCTCCACCCCGCTCAAGATCCTCTCCGGCAGCAAGCCCCGGAGCGCGGAGCCGCGGAAGCTGCCGCCCAGGAAGTGTTCCGCCGTGTCATGGCGCTGGGCGCGCGCGGGCCGGTTGGGCGCAGCGGAGAGCGCGACGGCCAGGGTTGCGACGGTCAGCCACCGGATCGGAAGGCGGCGTCGGCGGCCGGCGGCGCGTCGCACGGCCCGAGAGATCGAGGCAACGCGCCTTCGACTGCGCTCGAGCGGGGATCGGAGCTTCCAGGGCCGAAGTTCGATCACGTGACCAGTATATCAGGTTCAGGCCGTCGCGCGCGTCGTCGTGCGAAACCCCGGGACCCGCTCAGGCTGAGCCTGTCGAAGCCTGCCTGCACGCCAGGCCTGCGCCCGAGCCGTTCTGATATCCTGGCCGCTGATGGACCGGCTGAGCCAGATCCGCGACCGGCGTGAGGAGATACTGAAGTTGGCGAGCAGCCGTGGCGTGCGAAACCCCAGGCTGGTCGGATCGGTAGCGCGGGGGACGGCCGGTCCCAGGAGCGACGTCGATCTCGTGGTCGACCTGGATCCTGGCGCCGGGCTGCTGGACCTGGGGGCGCTGGTGATGGACCTGCGCGAGCTGCTCGGCTGCGCCGTGGAGATCATACCCGTATCGGGTATACGGCCCGGCGCTCGAGACGAGCTTCTCCGGGAGGCGGTGGCGCTCTGAGGAACGACGGCAAGCGTCTCCGCGAGATGCGAGAGGCCCTGTCACGCATCGAGAAGCACGCGGGCCGTGCGCTTGCCGGCGCCGACGGTGGGCTCGAGGAGACGCTCCTCTTCTGGCTTGCCGGCCATTTCGCGATCTTCGCCGAGGCCGCGGGCGGGCTGTCCGCGGAGTTGCGAGAGGCGCACCCCGGCCTGCCCTGGCGCGCCGTCGAGGGGATGCGTCTCTACCTGGCGCAGGACCCCTTCGGGATCGCCCCGTCGCCGATCCTCAGCTCACTCCGCAAGGACCTCCCCCGCCTCGAAGCGATGCTGAGCGAGCTCGAGGGGAAGTAGTCGGGGCCAAAGTCGAAACTCCCGCGCGTCGGCCGCGAGCCCCCAGGCAAGCGCCTATCAGGCTCCCCGCTCGCCAAAAGTTCACTGCGAGCTCGAACGCGTCTCGTCCTTCAGTCCGCCCCTTCCAACTTCCGTCTTCCACCTTCTATCTTCCTACTCCCCCGCATTGAAGTACCGCGCTTGCGGGTGGTGGAAGACCAGCGCGCTGACAGAGGCTTCCGGCTCCATCATGTGGCCCTCGGTGAGGGTGACGCCGATCTGGGCGGGGTCGAGGAGTCGGAAGAGCTGCTCCTGGTCCTCCAGGCGCGGGCAAGCGGGATAGCCGAAGCTGACGCGGACGCCCCGGTACCTGCTCTGGAAGCGCTCTGTCATCGACAGGGCCGGCGGATCGGGGAACCCCCAGGCTTCGCGGAGCCTGGCGTGCAGCATCTCGGCGAACCCCTCCGCGGCCTCGATGGCCAGCGCTTGCAGGGCATGGCAGAGGAGGTACTCGCCGCTGGCCTTGAGCCGCTCGACGTGCTGGCGGGCGCCGACGCCCGCGGTCGTGACGAAGAGCGCCACGTGGTCGCGCCTTCCGGCCTCTCGGGGAGCCGTGAAGTCCGAAAGGCAGAGCCGCTCGCCGCCCCCCTGGCGCAGGAACCGGAACCGCTCCAGCTCCCGCTCCCGGGTTGCGTCCAGCAGGACCAAGTCGTCGCCCTCGGCCTGCGCCGGGAAGAACTGCCAGACGCCGTGCGCCTTCAGCCAACCTTCGCGCTCGCAGGTGTCGACGAGCCCGTCGATGAGCTGCTTGAGCTCCAGGGCTTTCGCGTCCCCGGAGGCCAGCAAGCGCGTGAAAGGGCCCTTGAGCCCGAGGTGCTTGCCGAAGAGCATCTGCGGGTTGATGAACGGCACCAGCTCGCGCAGCGACACGTCCCGGAGCACGTGGCGATCCAGATCGGGCGGCGCGGGCAGCTCGACGTCCCGGGCTATCTTCGAGGCGGCTTGCGCGGTCGAAACCGGCGCGGGCGCCTTGGGCTCCTCGGCGGCCCTGGCTTCCTGCATCATCGCGGCCTGGTCGGCCCGCACCCTCTCGACGAGAGCCGGCCGGCGAGCGGGGTCCGACAGCTGGTTCATGAGGTCCAACCCCTCCATCGCGTCCCGTGCGTAGAAGACGGGTGAGGCGCCGTACTCGGGGGCGATGCGCGTGTAGGTGAACTTCCGCGTCAGTGCCGCGCCGCCCACCAGCACGGGGCAGCCGACGCCTTCCTCTTTCAGGTCGGAGGCGGTCGACACCATCTGGAGCGCGCTCTTCACCAGGAGGCCGGAGAGCCCGATCGCGTCCGGCCGATGCGTCCGGTAGGCCCCGACGATCGCCTCGCTCGGCACCTTGATGCCCAGGTTGATCACCTGGAAGCCGTTGTTGGAGAGGATGATCTCGACCAGGTTCTTCCCGATGTCGTGGACGTCGCCCTTCACGGTGGCCAGGACAATCTTCGCCTTGGTCGTGACGGCCTCCTTCTTCATGAACTGCTCCAGGTGGCTGACGCTGGCCTTCATTGCCTCGGCGCTCTGCAGGACTTCGCTGACGATCAGCTCGTTGGCGGCGAAGAGGCGGCCCACTTCGTCCATACCCTTCATCAGGGGGCCGTTGATGATCTCGAGCGGTGCGGCGGTGCGCAGGGCCAGGTCGAGGTCGGCGATCATCCCTTCGCGCGTGCCCTCGACGATGCGGCGGGCGATGCGCTCTTCCAGGGGCAGGCCGGAGAGCTCGTCCTTGACCTTCGCCTTCTTCTTCTTGTCGCGGAAGACGGCGGCGAAGTTGGCCACCGCGTCCTCGCGCCGGTTGAAGAGCAGGTCCTCGGCGGCCAGCCGCTCGTGGTCGGGGATGGAGGCGTAGCGTTCGAGCTTTTCGGAGTTGACGATGGCGAAGTCGAGCCCGGCCTTGGTGCAGTGATAGAGGAAGACGCTGTTGAGGACCTCGCGGCCGGCCTCGGGCAATCCGAAGCTGACGTTGGAGATGCCCAGGATGGTGGAGGCGTCGGGGAACTGCTGCTTGATGCGGCGGACGCCCTCGATGGTGTGGACGGCGCTGCCGACGTAGTTGGCGTCACCGGTGCCGGCGGGGAAGACGAGGGGATCGAAGAGGATATCCCGCGCGGGGATGCCGTAGGTGCCGGTGAGCAGGTCGTAGGAGCGGCGTGCGACCTCGACCTTGCGTTCGGGGGTGACGGCCATACCCTGTTTGGGGTCTTCGTCGATGCAACCGACGACGACGGCGGCGCCGTACTCGGCCAGCAGTGGGCAGACCTTCCGGAAGCGTTCCTCGCCGTCTTCGAGGTTGATGGAGTTGACGATCGCCTTGCCCTGGATGCGCTTGAGGGCGAGCTCCAGGACGGCGGCGTCGGTCGAGTCGATCATCAGGGGAACCTGGACCTTGCGGACGACGTAGCGGAGGAACTCCTCCATGTCCTTTGTCTCGTTGCGGTCGGGATTCTGGAGGCAGATGTCGAGGATCTGGGCGCCGCCGCGGACCTGCTTACGGCCGATCTCGCTGGCTTCCTCGTAGCGGCCTTCGGCGATGAGACCTTTGAACTTGCGGCTGCCGAGGGAGTTGGTGCGCTCGCCGACGATGACGGGTCTGTTGGTCTCGTCGGGCTCGAAGAACTCGATGCCGGCCAGGGCCAGCTTGCGTTTGCCGGAGGGCCGCCTGGGCGGCTTTCCATCGACCGCGGCTGCGACCTCGCGGATATGCCCAAAGTGGGTACCGCAGCAGCCGCCCACGATGTTGAGCCAGCCGTGTTCGACGAACCGGGCGATCTTGGAGGCGAAGATCTCGGGAGTTTCGCCGAACTTGCCGTTCTCGTCGGGGAGGCCGGCGTTGGGGTAGCAGCTCACGTAGGTCCAGGCGAGCTCCGAGAGGGAGCGGAGGTGGTCCGACATGAACTCGGGGCCTGTGGAGCAGTTCATCCCGACGGAGAGCGGGTGCAGGTGGGCGGTGGAGGTGAAGTAGGCCTCGACGCCCTGGCCGGCGAGCATGGTTCCCATGAGCTCGATGGTGCAGGAGAGCATGACGGGGAGCTCGGTGCCGGTTTCGCGGAAGTAGCGGCGCGCGGCGCGGCCAGCGGCCTTGGCGTTGGCGGTGTCGAGGCAGGTTTCGATGAGCAGGAGGTCGACGCCGCCGTCGGCCAGGCCGCGCACCTGCTCGTAGTAGGTGTCGGTGAGCTCGTCGAAGCCGATGCCGCCGGTGACGGAGAGGGTCTTGGTGGTGGGGCCGATGGAGCCGGCGACCAGCCTGGGGCGGCCTGTGCGGGCGTGCTCGAGGCAGGCCTTTCTGGCCAGGCGCGCGGCGGCGATGTTGATGTCGTAGGCGCGGTGGGAGAGGCCGTACTCGGCCAGGACCAGGGGGGTGCCGCCGAAGCTGTTGGTCTCGACGATGTCGGCGCCCGCGGCGAGGTAGTCGCCGTGGATCTTGAGGATGACGTCGGGGCGGGTGAGGTTGAGCGCCTCGTTGCAGCCCTCGAGCTCGGGCCCTCCGAAGTCGGCAGCAGTGAGCGCCAGCGGGTGCAGGGCCGTGCCCATGCCGCCGTCGAGGACCAGGATGCGTTCGTCCAGGAGCGCGCGGAGGTCTCGCTCCGCGAGCCTCTTGCCGGCGGGAGCTTCGATGGGATGCGGAAGTTGGGTCATCGGGTGCCTGCCTTTTTCGGGAGCGTGGGAGGATACCACATGGCGCCGCTCCGAGTCGCCTCCCCGGTGTGACGGCCGGGAGGGAAGGGAGGGGCGACAGGAAATGGCGGGCACGCCCACTGCTGCTGGGGTGCTGAGCTTGACACGACTCGGCGAAGCACCTATACTCCGCGCTCCGACTGACGGTCTGGTTGTCCACACGGGGTTGCGGTTTTGCGAAGGGGGGGGGCGCGGTCTCGTGGCGCCGTCCAGGCCGGCAGTCGGTTCGAGGCGCGCCGGCGCCGTGGGCTCGGTGGCGAGACGGCCAGTCCTGCCGGGCTGTGAGCGTCCGGGATGGCGTGGAAGCGGCGCTCTCAGCGAGCGCGACAGCAGGGAGCGGGCTGCGGGTCAGCGTGGCATGACCGCTCGGAACTTCGGGAGCTGAACATGGAAGGAAACTCCGAAAAACTCTACCAGACCTTCGCGGCGGCGCTAGGCGTCGATCGGAGCCTGGTCACCGACGATCTGCAGTACAACAAGATCGCGCAATGGGACTCCATTGCCCATATGTCGCTCGTGGCCCAGCTGGAGACCGCCTTTGACATCATGCTCGAAACCGAGGACATCATCGACATGAGCTCGGTCAAGAAGGCGAAGGAGATCCTGGAAAAGTACGATGTCAGGTTCTGAATCCGCCGCCTCGAACCGTTGGCTGCAGGGCAAAGTTGCGCTCGTGACCGGCGCGGCGCGCGGCATCGGACTGGCGTCTGCCCGTCTGCTTGCAGGCCACGGCGCGACGGTCTACCTGAGCGGCCGAAGGCTCGAGTTGCTCGAAGCCCTGGCGCAGGAGGTTTCTGAACAGTCGGGGGCCGTCGTCCGCTCGCTGCTGCTCGACGTGACGGATCCCGCATCCGTCTCCAAGGCCTTTGGTTCGATCCACCGGGAGAACAAGGGGCTCGACGTCCTCGTCAACAACGCGGGGGTCCTCAAGGACGCGTTGATCGGCATGGTCGGCGCCGAGGACATGGCGACGGTCTTTGGAGTGAACACCTTCGGAGTGCTCCACTGCTGCCAGTACGCCAGCCGGTTGATGGCCCGGCGGGGTGGGGGCAGCATCGTCAACGTCAGCTCCATCATCGGCGTGACGGGCAACGCGGGACAGGCCGTGTATGCCGCCAGCAAGTCCGCGGTCATCGGCATCACCAAGTCGCTGGCCAAGGAGCTGGCCCCCCAGAACATTCGCGTGAACGCCGTGGCCCCCGGTTTCATCGACACGGATATGGCGCGCTCGCTTTCGCCCGAGAAGTTCCAGGAGCGCGTAGATTCCATCAAGATGAAGCGCATCGGCACGGCCGAGGACGTAGCCGGCGTGATCTTGTTCCTGGCGT
Organism: Candidatus Wallbacteria bacterium; assembly: GCA_016213845.1. GTDB lineage: Bacteria > Muiribacteriota > UBA6191 > JACPRK01 > JACPRK01 > JACPRK01. Next base: position 21,882 of record JACQZN010000033.1, read on the forward strand.
CGCCGTTGGCCGAGTATGTCACTGGCCAGACCATCGGTGTAGACGGCGGCATGCTGATATGACGTTCGCCCACCGGCTGGAGGGGTTCGGAGACCTGCCCGCGCTGGTCGAGGCCTCGGGTCGCCGAATGAGCTACGCGGAGCTGGCCTCCAGGTGCGATGCGCTCGGCGCGCGGCTGGGACCCGATCGATCAGTCGTTGCAGTCTCGGCGACGAACACCATCGAAGCCGTCTCGTGCTACCTGGCCACGCTGCGTGCGGGGCACGTTGCGCTGTTGATCGACGAGGGGCTGGGACCGCAGGACTTCGAGCTCCTGCGGGAGCGGTACCGGCTGGGCTGGCACTTCAGACCGGACGGGGCACAAAACTACGAGTTGAGCCAGCTGACCTCGCGGACGCGCGAGTCCGTTCACCCGGATCTGGCCGTCCTGCTCTCCACGTCCGGCAGCACCGGTTCACCCAAACTGGTCCGGCTCACTCTGGCCAACGTCGACAGCAACGCCGCCTCCATCGCCGACTATCTCCAACTCGGGCCCGGGGAGCGGCCGGTCAGCTCCTTGCCATTCAGCTACTCCTACGGATTGTCCGTGCTCAACAGTCACCTGCGCACCGGCGGCTGCCTGTTGCTGACCCGAGAACCCGTAACCGGCCGAGCGTTCTGGGACTTCTTCCGCGCTCAGCAGGCGACGTCCTTCGCCGGAGTGCCATTCCTCTACTCGATTCTTCGTCGGCTCCGATTCGAGCGGATGGACCTCCCCTCCCTCAGGTACATGACGCAGGCCGGCGGAAGGTTGGATCCCGACAACGTCCGGTTTTTCGCTAAGGCTTGTCAGGAGCGCAGCTGCCGGTTCTTCGTGATGTATGGACAGACGGAGGCCACTGCTCGCATCTCCTACCTTCCTCCCCAGCTGGCGCACGGTAACTCCGGCAGCATCGGGCTGGCGATCCCAGGAGGTCGTCTGTCCGTCGTGGACGACCGGGGTGTCGAAGTCACCTCTCCTCGCGTGGCGGGCGAGCTGGTCTACCATGGTCCGAACGTCATGCTGGGCTACGCCGAATCTTTCGAGGATCTGCAACTCGGAGACGTGCAGCGCGGAACGCTGCGCACGGGCGATCTGGGCTACTTCGACGAGCAGGGATTGTTCTACGTGACCGGGCGGCTCAAGCGGTTCATCAAGCTGTTCGGGAATCGAGTGAGCCTGGACGAAGTCGAGGGTCAATTGCGACGCGCGGGACACGAATGCGCCGTGACGGGCAGGGACGGATTGCTGGTGGTGGCCACGGAGCAGGCCGACGAGCCGGCGATCGGCGCCTTCATCGCCGAGCGATTCCGGTTCCACCACTCGGCCGTCCGGGTAGCGCGGGTGTCGGTGATTCCCAAGAGCCCGGGCGGAAAGCCGTTGTACGCCGAGCTTCTCCGGGAGTGTGGGGTCGAGGATGCCGGCGCCGAGCCGGGGCAGGCAGATGACTCTCGAGCTGTTTGACCGGCCGGTGTACGGCTTGAATCGCGTCGAGAAGGCGGAGTTCCTGCTGCCCCGACTGCAGGAGCTGACTCGCGCGCATCACGCCTCTTGCGAGCCCTATCGGCGGATTCTGGATGCTCGGGGAGGCTTCCCGGCCCAGAAGGACCCTCGTGGGGGGCTCGAGCAGTTCCCCTTCATTCCGGTCAGGCTGTTCAAGTCCCATGAGCTTCGGAGCGTTGCCTCCGAAGAGGTACTCACGGTGCTGACGTCCTCCGGCACGACGTCCCAGGCGCCTTCGCGCATTGCGCTCGACCGGCTGACCGCGCAGCGGCAGACCAAGGCATTGGTCGTCATCATGCAGTCGTTCCTGGGCAAGTCCAGGCTGCCGATGGCGCTAGCCGATCATGCGGGCGTCGTGAAGGATCGTCGCGCGCACTCGGCACGTGCGGCAGGCATCCTGGGCTTCCTGAATTTCGGACGCGACCACACGTACCTGCTCGACCAGACGATGCAGCTGGAGCGGCAGGCGTTGCTCGATTTTGCCCGGCGCCACGCGGGCAACCGGGTCTTCGTGTTCGGTTTCACCTTCATGGTCTGGGAGTACCTGATCCGCGCCGTGGAACGGTCCGGCCTGGGGCCTGTCTTCTCCGGTGGCATCTTGATCCACGGCGGTGGCTGGAAGAAGCTGCAGGACTCAGCCGTTGACAACGAGACCTTCAAGTCGCGCGCCCGAGCCGTTCTTGGCCTGGATGCCGTGCACAACTTCTACGGCATGGTCGAGCAGGTAGGCTCGATTTTCATGGAATGCGAACACGGGGCGTTGCACGCGCCCGCTTTCGCCGACGTGATCATCCGCGACCCCAAGGACTGGAGCCCGCTCGGCGACGGGAGCGTGGGTGTGGTCCAGGTGCTCTCGGCGCTGCCCGGCAGCTACCCGGGGCACAGCCTACTCACGGAGGACCTGGGGGTGTTGCTGGGCGAAGATGATTGCCCCTGCGGGCGCCTCGGTAAGCGATTTCGCGTGGTCGGCCGGATTCCGAGTGCCGAGCTGCGCGGGTGCAGCGACACGCACGCGGCCACGGCGGATGAGAGGCGAGTGTGAGCGCGTACCGAGTCGTGGTGCCCACGGGAGGGAATCTCGAGCAGCTGGTCGCGTCCGCTCCCCTCGGGCCATTCGAGCCGGACGTGCTCGACTTCATCGAAGAGGTTTCGAGTAGCTTGCTTCAGCTGCGCGAAGCCCGCCGGTATCCGGAGCTCGTCGCGATGGCTTACTGGATGCGGAGGGCGAATCTGCAGCGGCTGCGCGCGAAGCTCGACGGCGCCGAGTGCGGTGGGTTGCGCGTGGCTCGCGGCCTGGTCTTCCATATTGCCCCGGCCAACGTCGACACCCTCTTCGTCTACTCGTGGTTCCTGTCGATGCTCTGCGGCAACACGACGCTAGTAAGGCTTTCGGACAAGCGCACCGACCAGCTCGAGCTGCTGATCGGCCTGCTGGAGGAACTGCTGGCCAGGCCCCGGCACAGCCAGGTTGCCAGGCGCGTTCTCATCGTCCGTTACGGACATGACGACGTGCTGACGGCCGAGTTTTCCCGGCTTTGTGACATGCGCTTGATCTGGGGCGGCGACCAGACGGTCGGCTCCATTCGACGATTGCCGCTGCGCCCCACGTCGACGGAGCTGGTCTTTCCAAACAAGTTTTCGATGGCCTGGATCGACGCCGATGAATGGTGTCAGCAGGAGTCCGCCTCTGCCGACCGGGCGGCCGAGCTGTTCCGTGCGGACTGTTACTGGTTTGGCCAGATGGCGTGCTCGTCGCCGCGGCTGGTTGTCTGGCGGGCCGCCGCCCCAGAATTGCTGGAGCGGGCGCGGGCGGACTTCTGGGCGCGAGTGGGTAAGAGCGTTCGGGCCTCGGGAAGCGACCTGGGTCCCGCTGACTACGTGAACAAGCTGGCCACTGCTTGCGCCCTGGCGATCGATGCGAAGGTGTCGCTGCCGCCGTCGGTCGATAACGAGGTTACGCGCGTCTGGTTCGAAGATCTTGGGGAGGTGGATCTGGAGCGGCACTGCGGCGGCGGATTGTTTTTCGAGGTTGCCGTCGAGAGCTGGGAGCAGCTGCAGACCCTCCTGGATAGAAGGGTACAGACGGTGAGCTGCTTCGGGATCGAAGCCGCCGAGCTGGAGCAGTTCGTGCGCGGGGTCCGTCCGAAGGGCATCGACCGCTTCGTCCCCTTCGGCAAGGCTCTGGAGTTTTCGGAGGCCTGGGACGGGTTCGAGCTGCTGCGGGAGTTGAGTCGGGTCGTCTCGATCTTGTAGCGGCGTCGGGCTGGTGCCGGCCCCTTTCTATTGAAGAGGGCGTACTCTTGTGTTAGCATCGCGGTTCATCCGATGGCGCTCGGCCAGTTTCGGCGGGCGGCTCCTGCGCGGATATCCGCGGATCGAGAGGAATGAACTTGGGCAATCGATTCAAGAACTACACGCTGTACCTGCTGATCCTCGTGATCATTTTCGCGATCTTCGCGCACACGGTCGACAAGCAGCCGGAGCTGCTGGTCGGCTACTCGGAGTTCTGGGCGAAGGTGGCGCAGGCCCAGGTCTATGAGGTCACGCTCGACGGCAAATCCGTCCGGTACAAGACGTTCGACGACAAGGGCAAGCACATCTATCGCGCGTACTGGTCTCCGGACGACGGGGACCTGAGGTTTCTGCGCGAAGCGAAGATTTCGGGCGTCGATCCCGAGAACACGAAGCGGACGGTCGATCGCATCAAGGTGACGTTCGAGCCGCCGACGGAGATCCCGTGGTGGCTGTCGATGCTCGGCAGCTGGTTCCCGTTCGTCGTGCTGATTCTCATCTGGTTCTACTTCCTCCAGAAGATGCAGGGCGGAGGCGCCAAGGCGCTTTCCTTCGGCAAGAGCCGCGCGCGCTTCATGGACAGCAGCCGCGTCAAGAACAGCTTCGACGACGTCGCGGGCTGCGACGAGGCGAAGGCGGACCTGGAAGAGGTCATCGAGTTCCTCAAGCATCCCAAGAAGTTCAAGGAGATCGGCGCGCGGCTGCCCCGCGGCGTCCTGTTGATGGGCCCTCCCGGCACCGGCAAGACGCTTCTGGCGCGCGCGGTCGCCGGCGAAGCGAACGTGCCGTTCTTGCACATCTCGGGCTCCGATTTCGTGGAGATGTTCGTCGGCGTTGGCGCCTCGCGCGTGAGGGACCTCTTCGAGCAGGGCAAGAAACATGCGCCCTGTCTCATCTTCATCGACGAGATCGACGCCGTCGGCCGCCAGCGCGGGGCCGGTCTGGGTGGTGGTCACGACGAACGAGAGCAGACGCTCAATCAGCTCCTGGTCGAGATGGACGGCTTCGACACCAACGAGGGCGTCATCATGATCGCGGCCACCAATCGGCCCGACGTCCTCGATCCGGCCCTGCTCAGGCCGGGGCGCTTCGATCGGCAGATCGTCGTCGACCTTCCCGACATCAAGGGCCGCGAGGCGATTTTCCGCATCCACGGCCGCAAGGTCCCCATCACCGATGAGGCTGATATGGGGGTTCTGGCCCGGGCCACCCCGGGATTCTCGGGGGCCGACATCGCCAACATGGTCAACGAGGCGGCGCTCCTGGCCGCCCGGCGCAATCGAAAGCTGGTCGTGATGCGAGATTTCGAGGACGCTCGCGACAAGCTTCTGATGGGCCCCGAGCGCAAGAGCCGCGTCCTGACCGACGCGGTCAAGCAGAAGACCGCCTGGCATGAGGCCGGCCACGCCCTGATGACCAAGCTTCTCGAGGGCGTCGACCAGCTCCACAAGGTCAGCATCATCCCTCGAGGCCGCGCCCTGGGCGTCACCAGCTTCCTGCCCGAGGAGGAGAAGCTCTACCTACGGGGCCGTAGTTACCTGCTCGATACCATCTGCGCCGCCCTGGGGGGGCGCGTGGCCGAGGAGCTGCGATTCAACGAGATCGACAGCGGAGCCGCCAACGACATCGAGAAGGCCACCAAACTTGCGCACCAGATGGTGTGCGAGTTCGGCATGAGCGACCGGCTCGGCCCGATCAGCTATGGCGAGAAGAACTCGCTGGTCTTCCTCGGACGGGACCTGACGCGCGACCGCAACTATAGCGAAGCGACGGCGCGCGAGATCGACGAAGAGATCAAGAAGATCATCACCGATTCGCTCGACCGCACCCGCAAGGTGCTCAAGGATGGTTACGGCAAGCTGCAAACCATCGCGGAGAACCTGCTGATCCACGAGGTCCTCGACAACGCGCAGATCGATCGGTTGCTGGCCGGTGAGACGCTGCCGCTGCCGCTGGTTGTCGGCGCCAAGCCCGAACCCGAGCGCCCCAAGGCGGCGCGTCCGTCGGGTGACGCCGCGACCGATGCCGGAGCCGCTGCGTCGTTGCAGCCGCAGAAGTCGGGGGCTTGAAGAGTAGCGAGTAGCGAGCAGTGAGGAGCGAGTAGGGGGGCTTCTGGCACCCGGCCGGCCGAGCCGGATTGTGGCAACGACTGGCGCCGAATGAGCCTGTCTACAACAGGCCCCTTGGGCCTTTCCCCCAGGCTCACTACTGACTACTGGCTACTGACTACTGGCTACTTCTCGCCCTCATCCTCTCCAGGCCGCAGGCCGAAGCTCATGGTTGATGACAACTCGCCATGACTCTCGCTCGCGTTTCTACTCCATAGCGCGCGTCGGACGGCTCTTCCTGGGAGTGGCCGCGGCGGCGCTGGGCCTCGTGCAGACGGTGCTGGCGGCTCCGTTCGTTCTGCCGATGCTCGACAGCCCGATGGCCTACGTCCTGCGGAAGGGCGAGCTTGAAGCCACGTTGATGAAGGAAAAGATCAACGACACGCTTGACGTGTTCGATGTCAAGGCATCGCAGGTGCAGGACATCCGGCCGTCTGCAGGGTTGGACGTCGGAGCAATCGGAGACCTCGACGGGTGGCGAGGAGTCTTCGGGTTGGGCTTGGCCAATCGGACCCTGCTTCGCTACGTCGGCAAGCGGCAGGACATCGAGTTCGGCCGGGGGACGGCCCACCGGGTCGGCGAAGAGATCGCCGTGCGCCACGTGATGTTACGGGAGACGCCGCACCGCCCTGCCATCAGCATCGAGCCCATCTACCGAGCCAATCGAGGCAGCGGCATCAGCCGGACCTTCACGGAGATAGAGGCGTTCGGGCTCCGGATCATCCCTCCGACTCCGGTCACGTTGCGGCTCGGCGGCGTCCACGACGAAAGCTACGGGGCTCGGGCGCTGGCGAGCAAGCAAGTGACGGACAAGCTGCTTCTTTCGCTCTGGGCCGAGATCTCGAAGGTCGAGGTCGGCTCGGAGGTGCAGACGAACTTGCCCGTTTCCCAGATCCGGACGCTGCTCGATTCACTCGAGTACTCGTCGCGGCACGTGGTGGTCGGAATTGGCGGACACTACGTGGTGAGCCCGCGCTTCGTCGCCTACGGCGAGCTGCAGCACTACGACCTCGACCGGGATATCACGCCGGCCATCGCCGGCGAGGTCGACACCAACGACGTCGTTCGGGGGCGGCTGATGTACCGGATGGGCCCTGTGAGCTGGCTGACGCTGGAGGGGGACTACTACGCGAACCAGCTCGGCGGCGAGGTCCCGTTTCTCTTCAACCGCCTGAGCGCCAGCCGATTCGAGAAGATCTACGGCTTCGTGGGGTTGGGCGTGACCTACCAGTTCTCCCTCGGAAAGGAACGATGAAATCGTCATGGCACTGAGAACATCGCGGCTGGTGCTCCTGGCCCTCCTGGGCGTGTGCGTCCTCGTGGCGCCCGTGAGCGCCCAAGGTATGAACCCATGGCTGCCCACCCTGAGCTCGCGAGGGTCGCTGCGACAGACGACCTTGCCCGCTGCGCTTGGGGGACAAGTGCCCGCTGGAATTGCGCAGCTCGTGCCGCCTGGGGCCGGCTACTCCGCCCAGGGGTGGCAACCGCCTGCCCGGCCCGGCGCCGGGCACACCGGGATGCCGCAGCTCCCTGTCTGGTCCGGTCCTCAGGCCTCCGCTCCAATCCTGATGCCGTCGCCCACGTCTCCCGCCAGCGTCTGGAGCACGGTACCGGGTACCTTGCCGCAGCCGACCCCCCGCGTGGTCGGCTCTCTGGGCCGGCGGCCGGAAGATGCCGACAAACCCGACACGCTCGGGCAGCTTCCCTTCCAGATGCCGCTGGGGCACGCCCTGGCCCAGCCGCTTCCGACGTTCGGATACGAGTTCTTTGCAGCGGGCGCCCAGCCCCCCTTCGAGACGGGGATGATGTCAGTCCCCGCGGATTACCGCATCGGTCCAGGCGACGTCCTCTCCATACACGCATGGAACAAATTCGCCGACGAGTCGGTCATCGTAGAGGTCAATCGAGAAGGGCGGGTTGCAGTCCCCAGGGTGGGCGAGCTCTTGCTGATGGGGCAGGAGTATGGGGCCCTGTCCGAGCACCTGAAGCGGGAGATCTCACGGTTTCTGGCCGACGTCAACGTGGCCGTAGCGCTGGTGAAGCTGAGGACCTTTCAGGTCTTTGTCGCTGGCGAGGTCAAGCTTCCGGGACCCGTGTCGGTCAGTGCGGTCAACACGGCCATCAATGCCCTGATGGCGGCGGGAGGGCCCACCCAGAGAGGCAGCCTCCGCGCCATGATCCTCAGGCGGGCCGGGCAAGTCGTCGCGAAGCTCGACTACTACGAGCTTCTCCTGCGGGGCCAGAACGCCAACGAGCCCAGGCTCCAGGCCGGCGACGTGCTCTTCGTTCCGGTCGTGGGAGCGACGGCTGCGGTGAACGGGATGGTGAAGCGGCCGGCGATTTACGAGCTAGCGGAAGGCGACACCCTTGCGAGCCTGATCGAGTACGCCGGAGGGCTGACGCCTGCCGCCTATCCTCAGCGAGTGGTGGTCTACCGGACCAAGGACAACGCTCGGCGTGAAATCCGCGACATCAAGGCGCAGGGGAGCTGGCAGAAGCAGGCGGCCAAGGTGGCGATCCGGGACGGCGACGTGGTGAGTGTTCCGCAGATCACCACCGTGATCGAGAACAGTCTGACTCTGCGCGGAAACGTGGAGCGGCCGGGCGAGTACGAGTGGAGAGAGGGGATGCGCCTCAAGGACCTGATAGGGCTGGGACGCCGGCTGCTTCCAGGGACCCTGATGAGCCGGGTCGAAGTCATCCGGGTGCGAAAGACGCCCGCCAAGATGGACTTCAATAACACCGTCCAGACCGAGACGATCCGCGAGATGGTGGCCCTCGACCTGGGCAAGGCGATGGCCGGCGATCCGGCCAACAACATTCTTCTGGAGCCCAGGGACGATGTGAACATCCACAACGTGCGGGATGGGGGGCCGGTTCCGCAGGTCGTCGTCGTGGGAGAGGTCGTCTCGGCTGGAACCTACGAGCTGGTTTCGGGGATGCGGGTGCGCGACCTGGTCTTCATGGCGGGCGGTGTGAGGCTACAGGCCCATCTGACCCGCGTGGAGATTGCGCGAAGGCTATCCGGTGGCGGGCACAAGGTCCTGCCGGTCGATCTGGCCAAGGCGCTGGCCGGCGATGCCGAGCAGAACGTGCTGCTGGAGAACTTCGACACCCTGACCGTTCATTCCGATCCTCGCCTCACGGAAAGTATCCGGGTGACCATCTCCGGAGAGGTCAAGTTTCCGGGCATCTACCAGATGTACAAGGGCGACAGGGTTTCGACGCTCCTGGAGCGGGCGGGTGGGCTGACGGACTATTCGTTCCTGGACGGAGCCATCTTCTCCCGAGTTTCGGTGATGCGCCGGCAGGAAGAGCAGAAGGACGAGTTCGTCGAAGAGCAGCGGAAGATCATCGTTGCCGAGCGCGCGTCGGCCTCGAGGCTGCCGGACGGTGCCAAGCCGCTCGTCGAACCGCAATCGTTCCTGAGCGAGGCCGAAAAACTGGTCGACCGGCTCGAAAAGACGCCCGCCGAGGGCCGACTTCGACTGCACCTGGCGACGGCGATCCAGACGAAGAGAAGCTCAGAGGACGTGCTCCTCGAGGACGGCGACCATCTGAAAATCCCGCGCACGCCGGCCGAGATCTCCGTCACGGGTGAGGTATTCACTCCTGGAGCTTTCCTCTTCAAGCCCGAGCGGGACATCAGCAGCTACATCCAGATGGCGGGCGGCACGACGGCGCGGGCATGGAGGAGGCAGGTCTTCCTGGTCCGGGCCGATGGAAGCGCGCTATCTGCCAGCCAGTCGGACGATTCATGGCAAACCTGGGACGGGCTGCACCTGGGCCGATCGGTCGGGAGCACCGGCTTCATGAGGATGAAGGTGAAGGCCGGCGACGCCATCTTCGTACCGACGGATTACCGGGTGCGGCGTGACAAGTCGGCCGAGATCATCGACGGCGACGCCATCTTCGTACCGACGGATTACCGGGTGCGGCGTGACAAGTCGGCCGAGATCATCGATCGGCTGTACAAGGTTGCTGTCTCGGTCGGGGCACTGGCCGGCGTGCTGAAGTAGGCGGATCAGGGGGGGATTGCTGGTGTCGCGCAGGTCGGCGGCCTGGTGCTTTCTTTGGCACGCTTTTTGTTTAGCATTCCGTGCCCAGCAGGTTGGCCCGGATGGCTCCGAAGATTCTTCTTGCTCCTGGGAGAGGACGGAGTATCATGGGGGCCGGTCGCCCTGTGCGAGTCACCTTCCGGCTGTCGAGACACAAATTTGTTGACATCCGAAAGGGGGAGCTGTGATTCTAGCTACACGCGAACGCTCGGTCCCGGCATTGGCAACGAGAACCCTGTCTCCATTCACCTCACCTACGAAAGGGGTCTGCAAGTGAGAACCTTCAAGTCGTCTACTTCGAGCACTCTCATCCTGGGCGCTCTGCTCCTGATTGCCGGCAGTGTCGGCTGTGGCGGGGGCGGTGGCGGAACCGGTGGAACTGCGGGCACGACCTCCTCGGTCTCCGGCAGCGTCACCGACGCTGCCGTCAGCGGCGCCACTATTCAGTTCTACCTCAACGCGGCGCTCACGAGTGAGATCGTTCCGACCAATGCGCCGATCACGACCCGCGCCGACGGCTCGTACGGTCCCGCCACATTCTCTGGAACTCTGCCCTCGCAGCTCTACATCAAGACGACCGGCGGAACGGACACCGGGACGGGCAACCTGGCCCCCACGCTCTTCGGCGTGAGCGAGACGCTGCCGTCGGGAACCACATCCGGCACGGTCAGCGCCAACGCCCTCGCTTCCTTGGTCGTCGAGTTCCTGCAGAGCGGCTCCTCGACGCCGGAAGAGGCGTACGCCCAGATCGCGACGATCTTCCCCGGCCTACCCGCCGATCCCCAGGCCGGTTTGCGCGCCATCAACGTCACCAGCGACTCTCTGTTGACCGGCGAGACGCGGGACGTGGCCAACCTGATCATCGCCCAGAGCGGCACTGGAACCAACGCTGTCCAGACGTTCATCGAACAGCTGACCTCCAGCAACTCGACGACCCGGCAGAACGCCATCAACAACCTGGTGACGACGAACACCAACACCAACAACACCGTGACGCTGAACACCGATCCGACTCTCTACTTCGCGATCAGCCAGCTGACGGTCGGTGGGCAGAACGTGGGCGTGCCGACCACCCTCGATACCAACGGCGTGGCCCAGTTCACGGCACCGGCCAACGCCATCAACGTCGCCGGCACCACGCCGCTGCCGAACGTCACGATCACGGCCTCTAACGTGCAGGCCAACGGCTTCCGTGCTGGAAGCGTGTTCCCAAACGCGACGCTGACCATCACGATCGCGGGCCGCGGCAACGACAAGCGGTTCTTCTCGATCGAGGTCAGCAAGACCCGGGCGACCATCAACAACGATAGCTCGGTCAGCTTCGCCGTCGATCAGGGCGCGCTGTTCACCTTCTCGGGCAAGGATTCCAACGGGAATGCCGTTGCAACGATCATCGCCGACAACAAGGGCGCGGATGCGGTTGCGACGACGTCGGGCAGCACGTTCACGTTCAACTCGAACGCGCTCATCAATCAGCTGCGCACCCGAATCGGCCAGTCCGGCTTCACGTCGACCCACCCGGCGTTCCTGATTGGCTCGAACGGGTCGTTCGACCTGTCGTTCACGACTCGCGGTATTCCGTTCGGTCTGACCCGCAACACCCTCGGCTTTGGTACGTTGCAGGTTCAGAACGTGGCGGCCTCTTGGTTCTCTTCATGCGCAATCGAAAAGCCGTAACGGTCATCGTCAATCTGGCCGTGACCCTTACCGCATTCTTTGCCGCGCTGGTCCTGAGGTTCGACCTGATCATCCCCGTTCGCGAGCCGGCTCTCTGGGCCATCGCGTTGGGGCTCATCATCGCCGTAAAGGCCTTCTGCTACTCCGTGGCGGGACTCAACGAGGGCTGGTGGCGGTTCATCGGGGTGCGAGATGTGCCCCGTTTTGTCGCTGGCAATGCACTGGCGAGTGCACTGCTGGTCGTTCAGCCGCTGTTGAATCAGCGCCCGTTTGCGATTCCGAAAAGTGTTTTCGTCATCGACTTTTTCATCTGCACCCTGGTCATGCTGGGCACGCGGCTTCTCTCCCGGCTCGTCTTCGAGACACGGCCCGCCAATCGATACGATTCGGCGCAATCGCGCAAGCTTCTCATCATCGGGGCCGGTCGCGGGGGAACTCGCTTGCTCGATGAGCTCACCCTGGAAGGAGGGGCGGGATACGACATCGTCGGCTTTGTCGATGACGACCCCTCCAAAGTGGGCAGCAGGATTCGAGGCACGGAGGTTGTCGGTTCCACGGGAGGTTTGGCGGCCCTTCTGGAACAGCATGAGGTCACCGATGTCATCGTGGCAGTCGCCTCGCCGAGAAACAGCTGGCTTCGCGGAATCATGAAGATCTGCGAGCAGCATGCGGCCCGCTGCCGAATTCTCCCTTCCTTCAGCGACTACCTGAACGGGAAAGTTTTCCTCGGTCAAGTTCGTAACCTGAAGCTCGAAGACCTGCTTGGGCGAGTTCCTGTTCAGCTCGACGAGCGCAATCTTGCGGGTGCCATCAATGGCAAGGTCGTTCTGGTCACCGGAGGCGCGGGCTCCATCGGTTCGGAGCTCTGCAGGCAAATTGCGCGCTTTGGGCCGAGCGAACTGGTTCTCCTGGATAAGGACGAGTCGGGCATTTTCTTCATCCAGCACGAGCTGCGGCGCCGATTTCCACAACTCAATCTCAGGGCCGTCATCGGAGATATCCGGAATCTACCCCGAATGAAGGCTCTCTTCCGAGAGCACGCTGTCTCCGCGGTGTTCCACGCCGCGGCGTACAAGCACGTGCCTCTCATGGAGGAGAACATCCACGAGGCTATCAGCACCAACATCCAGGGCACGATGAATTTGGCTCGATTGGCGCAGGATACGGGTTGCGAGAAGTTCGTGCTGATCAGCACCGACAAGGCCGTGAAGCCTTCGAGTGTCATGGGAGCCACGAAGCGGGCGGCGGAGCTTTGCCTCTGGGCGCTTCCTGAGGGCTTGACCCAGTTCGTGGCCGTGAGGTTCGGCAATGTTCTCGGGAGCGCCGGAAGCGTCATTCCGCTGTTCCAGCGCCAGATCCAGGCGGGCGGCCCGGTGACGGTGACGCATCCCGAGGCGACCCGGTACTTCATGACTGTGCAGGAGGCCGTGCAGCTCGTCTTGCACGCCTCCACCCTGGCAGAGTCCCGGGTCGTTTACATGCTCGACATGGGCGAACCGGTGTCCATCGTCGAGCTGGCTGAAAACCTCATTCGTCTTTCGGGCCTGAGGCCCAATGTCGACGTGCCGATCGAGTTCTCGGGCTTAAGGCCGGGTGAAAAGCTCCACGAGGAGCTGCTGCTCAAGTCCGAGGAGTCGGAGCCCTCCGCATTGCCCAAGATCGCGCGGGTAAAGAGTACCGTCCAGCCCCGAGTGGAGTGGACCGAGCGCTTTGCCGAGATGGAATCACTGGTTCGGGAAGCCTCGGACGCTCGGCTCCTGGATTGGCTCTGCCGAACCGTCCAGGAGTTCAGGCCCGGCTCGCACTTCGATGCGCTCCGGCAGCAGGCCATCCTCAAGCCCGTTGTTTTCGTCGACGCTACAGGAGCGTCCCGCGAGGCTGGTGGAACTACCGCTCGGGCAGTCTCATCTGCGGGGGCCTGAGAGGGGAGTTCGATTCCGGGTCCCGGTTCTGTCAAAGGACCCTGAGATCGCGGAAGAGGGAGCGGAGTCCTTCCAGCCGCCGCTCGTAGCTGAACTCCCGCTCGATCCTCTCACGTCCGCTTCGGGAGCGCTCCTTCCAGAGCTCACGATCTTGCATCAGCTGAACCGATGCTTCGAGCCATCGAGCCGAATCCTCGAGGGCGATGGTCAGGTTCGAGTCACCGACCAGCTCCGGTAGGGCGCCGGCAGGGCTGGTCAGGACCGGAACACCGCAGCTCATTGCCTCGGCAACTGCAACCCCGAAGCCTTCGAATATCGCGGGTTGCAGATAAAGCGACGCGCGCTGGAGGAGTCGAATCTTGTCTTCCGTCGAGATTCGACCCGGGAAGTCGATGGCGTCGGCGCAGTTCAGCTCCGCTGCGAGCTTTTCCAGCGACGCAAAGGCCGAGCCTCTCTCGCCTGCGATGACCAGCCTGGCCGAGGGCATCCTCTTTCGCAACTGGCTGAAGATCTGGAGAACCTGCGGAACGCCCTTTCTCAGGCTGTTGTCGCCTTCCATCCAGGCCACGGTCACGACCAGCGGTTCCCGGTCCCGGTCACCGGGCTGATAGAGGGAGGTGTCGACCGTAAGCGGGATGTAGGAGGGCCGTGTAATCGAGAAGAGCGACGTCATGCGCTCGTACTCCTGGCGGGAGACGAAGACGTTTGCGGAGGCCGTCCTCAGGGTCGACCGGATGAGCATCTGCTGCCACATGGGGCGGAAGCGGAATCCGGATGGCGGCAGCGGAAGGTCCAGATTGAACACGCCCGTGATGACCAGCGGCGAACCCGTCACCTGGGCCCGAAGCGTCCAGGGCGCGGCTCGAGTCCACCACCAGATGAACCAGAGATCCGGCCGGAGGCACAGTCCCGCGAGCGAGTTCTCGAGCGTGACCTCGAAGCCGAGATCTTCGAGAATCCTGCGATCGACGTTGTAGAACTCGTTGTAGTGGAAGTAGCTCTTGTCCGGGACGGGAGCGTAAAAGCAGACTTGCTTTCGGTGATGGGGCATCAGAGCAGAATGCGAACGGGGGAGGCGAACCGGCGGTCAGACCGGCTGGTCCCCGGAGCCTGATTCTCGAGTCGGGTCGGAGAACGGGTCCAGGGGCGCTGTACCGGGTTTCCTGGCAGCCTGCTGGTGGCAGGTGGAGCAATGGGGGTGCCAGAGCCCCATTGGCTGAGGTAAGCCAGAATACCACAGACCCGCAGGCCAGAGAAACCCGAGCTCTGCTGTTGGATTGAGAAATCAGGAAGCGCTCTACCGGACCTGGTTTCTATCACTCAGCTCGTCGTTGACTTCTCCGGGAGAGCGACCCTATAATCCTGTGCTCCGGCGACGTGTGCCCGGCAGTTTTTGTTCTGCCGATCCGTTCCCGATGGTCCAGCGCGAATCCCCATGACGACAGTCGACGCCACGGCATCGTGTTCCGACCGCAACTCGGCGGTCGGACCGACCAAGTCTTCGCGGGTTGACGTGTTGGACTTGATCGCCTTCGTAGTACGCCACTTCAAGCGACTCTTTGCGGGCGCCGTGATTGCCGGAATCCTGTCGATGGCGTTCGCCCTGACGCTGCCGAACAGATACCTGGCGCAGGCGCAGCTGGCACTCCCCCGTGGCGGCGGCATGCTTTCCATGTTGGCTGCCGGAGGGGACTTCGGGTTGGGGCTGGGCGCGGCGCTCGGGAGCTCCACCGACCGGCGCTTCTACGAGCGGCTGGCGACCAGCCGTACGATCGCGGACGCCATCCTCAAGAAGTTCGACTTGCTGGCAGTTTTCGGGAGCCCGACGATGGTTGCCGCCCGGCAAGCACTTTCGAAGCGGCTTATCGTCGATGTCCAGGACGATGTCATTCGACTGTCCTACAAGGACACCGACCCGAACCGGGCGGCCGAAGTTTGTAACGAGGTGGTTGCCCAGGTGCAGGGTGCCTATCTGAGGTTGAAAACGTCGAAGGCGCACCTCAGGAGAGTCTTCCTGGAGCGACGGCTACGTGAGGCCGCCTCGGATCTCAAGAATGCAGAGGAGTTCCTGCGCAAGGAGCGCCTCTCCACGCGAGTCGTCGAGCCCAAGGAGCAGGCAAAGGTGACGCTCGAAGTTGCTGGAAGAGTCCTGGTGGAGTCCTACGCCGCGCATGCGCAGCTCGAGGTCTTGCAGCTGTCCAGTCGCCCTGGAAGCGGAGAAGTCGGGGCGGTGAAGGCGAAGATCGAAGCATTGCGCAAGCAGCTGGCGCAGCTCGATTCGGGCCTGGTATCCGAAGGCAGCGCATCGGCCAGCTCAAGCCCGCCCAGCGTGGCGCTGCTGCCGTTGGCTCGACTTCCCGAGCTGGAGTTGAGATTGTCCCGGGCCATGCGGCAGGTGGCGATTTACGAGCAGATCTTCGGACTGGTGACCAAGGAGTACGAGGCGGCTCGCATCGAGGAGGTCGCCGACTTCGACAAGATTCCGGTGATCGATCTGGCTGTGGTGCCGGATCGAAAGGTTTCTCCCAGCAGACTGATGCTGACCTTGCTCGGGGCGCTCCTGGGCATGCTGTTTGTGGCCGCCCACGCGGGCATGCAAGAGGGAGCCCGCTATCTCCAGCGCACGTCACCGGAGCGCGCCAGAGCTCTTGTTCACTCGGGAGGCCGTTTGGCCCGGTTCTTTGGATTCGAGCATGAGTAGCCCCCCTGATCGGAGAAGTCCTGGCGTCTGCGGAATTCAGGCGCCGGGCGGCCGAGTTGGGATGCTGCGCCCTTTCCCTTCGACTCACGGCGAAGGGCAAGAGCTTGTTCCGCGCTGTTCATAGCGGGTCTGTCGCGTGGCTCATTACTACTTCTTGCTGGCGTTTGTCTGGCTGGCCCTGGCGGCTTCGGTCTGCCGGACGAAAACTGTCGACAGAATCGTTCTGATCTCGCTCGTTGTCTATGCATCCCTTTTCAGCGGCCTCCGCTGGTACTCCGACGTGGACTACGGCCCCTACTCCGGGATGTTCGATGCCAATCCGGACCTTGCCCGATTCGGCCCAAAATCGGTCCAGGCACTGCATGGCGAGCCGGGATACCTGCTGGTAACAGCCATTTTCAAGTCCTTGTCGCTGGAGTTCCACGCGATGGTCCTCTTCATGGCCATCATTGCCATTTCGCTCAAGGCCTACGTTGCCGACCAGCACACGAAGTGCGCAAGCTTGTGTCTGGCTCTTTATTTCTGCATCCACTTCATTACCATCGAGTTCATCCAGATCCGGTGGGGTCTGGCATCCGGGCTGATCCTCCTTGCGTGCCATTTCCTGCAGCGTTCACGAGTTCTCGCAGCACAGCTGTGCTTCGCTCTGGCCGTCGGCTTCCACTACTTTGCGCTGGTGTTCTGGGCGGGGGCGCTCTTGCTCAGGCTCAAGAGGGAACCCGTGTTCCTGGCGGCCGTGGCGACCATGACCTTGATGGGTCTGATGTTCGGAACATCGCTGCTCAACCCGGAAGGCCAGTTCCAGCGGGAGCTCTACATCGTGCGTCGGCTTCTGAGCTATCTTGGAAATCCGACTTCCCAGGTTGGGCTGCTCTCCAACCTGAGGGTCGCCATGTACCTCGCGCTCATCTACGTCTACGGCTCACTCGTGACCGGACGCCACGGCAATCCGGAGTTTGTGTTCCTGCGGCGAATGGCCACGCTGGCGTTGGGCGGCGCCGTCGCGTTCGAGTTCCTGCCGATCTTCTACTTTCGCGCCGTGGTGCTCGCGGATTTCTTCGCCCTGTTGTCGCTGCTGAAGCTCTGCGAGATTCAGGACACGCTAGAGTTCCAGGTTCCACTGACAGTCGGGTTGACAGTCCTCTTCTCCGCCTGGTTCGGGTTCGATGTCTATAACAACTTCGCGGGTTACCGGATCCTCGAGTACAGCACCTGGATCGACGCCCGGCTGTTCTGAGTCCGGGGCGCAGGTAGCTTCCGAAGTATGGCCAATGCCATTGGTTTCTGAGCTCCTTGAGCGAGCACGAGTTGAATAGTCGCGCCCAACCCTCCGATCCGGATGTGGATTCCCCGGACGAGGAGGAGCTACGCGCCCGAGGCGAGAGCGGCACGATCCGGACGGCCCTGGCCACGCTTGCGATGTTCGCGCACATGCTCCTGAAGGCCGGCGTCCAGCTCATCGTACTTCCGCTCTATCTCCAGTACCTTCCCCGGCCAGCCTTCGGACTCTGGACCTTGTTCCAGAGCGGCTCCAACTACCTGTTGCTTCTCGACATGGGGTTCGGACAGTCCGTCATGAACCTGACGGGCGAGGCGTACGCGCGAGGAGATCGCGCGCGAGTGAAGGCCGTGCTGGCCTCCGCGTTCTTTCTCTCCCTGGGGATTGTGTCGGCGCTCGTCGCAGTTCTCTGGATCGTCGTGCCGTTAGCGCCAATTCCCTGGGCGCTGCCGGAATCCTCCACGTTCGCTTCGGCGCATCAGGCGATCCTGCTCGGGCTCGTGATGGCAACTTTGACTCTGGCGCGGGTGCCTCTTCTGATTTTTCTGGGCGCGTTGGCTGGCTTGAGAGACCTAGCGTGGCGCCATTTCTTCGAGCTGGTTCTGCCATTCCTCTTCGTTGCCGCCATCTACGCGGTCCTCGTGCTCGGCGGCGGGGTGCCCGGCCTCATGCTGGTCACGAGCAGCTTGCTACTGGTCGTGACCGCCGGCGCCTGGCCTCTTCTTCGCTATCGGCATCCCTTTCTGAATCTGCGTCCGAGCTACTACGACCCGGCCCTGGCCCGGTTCATCTTCATCAACTCCTTACATTTCCTGCCGATATCGCTCTCCATTCTGCTCCAGCGAGAGATACTGAATCTCTTGGTTGCTACCTTCTGTCCCCTGAGCACCCTGCCCCAAGTCTACCTTCTCCTGACGATATTCAAGGTGATGCTGCCCGTACCGCTGAATGTCATCTCGAGCGCCTTGCAGCCCTATGTGATCAAGTTCTCCAGTCTGGGAGAAGACGACAAGGTGGAGCTCCTGCTCCAGCTTCTCCTGAAGTGGGGAATGGTCGTCTCCTTCGTCCTGGGGATCGACACGTGTCTGCTCGGCACGGACATCATCTCCGCCTGGCTGGATAGCTCCATGCTTCTCGGCAGCAGCTTCTTCCTGGTGTTTGCCGTCGGCCTGCTGGGCGATGCAGTCGTTTCCGCTCCGACCTATCTGGCCGTAGCGCTCAATCGCCATCGCAAGCTCTCCCGCGTCGTACTGTCTGTCTCCTTCGCCAGCACGTGCGCGGCCGGAGCGGCCGCCTGGCTTCTTCCGACCCCGCCTTTGCCGACGATAGTTTTCACGTTTCTCGGCACCGGCCTTCTCTTGAATCTGAGCCTCATTCCGACCACGGTGGAAACCGCGCTGAACCTGCCACGGAGGATGATCCTGCGAACGAGCATGGCTGCGCTAGTCAGACTGCTTCTGCTTGTTGCGCTGCCGAGCGTTTCGATTCACGCCTTGCTTCCAGATCGGCTGCTGGCCCGGATACTCCTGGCTGCTGCTGCCTCGATTGCGTCGGTTCTTCTTGCGTGGTCGGCGATACTGGAGGGGCCCGAGCGCGACTGGTTGGCTGAGCGAGCGCGCTCGGCGATGAAAATCGTGTTCTTCCGCAGACTGTGATCGCCTGCGTAGCGGGCGAAACCGGCCCTGCAGATTCGCACCCCTGGGCCCCGGATCAGTTGACACCCGTCCGCGTCCCGAAATAGGGTAGGGCTCCCGATCCCGGTTGACTCGGGAGAGTGTCACTTGTCGAGCGAAGCACCCCTGGTCTACATCAGCATCCTCAACTGGAACCGGTTCCAGGTGACGCTCGCCTGTCTCGAGTCCCTGAAGAAGCTCGACTACCCGAACTTCCGAGTCGTCGTCGTAGACAACGGCTCCACGGACGGTTCCGTCCATCGAATCCGTCAGCTCTTCCCGGAGCTGGAGCTCGTGGAGAACAACGCCAACTACGGATTCGCCCGGGGGCAGAATACCGGAATTCGATGGGCACTTGCGCGAGGAGCTCGCTACGTCTGGGTACTGAACAACGATACCGAGGTCGATCCACACGCCCTGACGGCGCTCGTCGAGGAAGCCTGTCGTGATGAGCGGATCGGTGCCGTCGGTAGTCTCATCCTCGACTTGCAGCTGCGCGATCGAGTGCAACACTGGGGCGGCGGGCGCGCCAGTCTCTGGTACGGCTTGAGCCGGGCGTCCGTGTCGCACTCGAGACCGCCGGACTGGATCACTGGGTGTAGTCTGCTGTTGAGAAGAGAGGCGCTCGAGGATCAGGGGCTGCTGGACGAGGGGTTCTTCATGTACTGGGAGGACGCAGACCTCGGCTTCCGACTACGACGAGCGGGATGGAAGCTGGCTGTGGCCACCGGGTCCAGGCTCTGGCACTCCGGAAGCGGCACGCTGGGAGCGCTGAGCTCACGGGGCTTCGAGCTGAACACGACTTCCTCGTTTCGCTTTTTCTTCCGCTGGGCGCCGCTGCCGATTTGCCCTCTCCTGGTGCTGCTGGTGATGCGCGTCGGAAAGCGGTTGCTCTGCGGCGACTGGTCCGCTATCCGAGCAACCCTTTGTGGGGTTC
The DNA here is from genome assembly GCA_016213845.1 of Candidatus Wallbacteria bacterium. Lineage (GTDB taxonomy): Bacteria > Muiribacteriota > UBA6191 > JACPRK01 > JACPRK01 > JACPRK01. The sequence continues at coordinate 42,051 of JACQZN010000033.1, forward strand.
GGGAGGGGCTCCGGGCGATCGGGCCGATCAGGGGACACCAGATCGCGGCGAGCCAACCGGAGGGGAGCGGATCGTAGGCTCTTAGGCGACCCTTCTGGCTGGAACGCCGAAGACCGTGGTTCCCTCATCGACGCTGCGAAGCACCGCGCTGCAAGCGCCGACCTTGGCGAAATCGCCAACGGTCGCCCGCGGGAGCACCGTTGCGTGGCTCCCGAAGAAGGCCCCTTTGCCAATCTTGGCCCAGCCTGCGATGTCCACCTGGCAACTGAGAGTGCAGCCGTCTCCGAGCTCGGTGTCGTGGCCGACGGTACAGCCCAGGTTGACGGTCACGAAATCACCGATGCGCGCATCCGACGACACGACCGCGTTGGGGCAGAACACCGCACCGACTCCGATGGTCACGCGTGAACCAATGAGCGCCCTGGGGTGAATGAAGGTCAAGAACCGAGCCCCTCGTTGGAGCAGGCTCGAACCGACAGCCAGCTTCGCCTTCGGGTCGGCAATGGCCATGACGTGCAACTGGTCCGGTTGTGGGCTGTGAGTCGTAATGCCGGACAGCAAGGGAACCTCCAGGTCGCGTCCGGCCAGCGCATCGGCCCGGTCGTCGATGAAGCCGGCCAGAGCACCCGTCTCGGGCAAAACGGTGGCGCTCACCCATTGGGCCATCTCCCGTCCGAAGTCACCGGCGCCGACGATGATGATCTTGTTCACGCTGTGCCTCCCTACCAAATTCCGAGTTCCGACCGGAGCAAGTCCTCTTACTCGCGGAGCTGACTGTTCGGCCCATCGGGGACAGGCTCGGCGTTGAGGGGACCGCGCAGGATACCCCTCGTCCTGTGCCCTGTCAACCCGGTCTGGGTCGACCTAGGCGAGGCCTGACCCGGCTGTTTTGCTACGCCTAGCGCGTGCTATACAGGTAAGCTTCCGTGACGCGTCCTGCATTCTCGATGACAACATCCACACGGCCCCGGTTTTCAACGGCCGTGAGCCGGATCGCACGTCTTTGGGAGCTGGCACGTACGATGGGTCCAGCCTGGTGCGCTTACCGGGCTTTCTACCAGTTCAAGCGCAGGGCTGGGCTGCTGCAGCGGGATTCTCCGGCGAAGCCATGGGAGCAATGGCCGTACCCGGGCGCGCAGGACGCGTCTCCGCCCACATCGAGTAGCCGCAGGCCGGGCATCTGGCTTTCGGAACCGGAGCGCGCGGTAGCCGAGGCCAAGGAGATCGAGCGCGGGGCTTTCCTGCTCTTCGGTCACCACTGGGTGGAGGCCGGCTGTCCGCCCGACTGGCACGTGAACCCCCTCACGGGCCGCCGCCTTCGGAGCGATCTCCACTGGAGCGCGCTCGAGGATCTGGACTCTGCCCAGGGGGACATCAAGTACGTCTGGGAGCTGTCGCGCTTTCGCTGGGCCCTGGTTCTGGCGGCCGCGGACAGGCAGGACGGCGACCCGCGCTGGGGAGAGCTTTTCTGGCGGCTCTGGGAGGACTGGCGGGACCGGAACCCGCCGAATCTGGGCCCCAACTGGATGTGCGGCCAGGAAGTGGCCCTGCGTCTGATCGCATTGGTCCAGGCCTTTCACCAGTTCTCCGGCCACCGGGCCAGCACGGCTCGGCGAGTCGAATCGCTCCGCTCTGCGCTTGCAGTTCACGGGAGCCGCATCGAGGCGAACATCGACTACGCCATCTCCCAGTGCAACAATCACGGGATCAGCGAAGCCGCAGGGCTCCTGACGGCCGGCCTCGAGTGCGCCTGGCATCCGGACTCTACCCGCTGGGTGAGGCAGGGCTGCCGCGTGCTGGAAGAGGAGATCCTCCGCCAGTTCTACACGGACGGGTCCTATGTGCAGCACTCACTTGTCTATGAGAGGCTCGCTCTGGAGGACTGCCTCTGGGCGCTCGAAGTCGCTGGCTGCCACGGGCTTGGCCTATCCCCCGTGATCTCGACTCGACTGGAGCAGGCGTGCAGATTCCTGGAGCACCTCATCGAGCCCCAGACGGGCCACGTGCCCAACTACGGCGCCAACGACGGGAGCTATGTCTTCGGAGCTGCCGTGGCGGACCCGGCCGACTTCAGGCCGATCGTGAAAGCCTTGAAACGTGCACTCGGACTTCCGGACGGCGGAGGGCACGCCCGTGCCAGCGGCAGCGTAACCGAACTCCGGAGGCGCACCCTCGTTGCCGCCGAGGGTGGATACTACTCTCTCCCAGGAACGACCAGCTGGGCGATGGTCCGCTGCCACTCGTATCGGCACCGCCCCTCACAGGCGGACATGCTCCACCTGGATCTCTGGGTCGGTCGCAGGAACCTGCTTGCCGATTCCGGGACCTACAGCTACAACGCGCCAGCTCCCTGGGGCAGGTACTTTGCTTCCACCGCGGCCCACAACACTGTCGAGGTCGACGAGCAAGATCAGATGGAGAGAGGTCCCAGGTTCCTCTGGTTTCACTGGACTCGCTCGCGAGTGCTCGAGTGCTCCACTTCTGCCGCATCGCCGGTTCAGATCTGGTCCGGGGAGCACGAGGGCTATTGCAGGCTCACCAATCCCGTTCGCCACAGGAGGCGCATCCTGCGATGCGGCGACCGGTGGTGCATCGTCGACGACCTCGCCGCAGAAGGCCGCCACCGGTTCGTATTGCGCTGGCACCTCGACGACGACGACTGGATCCGGGACACGAATGGCGTGTTGGCCCAGGATTCCCGCTGGCGCCTCGAGCTGGCCTCCCCGGCAGACGCAGAGCTTCATGTCTACCGGGGGCAAACGGTCCCCAGGCTCGAGGGTTGGAGCTCCAGATGCTACGGTGTCCGGCAGGAGAGGGCCGTTCTGCTAGCAACCGTCGACGCGCCTGGGCCGGTGCGCTTCATCACGTTCGTCTATCCCCTCGACGGGGCAGCGGCTCCGGAACTGGAGCTAGAGAGAGTCGTGTTTCCTGGGGAGGCCCCGCAACGGATCGATTTGCTCCCTGCTCCGGATTCGAAACCGACCCAGTGAGCTCGCCATGAAGATTCTCGTCATCCACCAGTACTTTCTCTTTCAGGAAGGCGGCGGCGGCTCCCGATTCAACGAGTTGACCCGCTTCTGGAGCGAGGCCGGTCACGAGGTCACCGTGGTCGCCGGACAGGTCGAGCACGGAACGATGAAGCGGCCCGAGAGGTACGTGGGTCATTGGGTCAGGTCCGAGACAGTGGGCGCCGTGACCGTACATCGGTGCTATGTGCCGGAGGTGTACGGCCGGGGCTTCATTGGCCGCATGATCGGTTTCTTCGTGTTCATGCTCAGCGCGGTATGGGCCGGAGCCCTTCACGCGGGCAGCGCTGAGGTCGTCGTGGCCACCTCGCCGCCGCTCATCGTGGCAGTTCCGGGGATCCTGCTTTCGTGGCTCAAGAGGTGTCCGCTCGTCTTCGAAGTAAGGGACCTGTGGCCCGAGAGCGCCATCGTGATGGGGGTTCTGAGTGAGGGCTCGCTCCTGGCGCGGCTCCTGTATCTCCTGGAGCGAGCGGTGTATCGCCTGGCCCAGAAAATCGTCGTGCTGACGCCCGCTTTCGGCACGGACATCGTCTCGAGAGGACTGGCGCCGCACGAGAAGATCGAGTTGATCCCGAATGGCGCGGACCTGGATCTGTTCGAGCCTGGCCCCAGGCTGAATCCCGTTCGAGAGCGGTACGGCTGGGGCGACCGTTTCGTTGTGCTGTATGCCGGCGCCCATGGCCTGGCCAATCACCTCGTGCAGTTCCTGGAGGCTGCCGAGCTCCTGCGCCAGGACAAGGGCATCCTGCTCGTGACAGTCGGCGACGGCCCCGAACGGCAGCCGCTGGTCGAAGAGGCTCGCCGGCGGGGGCTCGAGAATTTCCAGGCTCTCGGTCCTGTGCCCAAGCGCGAGATGCCCGAGATTCTCCAGGCCATCGACGTGGGGGCGGCGATCCTGAAAAAAGCGGACACGTTCCGCACGGTGTACCCGAACAAGGTCTTCGACTACATGGCGTGCCAGAAGCCCACTTTGCTCGCCATCGACGGTGTGGCCAGGGAACTCGTGGTGGATTCGGCCCGGTCTGGAGTGTTCGTCGAGCCCGAGAACCCGGCCGAGATGGCCGCTCGGATCCGGGAACTGGCCAGCCGGCCCGACTGGTGTGCCGAGATGGCCGCCAACGGGCGAGAATTCGTCCAGGCAAACTACTCCCGCGCAAGCCTGGCCGCGAAGTACCTGAGGTTGTTGGGAACTTTGACGTCGCGCCCCGGGACGGGGCCCGCCGAGAGCTCGGGAGCGTGCCCCCCCTTCCGAGCCCCATGAGTGTCGGGGGTCCCTAGAACCGGTGCACGGTGAACCCTTCGGCTGCCCAGCGAGAGGCGTCCAGGCTGCCGCGCGTGTCGAGGACGTGCTTGGAGCGGACCACGGAGGCGATCTGCCTGGGGTCGAGGAACTTGAACTCGCTGTGGTCGGTCAGGATGACGATGCAGTCCGTCGACTCCAGGGCCGGGATGAGCCCGTGAAGCTCGAAAGGCGAGCGCTTGACGTGAGGATCGTAGAGGCCTAGCCCGTACTCGGCCTGCTTGAGCAACTCCATCACGTGGATGGCGGGACTGTCTCGCACATCGTCCACGTCGGGCTTGTAGGTCAGGCCCAGGAGGCTGATCTTGCGCCCGGGCGGGTTCCCGACAATCTGGCGCAGGCGCTGGACGACCTGGGCTGGCCGGCCATCGTTCACTTCCCGGGCGGTTCGAATCAGCCGGCAGAGGTCCGGGCAGGCCTCCACGAGGAACCAGGGATCGACCGGGATGCAGTGCCCTCCGACACCGGGACCGGGTGACAGAATCTTCACCCGAGGATGCCGGTTGGCCAGCCGAAAGACTTCGCGGGCATCGGCGCCCAGGTGGTTGCAGATCTCCGAGAACTCGTTGGCGAGGGCGATGTTCACGTCGCGGTACGTGTTCTCCATCAGCTTCGACAGTTCGGCCGTGGTCGAGTCCGTGACGGCGATGTTGCCCTCGACCACCTTCGAGTAGAGCTCTCGAGTGATCCGGCCCGAAGTCTCGTCGGTGGCGCCGATGATCCGGTCGTTCTGGATCAGCTCGCGCAGCACGTGCCCGGGCAACACGCGCTCGGGGCAGTAGGCGACGTGGAGGTTTTCACCGGCCTTCAAGCCGCTCTTTTCCAGGATCGGAATCAGGAAGTTCCGGGTGGTGCCGGGAGAGACCGTTGATTCGAGGACGACCAGATTTCCGGGCTTGAGAACGGAGATGAGGCTCTCGGCGGCGGACCGGATGGCGCCATCGTCCATGGTGTGGTCGGCGCGAACCGGGGTTGGTACGCAGATGATGAAGGCGTCGGCTTCCACCGGGCGGGCTTCGACCACGAGGTTGCCGCTGGCGAGAGCAGCCGTTACGACCGTGTTGAGTCCGGCTTCCTCGATGTGGACGAAGCCGTCCTTGAGAGAGCGGACGACGTGGGGGCTGGTGTCCACTCCGGTCACCTTCAGGCCTGCGGTGGCGAAGAGACTGGCGGTCGGCAAACCGACGTACCCCAAACCCAGTATGCAGAGTGACTTCATGGACTTCGGTTCCTCCTCGCGCGGCAGGCCAGGGGCCGGCTCGTGGGCACTTCCCCCGACGGCGTTCGGGTCTCGACCGAACGGTCGGAACTGCCGGTCCCGGGCTGACTTCCGAGAGGTGCACGAGTATAAGAAGGTGGTCGGGCCGAGTCAAGCGCGGAACGGGGGTGACTGAGTGCGCGCGAAATGGAGGGACACACGACTCATTTCCTGATGCGTCGTCGAACCGAGAGCTCAGGTGAATTCAGAAGACGAGTCGTTTGTCCCCGAGTTTCTGCTGACGTTGACGGAGGGCGGATCGCGCGACTAGACTCGTTGCCGGACCGGGCCCCCGGGAGACTGCCGGGATGGGCCGGGTCCTCCGGACGCGGGGGCATACTCCCGAGATGAGCAAGCTATCCAGGAGCGCATGTTTCTATGCGCCCGTTCCCGACAAGAGCATCTTCCTCTACAACGAGTTCTACAACCAGGATAGGAGAGCTCTGACGGAGCTCGGCTTCGAGGTGACTCTCGAGAACTCGCTGGCGGGACTGGCTCGCTCCTACGATCTGTGGTTTGTCTGGTGGTGGTCCCGGGCGCTGCCCTGGGCCTTGCGGGCGCGGCTGGCCGGCCGGCCTTGCGTGGTCACGGGCGTGTTCGACCTTGACATGCCGCTGCCGCCGAGCGGGTACGCGTTTCGCCCGGCATGGCAACGGGCCCTGCTGCGAAGCGCCCTCGTCACGGCGAAGGCCAACGTGTTCGTCTCCCGCCTGGAGGCCGACGGCGTTGCGCGGGCCTTTCCCGTGACCCGGCCCGCCTGCGTCCCACTCGGGATTGACGCGGAGCGCTATGTACCGGGAGGGGCGCCTCGCCAGCCCCTCCTCGCCACAATCGGGTGGATGGAGGGAGACAATCCCGTCCGCAAGGGCATGCCCGAGAGCATTCGCATCCTGGCGGGCTTGCGGCAGCGAATTCCGGGCGTGCGCCTTGTCATCGCCGGACACAAGGGTTCCGGTTATCCGGCGCTTCAGTCGCTGGCGGCGAACCTGGGCTGCGCCGATTCTGTCGAGTTTCCGGGCCGCATCGACACGCCCGAGAAGATTGCCCTGCTGCAGCGGGCATCCATCTATCTGCAGCCTTCCATCTTCGAGGGATTCGGCGTTGCGGTCGCGGAGGCGATGAGCTGTGGAGTTCCTGTGCTCACCACCGGAGCAGGTGCTCTTCTCGAGCTCACGGGCGAGGCGGCCTTCATTCGAGGCCGAGAGGACATCGCCGGCTATGTCGACGACGCGCAGCGCCTGCTCGAATCTTCGCAGCTCTGGGAAGAGCGATCGCGCGCGGGCCGGCGACGCGTGCTAGACTTCTTCACCTACGAACGCCGGCGCGACGGCCTGCGCACTGTGCTCGAGGAACTTCGAGCGCTCTGAGCCGAACCCGTGTCTGGCTTACAATCAACCGGAGTCAATTGCGCGTTTCAGGCGCTGGCGAAGGTTTCCTCGCTTAGAATCCAGGAAAGGCCACAGCCGCTCCCGTCCGCTCGATCGGGACGGACCAGCCGGCAGGGGCCGGAGATGTGACCAGGTCATGTGCGGAATCACGGGCTACGTCGGATTGCATGATCCGTCGCTCCTGGGGGAGATGACGAAGGCCGTGGCACACCGCGGACCGGATTCGAGCGGCTGCTGGCATGATGCCTCGGACCGGGTCGGTCTGGGCCACCGGCGGCTTTCGATCATCGACCTGCGCCCCGAGGGGGACCAGCCGATGTGCAACGAGGATGGATCGGTCTGGGTCACCTTCAATGGCGAGATCTACAACTTCCAGGAGTTGCGGGCGGAGCTGGTTGCCCGGGGGCACGCCTTCAAGAGCCGCACCGACACCGAGGTGCTCGTGCATCTCTACGAAGACCTCGGCGAAGGTATGCTCGAGCGCCTTGACGGCATCTTCGCCTTTGGGCTCTGGGATCGACGAACGCAGAGACTTCTGCTCGCTCGGGACCCTCTCGGGGTGAAGCCGCTCTACTACGCGGAGACCTCCGAAGGCTTCTTCTTCGCCTCGGAGCTCAAGGCGTTGCTCTGCGCCAGGTCGGTTTCGCGCGACGTCGATTTCGACGCGATCCGCAGCTACATGACGTTTCTGTGGGCACCCGGCTCGGCGACGATGCTGAAGTCCGTGCGCAAGCTCGAACCCGGTGAGGCCATGTGGGTGGAAGGCGGCCGGATCGTGCGGAGGTGGGCCTACTACGATATCCCCTACACCGGGGAGCTGGAGGACTGCACCGAGAGAGAGGCTGCTGACCGACTGGAGCAGCTCCTGGAGCGGGCAGTCCGCCGGCAGATGATGTCCGACGTGGAGGTCGGCGCGTTTCTCTCCGGGGGGCTCGACTCCAGCACCGTGGTGGCACTGATGCGGCGGCTGAATCCGGGGAGTCGGATTCGCGCCTACACCATGGTGAACTCGGAGTCGGATGGCGACGAGGGCTTTGTCCCCGACATCGACTATGCACGGCGGGTCGCCAAGCAGTTCAGTATCGAGCTGCGCGAGATCCGGGTCCAGGTCGACGTCCTCGACTTGCTGGACGAGATGGTCTATCTGCTGGACGAGCCGCTGGCCGATCCGGCGCCGCTGAACCTCCTTCTCATCTGCAGGCAAGCGCACGAGGATGGGATCAAGGTGCTGATGTCCGGGACGGGCGGCGACGACATTCTCGCCGGGTACCGGCGCCATCTTTCGATTGTCCTGGAGCGTTGGTGGGGCTGGTTGCCCGGACCGGCCCTACGAGGGCTGGCGGCCTTCAGTCAACTGCTGCCGACGAAGCCGGCCTGGGCTCGTCGCTTCCGGCGCGTCTTCGAACATGCGCATCTGCCGCCGCAGGAGCGTCTCCTCACGTATCTGACCTGGGCCGAGGACCGACTCCTGCAGGGTCTCTTTGCCAAGGACGTCAACCCGGGCGCCAGCGAGTTCGATCCGCTGCGCCAATTGAGGAAGACGCTGGCGCGCATTCCTCGCGAAACCAACCCGCTGAATCAGATGCTCTATCTGGATACGAAGCACTTCCTCCCCGACCACAATCTCAACTACACCGACAAGATGAGCATGGCGTCCGGGGTGGAAGTCCGCGTGCCGCTGCTGGACCTGGATCTGGTCCGATTCGCGACTCGGCTTCCTCCGGGCATGAAGATGAAGGGGCTGACGGGCAAGCACTTGCTGAGAGAGAGCATGCGAGCGACGCTTCCCAACGATGTGCTCACCCGCCCCAAGTCCGGATTCGGTGCTCCTCTCAGGAAGTGGATTCTCGAGGATCTGACCCCCAAAATCGAGGAGCTGCTCGGCAAGGAGTCTATCTCGCGCCGGGGCTGGTTCGATCCTGCTGCGGTGGCAGCGCTGGTCGACGCAAACCGCCGGCAGCTGGTCGATGCCTCCTACCCGATCTTCTCCCTGATGTGCATCGAGACATGGGCCCGGCAGTTTCTCGATGCGCGCCGGGTCCCGCCATCGTCCTGAGGCAATGGGCGTCCCGCCTTCCAGGAAGGGCCTGTCGCTTCGAGTTGCCCGGACCCTGGCTTCGTGGTACTCTACGCAGCCTCGGCCGGGGTCCGCGGGTCCGCTGGTAGCGCCTGCCGGGGGATCATGCGTCAGCTTCTGCAAAATCTGAAGAGCGGCCTTCTCGAGATCGCCGAGGTGCCAGCACCAGGCGTGAGCGCAGGTCACGTCCTGATCCGTACCACCCACAGTCTCATCTCGTCGGGAACGGAGCGGATGCTCCAGGACTTCGCACGGGCGGGCTGGATCGAGAAGGCGATGAAGCAGCCGGACAAGGTCCGGCAGGTACTGGACAAGGCCAGAACCGACGGGGTCATGGCCGCCTACGAGGCCGTCCAGTCGCGGCTCGAGGAGCCGCTGCCACTGGGGTACTGCAACTCGGGTGTGGTGCTCGAGACCGGGGCCGGCGTGACAAGCTGCTCGCCCGGCGATCGGGTAGCGTCCAACGGCGCGCACGCCGAAGTGGTCTCGGTCCCCGAACGACTGACATGCCGAGTTCCCGAGGGCGTTTCGAGCGCCGAGGCGAGCGCCACCGTGATTGCGTCGATTGCGTTGCACGGCGTCCGGCTCGTGGAGCCCACACTGGGAGAGACCATCATCGTCCAGGGGCTGGGGCTCGTAGGTCTCATGGCAGCGCAGCTCCTGAAAGCCTCGGGGTGCCGCGTGATTGGCATTGAACCTTCTAGCCATCGGGCGCGGCTGGCTGGCCAGCTGGGGATCGAGGCCATGGCGCCGATGCCGACAGATCAGATCGTGGCGGCGATAGCCGGCCGGTCTGGTGGCCGACTGGCCGACGGGGTTCTGATCGCCGCTTCGACCGAAAGCAACTCGCTGATCGAGCAGGCGGCGGCGATGTGTCGCAAGCGAGGCCGCGTCGTCCTCGTCGGCGTGGTAGGGCTCTCGCTACCGCGAGCCGTTTTCTACGAGAAGGAGATCCGGTTCCAGGTGTCGTGCTCGTATGGTCCCGGGCGGTACGACCCGGCCTACGAGGAGCAGGGGACGGACTACCCTCTCGCCTACGTGCGCTGGACTGAGCAGCGAAACTTCGAGGCCGTGCTCGGCGCGATCGGATCGGGGGGGCTGAAGATCGCCCCGCTGATCTCCGATACCTTTCGGCTGGAGCGCGCGGGCGAAGCCTACGAGCGTCTACGCGGGGGAGGGGACGCGCTGGGCATCCTGCTGGAGTACGATGCGGCCCGGGAGGGCGCCACGGACCGGACCCTTCAGCTTCGTTCCCCGAAGCCCGAGGGAGCGGCCGTCCCGGCCGCTTCAGTACCCCAGGGCGTGGCCTTCATCGGCGCAGGCCGATTTGCGCGGGGAACTTTGATTCCGGCGTTTCGCGCGGCAGGCGCGCAGCTCGAGTGGATCTCGAGCTCCAGCGGATCCAGCAGCGGAGTTGCCGCGCGTCAGTTCGGCTTTCGAACGGCTTCGACCGACTGGCGCGGAGCGCTGAACGCACCCGACGTGGGTGTCGCGGTGATTGCGACGCCCCACGCCCTGCACGCGCCCATGGCCGCGGCGTTTCTGGAGAGCGGGAAGCACGTGTTCGTGGAGAAACCACTGGCGATCGGCTTGGCCGGCTTGGCCCAGGTCTGTGCCGCCCGGCGATCGGCCTCACCTGGTCAACACCTGATGGTCGGATTCAATCGCAGGTTCTCTCCGCTGGCATTGGACATGAAGCGGCTACTGGCTGCCAGGCAAGGCCCTGCCGCAGTTCTCTCAACGATCAACGCTGGCTTCATCCCAAAGGATCACTGGAGTCAGGACCCGGCGGTCGGGGGAGGGCGGATCGTGGGGGAGGCCTGTCATTGGCTCGATCTGATGGAGCACCTGGTCGGCAGCTCGTGGACGGACCTGCGCGCAAGCTGCTTCTCCGGAGTCGACGGCGAGGACAAGATGACGATCGTCCTTCGATACGAGGACGGTTCCCAGGGCACGCTGCACTATCTGGCAAACGGGCACAAGTCGTTCAGCAAGGAGAGGATCGAAGTGTTTTTCGATGGGCGCATCCTTGCCCTCGACAACTTTGTGAGCTTGCGCGGGTACGGAGTGTCCGGCTTCTCTCGGCGCTGGCTCTGGAAGCAGGACAAGGGGCACGCTGCGGAGGTGACCGAGTTCCTCGAGCGAGCTCGCGAAGGCCGCGAGCCGGCCATCGGTTTCGAGTCTCTGATTTCGACCACTCTTGCGTCGTTGGCGGCCGTCGAGTCCGCCAAGAGCGATCGACTCGTGACCCGCCATGAAATGGAGGAACGGCTGGAGTCCGCCATTGTCTCGGGTGCAGGCGCCGGCCGGTGAGCGAGGAAGCCCGAGCGGCCAAGGGCGCGCTTCGCAACGCGCATGAAAGGTCATGTCGACGATGACAACGAACCCTGGACAGGCTGAGAAGGTCCCCGGCTCCGGTCCGGCCCTGAAGGTAGCTACCGTCTTCGGCACCAGGCCCGAGGCCATCAAGATGGCACCCGTCATCCGGCGGATGCGTCAGTTCCCGGAGCGCATCGAGCCGGTCGAGATCGTCACCGCCCAGCATAGGCAGATGCTCGACCAGGTGCTCGAGCTGTTCTCCATCGTGCCGCGCCACGATCTGGACGTGATGAAACCCGGCCAGGATCTGTTCGACGTGACCTCCCGCGTCTTGCTGGGTCTGAAGACCGTGCTGCAGGAGGAGCGGCCCGATCTGATGGTGGTGCAGGGCGATACGACCACGGTGTTCGTCGCGGCGCTCGCGGGTTTCTACCTTCGCATTCCCGTCGCGCACCTGGAGGCAGGGCTTCGGACCGGGCAGCGGTACTCGCCCTTTCCCGAAGAGATCAATCGCACACTCGCAAGCCACCTGGCCGTTCTTCACTTCGCCCCAACTCCAAAGGCCCGCGAAAATCTGCTGGCCGAAGGGGTTCCCGCGGAGCGAATCGTCATCACAGGGAACACGGTCATCGATGCGCTCTTGGCCACGGTGCGGCAGGGCTACGAGTTCCCGGGCGAAGTGGCCGAGTGTCTCCAGTCCGGTCGCCGCGTCTTGCTCGTTACCGCTCACAGGCGCGAGAGCTTTGGCGGGCCGTTCGAGGACCTGTGTCGTGGGCTGCTGGCGATCGCGGACCGATTCGAAGACGTCCAGATTGTCTACCCGGTCCATCTCAATCCCAACGTGCAAGGTCCCGTTCGCCGGCTGCTGGGCGGCCATGCCAGAATCAGCCTCATCGAGCCGCTAAGCTATGAGCCGTTCGTCCAGCTGATGAACCGATCGACGCTCGTGCTCACCGATTCGGGGGGAATTCAGGAGGAAGCCCCGTCCCTGGGAAAGCCAGTACTGGTCTTGCGCGAAACCACCGAGCGTCCCGAAGCCGTCGACGCCGGAACCGTGCGACTGGTCGGGACCGACCCGGAGCGGATCACGGCCGAGGCCTCGCGGCTGCTCACGGACCCTGCTGCCTATGCAGCGATGGCGCGAGCGATCAACCCGTACGGAGATGGCCGAGCATCCGAGAGAGTCGTCGACGCGATTCTCAGCTTCGACTTCGAGCGGGAACGACTTCCGGGGCCGGCCCAGTTCTGAGGCCGTCTACGGAGGCACGGGCGGGGCTCACGCGCCTGGCTGATTCGGCTGTCGGCCGTCTGAGCCAGCCGGCTCCGGATGCGAGCCGGCGTCCGTGCCCATGAACTCCGGCATCACGACGCTCTCCGATCGCTCGACGTCTCTTCTGGACAGCACGGCGCTGGCCGTCAGCCAGAGAATCCGCAGGTCGAGAGCGAACGACCAGTTTCTCACGTACCAGAGGTCGAGCTCGAATCGTCGCGACCAGGTGATGGCGTTGCGGCCGTTGACCTGCGCCCAGCCGGTCATCCCGGGCAGCACGCGGTGCCGGGCCCTCTCGAGCAGCGTGTATCGCGGCCAGTAGCGAACCAGCAGCGG
>JACQZN010000034.1 GCA_016213845.1 Candidatus Wallbacteria bacterium
ACCCGCCTCGTCCTGCCTGGCCTCGCTCTGACATCGGCACCGCCGCCATGCCCTTCCTCCCGGCCCAGCTGACTCGCCTTGCTATCCTTCTCCATCGAGCGCAGCGGCCTCTCGTCGGCCGCTTCATCCCATCTAGTCCGAGTCCGAGTCCGACTCCGACTATGTAGCGGCCGACCTGTCAACCCAGAATTCTTCGCCTCCGTGTTCTTTCGTCGTCCTGGCGTCGGCTTCGTTGGTGCGCTTCGCATGCACGTGTCCCTTCGGATGCCGTCGTCGGCTCCTTGTTCCTGCCTCGTGTTCGTCGCGCCGTCGCCGGGCTCCGTCGAGCTTTGGTCGATCGACTATTCGCGGTCTCGGGCCCGACTCGGTCGTCGACGTCCTCGGCCCGGCACGCAGTTGGGGGTTCGAGAGAGGTGGTGGAGGCGCAATCTAGTCCACGACTTGCCCGGCACTCCTTTGCAGGTGTGCTCAGGGGTCTTCGGAGTCGGCGCGCTCATCCACCGCCGACTTGGTGGCTCTCTGTCACCCGCGCTCAGCGGCGCGATTCTTCGTCGCCCCGCCGCGGACTCCGCGGCGAGCGGCTCATGTCTGCGTGCTGACCTCCTCGCCAGGCACCGGACGGATCCGGCTCGGCCGTGACTTGGTCTTCTTCGCGGCCCGTTCGAGCGCCTTCGCCTGCATCGCGAGGCTCTGGGCCTGCGCGCGCAGCCCGTGGGAGCCGCTGAGCGCCAGTCGCGCCGGCTCGTACACGGTACCGGTGCGCCACATCGACCATAGGACGCACGCGAGCCGCCGTGCCAGCCCCACGACCGCGATCCGGAGGCCCCGCCGCTCGACGAGCGCCTCACCCCATCGGTGCAGCGGATCGTCCTAGTCCTTGAGCCGCAGGATCGAGTGCGCCGCCTCGATGAGGAGCGCCCGCATGTAGGCGTTGCCCTTCTTCGTGATCCCTCCGATGCGCCGGTTTCCCCCCGTCGAGTCCTCGCTGGGCGCGAGCCCCAGGTACGCTCCCACCTGGTGGGCCTTGTCGAACCGCTCCGCGTCGTCGATCACCGACACGTACGCGGCGGCCACGATCCGACCCACACCCGGCGCCGTCGAGAGAAGCAGCACCACCGGCTCGCGTGCGCACAGTTGCTCCACCTTCTGATCCACCACGCGCAGTTGCTCCTCGACGACCTCGAGCGCCGCGACCAACGGGGCGACGAGCTCGCGCGTCGGCTCACCGAGCGCCGTCTCGTGCAGCTTCGCCACGAAGTCCTTCGTCCGGCACGTCCCCACCACCTGTTTGGCATGCCGGCCCCGGATCATCCCGCGAATCGTCATCACGTACTGCGCCCGTGTCTCCACGAGTGTCCGTCGTATCGACAGGTGCTCTCGAAGCTCCCGCCGCGCCGGCGACAACACGTGCGCAGCCGGGATGCCCCCTCGCTCGACGGCTCGCGCAATCACCTCCGCATCGATCCTGTCGTTCTTCCTGCCGTGCTGTCCGATCCCCAGCCGCTTCGATCGCGTCGTGTCGACCAGCAGCACCTGGTGGCCCCACTCGCTCAGCTTGTCGTGCACCACCCACGCCTCGCGACACGCCTCGATGGCAACGCGTGCGGGCTCCGTCGTCGGCCCCAGCCATCGCTGTAGCCCCTCGAGCCCCGTCACCATGCCCCGCTCCACGACCTGCTCGCCAGCGACCTCGCAATACGCGATCTTCCTGCTGCCCAGATCCAGTCCTACACTCCTCACGGCTGACCTCCCTTGGCCCCCGGTCGATTGCGTCTCTGAACGCGTGGGGGCGCCGGGAGTTTCGGCGACCGGCGGGAGGTCAGCCATCACTACCTCTTTGCGCACCCGCCTCGTCCTGCCTGGCCTCGCTCTGACATCGGCACCGCCGCCATGCCCTTCCTCCCGGCCCAGCTGACTCGCCTTGCTATCCTTCTCCATCGAGCGCAGCGGCCTCTCGTCGGCCGCTTCATCCCATCTAGTCCGAGCTCCCGCGCCGAGCCTTCACATTGCTCGCCTCCGGCTCGCGCCCCCGGGTTTCTCTCCTCGCCCGTCAGGTGCCGCGTCCCGTGAAGTCTCCATGTCGCGGAGGCCGCGGGCCGGAGCTCCACGTTCATCGTGACCGCCGGGTGTGAACCGTCCCTTCGCCATTCGCCTGGGGCGCAGGGACAAGGACCTCTCGGTCCAGATCCGGCGCGCAGGGGCGAGCGTCGTCAGCAATCTCGGCGAGGGCAACGAGCGCATCGCGGGGGATCGCCTCCACGCGTGGAGCATCGGTGTGCCGTGAAAGCAAAGGAGAGACCGATGACCTAGAAGACGTCATCCTCGCCCGGGTCGGGCCGGGTGGAGAAGGGGACCGCGAACGTCGCCCGGGATTGGACGGGCGGCCTGCAAAAGCCGAGCGGTCCAAAGTGCCCACGAGGGTTCGCCCGAGGTGGGCTACCGCGGGTGCCATGGTGAGTCACGACGGGTGAGAAGGCCCGTCCCGACGAAGCTGACGATGGAAGCCTCTGAATGAACATGAACCTCGTGCCTGCGACGAGCTTGCAGCCCGAGCTCGGCGGTGTCGATGCGACCGCTGGGTGCGCCCGCAATGGACGCGCTGCTCCCCTGTCCCGAAGGGGTGAGCAGTCTGCGCTGACAGGGGTAGAGCCAGCCACCTACAGCACCAAGGGTCCCTCCTTTGAACACGGGAACCTCGAGCCGAGCGGCGCGGGAGCGAACCGCGAACAGCGACCAAGTCACGCCTGGTCTCGGCCGAGGGACGGAGTCTCCGTAGTAGTCGGAGCGCGGGAGAGCCGCGCACATGGCGAAGGGAGACAGTGATGCGTGCAACCTCGAAGCCGCTGGAGAGAGCCATGTATGTGGCGCCTCAGCTCGACCGGAGCTGGCTCCAGAGCGGGCAGAAGAGTCTGCACGCGCGAAGTCGAGAGAACCCCGGCT
>JACQZN010000063.1 GCA_016213845.1 Candidatus Wallbacteria bacterium
CTTGGAGTTGTCGATGGCGACGCTCACCATGTCGGCGAAGGCGATGAGCAGGTTCAGATCCTCGTCGTTGAAGCAGCTCGACTGGATGCGGTTGTCGATGTAGAGGACGCCCAGGCGCTTGTTGCGGGTCTGCAGGGCGACCGACATCGCACTCCTGATGTTGTACATCTGGATGGAGCCCGACTGCTGGAAACGCTTGTCGATGAGGGCGTCCTGGGTGAGTACGGGATCGCCCTTTTCGTAGGTGTAATGGGCGATCGACCGGGAGACGGGCAGGATGGCTCCCTTTGGCGCGTCGCGCTCGACGCTCTTGCTGACGACGGGCAAGAGCTCGCCCTTCTCGTTGGGCATCATGATGAAGCCGCGGTCCGCGTAGAGCACCTCCAGGGCCAGGTCCATCACCTTGTTCAGCAGCTCCTTGATGTCGAGCACCGAGGTGATGACCGTGGCGACCTTGTAGAGGATGAGGAGCTTGTTGGTGGAGTCGGCCTTGTCGATCTGGCGGTTCTTGAGCAGTGAGAGGGTGTCCTGCTTCAGGAGCTTGCCGAGGGACTCGCCAGGGTCGCCTCCCGGGTCCTGGCCGGGGGAGAGGAGCTTGCCGGCGATGGCGCCGGCGGCCTGCTTCTCGGCAACCTTGCCGCGGTCGGCGAGGTCGGACCTGGGTCCGCTGAAGATGAACTCCTGGGCGCCCATGGTGATCTTGTCGCCGTCGTTCAAGAGCGATTCCTCGACCCGGCGGCCGTTGACCTGCACGCCGTTGCTGCTCTTGAAATCGATGAGGTAGAAGCGGCTGTCGGCAGCGGCGATCAGCGCGTGCTTGCGCGAGAGCTGCTCATCGTTGATGAGGATGTCGCAGCCGGCTTCGCGCCCCACGGAGAAGATCGGTTTGGTGATGCGATACCGCTTCGAGCCGTGCTTCAGATAGGCTTCGGGAATGGCCATGAAGACGCCAAGGAGGAATCGGGTCCGTTTGACAAGCGTTTCGGGCGGACTTATATTTACAGCGGGTCCTGTGAAATTATAGTTCTGCAGAGCCCTGGGTATCAAGGAGCCAAATTGAGCCTGTTCTGTCCGCGCTGCGGAGGCGCCACCGGACCCCGGGATAGGTTCTGCAAGGGCTGCGGCGGCAACCTCCAGACCCTGCGGCAGAAGATGAGCTCGGCCGCCGGAGCCGTCGTCGCGCCGCGCACGGCACCTCCCCCGAGACCGGCAGCGGTCGCTCCCCGGCCTGCTGTCGCCGCAATGGTGACGGCCTCGGGTCCGGCCGTGCCCGCCCCGCGGGCCGCCGCGCCCGCGCCGGCCATCCCGCGCGCCTCGGCTCCGGCCCCGTCGGCGGCCCCGGCCATCCCCAAGCCATCGCCCAGGATCTCGATCCCCGACATCGCCGAACCCGCAGCCGAGGACGAGGATCTCTTCGCGGGGATGCAGCCTCGCTCCGGGTCCGCGCCGGCGCCGGTGGCTCCCAAGGTGCCGGCCAGTTCATTCGAGATCCCCGATGCTCCGGACGAGCCTCCCGACCTTCCGCCGCTGAAGCCTTCGGCCGCTCCGGCGCCTCCGAAGCCGGCTGCGCCCTCCCCCCGGCCGGTCGCTGCAGCTGCGCCGCCCCAGGCTCAGGACACGCCTGGCGGTGGCCTCAACTTCTTTGATCTCGACACCAGCCTGGGTGCCCCGGGCGGGGAGGAAGTCGACTTCTCCTCCCTGTCCTCTCCGGCCCTGGCAGCCGACGAGGGCGCCAGCTTCTACGACCTCGACGCGCTCAGCAGCTCCGGCGCACCGGTGCCGCCCCCGGAGGGCGGCGAGGCCGTCTACGACCTCGACAGTTTCTTCAGCGGCAGCGCCGTTGGCCTCTCCGGCGGTAACGTCGCCCCCAAGGCTGGCACTGATCCAGCCGCCGCGGCCAAGCCCGCCCCGAAGCAGGAGCTGGTCGACTTCAGCGCACTGTCGAGCTCCGAGCCCTCGGCGTACGACCTGGACAGCCTGTCGCTCTTGGGTGGCAGCGATCCCTTCGCCAGCCTTCTGGTACCGTCGCAGGCCGGCAAGGGAGGGCCCGCCATCGCCCAGGCCGACGTGCTGGACATGGAGAAGGAGCTGGCTCGGGTGCAGCCTGGCGCGGGCCGCAGGCCTCCGGCGGGCTCCCCGTGCATCGTCGTCTACCAGAACAACAAGGCCGTGCACTACCACTCGCTGGGCAACGAGGAGACCTTCCTCGGCAAGGACGAGGAGGGGGAGAACACGTTTCCGGGCCTCGACCTATCGCGCTACGACCCACAGGGTTCGATCTCGCCCCTGCACGCCAGCATCCTCTGCGAGAGCAACAAGTACTTCATCCAGGATATCCAGCAGAGCACCGGCACCAAGGTGAACGGCAGTCTCATCCCGAAGAACCAGAAGGTGCCGCTCAAGGATGGCGACGCACTGCTGCTGGGGAACAAGGTGCTGCTGCGCTTCGAGGTGATGAAGTAGCCGGTGTTCATGCGCAACACCGGGTGGCGCGGGCTCGTAGTCGTCATGGCGATGGCATGCGCCTGCGTGGCGCAAAGTGCCGCCGCCGGCCCCGGTCAGGACTTCAGGACGTTCGTCCCCTCGTGGTCGAAGGGTATGCAGTGGACCGTGGAGGCGCAGTACCGCATCCACGAAGGCGGCGTACCCGGCCCCAGGCGACGAGAGCCCTCCTGGTCGGAGCCCGTCCGGTGGAGATTTCGCGTGATGGAACGGAGCCGAGACAGGAACCTGGAAATCTTTCGCCTCAGGGCGGAGCAGATTTCCGGTCCTGGCAAGAGCGTGACCGGGTATTTTTTCATCGGCGAGCGCTCGCCCGCCGGTGAGCTGAGGTCGCTGGCGCTGGCCCGGGTTGCCTACCGGCCGACTCAGGCGCCGGGAGAGCCCGAGAGCGCCGACTATACGTCGCTGGCCACGGCCCCGTTTCCCATCGTCAACGAGCTCTCGCTCACGCCGGGCGACTTCCCGATGTTCGAGGCGCCGGAGACGGTCCGCGCCCCCGAACGCACCACGAGCTACGAGGTGACCGAGGGCAGCTCCGGAATGTACTTCTCGCGAGACCTGAAGCAGACAGTCCGGCGTGCCCGGTTCGAAGCCGGCGACAGCCGGGTCAAGGTCGGGCTGCCCCCGCAAGCCGAAACACTCGAGTACACGATCGTGCGTCCCAGCGACGGAGCGGGTTTTCGCCAACTCTGGACCGCGGCGGCGCCCTGGTTCGTCTACTCCGAGAGCGGGCGCATGAAGGCCTGGCTCGTGGATTCCGCGCATTGATGGCCCCCGGCCGCGCTCGCGCCGGAACGGACCGACCCATCTGGTAGAATCCCCGGGAGAGAAGAACATGAGGAATTCCCACCTGCCCCGACTTCTGGCCGCGTTCGGCTGCTTGCTGGCCGTCTCGTCCACCCACGCCCAGGACTACTGGCGGCGGGTCGACCCGACCGATCCATCCGACCGCCGCATCGCCATCCCGCGCACGAGCTACCCTCAGTCCGGCGAGCTCGGGGACAACTACGCGGATCTTCCCATCGAAGCGCCGGTCGTGCGCCAGCAGCCGGGTGGCGGCGACTGGACCCGGGCCGACGTCTGGCAGGTCTCCGGGCGCAGCTCGGGTGGGCAGTTTCCTGTCGATTCGCAGGTTGCGCGCAGCTCGCAGAAGCTGCCCGATACGAAGCAGCCCTGGTCTTCGACGTACTGGCCGTTCCAGGATTGCCACCTCGCCTTCCAGACGTTTAGCCCCGACGGGCTCACGCCCATGGAGCTCTACGACACCTACGTCAACGCCACGCGCGGGCAGAACCCGGGGTCGGCCGCCTGGGAAGCCAGCTCGGTCGCCAAGACGCTGGTCGTCGGCGGGTCCAGCGACTTCGGCCGCCCGGGCCTGACCTGGCGCTGGAAGCTGGGGCACAACATGGCACCCTGGATGGAAGACTGGCGCAACAGCACGGCGCGCATCCCCTACACGGATTCGCGCGGTGAGCGCACCTCGCAGCTCGTCCAGGTCGACTGGTGGGGACACTGCAACGGATGGGCCGCCGCGGCGGTCCTGGTTCCCGAGCCACCCGAGCAGCTGGTCGTGAAACTCGAGCAGCCCGTGACCCAGCTCAAGCTCCGCTCGCGCGACCCGCTCTGGCCCGGACAGAACAATCCGCTCGGGCGCAGCGCCTACAGCCAGAAGGAGACCTCCCGGCGCTCCATCACGTTCACGGGCGCCGACCTGAAGGGCCTTTTCACCGAGGCCTATCTCTCGACCGCTGCCCGACTGTCGAATCCGACCGACCCGAGCTTTTACCGGGCCGAGGACTCCGGCCGTCGCTACGACCCGTCCCGCGGAGGCTCCCAGGAGGAGCTCGACGCCGCCTACCGCGACATCCTCCCGCACAACTTTCACCGCATCATGCTCGACCACATGGGCCGCGAGAAGGGCCTGGTCGCCGAGAAGGACGCCAACGAGCACGTCAACAACTTGCCCGTCGTCGGCTGGAGCTACACGCGGCAGTTCAACCCCGACCGGCGCGCCTACGAGTTCCGCACCCGCGTCTACTACGCCGATTACACCGCGCCCACCTACCGCGGCACCAAGCTCTTGCCGCTTGACTATGCCTACCGCATCTACCTCGACGACAAGAACCGCGTCACCCGGAGCGACTGGCTAGGCAAGAGCGTTCACGAGCACCCCGATTTCATCTGGGTTCCCGACCGCCCGCTCGACGCTCCCCTGAAGCGCAACCCCGCCATCCGCATCGAGATCCTCGAAGAGATCCTCAAGTCCGCGAGGGGATAAGGCTCCAGGAGTCAGGCTTCAGGGATCAGGGGACGAGGTGATGGGCGCGGCTCCTTCATTCATTCTCAGTTCTCGAGTCCCACTACTCACTACTCGCTACTCACTACTCGCTACTCCCCAAAGCATCCGCAAGCTGTCGCGCATACCGTTCCAGACGGCGCGTACGGAGGCGGTGGCGCGGGTCTGCACCAGAGCCAGGTCGATCCGGTCGGCGTGGCGGAAGAGCAGCGCGAGGCGATTGGCCTGGCCCGCCTCGGTGACCAGCGGATCGCCGAGCGAGGCGGCGTAGGCGCGGGCGTGGGCGGCGAACTCCTCGAACGCCTGCACCAGCGTATGGCGCCGGCCGGAGTGGACCATGGCGGCGCGGACCCGTCCGGGCATCGCGGAGGCCTTGTCGGCCAGCTCTCGCGCATAGCGGAACACGCGCCCTCCCGGCGCCGCCGCGCCGAACCAGCCGGAGGCCATTGCGTTGACGCGGTCGAGCGCATCCTGCGCCTTCTGCGCCGGTTCGATGCACACTGCAAAAGGGCCCGAGCGAGGCAGGTCGGCGGCCAGATAGCCAGCCAGAGTGTTGACGCGACCGAGGACCTGGAACGCGCGACGTCGGGTCGAAGTCGAGGCCGTCAGCTCCGAGAGCAGCCGGGCGCTCGACGCATACTCCCCGAGCTCACCCAGAATTCGCTGGCGCACTGCGTTCTCGGGCCTGACCCGAGAGGCCGCCAGTGTCCAGAGCTCCACCGCCGCGTCCGCGAGCTTGGCAGTCTCAACGTGGAGCGGCGCCCGGAAGTCCGTCGAGTCCACCGCCCCCACCGCCGCCGCGAGGAAGAGCCCCAGGGTTGCCGAAAGCACGATCGTTCTCACGCCCCTCCCCTATTATCGCGCCCCTTCGCTCTCGTCAGCCCACCGATTCTCGCTCCCCCTACTCGCTACTCACTACTCGCTACTCACTACTCAGCTGATGTGTTCGAACCTGGGGCACAAGAACCAGGCGATGATCGACTCCATTTCCCGGCAGGCGCAGGACCTCGCCTTCATCAGCCCGGCATTCACCTGCAAGGTCCGAGCGGAGGTCGCCGACAAGTTACTGGAAGTGGTCCCCAAGGGGCTCGAGAAGTTCTTCTTCGCCACCAGCGGCACGGAGGCCAACGAGGCTGCCTTCAAGATCGCGCGAGCCTACACGGGCAAGTACAAGATCATCAGCCGATACCGTTCCTACCACGGTTCCACGGCCGGCACCATCGGCGCCACGGGGGACCTGCGCCGCTGGAGCGTCGAGCCGTCCGGCAAGACCGAGGGCATCCTCTTCGCGCCCGACTGCTATTGCTACCGCTGTCCCTTCGGCCAGCAGTACCCGGCGTGCGGCACGACCTGCGCCACCTACCTCGATTACATGCTGACGCACGAGAAGAACGTGGCGGCCGTCATCGTGGAGCCGATTGTGGGCACCAACGGAATCCTGGTGCCGACCGACGACTACCTGGTGAAGATCCGGGAAATCACACGCCGCCATGGGGTCCTGCTGATCGCCGACGAAGTGATGAGCGCCTGGGGTCGCACGGGCGAGTGGTTCGCCGTGGACCACTGGAAGGTGGTGCCCGACATCCTGACGACGGCCAAGGGTGTGACGGGCGCCTACGTTCCGCTAGGCGTCACCGTGACCACCCGCGAGATCGCCGACTACTTCGAAGACCACACGTTCAGCCACGGGCATACCTACGAGGCCCACCCGCTGACTCTGGCGCCCGCGTTGACGGCCATCGACGAGTACCGGCGGCTCAACCTCATCGAGAACGCGCGCGAGCTCGGCGCGCACCTGGGCCGGCGCTTGAACGAGCTCAAGGAGCGCCATCCCAGCGTCGGCGACGTTCGCGGCCTAGGCCTCTTCTGGGCTGTGGAGCTGGTGAAGAACCGGGGCTCCAAGCAGCCCTTCAACACGATGGACGACAAGTTCGCAGGCCGGCCGCTGATCATGGACACGCTCACCAAGGAGATGATGGACCGCGGGGTCTACGTGATGGGCTGGATCAGCCACATGGTGCTGGCGCCGCCACTGGTCGTGACGAAGGACGATCTGGAGCTGGGGCTCAAGGCGCTCGACGAGGTGCTGGCGATCGCCGACAAGCACTGCTCCTGAGCGCTGTTCCCCGAGGCCCCGGCGGCCAGCTCGCTTCGCCAGGGCGCGTCTTGGTCACGCCGGCGGCGCCGTCCGTTTTCGCGGGCGCGGCCTGGCTTTGAGGAGCGGGGCGACCGCCTGCTCGAAGGACTCCGGGGCGAAGGGCTTCACGACGTAGGCATCGACACCGATCAGCTCGGCCCGCCGCCGGTCGGCGTCGTCGCCTCGAGTCGTCAGCATCAGGATGGGCAGCCGGGCAAGGGCCGGGGTCGAGCGGACGAAGCCGGTCAGCTCCAGCCCGTTCATCAGGGGCATCAGCAAGTCGGTTACGAGAAGGTCGTACCCTCCGCTCATCAACTCGTGGACGGCCGCGAGTCCGTCCTCGGCTTCGTCGACTGCGCAGCCGTGGCGGCTCTCGAGGAACCAGCGGACGGCCTGGCGGATCTCGGCGACGTCGTCGACCACCAGGACACGAAGGCCCCTTTTCGTCTTTCGAGTCATTCGGATGCTCCCATCGCCCTTGCCAACCCCCGGGCCAGCTCGTCGATCGGCAGGATGGCCTCGGCGGCGCCCAGCCGCGCGGCCTCTCGAGGCATACCGTACACGGCGCAGGAGGCCTCGTCCTGGGCCGCGGTCCAGCCTCCGCGATCGCGGATGGCCAGGAGACCGCGGGCCCCGTCAGCCCCCATACCGGTCAGAACCGCTCCGGCGCACGCCGCGCCGAGCGCAGTCGCGGCGCTCTCCATCGTCACGTCAGCGGCTGGCTTGCAGCCGTGCACGCGCGGCCCGTCCTGGAGCAGCACGGTGTCGGCGACACCGAAGAGCAGGTGGCGCTCGGAAGGCGCGACGAGAACCGTGCCGGGGATCAGGCGGTCCCCGGCTGACGCGAGCCGCACGGGCATGGCGCAGGCCTCGGACCACCACTGCACCAGGCCTTCCTGGAACTCGGCGCCGATGTGCTGGACCACGAGGATGCACCCCGGCAGCGGAGCGGCGAGCGCCGCAAAGAGCCGCTGGAGCGCGGCCGGCCCCCCGGTCGACGCGGCCAGGACCGCTACCCTGGCAGGCGGGCGACCCTTGCCAACCGTGCCGCGGGCACCTGCTTCGCGCCTGGCAACGGGCGGCCTTCCTGCCAGCGCGCGCACGCGCGCGCGGAGGTTGCTGGCAGCGTCGCTACCGGCCTCGTCCGTGATGCGCAACGGTTTGAGGAAGATCTCCATCGCGCCTGCCTCGATGGCCCGGAACGGTAGGGTCGATCGCTGCTTCACCAGGGGCGACGTGACAATCAGGATCGGGCAGCGCGAGGCAGCCGCAATGCGCCGGGTCGCTTCGACGCCGTCCATCCCCGGCATCTCCAGATCCATCGTGATCACCGCAGGTGAGAGCGCCGCGGCCAGCTGGACGGCCTCCTGGCCGTCGCCGGCCTCCCCGGCGACGGCGATATCGCCGTCGGCCTCGAGCATCACCCGCAGCATCCCTCGGTAAGCCGGCGAGTCGTCAGCCACGAGCACGCGGATCGGGGCGGCTGCGGCCCGTTCGTGCTCCCGGCTCATCCGACCTCGCGCTCGATGAGCCTCAAAAGGTCCTTTTGGTCGAATTGACCCTTCACCAGGTAGGCGGTGGCGCCTGCCAGCAGGCCTCGGCGGCGCAGCTCATCGGACGCCAGGCCGGTCACCAGCACGACGGGCAGGCGTGCGACCCGTTCGTCGCTTCGGATGCGCTCCAGCAGCTCCAGCCCATCCATTCCTGGCATCTCCACGTCGGCCAGCACCAGATCGACCGGGCTCTCTCTGAGGGCAGCCAGGGCGGCTGTCGCGCTCTCGGCCGCGACGACCCGGTAGCCGGCGAGCTCCACCAGCCCGCGGAGCATCTCCCGCGTGGTCATGACGTCGTCCACCACGAGCACCGTGGAGGACGGCCGCGCCCGCTCGGCCCCCGTCGGTCGAGGCGGCGGGACGGCGCTGGCGCGCGCGGTGGTCGCTCTGTGCACGATTCCTGGCACGTCGAGCACCGGCACGACCCGTCCGTCCTCGGAGATGGTCGCACCCGCGACGAGCGGCAGCGACGGAACCAGGCGTCCGCAATCCTCCACGACCACCGTCTCTTCCCGCACCAGCTCATCGACAGCCAGGGCCAGCCTTCGCTCGGCGGCGCCGACGACGACCAGCTCCAGGGGCGCGCCGGCCCGTCCCGAGGCAGCCGTCTCCAGGATCGGCCCCAGCGCCACGATGGGAAGCGTCGAGCCGCGATGCTCGAAGACGGCCGATCGGTCGAGCAGCTCCACCCTCGTGGCGTCCACCCGCGTCGCCTCGACGACGGCCAGGGCGGGGATAAGGTAATGCTCATCGCCGACACGCACTCTCAGCGCCTGCATCACGGCCATCGTCAGCGGCACCGTAAGCGTGAAGCTGGTCCCCTTCCCCGGCACGAAGTCGACGTCGACGATGCCCCGCAGCCGCCGCACGGTCGCCAGCACCACGTCCGTGCCGACGCCTCGACCGGATATGGCGGTGACCTGCTCCCGGGTGGTGAATCCGGGACGGAAGATGAGCTGACCGGCCTGCCGATCGGACATCGCAGCGGCCTCGTCCGCGCTGAGAATGCCGGCGGCGACGGCCTTTCTCCGGATGGCCGGCACGTCCAGGCCCCGGCCGTCGTCCTCGACGCGGATGGCGACCTGGCCGCCCTGAGGCGTTGCGCTCAGACGCAGGGTGCCTCGCTCGGGCTTGCCGGCCTTCAGCCGCTCCCTGGGCGTTTCGAGGCCGTGGTCGAGGGAGTTGCGCACGAGGTGAATGAGCGGGTCGGAGAGCTCCTCGAGGACCCGGCGATCGACCTCCGTGTCGGCGCCGGCGAGCTCCACGTCGACCTCCTTGCCGAGCGAGCGCGCCACGTCGCGGACCAGCCTGGGCAGCCCGGCAAAAAGGTTGGCCAGCGGGAGCATCCGCAGCGAGAGCAGGCTGGAGGCCAGATCTTCGGCGGTGCGGCCGATCTGGGCGGCCTCGCGCCCGGCGTCGTCCACCATCGTCTGGAGCTGCTGGACGGTACGCTCCATCTGGTCAAGCGAGGCACCGATCCAGTCGAGGGCGCGGCGCGGCCCGGGCTGGCTCGAAAGCTCGAGCTCTTCCTGTTCGGCGCGCCAGCGGCGCATCGTGGACTTGAGGCCGCGGACCAGGTCGTCGGTGTGGCGGACCCGCGCGGCGCGCTGGCTCTTGAGCAGCGTGAGCTCGCTGGCGGCGTTGATGAGGTGGTCGATGCGGTCGAGGCCGACGCGCACGGAATCGTGGGCCGGCAGGACTGGAGCCGAGACTGCGGGGGCGGGCTGGGCGGCCACCTCGCCTCGCGCAGCGGCCTCGAGCGAGTCGACGATGGCGTGCCGGAAGTCGGCCGGCAGCCCGCCCTGCTTGTAGCGCTGGGCGACCTCGCGGACGGCGTCGGCCGAGGACAGCAGCAGGCCCATCAGCGGGGGCGATGCCTGCAGCCGGCCCCGCCTCAAGCCGTCCAGGATGGACTCCATCGCGTGGCCCAGGACGGTGATAGCAGGATACTGAAAGGTGCCGCCGGCTCCTTTGAGGCTATGACCGTGACGGAAAAGCTCGTCGAGCGCGTCTCGATCCGACGGAGAGCGCTCCAGGTCCAGCAGCCGCTGCGCGAAAGCGTCCATCCGGTCCGGGATGGAACCCAGGAAGTTGGCCTGCAGCGCCGCGAAGCGCGGATCACGCGAGATATCGTCGACTTCGGGTGCCGGGGCCGCCAGGCTGGGACCGGCCGACTTCGCGGGCACCTGTTTCGGCACCGCAGCCTCGGGTGGCGTGGCGGGGCGCGGGGCGTCTGCAGGCATCTGAGCCGGCTCCAGGCGCAGATTGCGGACAGTGAGCTGGCCGGTGAGCCCGTCCAGCGCGGCTCCGTCCAGCGAGTCGGTGGCCAGGATGGCCACGAAGGCCATGTCGAAGCCCTCGGAAGTGCTGGCGTAAGCTGTCAGCGACAGCAGTTCGCCCCGCTTCCGGAGCCGGTCGCTCAGCGCCTTGGCCCCCGAGTAGAATTCCGATTTCCGGTAGCGGGCAAGCACGGCGAAGATCGGCCCGCCCCCGGCCCAGTAGGTGCGAAGCCGCTCGCGTTGATACTCCGTCAGTACCGAGAGGATCTCCGGAGGCACAGGCGGCAGCTCATCGCTCGTCGGGCCGGCCAGGGAAGCGGCCTTCCGGAGGCCGTCGAGAAGGTCCTGGGGCGGCGGCTCCCCCGCCGGCGCGCCCAGGAGGCGCCGGATCGTGTCGACGGCGGAGAGCGATACGTCGGAAGGATAGCGGCCTGCCGGAAGCCGGAAGTCGCGCGCCAGAGCCAGCAGCTCCTCGAGCGCGTGTGCCACAGTGGCCGCGGCGGGCCGGTCGAGCGCGCCCGCAATGGTCTTGAGCGAGTGCGCCGCGCGAAACATCTCGGCCAGGTCGCCCGACCCGGTCCGCTCCAGCCGCATGAAGCCGGCCTCGAGCGTGCTGAGGTGGCCCTGCGCCTCATCGGCGAACCGGCGGTTGGGGTCCTCCACGACGGGACCTCAGGCCTGTTCCGGGCCGGGCTTCGGCCTCACGCCCAGCTCCTCGCGCTGCCGGGCCACGAGCGCGGCCAGTCGCGGAGCCATGTCGGCGAACGAGCGAAACGCGTCGAGCGTGCCGCGCGAGCGCTCCTCGATCGACCCGATCGCCGTCGAGAGCTGCTCGATTCCGATCTTCTGCTCCTGGGTCGACGACTGGATCACCTCCATCGAGCGCGCGGTCGAAAGCACGACTGCGTGGATGCGGGCGTTGGCGTCCGAGAGCTTGGACGCCAGCCCCACGCCGTGCTCCACAGAGCGCGACGATTCCTCCGTCGAGAAGACCGCCGTCGTTGCCGATGACTGGATGTCCTCGATGAGTCCGCCGATCTCCTCGGCCGCGCGGCGCGTCCGATCGGCCAGGCCGCGGACCTCCTGGGCCACCACGGCGAAACCGCGCCCCGATTCGCCCGCGCGCGCCGCTTCGATGGCCGCGTTCAAGGCCAAAAGGTTCGTCTGGTCGGTGATCTCGCGGATCACGAGCAGGATCTTCCCGATCTGCTGCGCCTTCTGCGAGAGCATCAGGATGCGTTGATTGAGAGCGCCGACCTTATCGCGGATCTCCGTCAGGCTGCCCACCGTCTGCTCGATGGCGTCGCTGGCCAGGGTCACGGCCGCCTCGCTGCTCTGCGATTCGCGGGCCACACTGGAGGCCTGCTGGGCGACGTGGCCTGCGGTGGTCGCCATCTCCTCGATGGTGGAGGTAATCTCGGTGACGGCACCGGCCTGCTCGGTCATGCTCCGGCGTTGCGCCGCCGCGGTCACCAGGATCTCGTCGGAGGTGACAGCGAGCTCGTCGGCCAGAGCGCGAATGGGCGCCGTGATGGAGCGGATCATCAGGAAGCCGGCCAGGACGATGAGCACGATGGCCAGCATCGTGCCGTGGAGCATCCAGCGCGCAGCGACGTTGGCGTCGCGGCTGGCCTGGCGAGACCGCTGCTCCAGCAGCTGCCCGAGCTGGGCATGAAACTCGTTCTCCTGGCGCTGCAGCTCCTCGTCCAGCTTCTGCTCGGGCTCGGCCTGGGCGAAGGCGGCCAGAGCCGCGGCACCCTTCTCCCGGCGGAGCGCGATGAGCGCCCGCCCGTGCGAGAACTTCTTCTCGAGCATCGAACCCAGCAGCGCCACTCGAGTGCGCAGATCCGCGAACGGCTCGGAGGCGCTCTTGACGCCTGCGAAGTGGTCGCGGGCCTGCTTCTCGGCGGCCTCGAATCCTCGCGAGAAGAGCTCCTCGCCCGTCAGGAGAAAGCCTCGAGCGTCGGCTTCGCCCTCGAAGGTGTGCTTGAGGGTCTCGGCCATGTTCGCCGCATCGCGGCGGCTCTGTTCGACCCAGCGCAGGCTCTCGACGAGGTCGGAGGTCGTCTCGTAGGCGATGGAGCTCAGGCCCGTCACGACGATCACCGACAGGGCCAGGCCCGCGGCGATCTTCTTTCCAATCGTCATGTATCGACTCCTTGTTCGGCCGCCGGCTGCCAGACCCCGCCGCTTGCGCACCTGGCCAGGACCTTCGGCACGTCCAGCACGATGGCGATGCGGCCCGCGTAGCGAGCGGTGCCTGAAGCCAGGCTGGCCAGCCCGGGCTCCAGAGCGACGAGCGTCGACTCCAGCGGCGCGTCCTCTTCGACGGCCTCCACGCTGTCCGCCAGGAAGGCGGCCTCCACGCGCTCGCGCCTGACCAGGACAGCCCACGGAAAGCGAGCTGCACCGGCCCCCGCGGGCTCCGGCTGCCGCGGACGGCCCAGCAAGCCGTCCAGGTCGATCGCGGCGACAATCTCGCCTCTCAGGTTGAGCAGACCCGAAACACCGGCAGGCGCGCCCGGCAATCGCGTCAGCATGCCCAGCGGGATCACCTCGCCGGCCCAGGCCGTGTCCAGGGCGTAGCGGTGACCGCTCAGAGTGAAGACCAGTTGCATGGAGAGTGTCCGCGGGACGGCGTGGGCTGCCGCCGGCTCAGAGAGTATACAGGCCCGGGCTCTGGTATATTGGCGACCGTGAGCGACACCGGGACAACCAAGAAGATTCTGGTCGTGGACGACGACGCCGGCATCCGGGGGCTGCTGCGGGTCTTGTTCGAGGACGAGGGGCACGAGGTCGTCGAGGCGGTCAACGGCGTCGAAGCAATGCAGCGGGTCGACGAGTTCGTCCCGGACCTGATCACGCTCGACGTGAACATGCCGCTGATGGACGGGTTCCGCGTCTGCCGCCTGCTCAAGGACGGCCAGCGTACCCGCCACGTCCCTGTGCTGATGCTGACGGCGCGCAGCGAACCGATCGCGCTGGAGTTGGGGTCGGCCGCCGGCGCCGACGAGTACTGCGTCAAGCCGATCCGGATCACCGACCTGCGGACGAGAGCCGCCGCGCTGCTGCTCGCGGCGGAGACGAGAGAGTCCGAGGACACCGCCAACGCCGCACCCGCGACTCCCCCCCGACCGCCGGCTCGCGCAAATCAAGTCGCGGTGCTGGCGGGAGGCGCCGGAGGCCTTCAAGCAATGCAGCAGATCGTGCAACGGCTGCAGCACGCCCCGTCGCTGCCCGTGATGGCGCTCTTCCAGATGCCGAAGTTCGCAGCTCAACTCCACGCCCGGCAGTTTTCCAAGTCCGGGCGCGCGCAGTTCGTGGCGCTGGAACCGGGCATGCAACTGAAGCCCGGCACTTGCTACATCCTGGCCGACGAGGGCCCCAAGTTCGTGCTCGCCCAGGACAGTTCAGGGCTGGTGGCCGAAACGGTCGGAATCTCCCCGGAAGATGACGCCCCAGGAGAAGACTTCGAGAATCAGTCGCGTCGGGCCGACACGCTCTTCGAGAGCGCCGGGTTGGTGACGGCCGGTTCGGCGCTGGGGGTCCTGCTCTCGGGTACGGGCAAGGACGGCATCGCGGGAATGCTCGCCATGCGTCAGCTCGGTGGGGAGACCTATGCCCAGTCAGAGCACTCGGCGCTGGTGAACGAACTGCCGAAGTCGGCGCTGGCCGAGGGCGCCGCAGGCGCAGCGCTGGAACCGGGCGAGATCGCCGCTGTGCTGGCGCGCTAGCCCAGCCGGCGGCCGCGGCCTGTCCCGGGCGCCGGCCTGGCCGAGCGCGCCGGCTTCTCGTGGCGCGCCGTGACGACCGTGTGAATGCCGCCCCGCACAGTAAAGTCGCCCGTCACTTCCATTGCTAGCGGGGAGACCGCCGCGACCAGGTCGTCGAGGATCTGGTTGGTGACCGCTTCGTGGAAAGCGCCCTGCTCCCGGAAGCTCCAGAGGTAGAGCTTGAGGCTCTTGAGCTCCACGCAAAGGCGGTCCGGGACGTAATCGATGCGGATGGTCGCGAAGTCCGGCTGACCCGTCATCGGGCAGACGCAGGTGAACTCGGGGCAGTCGAAATGAATCGAGTACCGGCGGCCGGGTCGCGGATTCGGAAAGGTGTCGAGGGTGCGGGAAGGTCTCGTCGGCATGGACTCGATTGTAGGGCGCCGGGCTATCATCCTTCCAGATGCCCGATCACGATCCGAAGGCCGGCCTGGTGAGCGACGAGGAGGCGACACGGCTGGAAGCCGTGATGGCGCTGGCGCGCGCTCCCGATGAGGAGGGGCTGCGACTGCTGTCGGATCGCGCCGCGCGCGACCCCAGCGCCCTGGTCCGATATCACGCGCGCAAGGCCGTGGAAGCGCACGCCGCCCGGCTCTCGGCGAGAAGGCTGGCGGCCTCGATGCCAGCGCCGGACGAACCGGCTGTTTCGGGGTACCACGCCGTCTTCGAGAAGGTCGAGGTGATCCTGGCGCAGGGCCTGCCCGAAAAGCGCCGAAAACTGGCCGAGGCTCTGGGCCGGACGCGCGACCGCCGGTACCTGACTTTGCTGGACCGGCTGGCGATCAGCGACGCCGATCGGGGCGCCCGCCGGGCAGCGGCCCAGGCACGGGACCGAATCGAGGAGGAGACCGCACCCGACCTGCGGGGCGGCGAGGAGCCGGCTTCTGCGCTCGAGAGCTGGCTGCGCCAGGATGATCCGGCTGTCAGGGCAGCGGCGATCCTCCGCGGCGCTCAGGACTGGAAAGAGCCGCTGGCTCTTCTGGCTCACAGACTCGCGCTGGCCGAGACAGACCCGTGGGTGACGCTGGTCTGGCTGCGAGCGCTGCCCCGATTGGGTGACGCTGGCCTGGCAGCGCTGGCGCCGGAACTCTTGCGGCGCCGCGATCCCCACGTGCGCGCCCGGGCAGCCGGGGCATGGCTGGCTCTGGCGCCTGCCGAGGCGATGCCGTTCGTGGCGGGCCTGCTCGACGACTCCGAGGAGCTGGTGCGCGAGGCAGCGCTGCGCGCGCTCGAGGAGCATGACGCCGTGTACGCCGTCGGGCTCCTCGAGGGGCGAGTCTCGCCGGCCCGCCTGGCACCCGCACTTCGAAGCATCGCTTGGTTGGCCGAGCTCGACACGCCCGAGGCGCGGCGAGCGCTCCTGCGACTGTTTGCGCGCGAGTCCGACGGCCGGCTTCGCGAGCGACTTGAGGCCGCTGTCGCCGAGAAGTTGCCGGCCGCAGAGCTGCCGCTCTTGCTGGAAATGGCCGGCCCGGGCCGGGCGCACCGCGACGAAGCGCTGGTGGCGGCGCGCGCCGTGCAGATGAGGCTGGGAATCTCGGGCGAGCTCTTCACAGAGCTCCTGCACGAGTACGGCCTGGCGCCGGCCGACGTCGAGGACGCGGCAGCGGGGCGGCGCAGGCCGATGCGGAAGATTCGCAAGACCGTGGCCGCGCTGGCGCTAGCCGTCGGCCGCGGGTCGCGTGCGATGGCGGCTCGGGTGGACCGGCGGCACCTCTACGGGGCACTCGCGGCGGCGCTGGCGGCGGGGCTCGCGGCGCAGGCCGCCCTGGTCTGGTACCCGGCTTCCAGGGCCTCGGCCCACCTCGTGGCGGGCCTTGCGCATTACGTTGACGGCGATCGACGCCGGAGCGCCGCGGAGCTGGAGGCATCCCTTGGCTACGACCCCATGAACCGGCAGGCGCTGGAGCGGCTGGCCGACATCGCGCTCGACGAGGGGGACCAGGTCGCCGCGCGCGAGGCGCTGGCGCTGCTGCGGTCGTTGGAACGCGGCAGCCCGAGCGTCCGGCGACTGGAAGCGCGGATGCGGCTGGCGGAGGGCGACTCGACCGGGTCAGCGCGGATACTCGAGGAGCTGGAGCCCGGGAACCCGGACCCGATGGTGCGGGTCGACCTGGGCCGCGCGCTGGCGGCATCGGGCAAGACGGGACGGGCCGCTGGAGTCCTGGAGGAAGCGGTCGCCCAGGCGCCTCGGCTGATCCCCGCGCGGCTGGAGCTGGCGCGTGCGCTGGCCGGGTCCGGCCGGAGCCGCGAGGCGATCGAACAGCTGAGGCGGATTCTCTCGGAGCGCCCCGAGCACGCCCAGAGCCGGCGGCTGCTGGGCGACGTCGCGCTCCAGGCATCCGACTGGGAGCGCGCCGAGAAGGCCTATCGTTCGGTCCTGGAGCTGACACCACACGACTCACAGGCTCTTTTGGGTCTGGCTCGATCGCAGGAGGGGCTGAAGCTCCCGCGGGAGGCGATCCGGACGCTGAAGGCGCTACTGGACCGCACCCCAGACGACGTTTCCGCGCTGCTCGCGATGGGACGGCTCAGCGGGGCCGTAGGCGATGTCGCCGCAGGCCGCAAGGCCTACCGCAAGGTACGACAGATGATTCCGAGAGACTTCCGGTCGACCTTCGGGCTTGGCACCCTCGAGCTCGAGCACGGCGAGCCGCTGGCGGCGGCAGGCCTGTTCCAGGAGGCGCTGGCGCTGGAGCCCAGGCAGGGGCTGGCCGCCTACAACCTGGGGCTCGCTTACCTGAAGCTGGGGCGGCTCCGCGAAGCCGCCGAGCAGCTCGGGGCAGCTCGGGAGCTCCTGCCCGGCGACGGCCGGCCCTGGCTGGCCCTGGGGTGCCTGGAGCAGCAGCAAGGAAGGGCTCGAGAGGCGCTGACAGCCTACCATCGGGCGCTGGCGCTCGATCCGCGGCTAGTCGAGGGGCTGGTGAACGGCGCCGCAGCGCACATCCAGCTGGGCGAGCGTGAGAGCGCGTCCCGGCTCTTGAAGCGGGCGCTGGCGCTCTCGCCTGGGCTGCCTGCGGCAGTGGAGAACCTGGCGATGCTCGAGAAGAAGACGGGGACGCGATGAGCTCGAGAGGCCGAAGGGGCAACCTGGCCGTCGTGCTGGTGCTGGTAACGGTGGCCGTTCTGCTGGGCATCACCTTCCTGGGCCGGGCAGGCGCCGAGCGGCAGCTGACGGCCCAGCTGCTGGCGCACCAACGGGCGGTCGCCGTCTCGGCAGCGGCGGAGGCGGAGGCCTTCCTCCACGTGCAGAAGACGATGAACTCGCCCGGCGAGGTCTGGTTCGACGCGTTTCGTGCCCCGCCGGCGGCACCGGCCGCCGTGCAGAAGTTCGGGGCCCCCAGGGCAGGCCGGCTGCTCGAGGAGATGGCCGGAAGGGACGCGCGCCTGGAGGTCGAGTTGAAGCTCTACGGAGCCGTCCCCATGACAGGGCCCGCCATCGATGCGGCCGAGAAGACCGCGTGGCTCGAGGCCTCGACGCGGGTGACGATCGGCAGCGTGGTCCGCTCGCATCGCGTGCTGCGGGAGGTCCGCGTCGCTCGAACGGCGCCACCGGCTCCGCTGGATGCTTTCACTCTCTGGCTCCATTCCGGTCCGTCGGCCGGGGCGCTTCGAGTGCCTGCCGGCCTGCCCGGGTCATCGATCACGGGTCTGCCCGCGGCCGCCAAGCGCGCGATTGAGCAGGACTGGAGCTACTCCTGGGGCGGCCCCAGAGGGAGGTTTCCGTTTTCGAGGGGCCGCGTGAGCGAGTATCACGACAGCTGGAAGTCCTTCCATCGGCGCCACGGGGGGCCTGGCGCGAACATACGGCTGGACGGCGTCACTGTCGTCGCGGATCCTGCCGGCGGAACGCTGGAGCGTGGGACGCTTTCCGGGAGCGGGGCGCTCTGGGTCACAGATGGCGACTTGCGGCTCGACGCGGTCGCCGTCGCCCCCAACGCCCGCCCCGTGCTTGCCGTGCTCGCGCCCGGCAAGCGCCTCGAGCTCTCCTCCTGCCCCGCAGGCTCCGTCCACCGCGGCACGCTATGGGTCCCCGAGGGCACCCTCGTCACCGAGCCCGGCCTCACCCTCGAGGGCACCGTCATCGCCGACCGCTGGTCCATCCCCCCCTCCACCACCCTGCGCCCCGCCCCCACGCCCGCCCCCCCCTGCCTCGCCACCCTCTCGGAGGCCACCTATGAGCAGTAAATCGGGGCAAGTCGAGTTGCCCCAATTTCTTCTTTTGGGGCAACTCGACTTGCCCCGATTTCCTCGCTTGCCCGGGTTTTCGCATTCGGGGGCGGGGTACGGGTTGGTGGAAGGGCTGCTGGCGCTGGCGATTCTGGGGCTGACGTTTCTGCCGATCTTCGGGACGTACACGTCGGCGACGTTGGGGACGCACCAGGTCGTGAACACGACGAGGGCGCTGGAGCTGGCGTCGAGCCGGCTCGAGCTCTTGGCGGGGCTGCCCTTCGCGCACGTCTCGGCGCTGCCGGCCCGGGCGACCATGGACCCGGCCGAGCTTGGCCGCCCCTTCGAAGGCGAAGTCGAGCGTCTGGACGCCGTACCGGGGGAGCTCGTGCGCATCACCGTCCGCATCCGGTGGAAGCTGAACGACCGGCTCTCCGAAAAGGTCGAGCTGGCGACTCTGATCGCCAACCCGAGGGCAAGATGACAAGGCGCGGCGTGGTCCTGCTCGAGGTATTGATGGCCGTGGCCGTCCTGGTGGGGGCGCTCTCGATAGCCCAATTCGCCTTCTTCGGTGGCGGACGGGCGTATATGCGGGCCAGGGCGCGGCTGGACACCATCGCGTCCTGCCGGGCTGCGCTGGCGCGCGCGCAAGCCGACGTGCGGCGGGCCGCCGGGCGCGTCGAGGTTACCGACGACGGCGCCGTCCTGAAGCTGACCGTGCTCGACAGGTCGGGCCCAGGCGGGCTCCCCTCTGCAGGCGCCGACGGTCGGTTCAGGGAGACGCCGCTGACGTACCGCTTCGACGCCGCCGCGCGGCGGCTGCTGAGGCGCGAGGGGACCGGTGCCGAGGAAACGGTCGGGCGCGACCTGCCGGATGTGGTATTCTCGCAGCGGGTCCTCGACATCGGGGCAGTGAAATGCCCGGTCGTCACGCTCCGGGTGACGGCCGTGCTCGACGGAAGGCCGTTCGGCATCGAGGCGTCAGCGGTGCCGCGTCTGATAGCAGGCTGGGCCGCGAACCCGGCCTGGGTCTTCACGACGACGGGGTCCCCCTACGAGTTCAAGGTGGATCAGTGACGGCAACGATCGTGGCCGCAGCGTCGGCCTTTCCCGAGACCGTCGTCGGCAAGGACGAGGTCGTCGCCAGCCTCCGCAAGGTTTTCGGCGGGCGTGTTCGCGACCTCGAGACCTACTGCGCCATGGTGGACCACTCGGGCATCGAGCGGCGCCATCTTGCCCTGCCGGTCGAGGAGCTGGTCCGACCTCGACCATTCGGACAACGCAACTCCGATTACGCGCGGCTCAGCCGCGGGCTTGCCGAGGAGGCCGCCGGCGCCTGCCTGACGCGAGCGGGAGTGGCCGCCAGCGACGTCGACTTGTTGATCACGCTCTCCTGCACCGGCTTCACCATCCCGGCCATCGACGCCCACCTGATCAACAGAATGGGATTCCGCAGGGACGTCGACCGGCTGCCCGTCACCGAGATGGGCTGCGCAGCGGGTGCCTGGAGCCTGGGGCGGGCACGCGAACGGGCCCTGGCCGTCGGCGGCGGGCTGACGCTCGTCGTGAGCGTGGAGCTGCCAGGGCTGACGTTCCAGCCGGGAGATGTCGCCCCCGCCAACCTCGTCAGCTCGGTACTGTTCGGGGACGGGGCAGCCGCGGTCCTGGCCGATGGCCGCTCGGGGAAGCGCGGGTTTCGCGTGCTCGACAGCCGTTCGGTGCTGTTCCCGGAATCGACGGGCCTGATGGGCTTCGACCTGGACGAGGACGGCTTCCACATCGTGCTCGACCGGAAGATCCCGTTCGTCATCGCGCGCGAGGCCCTGCCTCGAATGCGCGAATTCCTGGCTGGCCACGACCTGCGCCCCCAGGACGCCGGGTTCTGGGTGGTACATCCGGGCGGCAAGCGGATTCTGGATGCAATCGCGGCGGCGCTGGAGCTGGGTCCGCGAGAGCTTGGCCCGACATTGGCGGTCTGGTCCGAGCGCGGAAACCTCTCTTCCGCCACGGTGCTGGCCGTGCTGGAAAAGCTCTTCGAGAATCCGCCTGCGGCCGGCTCTCGCGGGCTGGCGATCGCGTTCGGACCCGGCTTCTGTATGGAGATGGTGTTGCTCGAGTGGGTCGAGTGATAGTCTGGCAGGCGATGGCAGGCAACGACCAAGACGATCGAGACCCCAGGGAAGCCGACTGGCGTTCGCGCTACTGGTGCGCGTGCGGGCTGTCGCGCGTTCAGCCCTACTGCGACGGCAGCCACAAATCGACCCCCTTCCGCCCTGTACCCATGACCCAGCGGCAGTGGGAGCGGTTCGGCAAGAAGACCCCCGGCGGCACCGGCGGCACCAGCCAGCCGTAGAGCCGGCGCGCGGCGGCCAGGCGCTTCGCCGTCGCCTCTCACCGCAAGGCAATGCCGCGCACGTGGCCCTCGTCGTCCACCCAGGCGGCGTAGAAATCGGGGCCGCAGGCTGCCACAGCGGGCGGCCTGGTCCGCGAACGATACGACCAGAATCGGACGGCTGGGCTCCAGCGCTGACCTCCGTCGGGGCTGATGGCGGCCCTGAGGCACTGCTGCGATCGGTCCTCCCAGACCGAGGCGACAGCGCGGCCGTTGACAGCCATTTCGGAGCGCCTGCCGTTGTCGAATGCCTCGCCCTGGCGGCGGGCCAGGCGAAAGCTGCCCGCCCAGTCTTCGCTCTGGGCGAACCTGAGCGCCCTGCCGCCGATGAGAAGATCCTCGGACCACTGGAGCAAGAGGCGCTCTTCGAGTGCCGCAAGAGACGGCCAGCCCGGATCGATGCCGGCGCCTTCGCCGCCCGCGGGCGCTGGCGCCGACCAGGCCTGGCCGGGCCCCCCGGAGCGCGTGACCCGCAGGGAGGCGATCCGATCGCGACCCGTCTCGACCCGGAACGCAGCGACACCGCCGGCGCGCACGATCGCGACCGCCGGCCAGGAGCATCGCCCGTCGGGCGCCCGGACTTCCTCCGACGGCCACCAGGTTCTCTCGCCAATATCCCCCCAAGCGAGGCTGACCCGCCCGGCCCGGGGTCCCTCCCAGGCCGCCAGGATGCGGCCCCCGCCGCCGCGCTCCGACTCCGATCCAAGCGACACGTTAGCTCCATCGGATGCGGCCACTCCGAGAGTGTCGCGGCGCTCCCAGGTGCGAAGCTGCTTCCCGCAGCTGGCGTAGCGCACTTCGGCCCCGCTCTCTCGCCGCGCCACGAACACCACGTGGAACCGCCCGTTTCGAGCGACCATGGCCACGGCCGAGCCGGGCAGACAGGGCTCGATGCCGTCCAGCGCAGGGACCTGCCAGCTCAGGCCGCCGTCGACGCTGACTCTCGCGGCGAGCTTCCCGGACTTCCGCGGCCAGACCACCACCAGCCGCTTCTGGAGCGAGGCCATCGCCACATGCCCCCCGGCGTCCGGCGTGCTCGACAGCACCTGCGTCGCGAACGGCTCGGCCGACCGGCCCGGGACCGCCAGGACGATGGCCGCCAGCAGAACGCCCAGTCCGTCCGGAAGCCCTCTGGCCGCGCATCGCCCCAGGCCTCTCAGTCCACACCGACCCATATCCACAGTCTACCGGCCCGATGGTAGGCTGGTGGGCATTCTGCCCCACATGAGACGACTCCTGCTCGTTCACACGGCCCTCGTGGCGATGGCGGCCTCACTCGGCGCCCAGGGGACCTACGAAGACCTCCCGGGCCGCTCCGCATCCGGCCGCCCCGGCAGCTCCTGGGGGCGCGCAGACTCCTCTCGCTCCGCCCGCCGCACAACTGCCTCGGCCGATCTCCCCCTGCTGGAGGGCGGCAAGCCCGTCGAGGTCGTGCGACGCCACGGGCGCGACGTCCGCTTCGAGCTGGGCCGAGACAACCCCGCGTTCCCGAATCCGAACGGTGCGATGCACCTGGGCTCCATCGCCGGCAATTGCTACACGATGGCCTTCGTCACCAAGCTCTTCTTCGAATCGGGCGAGTACGACGCCTCCGACACCCGAGAGCCGGCCGGCTTCGATCTCAAGGAGCTAGCCGATCACCTGGCGGATTCCCGCAACGGCCCGTTCCGGGTCCGCGGGTTCGCCTCGCTCTTCGAGATGACCGACACGCCCGGATTCGGCGAGAGCGAAGTCTTCGACTACCTCTCGAAGCTCCACGGAGCCAAACCCGAAGACGCCCCCAGGCTCGCGCCCCGGGAGAAGATGGTGGTGCAGCTGGTCCGGCTCGTCACGACGATCCACTACCTGCACTACCTGCAGACCCAGGCCAGCAGCTTCCTGCGCCCGATCGTCGAGTCAAAGCTCCAGGGCATCCCGGGCGAGAGGCGGCTGACGCGCAGCGACATCGCCTCCATCCAGTCCGAGCTGGATCGCGGCCGCACGAGCCTGGTGGCGCTCTTCAACACGGCCGAGAACTATGGCCATGTCGTCCTCGCCCACGGCGTGCAGTCGAGCCGCGGCGCCCACTACCTGTTCCTCTGCGACTCCAACACGCAGTGCCGTTCGGAGCGGCGCCACTCGGTCCTGAAGGTCTCGTCCGTGGGCCGCGTGGAAGGGCTCTACCTGCGAAGTCCGGACGGCAGTCTGGTGGAGGATCGTGGCTACGAGGGGCAAGACTGGTGGTCGAAGAAGGAGACGCTCTGCGTGGTCCAGCTGCCCGCCTTTCCGCTCGGGAGCGCTGACATGCGGGCGCTGGCCCGAAAGGCACTCGTCGCCGACGAGGAGACTGCGTACCTGGTGGCGGGCGGCGCGCTGGTCCATGAGGTGACGATGGAGTCGCCCGATCGGACGTCGCTGCGCGAGTCGACGCTTGGCTTTCTGCGCAACGTCGGCCAGATCCAGCGCTCCCTGGGCCAGGAGCACATCGCCCCCGGCGATAGACTGGACGCCCGCGCCGACGTTCGCGCCATCAACCGGTTCCTGGAGAAGTACACGGACCTGGGTGTGCGCACGGCATGGCCCTACGCCCTGCCCCGTGGAATCTCCGTCGGCAAGACCCGGTTGCGCCTGGATGAAGCCGACCCCAACCGGGCGTACCTCGACACGCGGCTGACGCTCTCCACTGGCGCCACCGTCGACACGCTCACACGCGCGCTCTCGGATAGCGCCATGCTGCGCTCGCTCGGCGAGCTCGGGCCGTGGGTCCAGAGCGCCCGCAACCGGCTGGGCGACGTGCGCGTCACGGCCCAGCTCGAGCTCGAGCTGCGCAAGCAGGCTCTGCCCCGCGGATGGAAAGTGCCCTACGGGCTGATGCCGGTCCCGCTTCGCACGCACGTCGTCCTGGGCGATATCGAGCCCTCGCGCAAGCTGGGCGTCGACCACCAGCTCGAGATCTCCAAGCGCGCGCTGCAGGCGGGCCTGGAGACTGCCGTCGACGCGATGGGCCTCATCGGCAAGGAGTTCAAGTTCACCTACGACCTGGAGCTCCTGGGGCAGAAGATCTTCAGCCGCACCAGCTTCGCGCGCATCGACAAGCTCGGGCTCGATCTGCGGGGACCACCCACCAGCCGCTCGCACGGCGTGCTCCAGCTCCAGGGCGATTTCTACGTGTTCGTTCGCTGCAACCCGGTCGATGGCGACAAGGGCATCTCGGTGGCCGCACCGGGGCTGAACGTGAACCTGCACCTCTACCGCAAGCCGTCGCTGCCTAGGGAACGGTGGCACTTCTTCGGCGACGTGGCGAGCAACCTGAAGATCGAGGACGGCCTGGGCGACGTCGTGACGACCATCCTGCTGGTGCTGGCCGAGAAGCTGTTTCCGCTCGTGAAGAACTGGCTCAACGAGTACATCGAGACGAAGCTGGACGAGTACGTCACCCTCGAGGAGCCGATCGGCGTGCACGATCCGGACCTAGAGCCAAAGACGCTGTTCGTCAACAGCGGCGAGGCGTTGCTGGACGTCGACTCGCTGGCCCAGCGGCTCTTCCAGGTGAAGTCGCCCGTGACGATCGACGAGGTGCGGGTCGAGGCCGACCGGCTCGTCCTGGGCGCGAGCTCCCGGTGAGCCTCAGCCCAGGATCAGGCGAGGAAGATCAGCGGCAAGGAACCGCC
>JACQZN010000057.1:0-117003 GCA_016213845.1 Candidatus Wallbacteria bacterium
GACGCACGCCTGCAGGGACGCCCGATGGGTCCAGCGCCAGAACGATCTGCCCAGGCGGCTGCGCGCGATCGAACACGAGCTCTCCGGGCCGCTCCGAGGAGGCAACCATCGTGTCGACCGCAGCGCGCACGCGCGAGGCGGCTTCGCCGTCCGCCAGCAGCTCGAGTCCCTTGTAGGTCTCTGGCGGGAGCCGGCCACCCTCGATCGGCACCACGTAGGCCAGCCTCTCGTTCATGAGCGTCAGCCAGAGCATCCGTTCGCGGATCACCGCGGTGATTCGCCCCGTGTCCCGGCCGCGAACCAGCAGCCGCCCCTCCAACTTCAGTCCGCGGCCGGGCTGCAGCCCGAACTGGGCGTCCCTGAGCGCAATCCCGGGCGCGACGCCCTCTGCCTGCTCCCCCTCCACTAAGGTCGAAAAGCCGCCGCCGTAGCGGGCGATCAGCGCATCGAACCCGTCCGACGCGCCGCACGGCAGGGCTCCGGCCAGCCAGAACACGGCCAGTCCCAGGGCCTCCAGGACCCTCGATCTCCTCAGGACACAACGCAGGGCCACTTTCATTTCTTGCGCTCCAGCGACTTCAACACGCCGCTCGCCTTGTCCGCCCAGGGGCTCCCCGCAGGCTCCCGCTCCAGCACGCTCGTCGCCAGCGCCCGGGCCAGGTCGCGCCGCCCCGTCTGAATGCACGCCACCGCCAGCTCGATGGTGACGCGCAGATCTCCGGGTGCCACCACGTGTGCCATGAAAAGCTGCCGGGCCCGTGTCGAGCTTCGCAGCCAGCGCCGCCGCCAGCTCCTGGACCACCCCAAGCTGCGCCTGGAACGCCTGCAGATACGCCCGCACGGATGCAGGCTGATCCCAGCGCCGGGCAAACACCTGCCCCAGCTCCAGGTACGGAGTCACCATCGGCCCGGGCGCGCTCTCCAGCAGGCTCCTCGCCAGTGCCCAGCCCTCCGGGGCCTCGGCCCCCATCAGTTCATGGAGCTTCAGATAGACGCCCTCGGCCGTCCCGTCGAGTCCCGACTCGGGTGAACGCGCGGCCTCCCGCAGCGCCATCGCGTCGCTCGCCGCCGCCCGCAACAGCTCCTCGATCCTCACGTCCCACCCGGCCGCCGGCGTAGGAAGCGAGGGCTCCTGGGCGGGTGCCGCGGCAAGCTGCGCGCCCGAGTCCGGCCTCACCGCGATGGGCTGCGGACCGCTGACCAGCCCCGCAGCCGCGAACACTCCCGAGGTCGTGTCGGGGGTCTGAGGCCGTCGTTCGGTCCTGGCGCAGATGGCCTGCAGCAGGTCGGGGTGGCGCTCCAGCGCGGCGACGTCCAGCGTGCGTGCTATCGACTCCAGCGCTCTCAACCCGGCCCGCTGCTGATCGGAGCGCCGCGCGCCCGAAAGCAGCTTCTCGACCACGCGAAGCTTGTCGAGCTGGCCGAACTTCCAGAGCGCCACCGCAGCCCCGGCTTGCACCCACGGGTCCGCCGACGCCAGGAGCGGCTCTACCAGCGAGGCCACCTCGAAAGCACTGAAAGCATCCACTCGCTCCATCGCCCTGCATGCCAGGGAGGGCCGCCCCGCGTTCAGACACTGTTTCAACTCGCTCTGCCCGCGCCGCCCAACCATCGCGAGCAGCGCGCGCTCCCGGGTCTCCTGGTCCGGCGCGTCGGCCGCCAGCCGCTCCAGCTGCGCCGTCCAGGCGGGTTCCGGCAGGTTCGCCACGAGGTCGACGCACCAGGGCGCCAGGTGGGGCGCCGGGTGGGCCGGCAGCGGCTGCAGGGCATCCGGAGGACACCCGGGCGCCAGCTTCGTCAGCGCCGCCATCAGAGCTGCCTGGACCGACGGCACGTCCTCCTGGCAGAACCGCT
The DNA here is from genome assembly GCA_016213845.1 of Candidatus Wallbacteria bacterium. Taxonomy (GTDB): domain Bacteria; phylum Muiribacteriota; class UBA6191; order JACPRK01; family JACPRK01; genus JACPRK01. Next base: position 1,855 of record JACQZN010000057.1, read on the forward strand.
CCACCAGCTTGCGGCAGAGCCCTGCGTCCAGCATCCGCGTCGCCGCCGCGGCGCCCGCGCGCCTGACGCCCGGCAGAGCCGCGCCCAGCATCTCTTCGATCGCGCTCACCGCCTGCGCACCCCGGCTCGGCGCCGAGGCCGCCAGCGCGGCGGCCCGAGCCAGCGGCGAGAAGTGATCGTAAAAGCGTTTGAGGATGAACTCACTCCTGGTGGCGTCCGGAACGAGGATCGCAACAGCCTCGATGGCCGCTGCCAGGAGCTCTTCGCCTACCGGCTCGTCGAGCAGGGATTGCACCCCAGCCAGCGGCGGCTCCCCTGGCTGCGCAACCAGCGCCCGCAACGCTTCGGCCCGGACCCTGAAGTCGCCCTTTCCGAAGGCCATCTGCTCCAGGCGGCGCGCGATTCTCGGGTCCCTCTTGCCGGCCAGCCCGCGCAGAGCGGCCAGCGCCACCCTCGGCGAACCGTCCCCCGTCAGGGAGACCAGCAGGTCGACCGGCCTGGCGCCCGCCTGCCGCGAGAGCGCGGCCGCCGCCGCGAACCGGACCGTCGCGCTCGCGTCCACGGCAGCACTCTGCAGCCCGGACATCGCATCGGCGCCCCGCAGCCCGGCGCTCAATGCCAGCGCTCGCGGGCGCAGCGCCGCCGATTTTCCGGCCGCGACCTCGGCGACCAGCCGGGCAGCCCCGGGGTCTCCCCCGCGCGCCAGCACCTCCAGCACATCTCCCGTGGCCGAGCCTTCCCGCAGCAATCGCGTCGCTTCCGCCACGGCATCCGGGTGGCCGAGCGCCGCAAGCACGCGCCACAGCTCCTCGCCGGCCGGACTCGACGCGGCCACGGCACGCGCCTGGGTCAACAGCTCCTGAACGCACGGCCGCAAGAGCTCGACGGCTGCCTCCCGGATCTCGTCGGCAGTGAGGGCCAGCATGTCGGCGGGCCGCCACCCGTGGTCGGAGCTGGTCTCCAGCAGCGTTCCCGACCGCTCCATTGCGGCCGTCTCCCGGACGCGCCGGCGGATGCGTCGCGCCAGGGACTGCGTCCAGCCGTCGCGGTCTCGCTCGAAGCGGTCCAGCACCCGCGAAACCTCGTCGGCCGCAGCCACGTCGAGCCGCTCTTCCAGCCATCGAAGCGCCTGCCTCCGGGCCAGCGGTTGCTCGTGCGCGGCCCAGGCCTCGACACAGGTGATCAGAGGGCTGCTCATCGAAGCCATCCTGTCACGGCACCGAAACTGGGTTCCAGTACGGATCGAGCTGCCGGCGCGAGTAGGGCTGCAGCGCCGCGCTGGTCACCAGCTCCCGCGTCAGCTCGCCCACGCGAGCGCCCAGCTCGATCCGCACGAGCAGCGGCGCGTAGGCCGCGTGCATCCGGGTCGAGTAGTCGAGCATCGGAGCCTCCAGCCGGCAGGTGTAGAGCGTGAACCGCGCCGACGTCAGCGCCACCGAAACCACCTGCTCGGTGGTGCCTGTACCGGGCGGAGAGCCGCCGCCCGGCAGAGGTCCCAGCCGCCGCAGCAACCTGGGCGGGTTGGAGGCCGCATCAAAGCTCCAGCGGCACTCCGCCAAGCCCGGCCTGCCAGCTCCGCCGCCCGCCAGCGCCCGAGGAAACGTCATCCCCAGCCCGCCGGCGCCGATCTCGATGGCCCGGCCGGACTCCGCGTCGATGTAGGCCGCCCTCAGGTCGGCGCGCACCCGCGACACCACCAGCTCCAGCTCCTGCGCCATCGATGCCTCGGCATCGCCTCGGGCCACACCCGTCGAGCTCAACCGCAGGACGTCGAACACCCCGGCGAGGACGATCGAGAGGATCGCCATGACGATCATCAGCTCGATCAGCGTGAAGGCTCGCCGTCTCACGGGCCTATCATCCTCCAGAGTCGTACCGATCGCACCGCGTCCGGGCCGCGGCTCGGCTCCAACCACGCCACTGTCACGGTGAGCTTCAACATCGGAACCTGCGGCTCCGGTGACGCGTCGGTCACCTCGAGCCTGCGAAAGAAGCGACCCATGTCGGCCGGGTAGCGGTACGTGTCCTGCGCGAACGCCGGCGCCAGCACCGACGCGCCTTCGACCAGGTAGGCCTGCTTGAGCGTCTCCACCGGCATCTCCTCGACCACGATCGGCCCCCGCAGGCCGTCGGTCGGCAGCGTCGCGCCCCATTCGAGCGCCTCGATTGCCAGGTTCCGCGCCACCATCTCGTTCCAGCTGGCGGCGATTCCCTGGCGGCTGGAGACCAGCAATCCGATGGCCGGCACCGCCATGACGACCACGATCGCCCCGACCAGCACCGCCTCGACCAGGCTCAGTCCGCGCGCGGCACGCCCTCCCCGCCTCGGGCCCACTTGCCCGTTTCTCGCCTTTCGATTCTCGATCCTCTTCAAGGCGCCTCCGAAACGGTCGCAACCGGGTACTGCGCCATCGAGAAGCCATACGCCGCCGGCTCGGAGTCGCCTGAGCCCGGGACGATGGCCCTGTCACCCGGATTCGAGGGAGCCCGGTAGCTGCCTGCCGCGCGCCCGTTGAAGCAGAGCGGATCGTACACCAGCACGGCCTGGAAGATGCTGCTGGGTATCGCGGAGGCGATGCACCCGTGCACCTGCATCTTGACGGTCCCACCCGTCGGCTCCACGAGCGCGCGCTCCCCCATTGCCACCAGAGACGCCTCCACGGGCCTATCGTCGGCGCGGATGACGCGGTTCTTGCCCAGTGCCTGCAGCACCAGGAGCTCGTCGGTCCCCTCGGGGACCTCGCGGACGACGCCGCCTAGGCGCACGTCTCCCGCGAAGGCGAGCTTGCCGTGCGCCCGGAAGCGGCTCCACTCGGGAAGCTCGAGCCCCTCGCCGCACATCACGATCGCTTCCGGGAGCGCCAGCAGCGTCGGGTCGGCCTCGACGGGGTAGAGAAACCGAAGGGCCGCCGCCGCGGTCGGCAAGACGTAGCTGGCGGCGGCCACGGGCAGGTCGAAGGCGCTCGCCTGCACTAGCGGCTGGAAGGAGTCGGCCATGGCGGGCTCGTCCATCAGGACGAAGCTGGTCACCTTGGCCTCGAGCGGATCCTCGGGACCTTCGTCGATGTTCACGTGCGAGAGCACGTCGCCCAGCTGGCGGGCCTCCATCCCACCCAGGCCCCCGATGAAGTACTTCACGCGGTCGCTCGGCACGGGCGGCCGCAGGTTGGAGAGCCGGCAGTCGAAGTACTGGACGATCAGCCGCTCGGCCAGGTCCACCTTGGCTCGGGCTTGGAACCGCACCTGCCCCAGGTAGGCGCGGTCGTAAGGCCAGTCGAGCGAGATCTCGTCGGCGCCGCGGCGCACCTTGCGGCGGGTGTCGACGATCCGCACGGCCACCGGCTCCACGGTCTGGGTGGGCCATGCCGGCCCGGCGGCGGCCTCGGCCTTCGCGCCTTCCGCCACGATCGGCAGCGAGCCAGCGGTCGGGTCGGCCGTGCGAACGAAGTCGAAGGCCGGTGTGCCCCTCTGGTTCACGGTTCCGAGGAACCTGAGCCGGGCCTCCTCGATCGCGGAGAGCGCCAGCACCTCGGCTTGCTGCCCGAACCGGCTGCGCCGCGAGAGTGTGCGGAGCGTTTCACTCCTCTGGTACAGGATGAGCACGAGCCCCAAGGCGCTGATGATCACGAACAGCGCGATGAGCATCGCGCTGCCGCGGCCGTCGAATCGTCTGGAGCGCATCGGTGTTCGGCGGACCCGGAGTGACCGTGACAGGCTCAGCCGCTCGCCTGGTAGCTGGACATCGGGCGCGTGGCCGTTGTGGCCCGTGAGCGCGTCAGAACCAGCCGCTGACCGTGTCCCAGGCGTCGCCCAGTGCGTCACCGATGGCGCTGGCCGCGTCACCGATTGCGCCGGCGATGCCGCTGATGACGGCGCCCACGCCCGTCAGGACCCAGCCGACGCCCTTCGTGATGGCCCCGAGCACCGTCGCGCCCGCGCCGGCGACCTTGTTGAAGAAGCCGCCCTCATTCCACTTCTTGGCGCCCCAACCCATCATGCTGTCGCCCGCGCTCTGGAGAGCGTTGCCCGCGAGCGTCGGGATCGCCCCGACCACGCCGCCGATCACCTTCGTGAACCCGCCGCCAACCATCGTGAAGAAACCGCCGATTCGCTCCCCGACCGTGCGACCGCCGCCGGTCAAGTCCTCCCAGCCGCGCGTCACGTCGCGCAGCCCGCTGGTCAGAACCTCCACCGACGTGCGGCCGTTGAGCCCATACAGGGCGGTGTTGATGCGTTCCCAGGCGCCCGGCGGGTCCTTCGAGACGGACATGTAATAGTTGTTGAAGCCCGCTATCTCGCCAAGCGCCGGCTTGTCCCAGCACTTGGCGACCTCGGCTTCGGAAAGCCACTTGGAGCCGCCCCAGTAGGTATCCTCGAACTGCCACTCGCGCTCGCCCTTGTCGTTGATGCGGTAGCCCTTCACGGACGCCCAGTGGAGCTTCTCGAGGTCGCCGCCGCCGCCGACGTTCACCAGCATCATGATGCGCTCGTCGCGATCCACCGCCCGGGCGATGTCGTCGAGCGAACCGTTGTTTCGATCGGTGACGCTGTGGCCGGCTCGCTGAAGGTAGCGCTTGATGTCGTGGGGACTGGTGCCGAACTTGATGGGCACGATCTCGTCGAAGATCTCCTTCAGGTTGACGTCGTGCCCGAAGCTCTGGAGGATGGTCGCAACGGCGTAGGCACCGCACGGGTTGCCCGCGTCCCCGAGCTTGTCTCGACCGGCGACGGTGGTGATCCCGTCCACGAACACGCCCTTGGACGGATCGGGCTTATCGGCTCCGGAGGTGCTCCCCGAGCCCGAAGATGTACCGGTCCCTCCGCCGCCCAGCTCCGTCGGCACCAGCTTCTCCAGGCGGGCGATCTCGTCCCGGAGCTCCTTGGCGCGGTCTGTGTCGAAGCCGTTCTTGGTGACCTCTTCGCGGTACTCGGCGCGCAACTTTTGAAGTTGTGCCGCTACCTCCGCGGCCCCCTTACCAGCGCCCTCCGGGGGCGCCGCGGGAACGGCTAGCGGGGCCAGGGCGAGAACCAGGAGCAGCCAGAGGCCGGTCCGGACACGCCTGGAGAACAACCCTTGGAGTTGCCGTGCGGCGCCGTTGAACATCGCGACCTCCCTCGGTCATACTCCAGTATGACTCCGATTGGAGCTTTCGGCAAATCCCCTGATGCCCCAGCCTTTCGACGCCGCCGGCCCCGCTCTTCGCAAGCTCTGCGAGGGTCTTGCCGTTCCCCACGCGTGGCGACGGGGGCGAGCGCTGACGGACCTGACGCCCTTTCAGGCCGTGCCGGAAGCTCGCTCGGCCCTCTCGATGCTGTCCGAAGGCGAGCCCGACCCCAGCCTGCGGGCACTGGCCCAGTCCGCGCTGGCCGAGCCCGCTCGAGGGTTGCCTGCCGAGCCCGGGCGGCTTGTCGCACGGCTGCTCGTGAGCGCCGAGCCTCTCTACCGCGAAGCCGCCCTCGCGGCCCTCTGTGACACGCCGGAGCTGGCCGCCAGCGCCGTGCATGAGGCGTCCGAGCTGCTTCGCGAGACGGCTCCGGACCAGGTCCACCGCCATCTGGGCACGCTCCTCTGGGAGCTAACGACGCCAGGGTCCGCAGTTCCGGCGACGCTGGCGACCGCGCTGGCCGCCAGCCTCGAGAAGTCCCGGCTCGAAAGGTCGGCCGAGTTCACGCCTCCCGCGCTGCGCTCCCAGCCCATTCGCACCGCCAGGCGACCCAGCGCCACCGAGCTCAAGTCGGCGACTCAGCCGGCCGCCAAGGCGGGCCCTTCCCCGCTTGCGACGGCCGCGGCCTGGGTCAGGACGCCGGCTTTCGCGGGCGTGGCTGCGGTGACCGCACTCCTCACACTGGGTTTGGCGACTGCGCCCGAAACGCCCCCGGCGGCGACCCCTGCGCCAGCTGTGGCGGCTGCCCGGCCCGGCGATAAATTGTTCCGCGCAATGGAACGTCGGCCGGTGCAGTTGTCGGGAGTCGTAGTCAAGGTCCTGCCGGGCCGCCGGGAACTGAAGCTCCAGGACGATGCATCCCGCTCCATCATGGAAGTGCGGCTCAAGACCGAGCTGCAGGCGGCCGTGGTCGACGGCACTCGCGTGCGCGTCGACGGAACGCTGGAGGGGCTGGGCGCCTTTGGTGACGCCGTCGTCGGGGCCGACACCGTGGCCGTCGACACGAAGCCCGCCGGATGGGGCTGGGATGCGAAGGCGCCGGGAAAGGGTCAGGCCGCGCCCGGCACCACCGAACGACCCGAGCCCGCGAGACGCTCCGGCATCGCCGAGGGCATCCGGACAAGGCCCTTGAGATGACGTCGGTACCCGCAATCGAGGCCGCACGGGAACCGGCCAGCGCCGGCCCGATGGACCGCTCGGCGCGCGCCTTCCTGACGCTCGACCTCACCCAGGAGGTCGCCGCGGGAGAGCTCGCCCGGCCGCAACAATTCGTGGGCGCGCTGCGAACGCTCCTGGGCGACGAAGAAGCTCTCCCCCTGCTCGAGCGCCTTGCCAAGGAGGCGTCCGAACCCGACGTGCGGCTGCGGGCGCTGGAGGAGCTTGCGTCTGTCGAAGCTGGCCGGGAAGCAGACTCGATGGGCCAGACCTGGGTCTCCGAGGTCCTGAGCTGGCCGGACGCCGCGGATTCGAGCGCAGCCGCCCTGCTCGATGCAGGGCCGGACACGCATCGCGCCGCCGTTTCGTGCTGGGCCCGTGCCAGGAACCGCACTGGCCTCGAGGGGCCGCTGCGCGCACGACTGGCGGCCGAGGGTCAGCCGGGCTGGTTGAGGCGAAGCTTCCTGCGGACGCTGGCCGTCGTCGGAAACGAGCACACGCTTTCGGCCCTGCCGGCGATGCTGCGCTCCGAGGAGCTCCTCACCGCCAGGACCGCGATCGGCGCGGTCGTCGCCATCGGTTCGCCAATGGGAGTGGGCTTGCTCGGGAAGCTCCTTCAGGAGCGCCGCGGAGCCATCCAAGCCGACCTGGTTCGCGCCCTGCTCATCCTCGACCCGGAGCGCGGATCGGCCCCGCTCGCGTCGCTGGCCGCCGACCCCGAGCCCGCAAACCGCGCCGCCGCGCTGCACCTGGTCCGGACGTTCTCCCCGGCCACCGGTTCGCAGATCCTGCTGTCACGTCTGGAGCGGGAAGAGGAACCCACTCTTCTCGAGCCGTTGGCCCTGGCACTCTACGAGCGCCCTACCCAGGAGGTCGCAGCGGGCGTCGCCCACGCTGCCCGCCAGGGTGAATCGCCGCGCGCCCGCACGTGCCGCGCGCTCCTGGCCCGCTTCGTGGAAGACGGAAAGCTCGACTCCGCAGCCGCCGAGCGCGCCCACGAAGGCTACTCACCCGGCGCCAACCCCGGGCAATAGACACAGCGAAAGCCCGTGGCGTCTACCTGTGCCGGGTTTCCACCCGGCCCTCACTCACTCTTGGATCGCTGAGACCCCGCACAGATACTGGATGTACTTCATTTCTCTCAGGGGCCTCGCCCCCGAACCCCCACCAGGGGGACCTGTCACCCTGGACCCCCATCTGATGCGGGTTCTCCTGTTGGCGGCGCTTGCCAGAGAGTTCCGGACTCAAAAGGTCTTTCGAGAGATCCATGGATGCCTGAGCACCCGTCCCCTACTCCCCTGTGTACACCTGCTGAGAGAAGACCTTTTCGACTTCCTCGAGCTGCGCGGCAACGACAGCGCGTGTGCCGGCAGACAGGCCAGGATCGGGCGGCATGGGCTGCTCCAGGGAGGGGAGGGCAGCCTTCATCTCCTCGAGCTGGCGCGTCAGCTCGGCGCGGAGATCGCCCTTCACGTCCTTGTTCGCGAGCTGCTTCTCCAGGTCTTTGACGCTGGCCGCAAGGGCCTGCAGCTGCTGCTTGCGGGAGCGCTCGGCCATCGCCTCGCCGAAGGCGGCGCTCACGGTCGAGTGCAGCTCGAAGAACCGGGCGAACGGCATCCCGACCGCCTTCTCGAACTCCGCCTGCATACCCGCAGCGGCCGCTACCCCGGCCAGCGGATCGCCGCCCGCCGCCTCCATGGCGCGGCCCTTCTTGCCCATGAAGGCCGTCATCTTCGGGTAGGCCCCGAGGTAGGCCTTCAGGTCGGCGGTCTTCACCTCGAGCGCAGCCGGCCCCTCCTGGCCCGCGCCCGCGGCGCCCGGCTCGGCGGTCGCAGGCGGCTCCGAGCCGCCGACTTCCTGAGCATGTGCCCCGCCGTGTCCGATCAGCTCGATCCCTACCGCGAGGACCAGGGCGTACCCGAACGCTCTTTGCATCGTGCTCTCCTTCTCGGGACCGGTTGCCCGGGCGATCCGTTCACTTTTGCGGCTTGGGCTCACTCGCCCCGGCAGCGGTCGCCGGCGTCGCGGCGGGCGCCGGACCGACCACCACGATCGTGGCGGCATCGGGGTCGAGATAGGTCCTGGCCACTCGATTCACGTCGTCCACAGTGACACCCTCGATCAGGGACGGATACTTCTCCATGTAGTCGAAGCCGAGCTTGTATCGCTCGACATCGATGAGGAAGTCGGCCAGCTGCGCAGGCGTCTCCACGTTGAAGACGAAGTTGCCCGTCAGGTACGCCTTGGCATTGGCGAGCTCGTCGGCGGTGCAGCCCTTCTCGCGCAGCAGTCGAATCTCCTGTTGCAAGCCTTCGACCGCCGTCACGCGATTCTCGGGCGAGGTTCCGATGTAGGCCATGAAGGTCCCGGGCTCCTCGCCGGCGGAGTCGCTGATGTTGGCGTACACGGTGTACGCCAGGCCCTTCTCGTCGCGCAGCTTCTTGGAGATGCGGTCGGTGAACCCGGGCCCCGTGCCGAGCACGTAGTCCATGACCAAGAGGGCATACCAGTCCGGATTGGATCTGGGAACCCCCAGGTGCCCCAGGCAGATATTGAGCTGCTCCTTGTCCATCTGCACGAACTTTTCGAGCTTCTGCTTCTGCCTCTCCATCGGCGGCATCGCCGGCAGCCGTACGGGCTTCGACTCCCACTTCCCGAAGTGCTGGGCCAGCTTCGGTACGAGCGACGCCGAATCGAAATCCCCCACGACCGCCAGCACGGCGTTGCCGGGCCTGTAGTAGGAGGCGTGAAACGCCTTGAGGTCCTTGGAGGTAATCGACTGAACGGAGCTTTCGTATCCCTTTCTCGGGGCGTGCAGCGGGTGCGCGCCGTACACCAGCTCCCGGAAGGCGTTTCCCGCGACGCGATTCGGCTCGTCCTGCTCGGCCCGGATCTCGCTCAGGATGCGCGCCTTCTCGCGCTCCACCCGGTCCTCGGCAAAGGCCGGCTGCGTCAGACAGTCGCTGGCCAGGTCCAGCGCCAGGTCCAGGTCCTTCGCCAGCGCCAGCACATGGACTCCCGACGAATCCGTGTCGAGCTTGCCTCCGACATTCTCGATCGCCTCGGCGATCTGCTCGGCCGTGCGGCCCGCCGTCCCCTCGTCGAGCATCCGGCCCGTGAACTCCGCCAGCCCCTCCTTGCCCTTCGGGGCGTAGCGTGCGTCGGCGCGAACCCAGGCCTGCAGCGCGACGATCGGCAGCGAGTGGTTCTCCAGCATCAGCACCGTCAACCCGTTATCGAGCGCCTGCCGCTTGACGTCGAGCTTCTTCGATTTCCCGGACGTCTTCGCACCCACCGCCACTCTCAGCCCGGCCGGCGGCGCAGGGGCTGGCCCCCGGAAGGCCTTGCGCCCCTTGGAGTCGGAGGCTTCTTTGACTCCACCGCCCCCACCGGCCGTCACCTTGGGCAGGGACATCCCGACCGTCTTGCCGGACGCGACGAAGACCTTCGCTGCCGTCGTCTTCAGCTCCGTCGCCGTCACGGACCGCACGAGATCCAGATAGCCGTCCAGGAACCGCGTGTCGGCCAGAGTGTCGAAGTAGCCGATCTTCGTCGCCAGGCCCGACGCCGTGTCCTGCTCGAAAACGAACTCCGCCGAAGCTATGTTGCGCGCCCGCTCGAGCTCGGAGGGGGCAACCTCGACGCTCGCCAGCTTGCGGATCTCCTCTTCGACGGCTTGCTCGGCCTTCTGGATGTCCGCGCCCGCCAGGAGCTCCACCTGAACCTGGAAGAGCCCGGGGTCCCGTCGCGCGTCGTTGCTGGTCTCAACGGAGGTGGCCAGTTTGAGGTCCTCCACGAGCCGCCTGTACAGCCGGGAGCTCTTGCCGCTGGAGAGCACGTGGCCCGCAACGTCGAGCACGACGGCTTCCCTGGTGTGGAACCGCGTCGAGCGGTACGCGATCATCAAGCGCGGCACCTCCCCCAGGTCCCGGATCGTGACCCGCTTCTCGCCGGCCTGAGGCGGCTCTTCGAGGTACGGCGGCGGCGTCTTCTGACCTCGCGGGATGCGGCCGAAGAGCTGCTTCACGCGCGCCAACGTCCGATCGGGCTCGACATCTCCGACGATCACCACAGTCGCGTTCACAGGGCTGTAGTGGCGCTTGTAGAAAGCGAAGATGTGATCGCGAGGGACCGTCTCCAGCGCCTGCTGATAGCCGATGATGGGGTGGTGGTAGGGATGCACCACGTAGGCCAGCCCCGTCACTTCGTCGGCGAGCATCCCCCACGGGCTGTCCTTGGCGCGCTTGAGCTCCTCGATGACGACCTTTCGCTCAGACTCCACTTCCTTCGAAAGAAACAGGCACTTCCTCATCCGGTTGGCTTCGATCTCCAGCGCCTGCTCCCACCGATCGGAGGCGAAGTTGAAAAAGTAGGCCGTGAAGTCCTCGGTGGTGAACGCGTTGTTCGCCCCGCCGTTCTTCATCGTGATCAGGTCGATCTCGCCCTTCTTGTAGCGATCCGTCCCCTTGAACAGCATGTGCTCCAGATAATGCGCCAGCCCTTCGTCCCCCGACGCCTCGTGAGAGCTGCCCACTCGGTACCAGACCATCGCGCTCACGACCGGGACCTCGTGGCGCTCCTTGATCAACACGCGGAGCCCGTTTGAGAGCGTCGCCTCCCGGATGCCCAGGCTGCTAGAAGCGGCCGCCGGGCCGGCGGTGGTCGGTGGGGCAGCGCTGATAGACGAAACCATGGCAAGCAGATTCATCGGGACCAAGAGGGCTAGAAACGGGCGGCGCATCGGCACACTCCAGTGTCGTGAGCGGAGGATACTCCAGGGGGAATCGAGAATCGAGAAGCGAGAAGCGAGAATCGAGGACACAGAAGTCGCGCTGTGATGAGCCCATCCCCTGCCTCCCCCGCCCATACTGAGCCTGTCGAAGGACCCGCCGCGAAAACCCGGTACAGGTAGACGCCACGGGATTTCCCTGGGCCTTTCCGGGGGGTCAGAAACGCGTGTCTTCGTCCTGGGAGCTGAAGTACTCCTTGTAGACGTGATCGTTGATCCGCTTGTAGGACCAGATCTTCGTCATTACTTCGATCTCGGGCTGCTTCAGACGATCCTTGTAGAGCCCCTCGTCGAAGAGCGCCTTGAAGTTGAGGACCACCATCGCGACCCGCGCCCTCTTGAGCGCAATGGTCCGCGCCGTGATTGTCGAGAACTCCTTCAGCCCCCCGTCCGCGTCGTCGTCATAGGCGAAGTAGCTCAGGTTGAACGCCTTCACCTTCGTGGCCATCACGCGTCCCTCGGCGGGCTCCCCGGGCTCGCTCCTCTCGTCGGCCAGGCTGAACTCCGCCATCCGCAATAGGTTGTCGCCTAGCGCGCCGGTGAGCGGCGTCTTGCTCACCAGCGTGCCGCGCGTGACCTTTCTCAGCACGCGCTCCGTGTTCTTATCCCACTTGTAGGAGCACCGGAAGACCGGAAGCACGTGCTCCGTCACCTTGCCGTCGGTGAAGAAGGGGTACGTGAGCAGCCCTTTCTCCACGTTCATCCCGGCGACCACGTCCGGTTTGTCGGTCTGGTACTTCAGGATGGTGAAGTTGTCGGCCGCCACGAAGGCGAACATGTGGCAGGTGTTGACGTCGCGCACCATGTTCTCCACGAGGTTGCGCGCGCCTTGCTGGATCTGGATGCTCTTGCTCGAGGAATCGGCCAGCTCCATCGAACGCGTCAGCATGTAGTACACGACGCCCAGCAGGACGATGGCGATGGCCGAGACCAGCAGCGTCTCGATCAGGTTCAGGCCCTTGCGGTCCCTCGTCTTTCGCGCTCTCATCGGACGCGATGGTCTCCTATCAGCGTGTGGAAGCGCGAGAGCGCGGTTCGATGTCCTGCGCCCCCCTCTTCCTCGCTCTTGCCCATCTCCTGCCACCGGACCTGCAGCAGCACCGCGTAGAGCCGCGGATTGGCGGGGGCCGCCACGTCAGGGTCGACATCCGCGGCCGACGACACGCTCAGCTTCGTCTCGATACGCGCATACTCCTCCGGGTAGTTGAGCGTGGGCCCCTTCGCCTCGGGGTCGCCCGGAGCGGTGACGCGCCGCAGCACGGAGCCCGTCACGGCCTCCCAGTCGTGGCGCATCTGGATCAGCTTTGACGGCGGCAGCTGGCGCAAGGCCTCCAGCTCTTCGCGAGCCGCGTGCAGGGCCATGTACGAGATGCGGCTCCGGAAGATCGACTTGGAGCTGCCGGTGAAGAGGAAGTACATCGGCACGAGCGCGCCGGCCAGGATCAGCGTCGTGATGACGACCTCCACCAGCGAGAACGCGCCGTGCCGCCGCCTCACTTGGAGCCCCCCATCCCGACGTCCTCGAGCTGCGTCAGCGCCTCCTGCAATGCGTCTGCCGAGATGCGTCCGGCTTCCTGCTCGCGCAGGAGCCCGGCCTTGATCTCGCTTTTCTGCCGTTCCGAGAGCTTCTTCACCGATCCGGTCTCTGCCACCTGCTGCTGGATCTGGTCGAAGTACTGGTCGAACTCGCCGCGCTTCTTCGACAGCTCCGTCTGGCGCGACTGGATGGCCTCCGCATCGCGCTTGTCCTCCATCATCTTCGAGGCCGCCTGGATCGACAAGATCTTCTCCTCGCCGTCGAAGAGCTGCTTCATCGTTTCACGATACTTCTCGAGCTGCCCCGAGTCGAAGTAGAGCTGCTGCAGCTTCATCCGCAGCCGCTGCATGTTGATGAGGTCGCGCGGGTCCGCGGCCGCCATCAGCTCGAGCAGCAGCTTCTCGGCGTCGTCGTAGGCCCCCTTGGACATCAGCCCGTCGACCTGGCCGCAGGTATCGTCCACGGCCCGGTCGTCCATCGAGCGCACTTCCATTTCGATGAACTCCTGGCCGTACCCCTGCGACGCGAGCCGCTTGCGCTTCAGGTCCATTTTCTCTTCCATCGTCGGCGGACCCTGGACCTTCGAAACGCGCGAGTAGATCGAGTCGAAGTTGGCCTCGGCCACCGACCGATCTTGCGCGGAGCTCGAGGACGAGGAGGACGACGGCATGCGGCGCGTGTGGATGTCGCGCACGGTGACCTCGGGCTTTACGGAAGAGCGCTCGATCTGGGCCGTGGCTCGGCTGTAGCTGCCAGGCCCGCCCATGTCGCTGGTGCGCTGAACGGTACCCTTCATCATCGAGCCGATGTCGAAGTAGAGCCCGAACATGAACAGGATCAGCAGCGCGAACAGGATCAGCGTGCCGAGGAAGACTTTTTCGAGGTAGCCCATCGGTCTAGAAGGGAGCGAAGCCGCCGTCCGCCGTGTCGCCGCCGCCGATCGTGCCGCCGCTGGAGACGACGAACTTGTCGGAGATGACCGCTATCTTCGGCGTCACGCAGACGGTCAGGTAGTTCTCCCGATTGTACTGCCCGCCCAGAGTTTCGTTGGTGAGGCGCGGCTTGTCGTAGAGGATCTCCAGGCTGCTGCCGTCCGGAATCTTGTCCTTGTTCAACGCCAGACAGACCAGGCTGCCCTCGACCGCGGTCTTCGGCCCCATCGGCTTGATCCCGCCGGAGACCATGAACGTCGCCTCGTTGGCGTGGCCTGCCTCGGGCATCCCCAGCTCCAGCATGCCTTCTTCGGACGTCGGTTCCGCTTGCGACATGAAGGCGAGCGTCAGGTAGCTGTCGAGCCCGAACTGATCGGTGGTGTCGCGCATCACGCCATTGGGAAGCGTTGCCTTGGCCGCGTTGGCGCCGCTGGTGAAGCAAGCGACGATCCCCTTGCCGCGATACTTCAGAGTCTTGTCCAGCTCCATCTTGTCCACCATCATCACGCCGTCCAGGGTCAGCGGCTTGTCATCGGTGGGCATGGCCTCCTTGAGCGAGGGGTAGATGCGGGAGGCGCAGCGGGGATACGGCTTGAAGTTCGGCGGCCAGTAGCCGTCCTCGGAGATCTTCAGAAGCTCGTCGGCGCTGATTCCAACGGGTGGAAGTGCGGTAGGAGGATTGAGCATGCTGGCCAGCGCCTGGGCACCCATCGCCTGCAAGCCTACCTTCCCGATCTCCATGGCGATCGCGCCCGCGCCCATGTTGGCGAAGGCGCCGGTGGCAGCGCCGAAGCCGAGCGTGGCGATACTGATCACGTCGATGATCGTGCTCAGCAGGCCGCCCGAGCCCTGGCGCTTCTTCTCGTATCGAATCCCGAACGGGCCGTAGATGGGCTTTCCGGCGTCGACCTCGACCTTGTAGCCCTTCATCTTCACGAAGAAGAGCTTGAACTCCCAGGAGCTGAAGCGGGCCACGTTGTAGGTCCCGATCAGCCCTTCACCTTTCGGCTCGCAATAGATGACGTCGCCTTCTGCCCCAGCCCCGCCCATCAGTGGTCCGATGCCCTCGGTGTAGGCCACGGGCGCTCCTTGTGGCCGGCCCTTCTCGTCCTCCTTGCCCTTGAGGCCGCGGAAGCCGTGCCACTTGCCGGAGTTCGGGTCGCCGAAGATGCTGAAATTAGTGGTTCCCCAGGGCACCGTGCCGATGTACCAGGCGTCTCCGTTGGCGATCGACATCCCCGGGTCGCCGCTGCTTTCGAAGCCCAGGAAGTTGAGGCTCAGCTTGAAGCTTGCGCTCTTCTTCTTGGGACGGCCCGGATCGCGGCGGTTCCAGCTGCCGTTCTCGAGCCCCTCGTGGTAGACCGGCAGGAGCGACCAGTCCCACCAGTTGCCCGTATCCAGGATGGTAGCCTTGGCCTGGTCGCCCGGCGGCTTGCTGCCCCCGATTCCTTCGGTGTTGTCGCCGATCGTCAGGAAGTAGGGCCCCCGGATGAAGATGCGGCCGACGTCGTTGGCGTAGATGTTCATCGGGCCGCCCTTGACCAGGCAGGTCTTGAGGTAATCCTCCTGGTCGGCCTTGAACACGTTGAACGCGAACGTCGCGAACTCGCGCGCCGGCGGCGACACGTCGACGACCTTCAAGTCGTGAACGACGCTGTAGTAGCGCACGGCCTTGCCGAACCGGACAGCGGCCTGAATGCGGTAATAGCCCGTGAAGTCCCGCGGCTTCAATTGGCTACCCGGCGCCGTGACGGGCTCCGTGTCGAGGTCGGTCTTGTGGTAGTAGACCTTGTCGACGTCGTAGGTGTCCTTGGTGGCGTACTTCATCGGCCGGAATCCCATGAACACGACCTTGGCGTCGATAAGCTCGCCCTTCACCTGGGTGATCGCCGTCTTCATGTCGAGCGGCTCGTCCTTGAGCGGCTTCTCCAGCGTGCCCAGCCCGGCCGCCGTCTGCAGCACTTCCTTGCGCCAGAGTGCGGCGTTCGGATCGACGTTGTTGACCCGGTCGTAGACGATTGCCTGGATCTCGTCGACCAGCCCCAGCACGAGCTGATTGGCCACCAGCCCGTGCGTGACGACCGCAGTCTGCTGGTACTCGCTCGTGCCCGAGAACATCATCGTCATCCCCACGATGGCGAAGATGATGAGCGCCGTGATCGCGACCGGAAACATGAATCCGCCGCGCGCCGATCGGAAGAAGGTCATCGACTCACCTCGCCGCCGCTCAATGGGTCCTTCGAGACTCCGTGAAACTCACTCGGTGCGACAGTCTCCGGGTCAATCCGTTCCGGAGGGCTTGTCTGCCGGTTTGGGTTCGGGCTTCGGCTCGGGCTTGGGCTCGGGCTTGGGCTCGGGCTTCGGCTCGGGCTTGGGTTCGGGCTTGGCCCCGAGCGTGGCGGCCGCGTCCTTGTTACCGGCCGAGTTCTTCTCGAGCTGCTTCTCCGGCGAGGCGCCCTTCTCCGTCAGCGCCGAGCCGTCGTTGCCGCCGCTCTTCACCTTGGTCGGGTCCTCCAGCCGGTCGGCGCTCTCGTCCTTCCCCGTCTTCCCGCTGCCGGCGATGGTGCCGAAGAGGCCGGTGAAGATGCCCTTCGTTCCGCCGCCGATGTAGCCCGCGAGACTGCCGCCGGCCAGGCTGCCGATCGCGTTGGTGATCGCGCCGGCTTTCTCCCGGTCGGCCTGCAGCTGGGCGTCGATCGCTTCGGCGTTCAGGTGGTTCTCCTCGGCAATCTTGTCTGCCAGCTCCGCGTGCTCATTCGTGCGTTCATTGAACTCCGCCACGCTGAAGGGCTGGTAGACCTGCTGGGCTGCGTTGATGGCGGTGTTGTTGCGGACATCGTCGACGTCCTCGAACTTGCGGAGGTTGGCCCCGCGCCGCGAGCGGCCGTCGAACTGCGCCAGGTTGGTGCGGGGCGCGCGCTCGGCCTCGCGCTGCTGGTTGCGAATCAGCGAGCTGGCCACGCCACCTGCCGCATCACCCAGGAAATTGCCGAAGCCCTGGATGGCCTGGCGGTCCCTTTCGGCCTGGCGAGGGTCCTCGGGCTTGCTGTCCCCGGAGGGCTTCGTACCGTCCGGCTTCGAGCCATCCGGCTTGGAACCGTCAGGCTTGGAGCCGTCCGGTTTGGAGCCATCCGGCTTCTTGTTGCCGTCGGCGGGCGGCGTCTGCGGCTTGCCTTCGGTCCCTTCGGGGGGCTTCGTCGCAGTCTCGGGCTTCTTCTCCGTGCCGGAGGGCGGCGTCTCGGGCTTCTTCTCCGTGCTGGAGGGGGGAGTGTCCGGTTTCTTTTCCCCTCCGGTGTTCAGCGGGAGCCGCTCGTCGTCTGCCGGGGTCTTGTCGCTCGGAGGAGCGGCCAGCGCAGCACCCGGCGCGATGCTGCACGCCAGCGGCAAAGCAAGCACCAGGGCCATCGTCAGAATGTTTTTCACGAGCGGCACCTCCAGCGCAGGACCTCGCGCCCAGTGTAGACGCGGCTTCGGGGGACTGTCAATCCAGCGGGCCGGGTCATCGTGTGCTCCGGCCACCGCGGGCGGTCTCGTAGTGGCTCTCATCGAGCGCGAGCCAGTTCGGGTCCTTGGTAAACGTATGGTAGTAGCGGCTGCCCACGCTCGTCTGGAGCCAATGGGTCTTTCCACTCTTGCCGGTCACGTCGGGAACCCCCATTCGGACCTGGTAGTAAGACAGGCCGTTCAACCGGTACTTCTTGAAGCGCACCTCGGTGAAGCAATCTTCGTCCAGCACGGGCGTGGTTGCGTCGCCGTAGTAGCCCCGCAGGCGCACGCCGTCGGCGGGCTCTCCCGCCCGCGTGACCCGCACCTTCTCCGCCTTGTAGACGACCTTGAAGGCAGCGGGCCTGTTCCCGGCCGGCTCGCTCGAAAACCGCTGGAAGGTCAGGGTGTGGCCCGTGGAATCGATCTCGGAGGTGCCGCCCGTGACGCCGACGACGTCGCAGAGGCTGCGCAGGTCGCGCTTGATGCGCTCCAGCGCCAGGTTGGCCCTCCGCACGCCTTCGAGCTCCTCGGCGCCCAGGCTCACCGAGCGGCTTCCGGAGAGCAGGAACCGGTAGAGCAGCGTCACCACGACGGAGACCAGTGCCACGACCACCACGATCTCGGCGACCGTGAAGGCCGCGCGAGCGGCCCTGCGCCGGGCAGGCCTCACGGCCTCACCCCGTGCAGCATCAGCTCCATGGCTACTCGCCGCTCCGGATTGCCTCGAACGTTGAGCTTCCATCGAACCGTCGCCACCGCATGAAGCGCCTGGACCTCGCTGCCGGGGGCCCTCACGAATGTCATGACGACCTCCCGGGCGAAAGGGATAGAAGATTCCGGATAATCCACGTCGGTGCCGGGCTCGTCGGACTTGAAGGCCACGACCCTAGGCTCGCTCCAGGAAAGGCGCCCGCCGCTGCGATCGGCTTGCAGCGCGGCCGGCAGCTTCATCGCCCGCCCTCCGTCCTCGAGCGCCTGGCTCCAGCCGGCAAACCCCACCCCCTTGACCCACTCGAGCGCCTCGGTCGCCAGCCCGACCGCCAGCGCCTCGTTCTCGAGGTCGACCGTGCCCCGGCTGGCTTGCCCCAGCGTCGTGAAGATGGGGATCACCGCCAGACCCACCAGGAAGACCGCGAGCACGACCTCGACCAGCGAGAATCCCGCCGGGCGAGCGGTACGGAGCATCAGTTCACTCTGTCCTCGACGCGACGGGACTCGGCTGGACGGATGGCAGGGAGGACGCACGCCTTCCACCTTCCACCTTCCGACTTCTCCCACTACGGCTTCCGCAACGCCGGCGGCGGCTCCATCCCCACGTAGGTAGCCCTCTCGTCGCGCGTCATGTCCACGTACACGCCCAGCTTCTTGCCACCGGCCTTCACGTGCGCCTTGGAGATGTCGTCCTCGCGGACCTGGTCCATCTTGAACCGCAGGACCCGCCTCAGCGGCAGGCCTGTCGCTGCGTCGACCGTGCACGAGAACTTCCCGGCCGCAGCCGTGCTCATCAGCTTCTCGGGCGTGTACTGCCGCGACAGCCGCAGGTCGCCTCGGATCTCGTGGGCGTCGCGCTCCAGGTACTTGGTCGGGCCCGCGTAGGCCAGCCGGGCCTGCAGCGCCACCGGCGGCGTGTCGGGTCCCGTGGCCAGGCGCAGCTCCTGCTCCCACGTTGCACCGCGAGACAGCTCTCCCGTGGGCAGCTGGATCGCCAGCTCGCGCAGGTCTCCAGCGACCACCTCGGGGTCGGAGGATCTCAGGAGCTGCCCGTCGGGGGAGTAAACCCTCAGCTTCATGTCGCCAGCGCCCGGGAGAGTTCCCTGGCGGGCCTGCCCGTTCACCTTGAGCGCCGACTGGACCTGTTTGGAGGCGATGCGGATCTGCCCCTCCTCGACGTCCATCACGCGCCCGACCTCGCGCGAGCCGGCCTCCAGAGTCTGGGTGAGCACCGACCGCGGCTTCACGATCGTCGTCTCGGTCGTGGAGCGGAGGACCCTCTCGAAGCAGAGCCCGGCCTGGGGGCGAAGAGACAGGGGCTCGGCCACAGCGGCGCCCGCCAGCAGCCAGAGTGCGGCCAGGGCGACTGCCAGTCGCCACAGCGGGGGCCGCGCCCGCCCGATTCCGGTAGAGCTCGAATCATCCATCGATGTACTCCTTGGGGCCTGAGCCGTCATCGCCCCGGCTGCTCCAGAGCATGACACGATCGCTGAACGTGGTGTGGAAAATCCAGCGCGACAGCAGTTCGTCGTATTGCAGGAAGTTTCGAGTGGCGCGCAGCTTGCTCGAGTCGATGCGGTCGATGGCCAGCCCGCCGACGAGGTCGATGGGCTGATCGTCGTAGACCTCGAGCGTACCCATCTGGTCGGGATAGAGCGAATTCAAGGCCTGCACGTGCGCCTCGACCTTCTTGCCGCCCGGCAGCGTTACGCCCGCGCCGCGCGAGACAAGGAAGAGCTGGTCGGTGGGCCGCCGCTTGGTGAGCGAGCCCTTCACGAAGATCTTGCCGAGCGCCAGCAGCACTCCCTGACCGCGGTAGGAGAGGTCTCCGTCGAGGATGAGATCGCCCAGCAGCCCAACGACGCCGTCGATGGCCAGCACTCGCTTGCCCGCCGAATCGGCGACCAGGTGCCTTTCCATCAGCCGCGCGGCCGGGTCGCTATCCTCCGGGGTGGATTGGTACAGCCGGGCATAGTACTTCGGTTCAGTGAAAGCCATCGCCGAGAGAACGGCCGCCGCCTGTCCATCTCGCCCCCCGAAATCGCCCAGGGCCGGGGCGTGCGCGAACGGGGCCATGGTCTGGTCACTGCCGTTCGGGTCCTTGTTGAGGAAGCTCACGGCACTGACGCCCACGGGCGCCGCCAGCGCGGGCCGGGAGGGAGGCGATGCTCCGTCGAAGGTGAAGTCGAACTCGCGGCGGAACCAGTAGGAGTAGAAGATGTTCCCCTCGATGCCCTTGCCGGGATCGTTCAAGTAGAGGTCCAGGCCGGCCGCCCGAGCGTCGCCGCCCAGGTACTCGTGGTGCATCTTGGCGTTGACGACCTTGGCCGCGACGGCGGCGGCCTGCGCTTCGCCGTATCCCATCGCGCGCATCATGTCCCCGATGATGGCCCGGGCCTTTTCCTGCCCCATGTCGTCGTCGCTGAAGAGCTGCTTCTGCTGATCCCACTTCCCGAGCTGGTAGCGCGCCGGGTTCGTCGGTGACAGGGCGATCTTCACGCCCTGCAGGTAGCTGATCTCGTCGGCCACCAGCCGGTTGCGGCCCGGTGCCAGCAGGTTGATCGGGGCCGTTGCGGCCTGTCCTGGCCCCAGGCCGATGAAGACCGCGCCCGAGTCCTCCTTCGGAGTGGCAGGGACGCGCCGGTTCTTGACCACCAGCGCCGGGTCGTTCGGATCGGCGTTGCCGGGCTCCAGCGACCGCAAGCGGCTGGCGTCCTTGAGGAACAGCGTGTAGTCCCCCAGGGGACTCTGGCCCGTGAGGTAGATGCTCTTGAAGTCCCGCCGGACGATGACGCGGCGCGTCAGAAACCCCTTCCGGCCCAGCGGCAGCACGGCCTTCCCCTCGACCTCGACACTGCCGACCTTCTCGCGAGGCTCGGCCCCGGTGTTCTGCGCCAGCACCAGCACCCGGGCGCGCGCGCTCAGCACGGCCCCCAGCTCCTGCGCCAGCTCGCAGCCGGAGGCCGTGAGCGAGTTGGCGTTGAGCCCTTCGAGCTCCTCGAGCTTGTTGTTGTCGGCCGGCGTGGCGTCCTGGAACCGCCCGTACCAGGGCGAATCGGGCCGGTTCACCTCGCCCTGGATCGCCGTCAACGCCTCATCGGCGATCGACTCGGCCAGGAAGAGCGCCATGTCGCCCACGTAGGCCCGGCTCACCTCGAGCTTGCCCTGCATCGTCGTGGTGTGGAACGTCAGGATCACGACCGCCAGGATCAGCGCGATGACCAGCGCCAGCACCAAGACGATGCCCGAGCGGCCGGGCGCGGCGGGCCTAGCGCCTTGCTCCCATGCTCGTCGCGCCGCTGCAGCGCCCGGCTGCTGCCACGCCCTATGCCCGAATCGCCACGCTCCCACGACCCGTCCAGCTTACCCGATTCGCCGGGTCGAGGAGCAGTCCGTCTCAGTCCGAGAGCGTGACCGGGCGCTCCGAAGCTCCGCTTTCGAGCCCGACCGTGGTCGCGGTGGTGGCACCGGCGGACGCCACGTCGCCGACCTCCATCCCAGGGCGCCAGCGGCCCCGGATGAGCGTCAGCCCCCGTTGCTGGCGTCCCAGGTTGTGCACGCCCTCCGTCCGCCAGTCCAGAAAGCGGTCGGTGGTCTTGTTCCAGCCGAGGTTGTAGCGAGTGAAGGTGTTCCAGTCGTACTCGCCCGTGTACGCCTCGATGGTAGTCGACTCGGGCACGCGGTCGGCCAGCTGGTCGATGAACGGTCGAGTCATGCTGGCGGCGTTGCAGTTCTTGAACACGATCTGCGAGTTGGGTGCCCAGACGTCGGTCGGCTCGAGCCCCAGCTCCCGCATGCGCGCGTCGTAGCGCGAGAAGAACTGGTTGTTGGCGTTCAAGACCCGGTCGTTTGCGCCCGAGCCAGTCTCGAGCACCGCCACGACCGGCTGGTCGGATAGCGCCTGCGGCAACTCGGGAAAGACGCTGCGATGGCGGCCGGTGATGTGGCCCGTGAAGTAGAGGTTGGAGATCGGCCGGGTAGCCCGGTCTTGCGGGAGCATCGTGCCGACCAGATCGTCCAGGTCGTAGTCGCCGTGCAGGTAGGTGCCGCCGACCTGCTGTTGCAGATTGCGCGTGAATCGCTCCTCGCGCGAGCCGTCCGGGCTGCCGCCCAGCAGCGCCACGATGTTCTCGGTCCCCGGCGCCGCGCGTCTCACCGAGTCATCGACCCGGACAGCGGGCAGCGGCCCCGTGGGCCGGTCGTTGGCCTCCCGGCTGACGCCGAGCAGACCGTCCAGCCCCCCGGCCTGCGCCGCCAGCGGCCAGAGGAGCCACGTGGCCAGAGCCAGCTGAATCCGGAACGAACCCGATCGCTTCACTTCGAACCTCATCGCCTCCACCACCTTGGCCCTGTCGTCGGTCTTGCGGGCCGCCGCTTCCTATGCACGGGGTGGGCCAGTTCTCGAGAGGCCTCACCAGAACTGGCCCGCAACCATTCCCAGGCCGCAAACAGGTGCAGAATTTCATTCCCTGACAGCGCAAACCGCCATCGCCCCGATCGTCGGAAACGCTTCACTGATTTGCCCGCCGCGGACCGCAAGACCCACTGCAGGCAGACGCCTCGGGTCGCCCGAGCCAGCCCCGCCCCCTCCCCGCCTTCAGTACCGCGCGTCTTCGTCGGCGCTCGAGAAGTACTCGCGGTAGACCTGGTCGCTCAGGCGCTTGTAGGACCAGATCTTCGTCGCCAGCTCCACCGTCGGGGTGCGGCGCGTGCCGGTCGAGTAGAGACCCTCGTCGAAGACGGTCTTGAAGCGCACCAGCAGGAACGACGTCTTCTGGTACTTCGGCTCGGAAAGCTCCTCCACCGGCACGGGCTCCCCTGACGTGGTGTAGCCGCAATGCGTCACGCTGAACTGCGCCACGCTGGTTGCCACTACCTTCTCGTAGACCTTGCTCGTGTCCTTCAGCTCCAGCTTCGTCAGGAAACCGCGGCTCGTCTCCTCGTCGGCGCTCGACAGCGTCGCTTTCTCGACCACCCGCGTCACTTCCTTCTTCGCCTCGTCAAAGGTGTAGGTCGTGCGCAACACGGGCAGCACGTCGGCGGTCTGACCCTCCGTCTCGGCGAACGGGAAGGTCGGACGCGGGTTGAGCTTGGGCCGGTCCTTGGCGTCCGGGCTCAGGTACTTCAAGATCGCCACCGATGCCGTCGTCGATCCCGGCGGCTCCATGAACACGTGTGCGCTGTTCACGTCCTCGACCAGGTTCTCCAGCAGGTTCCTCGCCCCCGTCTGGAGCTCCAGCGATCGTGTCGTCTCGTCCGTGAGCGCCACGGACCGCGTCAGCAAGCTATAAACGGCGCCCAGGATCAAGAGCGCAAGGAACGCCGTGAGCAGGGCCTCGGTGAGGGAGAAGCCGGCGCGGGAGTATCGAGAATCGAGAATCGAGAATCGAGAATCGAGACGACGAAGCCGCCTCCCTCTCCCGGCGCCAACCCTCGCTGGCCGGGCCGCTCTTCTTCGCTTTCCATCCTCCACCGGGTGCACGCACGGAAGGTGAGAGGGCGCATCACACCGTGACCGTTCGCCCTGAGCTTGTCGAAGGGCGGGCAGGCGAGAACCCACTCTGAGCCTGAATTGTGGTTCGACAAGCTCACCACGAACGGGACAGTGACCCAAGAACCGCGCGCGCACCCTCTTCCACCTTCCCTCTTCCACCTTCTACCTTCTACCTTCTACCTTCTACCTTCCATCATCCAGCTTCCTGTCACGGCGATGCCGGGACCGGCACGTTGTGCGCGGCCACGATCGTCTCGAAGCGCGACAGAGCGGCGCGCTGGCCGGCGTCGCCTTCCTTGGGCGCCTCGCCCATCTCCTGCCAGCGTACCTGCAGCACGACCTTGCGCAGCCTGGCGTCGGGCGGGTCGACCTCGCTCACTTCCAGCTTCGTCTGGATGCGCTCGTACTCCTTGGGATAGCTGTGGGCCTCCGTGTCCAGCTTCGACGTGACACCCTCCGGCACCCGATACTTCAGCGATCGCGCCAGCATCCGGCCGCTCACGGGCGCCCAGTCGTGCGCCAAGTCACCGCCCGCAACCTTCTCGAACGGGAGCTGGCGCAGCTCCTCCAGCTCCTCCCGGGCCACGTGCATCGCCATGTACGACAGCTTCGAATAGAACATCGTCCGCGAAGACGTCACGAACATCTGGTAGAGAGGGATGATCGCCAGCGACAGCAGCAGCACCCCCATCAACAGCTCCACCAGGAAGAAGGCGGACCGGAGGCGAGCCGCAGGCCGTCCTTCGACACGGCCGCTCCGCGGCCTGCTCAGGATGAGCGGAGGAGGCATCGCGTCTGAGGCTTGCGCCCTGAGGCCGGCGCCTGCCCAACGGAGCCTCCGCCCCCGAAGACTGCCGCCTGACCCCTGAAGCCTGACCCCTGAAGCCTGACCCCTCATTTCAACTGCTCCAGCATCTGCTCCATCTCTTCGGCGGTGATCTTGCCTTCCTCGCGGGCCTTCAGCAGCCGCGCCTTCATGTCGGCCCGAGCCGCGTCATCCAGTGGCGGCGGCTTGCTCGGCGAATCCTTCTCCCGGGCGGCCTCGGCCGCGGCGGCACTGTACTCCCGGCCCCCAGGCGCTCGGGCCCGGATTGCCAGCACGCGCTCGGCGACCTCGGCCAGCCGAGCGCTGGTCCGCTCGAGCTCTTCGGTCTTGCCTGCCAGATTGTACGCTTCAGCCAGCGCCAGCAGCAGATCCCGCATCACCAGAAGGTTCCTGGCGTCCAGCGACCGCAGCGCCTCCTCGAGGGCGGCCGCCGCTGTCTCGTGGTCCTTGGCTCGGTTCAAGGCCCCCACTCGCACCATCAGCTCTCCGAAGGCCGCGCGATCGTGTCCCAGCGATTCCATCTCCAGCAGCTCGCCCTCCAGTCCTTTGGCCTTGAGCCGCTCCCGCCACCAGCCGATCGTCTCCTCAGGGGTCATCTTGGGCGGGGTGAACGTGTAGAGACGGGCCAGCTCCGTGGCGCTGCCGGGCAGCCCGAACTCGCTGTTGCTGGCGCTGTGCGGCATGATCTCGATTGGCCGTGCCACGCGCTCCATCGCCGCGCGGGTGTAGGCGAACTCGCCGACCGAAAGGAGCGGGTCAGTCTGCTTGCTCGTTCCCAGGAGCATCTCGTAGAGGTCGAAGTACATCCCGAAGAAGAAGAGCACGATGGAGAGAAACATCACCATCGTTCCCAGGAACAGCTTCTCCAGGTATCCCATCTTCGGCGCCTCAGTGCTCCGGCCGGTCGTACCAGCCCGAGAGCCGCGGACTGACCGCTATGACGTGCCAGCTACCGTCTCCGAACTTGGCGTCTGCCGCGTCGTCGGCCCCGGGTAGCACCGTCGTGTTGTAGTGCACGTTCAGTTTGGCCTTCGCCGGGATCTTCGACTTGTTCGGGAACCCGCAGACGTAGTTGCCGGCGATCTCGACCGCGTTCTCCTTGGGACGCGCCCCCTGCAAGCTCATGACGGACCCGTGGATCACGGACCCGGACGCGTCGCCGACTTCCGGCACGAGGACGAATTCGATCTGGTGGTCACCCAGATGCGACTTGCCCTTCTCATCCTTCAGGTAGACGAGCGTGAGCCAGTCGTCCTTGTTCGTCTTGGGGTCCTGCCCCGCCGGCATCGCCGGGACAATCGGCAGGGACACCTTCACGCCCTTCACGTCACTGGCGATGGTGGAGCGCCCGTCGCTGACCAGCACACCTCGCCCCTTGTAGGCGAATCCGGTTTCGGTCGTCAGGTCGTCGGCCCAGACCACTCCGTCGAGCACCAGCGGCTTCTTCGTATCCTTGGCCGGGATGACGCCCTTGAGGCTGGCGTAGCGCCTCGTCGCCAGCATCTCGAACGGCCGGTACCCTGGCGGGTAGGTGCTGGTCACGTCCGTCGGCTTCACACCCGACAGGTCGAGCGGCGGCGTCGCCCCTGCAAACGGCCGCAATCCGAGCGACTCCACCGTCCCGATCGTGATGGCCGCGCCCACGACTCCCAGCAGCCCGAAGCTGGCCACGGCAACCAGGTCGCCCACCGTCGCATCCCACCAGCTCTCGGTGTAGGACTTCTCCCAGCGGTAGCCGTAGTTGGTGCGCGTCTTGTCGGGCATCACCGTGACGTTGTACTCCTCCTTCACCAGGTACGATGTGCCTCGGTCGAACTTGATCCGGTTGTACTCGCCGATCAGCCCACCTTCGGCCTCGATGGAGTAATTGACGTCTTTTTCGGCGTCCGTGTCCGGCTCCACCCAGTACGCCTTGTCGGGGCGCTGCCACTTGAGCGACGTCCCGACCACCTCGCGCTTGTCGGTGTACTTTGCGAGATGGCCGACGAAGGGGCTGAAGCTGTCCGGCTGCGCGGCCTCGGGCTCGCCCACGAGCGAGAAAGCGCTCGAATCAGTCTTGTCGAAGGCGCGCGACCCGGCATACCACTGCGGCTGCTGGCTCCCCACCTTGATGTACCAGCCGGCATCGTTGAAGAGCCAGACGTCCCGCAAGGCCGAGCCGACCAGGGAGTTCACCGCCTGCACAGGGCTCGGGCGCCAGTTGGAGGTTTGATCGGGCCGGCGCGGCGTAACACCGAAGTTCACCAGCATTGGACCCGCTCGCTCCATGATGCCGTCCCGGATGGAGGGAATGGCCGACCAGCCGTGCCAGTTCTGGCGCTCGGTCTGCCCTTCCTCCGGCGGGTAGCTCTCCGAAGTCGGTGGCGCCTTGCCGCCGGCCCCCGAATCGACGTCTCGTGCCTTGATCAAAAACGGCCCCCGCATGAAGACCCGCCCCGAGCCAGCCGCGTACACCTTCAGCCCCCCGCCTTCGTTCAGGTCCTTCTGGCCGTAGTCCGGCGGCGGCCCGCCGTTCTCGGTGGCAGCGCTGTAGTAGCTGAAGAGGGCGAACTGCCGGGCCGGCGGGCTGACGTCGACGATCTTCAGGTCGTGCGTCTGGGTCAGCTCACGCGTGATCTTGCCGTACTTGGCGCGCACCTTCACGGTGTAGTAGCCGACGAAATCCTCGGGCGTCTGGAGCCCTGCAGTGTCGAACTTCTGAAACGGGTCCCGGTAATACTCCTTCTCGGAGCCGAAAAGGCCAGCCGAGGTGTACTTCACGCGCTTGAAGCCGTAGAAGCGGACCTGCGCCAGCTGGATCTCCCCGCGGCTGGCAGCGGCCAGCGCCACGGACCGTTTCACGTGCCCGTCGGCCAGCAGGTTGATGGGGCTGTCGACGTCGCCGCTGTCGTTGAGCCCGACCTTGTTGCGAATCGCCTTGAGCAGGTCCGCCCGCGGCTTGGGCGGCGGCTGCACCGGGGAGTTGAAGAGGTCATAGAGCGCGGCCTGGGCCTCCTCCTGCGCCGCCAGCGCCAGCTGCTGGGCGCGCAGACCGTAGACAACCAGCGCCGACTGCGAGTAGTCCGACGTCCCGGTGAACAGCACCGCGATCCCGAGGATGGCCATGACGACCATGCAGATGAGCACGATCGGCACGACCTGACCGTCGCACCGCCCGCGGACAAGGCTCCGGCCCCGCGGGGCATACCCGGCGCCACGGAGAACGTTTCTCTCACCGGTGGCGCGCTCGGTAGCCATGACTCTCCTCAGAACGACTGGGCTGCCAGCTCCTGGTACCGCGGCGCCCGCCGCAGCGCGGCCACCAGCAACGGGTAGTCGGCCAGCGTGGCCCGATCGCGAGCCGCCGACGCCATGTCGCCCAGCGCGTAGGCCCCGCTTGCCTGCTGGTCCGACATGGGCGCTTCGATCATCTTGCGGACCACCTGGATGGTGCCGAGCTCGCCAAATCGCCAGAGCGCCTTGATGGCGTTGGCCCGGACACGCGGATGGTTGTCCGAGATGGCCAGGTCGAGCAGCTTCATCACTTTCTGGTCGTTGATGGCTTCGAGCGCCTCGACGGCATTGGCGCGAATGCGCTCGTCCTTGTCGTTCAGATAATAGGAGATCGTCGGAATGTTCTCCACCAGTCGCATACGGCCCAGCGCGAGCACGATTGTGGCCAGCAGCCGCGGGAAGCTCTCGGCGTCGATCATCATCAGGTGCAGCACGTCGTTATAGGCCACTATGCCCGACTTCCCGATTTGTTCGATGACTTTGATGCGGACCTCGATGTCGTCGTCGTTGACGTGCTCGACGAGCTTTGCGATGGCGGCCTTGGCCTTCAGGCGGCCCATCGCGTTGACGGCATTGCGCCGCACGTCGGAATCGGCGTCCTTCATCAGATCGATCAGCGGTCCGACCGAGTCGGGGGAGTCGATCTGCCCCAGCGTGAACGCGATCGACGCCCGGTACCACTTGTCCGTCGCCGCCAGGCACATGTCCATGACCGCCCGCGCCCGGTCGCGCGCTTTCGTCGGCCAGAGCGCCGCCACGGAGTTGGCCAGCACTCGGTTGTTTTCGTCCATCAGCAGCGGACTGACCAGCCGGATCAGGTCGTCTTCCGGCACACCGATCCGGGCGATCGCCTCGATGGCGTTGGCGCGCACACGCGGCAGCTGGTGCCTCAGGCACTCCATCAAGAACGGCAGCGTGCCCGGGTGCGCGATGCGGCCCAGCGCCTCGACGATGGAGTAGAGCTTGAACTCCGACTCCGTCGGCCGGAAGTGCCCCATCACCGCCCGCACCACCAGCTCCTTGTTCTCCTGGCTCTCCCGGACGATCTTGCTGACCGTCTTGATGACCTTCGCCTCGAGCCTGGGGTTGTCGCTTCCCAGGAGCCTCAGGAGAGGCTCGATCGTGTTGGGGTCGGATAGCTCGGAGAGAATGCGCACGGCGTTGTTGCGGAGCGCGACGTTGTCGCTCCGCAGCATGTCGATCAGCGCCTCCAGCACCTCTGGACAGCGCAGGTTCCCCATTGCCGCGGCCGTCGCCGGGTTGATACCCGAGTGCTTGAGCTTCGCGATGTGCAAGAGGCCCTTGACGTCGTCATAGCTGGCCAGCGTCCCCTCGCTGCCCTCCACCGCCAGCGCCCGGGTCGTCTCCCGCTCGAACGCCTCCAGGAGCGGCGCCGCACAGAGCACCGTCCCCAGTCGCTCCACGGCCTCCGACACCTGGTCCAGGACTCGCTCCTCGTTGCTCTCCAGCAATCGGAAGAGGCTGGGGATCAACGGCCGAATCATGTCGGCCGCCACGCGCCACAGCAGGTCCGCGTCGCGCGGCCCGGGCTCCCCGTCGCCCGCTTCGGCGGCCGGACCGGCGGCCCCCTTCCCCTCGCTGGCCAGCTGATCGACGTTCTCCCCCAGGTTGGTCAGCGCCCGCTTCGCCAGGAACCGCGCCGCAGGATTCGGGTCCGCCAGAAACATGTCCCTCAAGGCCGCCACGGCCGCCCGAGCCTCGGGCCCTTGAGGCTTGGTCAGCAGGTTGGCGGCCTTCAGACGGGTATTCTCGTTCGAATCCCTCAGCTGGCGAACGATCTCGTCTATCTGTTCTGGCGTCATCGGTCCACGGCCGCAGTCGTCCTCGGCATGAGTATGATAAGACACGCATGCCCGGGGGGCCAGTTACCCGGAAAACCGGGGACACACGACCTATTTTGAAAAAATAGGTCGTGTGTCCCCGGTTTTCCGGGACTTCGCGTTTGGGTCGCGGATTCCGACATGGGGAGTCGTCACCCCGCCGGGAACGCCAGATGGAGAGCCTCCGAAAAGCCGTGGCCGACCTGGGCTCGAGCATCGTCGAGACCCTGCGCGAGCTCGGCCAGATCTCCATCCTCTGCCTGCAGGTGGCGTTCTGGATCTCGCGCGGACGGCTCCCGGTGCGCCAGGTGCTCGTCCACATGAACGAGATCGGCGTCAACTCGCTGCCGCTCATCGCCATCACCAGCCTCTTCGCGGGCATGGTCCTGGTCGTGCAAGTCGGCAAGCAGTTCCTCGACCTCAAGGCTGAGACCTTCATCGGCGGCACCGTGGGCCTCTCGCTCACCCGGGAGCTGGCGCCGCTTCTCACCGCCCTGGCCGTCTCGGGCCGCAGCGGCAGCGCCATCGCCGCCGAGCTCGGCACGATGAAGGTCACCGAGCAGATCGACGCCCTGGTCGTGATGGCGACCAGCCCCATTGCCTACCTCGTCGTCCCTCGCGTGATCGCCTGCGCGCTCGTGATGCCCTGCCTGACGATCTTCTCGGAGACGGTCGGCATCCTGGGCGGCGCCGTCGTCGCCGTCGCGCAAGTCCGCATCTCCAGCGACACCTTCAGCAAATCGATCGTCGACTGGGTCCAGTACGACGACGTGGTCAGCGGCGTGGTCAAGGCCTTCGTCTTCGGCATCATCATCGCCATCATCAGCAGCTACAAGGGCCTCAAGACCAGCGGCGGCGCCGAGGGAGTGGGCCGCGCCACCACCGCCTCGGTCGTGCTCATCACGGGGCTGCTCCTGGTGACCAACTACTTCCTGTCGGTGCTGTTCTTCAGCTACAAGGCGTCCCTGATAAAATGATCGGCTCCGGCTTGGGGGCGACCGCCGGAAGGACGATACCTAGAGGATGAGGCGAGGTCTCGATCCACTCGAGGCGCCTCGACTGGTTTGAGGATGGTGAAGATGGCCCCCGAAACGGGCCCGGAATCCGAAGAGACGGTGATTCGCCTGGAGAACGTGTCGAAGTCGTTCGGCCGCCAGGCGGTGCTGCGCGACGTCAGCTTCCACGTCCAGCGCGGAGAGACCTTTGCCGTCGTCGGCCCCTCGGGCTGCGGCAAGAGCGTCACGCTCAAGGTCATCGTCGGACTGCTGCGCCCGGATGCGGGCAAGGTCACCGTCTTCGGCCAGGACGTGACCCACGCCTCAGAGGCCGCCTTCGACATCCTGCGCAAGCGGATGGCGATGGTCTTCCAGAGCGGCGCCCTGTTCGACTCGATGACCGTCGGCGAAAACGTCAGCTTCCCGCTCGACCAGCACACGGCAACTCCGCTGGCCGAGAAGCGCCGCATCGTGGCCGAGAGCCTCTCGCGCGTCGGCCTCCCCGGCACCGAAGCCAAGATGCCCTCGGAGCTCTCGGGCGGCATGCGCAAGCGCGTCGCCGTCGCCCGGGCCCTGGCGCTCGCCCCCGAGCTCATCCTCTTCGACGAGCCGACCACGGGCCTCGACCCGATCACCACTACCGAGATCGGCCTGCTCATCCGGCGCCTGCGAGACGACCTGGGCCTCACCAGCGTCATGGTCAGCCACGACATCAAGAACGTGATGGAGTTCGCCAACCGCCTGGGCATCCACCACGGCGGTGAGCTGATCGCCGTCGGCACCCCCGACGAGATCCGCCAGTCCCGCCACCCCTTCGTCCGCCAGTTCCTCGAA
Organism: Candidatus Wallbacteria bacterium; assembly: GCA_016213845.1. Lineage (GTDB taxonomy): Bacteria > Muiribacteriota > UBA6191 > JACPRK01 > JACPRK01 > JACPRK01. The sequence continues at coordinate 32,893 of JACQZN010000057.1, forward strand.
GGTCTGGCGCATCCCCCCCAGGAGCTGGCCGCATGAATCGCCAGCTCGAGTTCCGCGTGGGGCTGCTCACCATCCTTTCGGTGACGCTTTTCGTCTGGCTGCTCAGCAAGGTCGAGGACGTGCAGCCCTTCCGCAACGTCTACAACCTGCTCGTCACCTTCCATGATGTCCAGCGGCTGGTCGTCGGCGACCCCGTCCGCTTGAACGGCCTGCCCGTCGGCAAGGTCAAGTTCATGAAGCTCCACGAGGGGCGTGTCGCGGTCGTCCTCGAGGTCGAGCGCCAGTACAACATCCTGCGGAAGTCGAAGTTCACCATCGGCACCGCCGGCTTCTTCGGCGCCAACTACATCAAGATCACGCAGCCGCTCGCCGACGAATCGAAGGGCGGCGCCCAGTACCTTTCGCACGAGGAGCACGTCCGCGGCGACGAGGACCCGGGCATAGACCGGCTGCTCGACGAAGGCCACCAGATCTTCAGCAGCGCCAAGACCACCTTCGAGGCGCTCAACAAGATCCTGGGCGACGCCGACTTCCGCGACGACGTCAAGGGAACTGCGGCGAACCTGCGCCAGGCCAGCGCCCGCGCCTCCGACACGATGAAGAACATCGACCAGAAGGTCGACGAGATCACCCGGAACCTCCGGAGCCTGACCGCCAACCTGGACGGCGCCGTCGCCGAAAACCGCCCCAACATCAAGCGCTCCATGGAGGACTTGCAGCGCCTGGTCTCCGACCTGCGCTCCACGGTCGAAGAGAACCGCGGCGACATCCAGAAGCTGGTCTCCAACGCCAACACCTTCATGGAAGACCTGGAGGCCCGCGGCCAGACGGCCCGCAAGCTCAAGGACGCCATCTCCAACCTGGACCGGCTCGCCAAAGACTACGGCTCCACGGGCTCCATCGGCGCCGAGGTCGCGGCGTCGGCCAAGAACGCCACCGCCATCACCGCCGACCTCAAGGAAGTCACCGGCAAGGTGCGCGACTACGCCACCGATCCCGAGACCGGCAAAAAGGTCGAGCGCGTCTTCGACGACGTCCACGACCTGAACCAGCAGTCCAAGGACCTCTCGGGCCAGCTCGACAAGTTCACCTTCGACCTGCCGGCCGTCACGATGTACGACTTCGAGCGCGAGAAGCTGCGCAGCGACCTGATGGCCTCCGTCAGTTACGACGACCGCTTCTTCGCCTGGCTGGGCCAGGAGGACATGGGGCGCGCCGGCGGCATCAACATCGTCCAGTTCGGCAGCCGCTTCATGGACGACTTCATCGTCCGCAGCGGCGCGTTCCGCGACGGCACGACCAACAGGAACGGCATCGCCATCGACGCCCAGCTGCTGGACAAGAAGGCGACGGTGACCCTGGAGGGAATGCAGCTCGGAGACCCGCAGCTGCGCGCCATCGGCCACTACCAGATCACCGACGAGTACGACGTGACCGTGAGGCGCGAGGGCATCAATCGCGGCACCCCGGCGACGCTGGTCGGCGTTCGCGCCCGGTTCTGAACTCGCTCCTAGTCCCGATCGGGCTTCGCCGGCATCAGCCGCCGGAGGAGCCGGCTGTTGGCGATATCGTCGAAGATCGAGTAGGCAACGGGCGTCATCAGTAGCGTGATGAGCAGGCAGAGCATCTGCCCTCCGATCACCACGATCGCCATCGCTCGCCGGCTGCCCGAGCCCGGGCCGGTGCCGAGCGCCATCGGAATCATCCCGGCCACCAGCGTCAGCGTGGTCATCAGGATGGGCCGCAGCCGCGTCTTGTTCGACTCCATCAGCGCCTCGTGGCGCTCCGTGCCTCGCGCGCGCAGCGTGTTGGCGTAGTCGACCTGCAGAATCGAGTTCTTCTTCACGATCCCGAAGAGCATGAAGAGCCCCAGGATGCTGTAGAGGTGCATCCGCTCCCCGGCCAGCACGAGCGAGAGGATCCCGAACGGGATGCAAAGCGGCAGCGACAGGAGAATGGTGACCGGGTGCAGGAAGCTCTCGAACTGCGCGGCCAGGATCATGTAGACGAAGAGCGTGCTCAACGCCATCGCCATCAGGAAACCGCCCACCATCTCACCCATGACCTTGCTGCGTCCCAGGTAGCCATAGCTGTAGCCCGGCTCGAACTGCATCGTCCTCAGCTTCTCGTCCACCAGCGCCTGGGCGTCGCCAAGGCCGATGCCCTGAAGATTGGCGAAGATCGATACCTGCCGCTGCCGTCCATAGCGCTCGATCTCGGTCGGCCCCTTGCCTTCCTCGACCTTGGCGATGGCACCCAGCTTCACGAACCCGTCGCGCGCCTTGATCGAGAGATCCGCCACCGTCTGGGCGTCCCTGCGAAAGCGCTCCTCCAGACGCACCCGCACCTCGTACTCCTCGTTGCGCGCGGGGTCCTTGTACTTCGTCACCTGTTCCTCGTCGCCTCCCACCAGCGTCCGCAACGTCGACGCCAGGTCCAGCAGATCTACCCCCAGAGAGGCCGCCCGGGATCGGTCCGGCTGCACGCGCAGCTCCGGCTTGCCGAAGTTGAGTGACGTGTCCAGGTCGACCACGCCAGGGATGCCTTGCAGCGTCTGCTTGATCTCCTCGGCGTACTTGCGCAACACCGCCAGGTTCGGCCCCCGGAAGGTGAGGTTCAGGTCGAGCTGCTTGAAGCCTCCGCCCGATAGCGCGGGCACGACGCTCACCGTCGGCCGCAACGCCGGGAAGTCCCTCTTGAGGAGCTCCCGGGTGCTGCGCATCAAATCGAATTGCGAAACCTGCCGCTTCGCCAGGTCGCCCATTCCAACGTAGATCTGCCCCTCATTCATTCCGGCGCCGGCCGTCTCACCGATCGTCACCAGCGTCACCTCGACATGCCCCAGCGCTTTCAGCTTCGCCTCGATCTCGCTGAGGATGCGGGAGGTCTCATGGATCGACGTCCCCTCCGGCGCCTTGACGTGGATCAGGAACTCCGACTGGTCGTCGAGCGGGATGAAGTCCTTGCCGACAAGCTTGAGCAACGGAACGGTCGACAGCACGCAGAGCGTGCCCACGATCACGACGGCCATGCGATGCCTGAGCGACCGCGCCAGCAGCCACAGATAAACGCCCTCCACCCGGCTGTGGAACCAATCCAACCGGCCGGAGCCACCGTGTCCTTTGCCCGCAGCGGAGCGCCTCAGAAAGCGGGAGCACATCATCGGAGTCAGCGTGAAACTGATCAACATGCTCACCAGGATCGCGAAGGTCATGGTGAGACCGAACGTCTTGAAAAAGCGCCCGATGATGCCCGGCATGAACGCCACCGGCACGAAGATGACCACCAGCGAAAACGTCGTCGCCATCACGGCCAGCGCGATCTCCCGCGTTCCTTCCCGAGCGGCCGTCATCGGCCCCGAGCCCTTCTCGTCGATGTGGCGGAAGATGTTCTCCAGCACGACGATCGCGTCGTCGATGACCAGCCCGACCGCCAACGCCAGCGCCAGGAGCGACATCTGGTCGAGCGTGAAGCCCGCGTAGCGCATCAGTGAAAACGTGCTGATCACCGACGTGGGAATGGCGACCGCGGCGATGACCGTCGAGCGAAGATTGCCCAGGAACAGGAGCACGATCAGGCTGGCCAGCACCGCCCCCAGCACCAGGTGCTCCATCACCGCGTGAAACGACGCCACGATGAACCGCGACTGATCCCGCACGGTCGAAAGCGTCACCTGGGCCGGCACGATCGACCGCAGCTCCTCGAGCCGGCGCCGAACGGCCTCCACAACCTGCACCGTGTTCGTCCCCGACTGCTTCTGCACGACGAGGGCCACGGCGTTGACCCCGTTCAAGCGCGCCATCGTCCGTAGCTCCTGCTGGGCGTCCGACACTGTCGCCAGGTCCTCGATGCGGATGAGCGTGCCGCCGACCTCGCGCACGATCACCTTGCGGAAGTCCTCGACTTGCTCCACCCGGCCCATGGTGCGCAGCACCATGTCGCGCGGCCCCATTTCGACCAGCCCGCCCGGGAGCTCCAGGTTCTGCCGCGCCAGCGCCGACTTCACGTCGGCAGGCGTCACGCCGAGCGCCCGGAGCTGATTGGCGTCGAGCGCGACGTGAACCTCCCGCTCCCGGCCGCCGATCATGTTCACTTGACCCACGCCCGCCACCGATTCGATCTGCTCCTTGACCTTCTTCTTGGCGAACTCCGTCAGCTCCTTGGGAGCCCACGGCGCCGCAACGACCACCGTGATGACCGGCGCCGCCGAGGGATCGAACTTCTCGATGATGGGCGGGTCGACGCCGTCGGGCAGCTTGGCCAGCACCCGGCCGACCCGGTCCCGCACGTCCTGCGCGCAATCCGAGGGGTCCCGGTTGAGCTTGAAGACGACCACGACCTGCGAGAGACCCTCGAAGCTCTGGCTGCGCAATTCGTCGATCCCCTCGACGGTGTTGACGGCCTCCTCGATCACCTTCGTGATCTGCGTCTCGACCTCCTCCGGACCGGACCCCGGAGAGCGGGTCGTGACGACGATGTTCGGCAGGTCGACCTTCGGGAAGAGGTCGACGCCCAGGTCCTTGTAGCTGAAGGCGCCGAGCACCACCAGCGCCGAGACCAGCATCGTGGCGAAGACGGGCCGCCGGATGCAGATGTCCGAGAGACTCATGGGCGGTCCTGGGCCGAGCGAGCCGGCTCGGGAGGGTCCGGAATCGCAGACCGCGAGGTCGGTGGCGAGCTCGACACCGCGCGCGACCCGATGCCGGGAAGTCGGCCGGCCAGCGTCTCCGCGGCCGAACCTGCGGCCGTGGCGGCGCAATCGACCTGGGCCATCACGAACATCCCAGGCAAGAGCCGCACGCTCTGGTTGGGGACTTCCAGCTCGAGCTTGCCGGAGCGAGTCTTGGGATCGACGTAGGGGTAGAGGTTGCTCACGGTCGCCGGGAACGTGCACCCCTGAGCGGCCTGCACCGACAGGCGCGCGGCGGCCCCCAGCCTCACGTACGGCATCTCCTTCTCGGGGATGTCCAGCACGGCCTTGAGAGTCCGGATGTTCGAGTAAACGGCCAGGGCGGAGGCCTGGGGGGAGCTCGCAGCGAGCACGTAGGCGCCCTCGTCCACCAGGCGCTGGCCGATGCCCCCGTCGAACGGCGCGCGCACCCGGGTGTAGGACAGCCTGAGCTCGGCCCGCTTGAGCTCGGCGCGCGCGCGCTCGACTTCGGCCTTCTGGGCCCTCCTCTCCTCCAGCCGCGGACCGGCCGTCACCAGAGCGAGGGACTTCCTGGCGCCCACCAACCTGGCCTCGGCCACCTCGAAGTCCCGCCGGGCGTTGTCGAGCTCGGCCTGCGAGATCGCCTTCTTGCCGAAGAGGTTCGTCTGTCGATCCAGGTTCATCCGAGCCGTCTTCATCACGGCTTCGGCCCCGGTCACCTCGGCGGCCGCGCGAACTCGCTCCTCCGCGCGGCCACCGGCCTCCATCGCCGCCAGGTGCGACTCGGCCGACTCGAGCTTGGCGCGTGCCTCCTGGACGTCGAGCTCGTACTCCACGGGGTCGATCTCGGCGAGCACGTCGCCGGCCTTGTAGGGCCAGTTCTCGCGGAACGCGAGCTTCACGATCACGCCCGAGACGCGGCTGTAGACGCGCACGGCTTCCCTGGGCGAGAGCTCTCCGGAAAGGTGCAGCACCCGCGGCCGGCGGTCACTGTCGGACTCCTGGGCCGGGAGCCCGACAGTGGCCGCCGTCAGGGCGAGAACCATGGCCAGGACCTGGATTGCAAAACGAGTCACGGGGTCATCTCCTAGGAGGCGCCGGTTCGAGGGCCCTCAACAGCAGCTGGTAGTGGTACTCCGCGGCCTCCAGGAAGGCGCTTTCGTTCATCGGCTTCTGGTAGTAGACGCGCTCCTGGAGAAACAGGGTGGTCGGAACCGAGTGGAGGGCCAGCGAGGTCGCCCGGATGTCGAGGTCGGGACGGAAGACTCCCTTGTCGACGCCGCTCTGGAGGATGCCCTGCAGCGTGTCGAGCCAGCGCCTGAAGCCGGCGGGGATGGCGGACTTCCGGGAGAGGCCGTGCTGGCGCTGGCAGACGATGATGATGTCGCGGAACCGGCAGGCGAAGTGGGCGTGCTGCCGCAAGACAGCCAGCAGCTTTTCGCGGGGGGAGTCGACCAGGCGGACGGCCTCTTCGATGTCGCGGAAGAGCTGCTCGCCCTTCTCGGAGATGATCGCCTCGATGATCTGGTCCTTCTTGCGGAAGTACCTGAAGAGCGTGGCCTCGGCGACACCGGCAGCCGCCGCGATCTCGCGGGTCCTGAGCGAAGCGAACTCGCGCTTTGCGAGCAGCTTGGCCGTGGCGGCGAGCACGGCGTCCCGGGTCGATTCGGAGAGTTTGCGCATTTGTTATCCGGATTCTTAACTTTCTTAACGATAGTATCAGCTATCGATATTCAAGTCAACACCCCGCATCGGGAGAACCGCACGGGCCTTGCGGGTCGTGGCGGCGGCGGAAAGCGTGGGTATACTCAAGCTAGCGTTCGGTCGAAGGGCCTGGGCGCGTGCAGCCACGACGACCACAGGAGGTGGTGCGGTGGACCCCGAGCTCGAAGGGTGCTTGCAGGACTTCCGGTCCATGGACGCTTCGGTGAGACTAGCGGCGCTGGCCCGGATGGAGGGGCTGGATGACCCGCGGGTCACGAAGGCGCTCGAGGCGTTGGCCAACGACCCGAACCTGCAGGTTGCCCAGCGCGTGCGCGAGGTACTGACGGCCCGCACGGGCGAAGCCTTCCGCCGCGGCCCGGCCGCCCCCGAGCTGGGGAAGATGGGACTACTCGACTACTGGCGCGTCGCCGGCCGGCTCCTGGCGCGGCATCCCGGCCCGCTCATCGGGACCGCCGTGGCCACGATGGTCGTGCTGCCGATGCTGGTCGCCACGCTGCTCTTCGCCTTCCGCCAGGACGACGCCGGCTGGCTCGTCCTCGCCAGCTTCGTCATGATGGATTCCGAGAGCGAGCCGGCCGTCTCCGCGGGCGCCCGCACCCTCTATCCGCTGCTCGAGCAGCCGCTGGGGCTGCTCTTGATGGCGCTGACGGCCAGCCTGCAGGCGTGGGTCGTCAGCCGCATCTACCTGGGCGTGCCGGTGGGACTCTCCTCGGCCCTGGCGTTCGGCGCCAGCCGGCTGGCGGCGCTTTCCCACACGCTGGCAGCCTACCTGCTCATCTCGCTGGCCCCCGCCGGCCTCGCTCTGGCCATCGCCATCGGTCTTTCGCCCGATGGCAACACGCGCGTGCCCGATGCGCTCTTCGGGGCCCTGGCCGTGGGCGGCATCCTCGCGTTTGCGTTCCTTGCCTTGCGCTACAACCTCGCCACGCTCTGCTGCGCCACGGAGGGCATCCGAGGCTGGGCGGCCTGCCGCCGGGCCGGGAAGCTCTTCGGCGGCTCCTGGCGACGCGTGCTGGTCTTCTCGCTCTCGACGCTCCCGCTTCCCATCGCCTACTCGCTCCTGACCATCGTGGGCGACATCAACAGCAACCTGGCCCACCTGCTCTTCTTCGTGCCCTACGGCGCCCTGTGCGGCGCGGCCCAGGTGCTCCTCTACTACGATGTCGTCGCCCGGTACTCTGGCACTCCGCCGGCGGCCGGGGGCGCATGACGCTACGGGGTCCCCGCTCGGAGCCGCCTCACGCCACCGGAGCTCGTGCGGCGCCTCGGAACCCGATCATGGCGAACGTCGTGGCCAGGCCCAGCAGTACCAGGCACGCAGTGACCGCGAACCACCGGCCCCACGGGGGGCAGTAGAGCACCTGGAGTTGCTTTGCACCGGGCGGACACTGGGCCACGACGCGGTCCCAGTCGTCGGAGTCGACCTGGATCGCGCGGCCGTCTGCCGCTGCGCGCATCCAGCGGCGGTTCAGGACGTTGACGACAACGGCCGCACCGCTGGTCAGAGCCGATACGTCCACGCTCACGCCCGCCGGCCCCTGAACGCAGGGAAGCGCTTGGCCGGCTCGTCCCCGCGGAAAGGCGATGGGGTCTGCGCCGCCCATCTCCCACACGGTGACGCCCGGTAGACGCGTGACCCGTCGCGCCTCGGCGCGGACCCGGCGCATCAAGGCCCGATCCCGGTCGGCCTCCGCACCCAGCACCGATTCCTCCGTCTCGTTCACCTGCCAGGCCAGGGCGGCGCGCGCGATAGGCCCCGGCCCGCGGAATCCTTCGAGGCTGGGCGGATCGACGGGAGGGAGCGCGAGCAGACGGTGCTCGACCACCCACCGGACCCCATATCGCTTCAACGCCTCCAATGAGTCCTTTTCGAACCGCGAGGCCGCCCTCACGTTTTCGGGAGACACGGCGACGATCGACTTGTACCCGGTCATGGAGTGAGCACCGTAGACCGCGGGCAGGTTGTGAGAAAGCGCCCGGGCGTAGTCGGGGGCAGAGCCCAACCGAGGAATGAGCGGCAGGCACCGGGCATCCGTTCCGATGGTTTCAGGGAGTAGATCAGCCATTGCGGGATAGGGACGGAAGCCATAGTCGTGATGCGGAGGCGGCACCATTGAGACGTGGTGTGCCAGGAGCATCGCCACGCAGGCGGCGATGGCCCTCTCGGCGCCGGCGGCCTTCGACCCGCGGGGCAGGAGGCGCTCCAGGGTCAAGGCACCCGAAATGACGAGAAACAGCGTGGCCAGCGGCAGGTAGCGGTACGGGTCCCGGAACTTGTTGAGCAGCGGCAGCAGACCGATCGAGAGCCAGATAAAGCCCGGTCGGCCCAGCGAGAGCAGCAGGAAGGCCGCCCCGTTGACGGCCCACGGGTTGGCGGCTGCCGTCGCGACCGCTCCTCTTCTGGCCAGCAGCAGCCCGACCAGCAGCAGGCAGGCAGCGACGCCGACCGCGAAGAACACCGTTCCCGAGTAGTAGAACTGGGTCATCTCCGGGCCGTGCTTGCCGACGAGATCGTTGGGGTGGCGGGCATAGGCGAGCGGGTACGGCAGCAGCAGAGCCGTCAATCCCCGAGCGATACCGCCGCCCAGGCCCCCGATCCTCGCGGCATCGGCCACCAGAGAGACCTCGGAGATCATCACCGGCGCTGCCAACCCCAGGCCCAGGATGCACGGGGGAATCAGCCAGAGCATTCGACCCAGCGGCATCGCGCCCGAGAGAGCCAGGAGACCTGCCGAGCACCAGAGCGCCGAGACGGCATTGAGCCAGGGCTGGGAGTGACCCGCGTGGAAGGACAGACCGATGGCCATTCCCAGCCAGGTCGCCCATCTCCAGGACGGCCCCTGCCTGGCCAGCAGAACGGCCGCCCGCACCATCAGCGGCGTCCAGGCCGCCGAGGCCAGGAAGGCATGCCAGGACCGTCCTGAGACGAGGAAGAAACCAGAGAGCACGAAGCTGAGCGTGGCCGGGCAGGCCAGGGACGGCCTCGCGCCGACGATCCGCAGCAGACGGAAGGTCATGAGGTAGGCGGCCAGCAGGTGCGCCCAGCTGAAGACTTCCAGCGTGAGATGTTCGTTGCCCAGGACATGGGTGGCCATCCACCAGCAGAGGAGAGTCGGCGGGTAGAAGAGCGCCGGAAAGGCCATCTCGGCCAGCGGGCTGCCGAGCAGAAAGCTGGGAGTCCAGGCGGGGAACTGGCCTGCAGCCAGGCTGCGACAGCCGTAGAGCATCGCCGGCAGTGCTGCCACGAGGTTGTCGTCGCGGGTGAAGTAGCAGGCGTCGAACCACTCCAGGGCAGCCAGGGCCAGGACGAGGAACGTCAGCCCGCCCAGGAACCAGGCGCGACCTTCCCTGTCCGGTTCACCGGACCCGACCGGCTCGCTCTCCGCCGGCCCCGGCGCAAGCGCGCGCCGGCAGATCGGCCCCAGCCGCTCCGAGCGCCAGGCTGCCGCCGAGAGCGTGGCGGCCAGCAGCAACGCCAGCGCCAGCATCGCCGGCCAGAGCGCGAGCTGGCGAAGCCGTTGGCCCATCTCGGGCCAGTTGATGAACACCCTGGCGCCGGCGGGCAGAGGCGCCCCTTCCCCGAGGGCCGACGTATCGAGCTGGAGCGCTGGATGACGCGGGACGGAATCGGACTCGATCGCCTCCCGTCGCAGTCGACTCGCCGGGATGTTCCAGAGCCGCTCCCCGAGCTGCAACTCGACCGATGTGATGGCGTCGAGCGTCTTCGTGGGCGCCGAAATCCGCAGCGCGCGCGCCCAGGCGTTGCTGGCCACCCAGGCACCGGAGCCGCCATCGCGCTCCAGCGCGCATGCTCGGCCCCGCGGAGAGATGCGAGCGACCGTGAGCTCCCCGAGAGCGTGGCCCGCCGGGCCGACGAGCTTCAATCGGATCGGCAGCGCGGTCTGCGGGTCGAGCGCGATGGCCAGCGGGACGAAGGCCAGCATGCATGTGACGACCGCCCCTACCAGCAGCAGGATCTGGCCGATCGGCCGGTAGCCGGTCTGCGGGTCTCCCTCTCTTGCGGCCGGCTCGGTCACCGCGGAGGACCGCTGGCGGTGGCCACTCTCTCGGGAAGGACGCCGACGGTTTTCTGGACGACGTAGAGCGGCCTGCGGCGCGTCTCGTCGAGGCTGCGCCAGAGGTACTCGCCCAGCACACCGAGCGTGATGAGCTGCACGCCCCCCAGGCCCAGCGTCACGATCATCAGCGAGGGCCAGCCTCGCACGGGGATTTCGTACAGGAAGTAGGCGGCCAGCACCACGCCTGCATAGACGAAGGCCGCGGCAGCCACGAGGACCCCGAGCATCGCGCTCAATCTCAGCGGCAGAAGCGTGAAGGCGATGAACGAGTCGACGAAGTACTTGAGCTTCTTCGCCAGCGTCCACATCGAGTGCCCGTGCTCTCGCTGCTGGCGATCGTAGGTGATCACGGCGCGATCGAAGCCCAGCCACAGGATCAGGCCGACGAGTGACGTGTTCTTCTCGCGCGTCTCGGTGAGGACGTCGACGGCCTTGCGGTCGATCAGCACGAAGTCGAACCCGCCCTCGGGCATGTCGGACATCGCTAGCAAGCGGAACAGCTTGTAAAAGATCGCGGAGAAGAGGCGCTGGCTCCAGGGGTCGTCGCGGTTGGCGCGCGTGGCCAGCACGACCTCGTTTCCGCTCTCCCAGAGCGAAACCATCTTCGGAATCAACTCGGGCGGGTCCTGGAGGTCGGCGCTGATTACGACGCAACAGTCGCCCGCGGCGTGGGAGAGTCCGGCGACGATTGCCGTGAAGGAGCCGAAGTTCCTCGACAGTTTGACGACCCGGGCGCGCGGTTCTTCACCGGCGAATTCCGCGAGCCTCTTGAAGGAACCATCCTTGCTACCGTCGTCGACGAAGACGAACTCGGCCTTCCAGGGCTGCTCGCGCGTCACCTCACGCAGCCGCTCGAAGAGCTGAGGAAGGCTCCCCTCGTTGTAGTAGACGGGGACGACGATCGAGACCAGCGCCGGCTGCGTGCCCATGTCACACCGCGTCATGCGCCGCGCTTCGACCCGGAGCGCCGCAAGGGCTTCGCCGGCGGGGGAGCCTGCTCCGGGACGGCCTCGAGACGCGCGTAGTACTCGTCGCGAAGAATGCTCATGATGAGGAGATCGTGCGTCTTGCCGCCGTACCGCAGATGAGCGCGCAGCCGTCCGTCCACGCGGAACCCCGCGTTCTCGTAGGCCTTGCGTCCGCCGATGTTGAACTCGATCACCTGGAGCCAGATCTTGTTGAGATTCAGCCGATCGAAACCGTACCGGACCAGTAGCCGGGTGGCGTCGCTTCCGTACCCTTTTCCCAGGTACTCGACGCCTCCCAGACCGGCGTGGAGTTCGGCGTGCCCATGGAGCCAGTCGATGTTTTTGAGGCCGACACTGCCGATGTACCGCTGGGTCCTATCGGAAAGCGTGTAGACGACGAAATCCACTTCACTGCGGCCCGTCGGACGCAACCGGGTCTCCAGAAAGGCCTTCGTCTGCTCGACCGTCCGGGGAAACGTGGCGAACGAAAGGTACTTGTTGAGCCGCTCGTCGTTGACCCACTTGTGAATCCTGGGCAGGTCTTCGGCCTTGAACTCCCTCAATCCCACCAGGCGTCCTTGGTACACGGTCGCTCCTCTTCGAGTGCCCAGCGTCGTCGCCGGCAGTCTAACACGCGGCTGCGAGCGGGCGCGGGCGGGTTTGACACACAGGAAGGCCCGTGCTACAAAGGGCGCGCGGCCCGGTCCCAGGGCCTTTTTCGCGTGATGAGCTCGAGGGGAACATGAAGGTTGCCATCCTGGCCGGAGGCCTGGGGACGCGACTTCGCGAGGAAACCGAGTTTCGCCCCAAGCCGATGATCGAGATCGGGGGGCGGCCCATCCTCTGGCACATCATGAAGTCGTACGCCCACCACGGGCACACGGAGTTCGTGCTCTGCCTCGGGTTCAGGGGCGACGCCATCCGCCAGTACTTCACGACCTACGAGGTCCGCAACCGCGACATCACCGTCACGCTCGGCACAGGCGAGGTCCAGGTCCACGACACGCACTCCGAGGTAGGCTGGAAGATCACGCTGGCTGAGACCGGCGAGAAGACGATGACGGGTGGCCGGCTCAGGCGCGTCGCTCGCTATCTCGGAAACACCACCTTCCTGGCGACCTATGGCGACGGCGTGGCCGACGTCGATATCGGGGCCCTTCTCGAGTTCCACCGGCAGAGCCGCAAGCTGGCGACCGTCACCGCCGTGCGCCCATCCTCTCGATTCGGAGAGCTGGCGATCGACGGCAGTGTCGCCACCGGCTTCCACGAGAAGCCGCAGGTCCACGAAGGCTGGATCAATGGCGGGTTCTTCGTGTTCGAACCGGCCGCGCTCGACCTCATCGAGGCCGACGACGAGACGCTGGAAAACGGACTGCTGACCAAGCTCACGGCCAGGCGGGAGCTTGCGGTCTACTGCCACAACGGCTTCTGGCAGTGCATGGACACCGCCCGCGAGATGGACCTGCTCAACGACCTCTGGCGCACCGGACGCGCCCCGTGGGCCGTCTGGCGCTAGGCTGGGCCATTCCGAGCCAAATGGTCAATCGAGAGTTCTGGCAGGGACGTCGGGTTTTCTTGACCGGCCACACGGGCTTCAAGGGCGGGTGGCTTTCGGCCTGGCTGCTCGAGATGGGCGCGCACGTCTCGGGATACGCGCTGCCGCCGGAGCCCGGCCCGGGCTTCTTCTCCCTATGCGGCCTGGAGGCGAGACTCCAATCTCAGTTCGGGGACATCCTCGACGCAGGCGCGCTCACCGCCGCGCTCGAAAAGTCCCAGGCAGAGATCGTCTTCCACCTGGCCGCGCAGCCGCTGGTCCGCCGCTCCTATGCGCAGCCGGCCGCGACCTTCGCGACCAACGTCCTGGGCACCGTGAACCTGCTGGAGTCCGTCCGGTCGGCGCCGGCCGTGCGGGCCGTGGTCGTCGTCACCAGCGACAAGTGCTACGAGGACCAGGAGTGGGTCTGGGGGTACCGGGAGACCGATCCTCTCGGCGGCCACGACCCCTACAGCGCCAGCAAGGCGTGCGCGGAGCTGGTCACGGCCTCCTATCGAAGCTGCTTCTTCGAGGGCCGGGAACCGGCCGTCGGGATCGCCTCGGCGCGCGCCGGAAACGTCTTCGGCGGCGGAGACTGGGCCGAGGATCGCCTGGTTCCAGACGCCATCCGGGCCATCGCAGCCCAGGAGCGGCTGGCCGTGCGTAACCCGGGCGCCATCCGGGCCTGGCAGCACGTCCTGGATGCCGTCGGCGGCTACCTGCTCCTGGCCGAGCGGCTGCGCGTGGCGCCCGCCGACTGGAGTCGCCCCTTCAACTTCGGCCCACGCGAGGAGGACGCCGTCCCGGTAGCCCAGTTCTGCGACCTCTTCTTCGAACACTGGCAGACTTCGGGCTGGCAAGACGTCAGCCTCCGGGGCGCTCCCCGCGAGACCGTGACGCTGCGCATCGACGCCACCCGCGCGCGCCACGAACTCCGATGGCGCCAGCGGCTGTTGCTCCCGGACGCCATCCGTTACGCCGTCGACTGGTACCGCAGTGCGCTGGCGAGCCCGTCCGCTGATGCGATGTTCGAGCTCTCGCGTACTCAGATCCGGAACTACATGGCCCTATGACCCCCTCGTCCAGACCTACCGCCTGCCGCGGCTGCGGCGCCTCGATCCCCCGCCCCTTCCTGGATCTCGGCTCCACACCGCTGGCCAACTCGCTCGTGGCCGCATCGCATCTCGACTCGAAAGAGCCGGTTTATCCATTGGCCGTCGCCTACTGCGCGGCCTGTCACCTCGTCCAGCTCACGGACACCGTGCCGCCCGAGGCGATATTCAGCGAGTACGTTTACTTCTCCTCGTTCTCGACCAGCTTCGTCGAGCACGCGCGCTCGATGGCCGAGGAGCTCGCCGGCTCGCTGACGCTCGGCGCCGGCAGCCGCGTCCTCGAGGTCGCCAGCAACGACGGCTATCTGCTGCAGTTTTTCCAGAAGAAGGGCATCCCGGTCCTGGGCGTTGAACCTGCGCGCAACATCGCGAAGGTGGCCGAGGAACGCGGCATCCCGACGCTGGTCCGCTTTTTCGGGGCCGATGCGGTGAGCGAGATCCTCGAACGGTTCGGCCCCGTCGACCTCCTGATCGGCAACAACGTGCTCGCGCACGTGCCCGACATTCTCGGCTTCCTGGGCGCTGTGCAGGCCGTCCTGAAGCCGGGGGGAACCGCGGTCTTCGAGTTCCCGTACGTGCGCGACCTTCTGGAGAAGAGCGAGTTCGACACCATTTACCACGAGCACGTCTTCTATTTTTCGCTGGCGGCCGTGGAGGGGCTGGCGAGGCGAACCGGTCTGCAGGTGGCGGACGTTTCCCACCAGGCCGTGCACGGCGGTTCGCTGCGCGTCTCCCTGGCTCGGCAGGGAGCGCGCGCGGCCAGCGAGCGGGTGGAATCGCAGCTCGCCGACGAGCGGCGTGAAGGGCTTTGTGACGCGGCCCGTTTTGAGACTTTCAGCTCGTCCGTGACCCGGCTGCAGCAGAGTCTCCTGGCGTTTCTGCGCGAGCTCAGGTCCGCTGGTAAGCGCCTGGCGGCCTACGGCGCGCCCGCCAAGGGGAACACGCTCCTCAACAGCTGTGGCATCGGCACCGAGCTGCTCGAGTTCACGGTCGACAAGAGCCCCCACAAGCAGGGCCTCTACCTCCCGGGCTCGCGGCTGCCGATCCTGGCCCCCGAAGAACTGGTTCGCCGGCAGCCGGACTGCGCGCTCATCCTTCCCTGGAACATCGCCGACGAGATCGTCTCCCAGCAGCAGGAGTACATCGCGCGCGGCGGCCGGTTCGCGCTGCCGATCCCGCGCGTGGCCTTTCACCCCGCATGCGATTCGTCCAGACCAAGCTGAAGGGAGCCTACGTGGTCGAGATCGAACCGCGCGAGGACGAGCGCGGCTTCTTCGCCCGGACGTTCTGTTCCGAGGAGTTCGCGCGGCTCGGGCTCGTGACGACCTTCGCGCAGTGCAGCGTCTCCTACAACGAGCGACGCGGCATCCTGCGCGGCATGCACTACCAGGCCGACCCGAAGCCCGAGACCAAGCTCATCCGGTGCACCGCCGGCGCCGTACACGACGTGCTGGTCGACTTGCGACGTGATTCGGAGACCTACTGCCAGTGGATCGCGGTGCGGCTCGACGCTGAAAGCCGGCGCTTGCTCTACGCCCCTGCTGGGGTGGCGCACGGCTTCCAGGTCCTCGAGGACGGTTCGGAGGTCTACTACGAGATCTCGACGCCCTACGATTCGGAGCTGGCCCGGGGTGTCCGCTGGGATGATCCGGCGTTCGGAATCGAGTGGCCGATCGCCAGGCCGCAACTTTCGGCCAGGGACGCGGCCTTTGCGGACTTCGAGCGATGAAGAGAGTGCTGGTGACAGGCGCGTCTGGGTTCATCGGGCGGCATGCCTTGGAGCCGCTGCTGGCGCGCGGCTTCGAGGTGCACGCGCTCCTGCGCGCCCGCGCGGCCGCCAAGGACGAGCCCGGCGTCACCTGGCACGCTGCCGATCTCCTGGCGCCCGGCGCCGCGGTCGCGCTGCTGGGCGAGGTGCGCCCGACCCACCTCCTGCACTTCGCCTGGCACGTCGATCCGGCATCGTATCGCTCATCGCCAGAAAACATCCGTTGGGTCCAGGCCAGCCTGGGGCTGCTCTGGGCCTTCACGCGCTCGGGCGGCGGCAGGGCCGTGTTCGCCGGGACCTGCGCCGAGTACGACTGGCGTCACGGCTACTGCTCGGAGCGCCTCACGCCCCGTGAGCCCGCCACGCTCTACGGCGTCAGCAAGAACGCGCTCCAGGAAATCGTGGCTGCCGCGGCCGGGCAGGGGCTGCTCAGCGCGGCGTGGGGCCGCATCTTCCTGCTCCACGGGCCCGGAGAGCCGCCAGGCCGGTTCGTGCCAAGCGTCATCCGCGGCCTGCTCGGCACGGGCCCCGTGCCGATGTCCCGCGGAGACCAGCTCCGAGATTTCCTGCACGTCGCCGACGTGGCGGACGCGTTCGTGGCCCTCCTGGACAGCCCGGTCGAGGGTCCGGTGAACATCGGCTCGGGCCGGGCCGTGACGCTGGGAGAGGTTGCCGGAATGCTGGCGCGGATGATCGGCGGCGCAGAGCGACTCGAGCCGGGGGCCCTGGAATCGCCGCCGGGTGACCCGCCGGTCTTGCTGCCCGACATCACGCGGCTGGCGCGCGAGGTCGGCTGGCGGCCCGCGAGGACGCTGGAAGCCGGCCTGGAGGCGACCGCCGAGTGGTGGCGGAGTCGCGCTTAGACGGCGTCTGGAGGCCAAGTGTCGAATCCCGATCGTCCTCTCGTCAGCATCCTGGTCGTCAGCTGGAACGGCCTCGACTTGCTCGAGCGCTACTTCGGCCACGTCGTGGAGCGTACCCTGGCAGACGATCCGCGCCATGAGATCATCCTGGTCGACAACGGCAGCGTCGACGAAACGATGGCCTTCGTGACAAGCCGCTTCCCCGGCGTCAAGACGCTGCGGCTGGAGCAGAACCAGGGATTCGGCGGCGGGGCCAACGCCGGCGCCCGGCTAGCAACCCACCCGATACTGGCGATCCTCAACAACGATGCGGAGCCGACACCGGGCTTTCTGGAGCCCCTGCCTGGGCTTTTCGCCGATCCGGCGCTCTTCGCCGTCATGGCCCGTAGCCTCGTAACCACGCGAGACATGCAAGAGGAGGCCGCGCAGCGGCTCCGCTTCCGCAGGGGCCGGCTGGTGCCTGTCACCGATCCGGGCTTCGCGGCGCGGGCGACCACCACGCTGCCGATCCTCTACGCCAGCGGCGGCATGATGGCCTTCCACCGCGAGCGCTTCATGGAGCTTGGCGGATTCGACGACCTCTTCCGCCCGGCCTACTGGGAGGACGTGGACCTCTCGATGCGCGCCTGGCGCCGGGGCTGGAAGGTGCTCTACGAGCCCTCGAGCGTGATGCACCACCAGCACCGGGCGACCAACTTCCGTCCCGAGCTCCGAGCCGAGTACCTGGTCATCGCCAACCGCAACTGGCACCTGTTTGCCTGGAAGCACCTGGACGGCGCCAGGCTCTGGAGCCGCTATGCAGCCTGGGAGGCCGCCTACATGTTGCACGGCCTGCTCACCGGCGACCCGCTGCGCCTCAAGGCCTTCATTCGCGCGCTGCCTCTCCTGCCCCGTGCCCTCCGCGGCCGCGCCCTGGAACGCGCCGCCGGCCCCATCCGCGGCTCCGAGATCCTCGCCCGCTTCGGCGCCCTCGAGTGGCTGGGGGACAGGAGGGAGGCTTGAGGCTTGAGGCTTGAGAAGTGAGAAGCCGAGGCGCTAGCGCCTCGGCTCCGGGGATTAGGCTTCAGGGATCAGGCTTCAGGGATCAGGGATCAGGCTTCAGCCCTCAAGCCTCACTCCTCAAGCCTCAGATCAGCTCGATCTGCGCGATCATCGCGGCGTCGCCGGTGCGGACACCGATGCGCACGATGCGGCTGTAGCCGCCCTTGCGCTCGGCGTAACGCGGAGCGACGGTCTCGAAGAGGCGCTTGACGGTCTTCTTCTGACCCAGGCGGGAGAACGCGAGCCTGCGGTTGGCCATCGTGTCGGTCCTGGCGAGCGTGATCATCCGCTCCACCAGAGGCCGCAAGGTCTTGGCCTTGGCTTCGGTCGTCTTGATCTTGTCGTGCTCCAGGAGTGAATTGAGCAGGCCCTTGAGCAGGGCACGCCGCTGGTTGCTGGTCCTGGAGAACTTTCGGCCGTGAACGTTGTGTCTCATTTGGAAACCGTCCCCTCCTCGTCGCGCAGCGAGAGGCCGTACTGCTGGAGCTTCTCACGAATCTCATGCAGCGACTTCTTGCCGAAGTTCTTGATGGCGAGGAGCTCAGAGGCCCGCTTCTTTGCAAGCTCGCCGAGAGTGCGGATGTTCTCCTGCTCCAGGCAGTTGCGCGAGCGGACCGAAAACTCGAGGTCCTTGATGCTGATGTCGAGGTTCTTGTTGTCGTCCTTGCGGGACTCGACCACCATCCGGTACTCCTCCTCGGGGTACGGGCTGGCGGTGTCCAGGTTGAGGAACAGGTCCAGGTGCGCCTGCAGCATCTTGGCGGAGAGCTTGATCGACTCGGCCGGCAGCTGCGCGCCGTTGGTCCAGACCTCGAAGGTGAGCTTGTCGTAGTTGAGCTCCTGACCAACGCGAGTATCCTCGACCTTGTAGTTGACGCGGACGATCGGGCTGAAGTGGCAATCCATGAAGATGGTGTTGAGGGGGTACTCGCCCTTGGTGTTCTTGCGGGCGAGCCGGTAGCCCATGCCGCGCTCCACCTGCATCTCCATGTCCAGCGTGATGTCCTTGGTCAGCTCGCAGATTGCGGCGTCCGGATTGATGATTTCGACGTTGGTGTTGGGCTCCACGTCCGCGGCGGTGACCTTTCGGGGGCCCTGGACGCGCAGCTTGAGCGTCGAGGGGCGATCGGAGAGCGATCGGACGACGATCTTCTTGAGGTTGAGGATGATGTCGATGACGTCCTCGACGATTCCCTCGACCGCGGAGAACTCGTGCAGAACGCCCTCGATGCGAACGCTGGTGATGGCCGAGCCCGGCATGGAGCTCAGCATCAGCCGGCGCAGCGCATTGCCGAGGGTCTGGCCGTAGCCGCGCTGCAGCGGCTCGAGGACGAACTTTCCGTAGTTTTTGGAGCCCGCGTCCCGGCTCAGCTTCAGTGTCGGCTTAGTAATTTCGATCAACCGTCATCCCTCCTAGGGGCAGGCCCCGGCGATCTCGCCGGGGTCGAGCGCCCTCCCGCGCGGCCGGCAAGACGATGCTGCCTCGAGCGGGAGGGCCTGGGGCCGGCGCGTGCCGGCCACGCTGATTACCTGGAGTAGAACTCCACCACCATGTTCTCCTGGATGTCCGCCGGGAGCTGCTCGCGAGTGGGCAGCGCCAGGTAGGTTCCGCGAGCCTTGTCGCCGTCGACCTTGACCCAGTCGGGGATTCCCCGGCTGGAGGCGACCTGGAAGCTCTCCTTGCAGCGGCCGATGAGCGTGCTGTTCTCGCGGATGGAGATTTCCATCCCGGGCTTGGTCTGGTAGCTGGGAACGCTGACCTTCTTGCCGTTGACGAGCACGTGGCCGTGCAGCACGAGCTGGCGGGCGGCCTTGCGGGAGTGCACGAAGCCCATCCGCATGACCATGTTGTCGAGCCGGGACTCGAGGAGCTGGAGGAGCTTGATGCCCGTCACGCCCTTGATCTTGAGAGCCCGCTCGAAGTAGCCGGCGAACTGACGCTCCAGGATGCCGTAGGTCTTGCGCAGCTTCTGCTTCTGGCGCAGCTGCGTGCCGTAGTCCGACATCTTCAAACGGGCGCTCTTGATCTTGCCGTGGATTCCCGGCCAGTAGGAGCGCTTCTCGAAGGAGCACTTGGTGGTAAAGCACCGGTCGCCCTTGAAGAACAGCTTCTGCCCTTCCGTGCGACAGATCCGGCAGACTGCGCCGAGATCACGAGCCATGTTCCATTACCTCCTGCAAAGCAAATCGTTTCTTGAATGGTTGCGAGTTCGAGGGGTGAAGCGCGTCAAACGCGGCGACGCTTCTTGGGGCGGCAGCCGTTGTGGGGCGCCGAGGTGACGTCCTTGATGATGCCGAGCTTCACCTTCGAGCCCTGGAGGCAGCGGACCGCGCTGTCCTTGCCGGCGCCCGGGCCACGGTAGTAGACGTCCACCTGCTGGATGCCATGCTCCATCGCCTTCTTGATCGCGTTGTCCGCGGCCAGCTGCGCCGCGTACGGGGTGTTCTTCCGCGAGCCCTTGAACCCGACGTTCCCGGCGCTCGACCAGGAGACCACGTTCCCCTTCGGGTCGGTGACCGTGACGATCGTGTTGTTGTACGTGGACTGGATGAACACCTTGCCCACGGGGATGACTTTCTTGACCTTCTTTTTCCCCTGGGGGGCGACCTTGGCTTCCGTCATGGGAGCAGTACCTCTCTTGATGCTTCAGGCCGTCACCGGCGGCCGCCCGAGTGGGGCGGCCGCTGGCGGGACGGGATTACTTGGTTTCCTTCTTCTTGCGGCTGACCGTCTTCTTCTTGCCCTTGCGCGTGCGGGCGTTGGTCCGCGTGCGCTGACCCCGCACCGGCAAGCCGCGCCGGTGGCGCAGACCGCGGTAGCAGCCGATGTCCATCAGGCGCTTGATGTTGAACGACACCTCGCGCCTTAGCTCGCCTTCGATCTTGCCGATGGCGTTGACGGCCTTGATGAGCTTGTTGATGTCCGATTCGGACAGGTCCTTGACCCGGGTGTCCGGGTTGACGCCCGTCTGCTCGATGATCTGCTTCGAGCGGGCCGGACCGATTCCATAAATGTAGCGAAGCCCGATCGCGATTCGCTTCTTCGCCGGTAGATCGACACCTGCAATACGAGCCATTGTCGTCGAATTCCTTCCCTGTCAGCGCGCCTGAGGGCTCTCAGCCCTGCCGCTGCTTGTGCTTCGGATTCTTGCAGAACACCCGGATGATTCCCTGACGCCGGATGATCTTGCACTTGTCACAGATCTTCTTGATGGAAGCCCTGACTTTCATTGGAACTTCTCCTTAGTCGTACTTCTCGCCCTTAAAGCTTCGTGAGGATCTCGGGACCGTCCTCGGTGACGGCAATCGTGTGCTCGAAATGCACCGATAGCTTGCCGTCCGCCGTCTTCACCGTCCAACCATCCTCCGCCACAAACGTTTCTTTGACGCCCAGGTTGAGCATCGGCTCTATCGCCAGCACCAGCCCGGGCACCAGCTTCATCCCGGTTCCGGGCTCTCCGTAGTTCGGCACGCTGGGCGGCTCGTGCATCTTGCGACCCACTCCGTGCCCCATGTAGTCCCGAACGATGGAGTAATTGTGCTTCTCGGCATAGCTCTGGACCGCGTGCCCGATGTCGTTGATGCGCCGGCTCGGTTTCGTCTGGAAGATCCCCTCCAGCAGCGACTGGCGTCCCACGTTGAGCATCCGATGAATCGACTTGCTCACCCGCCCCACCGGCAGCGACACCGCCGCATCCGCCACGAAACCCTCGTGCACTATCGCGAAATCCAGTCCGATGACATCGCCTTCCTTCAACACCGTCTTGTCGCTCGGGATCCCGTGCACCACCTCGTCATTCACCGACGTACAGAGCGACGCCGGATACGGGGGCATTCCCCGGTGAGGCTGATATCCCAGAAACGGCGACTTGACCTTGCGCTTGCGGATCGCCTCCTCGGCGATTCGGTTGAGCGCCATCGTGGTGACGCCCGGCTTCACAGCCTCCGTCAGCTCCAAGAGGATCTCGGCGACGTGACGGCCCGCAACCCGCATGATGTCGAGCTCGGCCTTGGTCTTGAGCGTCACGCCCCTTTCAAGCTCTCCAGGTACCGCACCACACATTCGAAAACCTCGTCGATCGTGCCGGAGCCGTCGAACTCCTGGAGCACACCCCTTTCTCTGTAGTAAGCCAACACGGGTTCGGTCTGCTCGTGATACACGCGCAGCCTCTCCCGGATGACGGTCTCGTTATCGTCCGGCCGGCTCGCGAGCGCGGCCCCGTCGTTGTCGCATACCCCCTCCGACTTGGGGGGATTGTTGCGCCGGTGGTACACCCAGTTGCACTGCGGGCAGGTCAGACGGTTGACGAGCCGATCGAGCAACTCCTCGCTGGGGACCTTCAGGTTCACCACCGCGTGCATGCGCAGCTCCTCGCGATCGAGGAGGTCGGTCAGCGACCGAGCCTGCGCCACGGTCCGGGGATACCCGTCGAGAACCACGCCGTTTCCGCTCTCGCACGCGGACTTGATGTGGCTGCCGACCATGCTCGTGACGAGGTCGTCGGGCACCAGCTTGCCGGAGTCCATGAACTCCCGCGCTTTCTGCCCGCTCGGCGTATTCGCCTTCACCTCGGCCCTCACGACGTCTCCGCTTGCCAGGTGCTCCAGACCCAGGCGCTTGGCGATGGCCTGAGCCTGAGTCCCTTTCCCGGCGCCCGGAGGCCCCATGATGAGCATGTTGAACACGTCAGCTTCTCCTCATGAACCCCTGGTAATGCCGGGTGACCATGTGGCTCTCCATCTGGCGAACGGTGTCGAGAACGACGCCGACGACAATCAGGAGGGCCGTGCCACCGAAGTAGAAGGGCACGTTCATGTACTTGTAGAGCACCTGCGGCAGAACCGAGATGGCCGCGAGGAACACGGCGCCGCACAGCGTGATCCGGTTCAGGATGCGGTCGATGTACTCGGCCGTCTTTCGCCCGGCCCGGATTCCCGGGACGAACCCGCCGTACTTCTTGAGGTTGTCCGCCATCTCCTTGGGGTTCAGGAGGATCGCCGTGTAGAAGTAGGTGAAGAAGATGATCAGCACCGACTCCAGGAAGAGATAGAGCGGCTCTCCCCAGCGCAGCATGCCTATCAGCGCGGTCACCCAGTCCTCCCCGGTTCCCTTGCCGGCGATGTTGGAGTACCACGTTAGAATCAGCGTGGGGAACATCAACACCGAGCTGGCGAAGATGACGGGGATGACGCCGGCCTGGTTGACCTTGAGCGGGATGTGCGTGTTGGCGCCGCCGTAGACCCTGCGGCCGACGACCCGCTTGGCGTGCTGAACGGGGATCTTCCGCATTCCGTCCTGCATCGCGACGACAGCCCCGATGGTGACGAACACGATGGCCAGGATCGCCAGCATCTGCAGGATTCCACCCGGATCGCCGTCGGCGATGTGGAACGTGACGAAGGAGTGCGCGATCGCCGATGGCAAACCGGCCACGATGCCGGCCGTGATGAGCAGCGAGATTCCGTTGCCGATGCCCTTGGCGGTCATCTGCTCGCCGAGCCACATGATGAACGCCGTACCGGCGGTCAGCGTGACGACGGCGGTCAACCGGAATCCCCAGCCGTGCGAGTAGACCAGCCGCCCACCCATCTGGCCGCTAGCGTTCTCGAGCCAGTAGGACAGACCCAGAGCCTGCAGGGCACCGATCACGATGGTGCCGTAGCGGGTGTACTGGTTGATCTTCTTGCGGCCCTCTTCGCCCTCTTCCTTCGCCAGATGCTCCAGCGTCGGAATGACGTAGACGAGCAGCTGCATGATGATGCTGCTGTTGATGTACGGGGCGATGCCCAGCGCGAAGACGCTGAACTTGGCCAGCGCGCCGCCGGAGAACAGGTTGAAGAACCCCAGAACGCCGCTCGACTGCTGGGCGAAGAACTTGGCCAGCTCGGCCGGATCGACGCCCGGGGTCGGGATCTGACAGCCCAACCGGAAGACGAGGATCGCCCCGAGGGTGAACAGAATCCGGTTTCGCAGCTCTCCGATCTTGAGAGCATTGCCCATCGTGGACATCAAGGCTGAATCACCTCGACGGCCCCGCCGGCCTCGCTGATCTTGGCCTGCGCGGAGCGACTGAATTTGTGAGCGATGATGGTCAGACCCTTGGGCGCGTCACCGTTGCCCAGGATCTTGACGAGCTTGGCGCTGTTGCGGACGAAGCCGTTGGCCTTCAGCCACTCGGGAGTGACCTTCGTGCCGGAATCGACGTCCTTCAGATCGCCCAGGTTCACCTCGGCGTACTCGACGCGGAAGAGGTTGGTGAAGCCGCGCTTGGGAATGCGCCGATAGAGCGGCATCTGGCCGCCTTCGAAGCCGATCCGCACGCCGCCGCCCTGGCGGGCGTTCTGACCCTTCTGCCCTCGGCAGCTGGTCTTGCCATGCCCGGAGCTCTTGCCGCGGCCGACCCGCTTGATCTTCTTGCGAGAGGTCCTGGGGAACTGGAAGTTGTCCAGAGAGAGTGTCATGACCTTTACCGTCCCATTGTTCGAATGACCCCGCCAGCGGCGAGGCCGAGAGGCGGCATTATAGCCGAATCTGAATCCAAAGTAAACAGGAAAACGAGGCGTCAGGCTCCAGGCTTCAGGCCTCAAGCTCGAGGCTCTAGGCGTGAATCGAGACCGGTTGACCCAGCCACAGAGACTGGCCGGTGGCGAAGCCTACTGGCTACTGACTACGGGCTACTGACTACTCCCCCTCGACTTCGCGGACCTCGAGCAGGTGGCTTGCTCGGCGAATCATGCCGAGGATCGAGGGATGAGCAGTCTTGCGGACCGTCTGCATGCGCCGGGTGAGACCCAGCGAGCGGACGCTGTCCTTCTGGTCCTTGGTAGTGCCGATGGTGCCGCGCACCAGCTTGATTTCGAGCATCTTGGCCATTGCGTGTATCTCCTGAGAAAGCGAACCGTCAAGCGGTCTGGTTGCCCTGCCAGAGCGCGGCGACGGTGATGCCGCGGATGGCAGCCACCTCACTTGCGCGCCGGAGCTGGGAGAGGCCATTCATGGTGGCCTTCAGCACGTTGACGGGGTTGGAGCTGCCGAGCGACTTGGACAGCACGTCCTTGACACCCGACGCCTCGATGATGGCGCGCACTGCGCCGCCGGCGATGACGCCGGTACCGGGGGAAGCGGGCTTGAGGATCACGCGCGCCGTGCCGTAGCGGCCGATGACCTGGAACGGGATGGTGCCCTTGACGATCGGAATGGCGATCATCGAGCGCTTGGCCCGGTCGATGGCCTTGCGGACTGCGTCCGGGACCAGCTTGGCCTTTCCGAGCGCGACGCCGACATTGCCCTTGCCGTCGCCTGCAACGGCCAGGACGGCGAAGCCGAAGCGCCGGCCACCCTTGACCACCTTGGCCGTGCGGTTGATCTTCACGACCTTTTCGATGACGCCGTCTTCGCCTTCCTGGCGGCGGTCGCCACCGAAGTGTCCAGCCTGAGGTCTTGCCATTATCGAGACTCCTTTAGAATCCGAGGCCTTCGGCGCGTGCGGCCTCGGCGAGCGCCTTCACGCGGCCCGTGTACGGGAACCCACCGCGATCGAAGACGACTTTGTCGATGTTCTTCTGCTTGGCGGCGCCGGCGAGAGCCTTGCCGACCGCCTTGGCGACGTCGATGCCCTTGGCCTTGGAGGCCTCGAGCTCCTTGCGAAGCTCGGCGGTCAGGCTCGAGACGCCGGTGATGGTCTTGCCGCTGGCGTCGTCCACGAGCTGCGCATAGATGTGCTTGCTGCTCTTGAAGACGACCAGGCGAGGCCTCTCCGGGGTGCCGTTGACCTTTCTGCGAAGCCTTGCGTGCCGCGCCGTTCGCTTGCCTACTCTATCTCTGATGTCTGCCATTTTTCGTTTCTCCTGACGGACGGACCGGGGCGCCGCCTGGGCGCCCGGGTCCGGACAAACTCAGGCGCCGACCTTCTTGCCGACCTTGGTCTTGACCTGCTCCTCGTGGTAGCGGATGCCCTTGCCCTTGTACGGCTCGGGCGGCCTGATTCGCCGGAGCTGGGCAGCGAACTCGCCGATCGACTGCTTGTCGGCGCCGCGCAGGGTGATCGCGTCGCCCTTCTGGGTGACCTCGACCTTGATACCCTCCGGGACGGCGACGTCGACCGGGTTGGAGAACCCGACCGACAGGACGAGCTTCTTGGCCTCGGCCTTGGCGCGGTAACCGACTCCGACCAGATCGAGCTGGCGCTCGAACTCCTTGGAGACGCCGGTGCACATGTTGTTGATGAGCGCGCGGGTCAGACCGTGGAGGGCCCGGGTGGCGGGCTTGTCGTCGGCGCGGGTGACGTGCACCTTGCCGTCCTTGACGGAGACCTCGACGCCCGGGCGCAGGCCCTGCGAGAGCGTGCCCTTGGGCCCCTTGACGGTCACGAGCCCCTTGTCGACCGTGACAGCGACCTTGTCGGGCACGCTCACGGGCAGTTTTCCTATTCTGGACATTTCAATTCTCCTCGATGGATGCTTTCAATCGCGATGGGGCTCGCCTCACCAGACGTAGCAGATGACCTCGCCGCCGACGCCCTTCTTGCGAGAGAGCTTGTCGGTCATGAGGCCGTCGGGTGTGGAGAGGATCGCGATCCCGAGGCCGCCGAGGACCTTGGGAATGGCGTCGCGCTTGACGTAGACGCGAAGGCCCGGCTTGCTGATCCGCTTCATGCCGTTCAAGGCGCGGATGCGGTTGGGCGTGTATTTCAGGAAGATCTTGAGGCAAGGCTTCTCGTCCGTGCTCTCGACCTTGTAGTCCGTGATGAAGCCCTCGTCCTTGAGGATCTCCGCGATCTTCACCTTGAGGCGAGAAGAAGGGATGTCGACGGCGGGCTTGAACATCCGGTTCGCATTGCGAATCCGGGTCATCATGTCGGAGATGGGATCGGTCATGCTCATTTCGGGTCCTCCTCCTACCAGCTGGACTTCACGACGCCGGGAATCATCCCGTGGGAAGCGAGGTCACGGAAACAGATGCGGCAGATGGCGAACTTTCGCATGTAGGAGCGAGGCCGACCGCAGAGCTTGCACCGGTTATAGCTGCGGACGGGGAACTTGGGGCTCCGCGACCACTTGGTGATGAGTGCCTTCTTGGCCACTGTCAGTTGCCTCCTTCGACCTTGCGGAAGGGCATGCCGAGCTCGGTGAGCAGCTCCCGGCATTCGATATCGTTCTTGGCGGTAGTGACGATCGAGATGTTCATGCCGCGAATACGCTCGACCTTGTCGTACTTGATCTCGGGGAAAATCAGCTGTTCGCGGACGCCGAGGTTGTAGCTGCCGCGGCCGTCGAAGGCCTTCTCGCTCACGCCGCGGAAGTCGCGGACGCGAGGCAAGGCCAGGTTGAACAGCTTGTCCAGGAAGGCCCACATTCGCGCACGCCGCAGCGTCACGAAGCAGCCCACCGCCTGGTTCTTGCGGAGCTTGAAGTTGGCAACCGACTGCTTGGCCTTCGTGATGACAGGCTTCTGGCCGGTGACCGCCTTGAGCTCCTCCAGGGTCGTCTCCATCAGCTTGGCGTTCTCGCGAGCGTCGCCGACGCCCACGTTGACGGTCACCTTGAGCACCCGGGGAACCTGCATCTGGTTCTTGTACCCGAACTTCTCGCTCAGGCGGCGTCTCACCTCGCCGTAGTACTTCTCTTCAAGTCTAAGCATCTTTGTTCAATCTCCTGTGCTCAGGCGCGATCGATCTGCTCGTCGCACTTCTTGCAGACCCGCACCCGCTTCTCGCCCACCTCTTCACGGCGAGCGGCCGTGGTCTGTCCGCACCGCGGGCAGACGAGTCGCACGTTCGAGATGTGGAGAGGATTCTCCTTCTCGATGATGCCGCCCTTCTGCAGCCGCTGAGTCGGCCGCTGGTGGCGCTTGACGATGTTCACGCGCTCCACCAGAACGCGCTCGGTCTCGGGGTAGACGAGCATGACGCGACCTGTGCGCCCCTTGCTCTTGCCGGCCAGCACCTTCACGGTGTCACCCTTCTTCACGGGCATCGTGCGGAACTTCTTGGCCTCCTCGACCTTGGCCCGCTCCAGGCGCCGTTGGCGTCGAATGTGTCCAGTAAGCATTGCCTAACTCCTCACAGCACCTCGGCTGCCAGCGAGATGATCTTCATGTAGTTCTTGGCGCGCAGCTCGCGGGCCACAGGGCCGAAAACGCGCGTGCCGACGGGGTTCAGATCGTCCTTGATCAGGACGGCGGCGTTGTCGTCGAACCGGATCTCGGTGCCGTCCTTGCGGCGAATCCCGAAACGGCTCCGCACGATCACGGCCTTGACCTTGTCCTTCTTCTTCACGGTTCCGCCCGGCTGGGCCTCCTTCACGGAGCACTTCACAATATCACCCACCCGGGCGTATCGCCGGCCCGTTCCGCCGTAAATCGCGAAGATTCTCATCTTCTTGGCGCCGGAGTTGTCGGCCACCTTCAGGTTCGTGAACAGGGGAATCATCTTAGTCTCCTCGAAGCCCGCCGGACCGCTGGTCCGCCGCGAGCTCTGCGGCGATCCGCCGCTACTGTGCCTTCTGGACGACCCGCAGCACGGCCCAGCGCTTGCGCCGGGAGAGCGGGCGGCTCGGAACGATTTCGACCACGTCTCCGACGGAGCAGCTGTTCTGCTCGTCGTGGGCCAGGTACTTCTTGTGCCGCTTCATGGTCTTCTTGTAGAGCGGGTGCTTCTTGAGGCGCTCGACCTCCACCACCGCCGTCTTGTCCATGGCGGTGCTGACGACAGAGCCCGTCAGGCTCTTCTCGGCGCGCGCGCTCGTCTTGCTCTCCTCGGTCATTTCCTTCCTCCCGCGGTCTCACTGCCGCCGGTAGTAGCCGCCGTTCGCTGGTGCATCACGGTCAGCACCCGCGCCAGGTCGCGGCGCACCTGCCGGATCCGGTCTACCTTCTCCAGCTGACCGGTCGCCAGCTGGAACCGCAGGTTGAAGAGCTCGTCCTTGAAACCGCGGTACTTGTCCGCCAGCTCCTCGGGTGTCAGCTCCTTGAGTTCCTTTGCCTTCAAAGCAATCCACCCCCGATCGACTCTCGGCTGATGAACTTGGTCTTCACGCTCAGCTTGTGCGCGGCCAGTCTCAGCGCTTCACGGGCCACATCCTCGGGGACGCCGCCCACTTCGTACATGATGGTCCCGGCGCGCACGACGGCGACCCAGCCCTCGGGCGTACCCTTGCCGCCGCCCATGCGGGTCTCGGCCGGCTTCTTCGTGATGGCCAGGTGCGGGAACACGCGGATCCAGACCTTGCCGCCGCGCTTCATCTGGCGCGCGATGCTGATACGCGCGGCCTCGATCTGGCGGTTGGAGATCCAGCCCTGCTCCTGGGCCTGCAGGCCGAAGTCGCCGAAGGCGATGTGGCCCGAACGATGGGCCCGTCCTCGGATCGGCATCTTGAACGGCTTGCGGTACTTGGTTCGTTTCGGCATCAACATGATGCGGATTCTCCTTTGTGTCCCCCCGCTAGCGGGCGGCGGCCTGAGCCGGGACCTTCTTGAGCTCCGGAAGCACTTCGCCCCGGAAAACCCAGGTCTTGACGCCGATCTTCCCGAAGGTCGTGTGGGCCTCCGAGAATCCGTAGTCGATGTCCGCCCTGAGCGTGTGCAGCGGCACGCGCCCTTCCTTGTTCCACTCCACGCGGCTCATTTCCGCGCCGCCCAGGCGTCCGGCCACCATGACTTTGATGCCCTTCACGCCCATCTTGCGGGCCCGTGTGATTGCCTGCTTGATCGCGCGGCGGAAGCTGATGCGCTTCTCGAGCTGGAAAGCGATGCTTTCGGAGACCAGCTTGGCGTTGGTCGCGAAATCCTTCACTTCCTTGACGTTCAAGAAGACCTGCTTGTCTTCCATCACTTCGAGCTCCCGGCGCAGCTGCTCCACGTCGGCGCCGCCCCGGCCGATGATGATGCCGGGCTTGGCCGTGAAGATCGTGATCTTCACGCTCTTGTCCGTCTTGCGCTCGATGTAGACGTTCGACACGCCCGACTCCTCGAGCCGCTTGTTGGTCTTCTGCTCGCGGCCCGGGCGCTCGCCCTTCTTGCGGGCGAGGTCCTTGGCGAACTTGCGCCGCACGAACTCATGAATCGCGTTGCGCAGCTTCACGTCGGCCAGCAGGAAGTCCGAGTAGTTCTTCTCGGCGTACCAGTTGGAGTTCCAGCCGCGGTTGATGCCGACCCGAAGGCCGATTGGATTGACTTTCTGACCCACGTCTCGTCCTCCTTCAGGACACCTCTCCCAGCACGATCGTCGCCCGGCAGGTTCGCTTCGAGATGCGATCCGCCCTGCCGCGGGCCCGAGGCATGACGCGCTTCATCGTGGGGCCCTCGTCGACCATCACGGTCTTGACGTAGAGCTGTTCGGGTTTCAATTGCTTGGTGTCCTGGGCGTTGGCGATCGCGCTCTTGAGCAGCCTGAGCGTCGTCACCGCCGCCTTTCGCCTCGTGAACTGCAGGACGTAAAGCGCCTTGGGCGCTGGCAGCCCGCGGATCATGTCCGCGATCAGCCGGCCCTTTCTGGCGGAGTACCTCAGGAACCGGCCCGTGGCCACGGCCACGCCCGGCGCCTTTGCCGCTTCCGCCCGCTCGCGCCGGATCACGCTGTTGGGCTTCTTGGTTGTTGTCTCACTCATCTGGCGTTACCTCGATCACTTCAGAGCGACGGTCCGCTCGCCCTTGGCGCTGCCCGAGTGGCCTCGGAACGTGCGCGTGGGAGCGAACTCCCCGAGCTTGTGGCCGACCATGTTCTCGGTGACGAACACGGGAACGTGCTTGCGGCCGTTGTGCACGGCGATCGTGTGCCCGACCATGGCCGGGTAGATCGTCGACGCCCTCGACCAGGTCTTCAGGACGACTTTCTTCTTGTCGCGGTTGAGCTCCTCGACCCGCTTCAAAAGCTTCGGTTCGACAAAGGGAGCCTTGCGCGCCTTCACGGTATTCTCGTTGGCTTCCATCGGGATTACTTCTCCCTCCTGCGGACGATCAGGCGATTCGAGTACTTCTTGCGGTGGCGAGTGCGATAGCCCTTGGCCGGCTGACCCCACGGAGACTGCGGGTGGTTACCGCCCTTGGAACGGCCTTCGCCGCCGCCATGCGGATGGTCGCACGGGTTCCGGACCATACCGCGGGTCAATCCGCGGATGCCCATCCAGCGCGTGCGCCCGGCCTTGCCCCAGTTCTCGAGGTTGTGGTCCAGGTTGCCGACCTGGCCGATGGTCGCCTTGCACTTCGATGAGACCTTGCGGAGCTCCCCGCTCGGCATCCTCAGGAGAGCCATTTCGCCCTCCTTGGCCATCAGCCGTACGGCGCTGCCGGCGCTGCGAGCC
This sequence comes from Candidatus Wallbacteria bacterium, assembly GCA_016213845.1. Lineage (GTDB taxonomy): Bacteria > Muiribacteriota > UBA6191 > JACPRK01 > JACPRK01 > JACPRK01. Next base: position 63,933 of record JACQZN010000057.1, read on the forward strand.
ATCTGTCCGCCCTTGCCGGGCCGGATCTCAACGTTGTGCACCATCGTGCCGTCGGGAATCAGCGACAGCGGCAGCGCGTTGCCCGGTGCCACTTCGGCCTTCGCCCCGGAGAGAAGGACGTCGCCGTCCTTCACCTGCTCGGGTGCCAGGATATAGCGCTTCTCGCCGTCGGCGTAGTGCAACAGCGCCAGGAACGCGGAGCGGTTCGGATCGTACTCGATGCCCGCGACCTTGGCCGGCACGCCGTCCTTCTCGCGCCGGAAGTCCACGATGCGGATCATCTTCTTGTGGCCTCCGCCGCGGTGACGGCTGGTGATGAGGCCGACGTTGTTGCGCCCCGAGCGCTGCTTCTTCGGCAGCAGGAGCGACTTCTCCGGCGTCTGCTTGGTGATCGCGGACTTCTGCACGATCGCCATGGCCCGCCGGGAAGGGGTATAGGGTCTGAAACTCTTGAGCGGCATCTCGGTTACCTCACACCTTCTCGAAGAAGTCGATCGTCTCGCCTGCGGCCAGCGTCACGATCGCCTTCCTCCAGTCACTGGTCATGCCGCTCGAACGGCCGAGGCGCTTGAACTTGCCGCGGACCTTCTGCGTGTTGACGCTGACCACCTTCACCTTGAACAGCTTCTCGACGGCTTGCTTGATCTCGATCTTGCTCGCCCCGGCGAGCACACGAAACCGGTACTTGCCGAGGTTGTTCTCCGCGTACGCCTTTTCGGAGACGACCGGAGCCAGGATGATGTCCTGCGGTTCTCGGTTCATTCGCCGAACACCTCCTCGATCTTGCGCGCCGCATCCTCGAAGAGGAAAACGCGCTCGAAGTTCAACAGGTCGTGGGGATTGATGTTGGAGAGCACCAGCGCCTTGGCCGTGGGCAGGTTTCTCACGGACCGCTCGAAGTTCTCGTTGCGGTCGGCCAGCACAAAGAGGGTCTTCGTGCCGGAGGCCTCCAGCTTCGCCAGGAGCGCCACGGCGCTCTTCGTCTTGGGGCCGTCGAAGCTGACCGGCGCGATCACGCTGAGCTGTCCATTCTTGACCTTGTCGGCCAGGATCGAACGCAGTGCGGCCCGCCGAACCTTGCGCGGAAGCGACTGGTAGTGGTTGCGGAAGTCGGGGCCCATTGCGATACCGCCCTTCCTCCAGAGCGGACTGCGCGTCGAGCCAGCGCGTGCGCGGCCCGTCCCCTTCTGCTTCCACGGCTTCTTGCCGCCGCCACGCACCTCAGCCCGATCCTTGGTGGTCGGGTTGGCGCGGCGCTTGTTGCCCAGCTGCCGCAAGACCGAGGCGAAAACCGCCTGCGAGTTGACCTCGACGGCGAAGACGCTGTCGGCCAGTGTCGCCTCTCCGGCGGCAGCGCCGGTGTTATCGAATTTCTTGACGCTAACCATTTTTCCTCATCCTCCGGCTCAGCCGAGCAGCACGGTCACGAAACCGTTGATCGGGCCCGGGACGGCGCCGCGGACGTACAGGAGGTTCTTGTCGGGATCGACCTTGACGACGACCAGGTTGCGGGCCGTCACCTGCCGATGACCCATGTGGCCGGCCATGCGCTTGCCCTTGTGGACTTCGCCGGGCGTGGTGCGGCAACCGACTGCCCCAGGGGCCCGATGGAAGTTGGAGCCGTGGGTGCGGCCGCCGCCTCCGAATCCGTGGCGCCTCACGACGCCCTGGAAACCCTTGCCCTTGCTGGTGCCGGTAACCCTGACCTGCTTGGCCTTCTCGAAGACCTTCACATTGAGAACTGTCCCGACCGCTGGCAGCTTGCCGGCCTCGAGAGGGCGGAACTCCTTCAGCACGCGCTGGGCAGGGACGTTCAACTTGGAGAAGCGCTCTTTGATCGCTCGAGGGAGCTTCTTCTTGGTCAGCTCGTCGAAGCCGACCTGAACCGCCTCGTATCCGTCGTTGGCGGCCGTCTTGACCTGAACGACCGGACAGGGGCCGGCCTGGATGACGGTCACGGGTGTCACCGTGCCATCGGGGGCAAAGAGCTGGGTCATGCCCATCTTCTTGCCAATGAGCCCGTTAATCATGTCGTGTACTCCTTGTTCCGCGGACCCGCCCCACCCCGATCACGGCCCGGGCATGGCCGTCGGATCTTCGGTGGATTCAGGTCCTGTGAGCGATTTGGGCAGATTCCTTATCGAGTGCCGTCGCGCGCTGCCCGCTGCGAGAAGCGCGGGATTATACCAGAGAGCACGTCTCTTGAAAAGGCCCTCGACGAATTTTCTGGTCCGCCCTCCTGGTTCAGAGCTTGATTTCGATGTTCACTCCGGCCGGCAGGTCCAGGTGCATCAGCGCGTCGATGGTCTGCTGGCTGGGGTCGTAGACGTCGATCAACCGCTTGTGGGTGCGGATCTCGAACTGCTCGCGGCTGTCCTTGTCGATGAACCGGGACCGCAGCACCGTCCACTTGTTCTTGCGGGTCGGCAGCGGAATCGGACCGGCGAGCTTCGCGCCTGTGCGCCTCGCCGCCTCGACGATCTCCTTGGCCGAGCGATCCAGGACCCGATGGTCGAACGTCTTCAGGTAGATCCGGATCTTCTTCTGCTTCATGGGGTTGCCTCCGTCTAGCCCTTCACGCGAGCCACGATCTCCTCCGCAAGGCTCGCAGGCACGATGTCGTAATGATCGAACTGCATGGTGTAGTTGGCGCGGCCCTGGGACAGCGACCGCATCGCCGTCGCGTAGCCGAAGAGCTTCGACAGCGGCGCGTACGCGCTGATGACCTGCAGCCGGCCCCGAGGATTCATTCCGAGGATCTGGCCGCGACGCGCATTGAGGTCGCCGATGATGTCGCCCATGAACTCGTCGGGGACGATGACCTCCAGCTTCATGATCGGCTCGATGATGGCCGGAGCGGCCTGCCTCATCGCGTTCTTGAGACCAATCGACGCCGCAATCCGGAACGCCATGTCGGAGCTGTCCACTTCGTGGTAGCTGCCGAACACCAGCTGGACCTTGAGGTCCTTGACCGGGAAGCTCGCCAGCACGCCGGTCTCGAGAGCGTCCTTGACGCCATGCTCGCAGCTGCCGATGAACTCGCGCGGGATGACGCCGCCCTGGATCTTGTTCTCGAAGGTGAACCCACCACCGCGCGGCATCGGCTCGACTTCGAGGACCACGTGGCCGTACTGCCCATGACCGCCCGACTGCTTGACGTACTTGCCCTCGGCCTTGGCCGGCTTCGTGATGGTCTCGCAATAGGCGACTTGCGGCTTGCCGACGACGGCCTTCACCTTGTGCTCGCGCTGGAGGCGATCGATGACGATCTCCAGGTGGAGCTCGCCCATCCCGCGGATCAGCGTCTGCCCGGTGTCGGTGTCCGTCTTCAACCTCAGGGACGGATCCTCCTCGAGCATCTTCTGCAGCGCGTTGGTGAGCTTGTCCTGGTCACCCTGGGTCTCGGGCTCCACGGCCACGTCGATGACCGGCTCGGGGAACTCCATGCGCTCCAGGATGATCGGGTTGTCCTCGTCGCAGAGCGTATCGCCCGTGGTCACCTTGCGGACGCCGACGACCGCGACGATGTCGCCGGCGGTGGCCTCCTCGATGTCCTCACGCTTGTTGGCGTGCATGCGGAGCATGCGACTGATGCGCTCCTTGGTGTTCTTCACCGAGTTGTAGACGTAGCTACCAGCCGTAAGAGTGCCCGAGTAGATGCGGATGTAGGTGAGCTTGCCCACAAACGGGTCGGTCTGGATCTTGAAGGCCAGCCCGGCGAACGGCTCCTGGGCCGACGGCGCGCGAGAGAGCGTGTCCGTCGAACCCGGGACCACACCCGGGATGGCCGGCACGTCCATCGGCGAAGGAAGATAGTCCGTCACCGCGTCCAGCACCGGCTGCACACCGATATTGCGGAGTGCGGCGCAGGCCAGAACGGGAACGACCTTCCCTTCGATCGTCGCCTTGCGGATCGCCGGAATCGTCTGGTCGGGGCCAATCTCGCGGCCCTCCATGTAGGCTTCCAGCAGCGCGTCGTCGAAGTGAGTCAACGAGTCGATCAGATCGTGGTGGGCCTTGTCGGCCGCTTCCTTGAGCTCCGCAGGAACGGCCACCGTCTCGAACGAAGCGCCCAGATCCTGGGCCTTCCAGACGTACGCAACCATGCGGACCACGTCGACCACGCCGACGAAGCCATCCTCGGCACCGATCGGGAGCTGGATGGCGATCGGACGGGCGCCGAGCCGATCTTCGATCTGCTTGACGACCATGTCGAAGTCCGCGCCGACCCGGTCCATCTTGTTGACCAGGGCCAGCCGGGGAACGCCGTACTTGTCGGCCTGCCGCCAGACGGTCTCGGACTGGGGCTCCACGCCGTCCACGGCGCTGAAGACGGCGATGGCGCCGTCCAGCACGCGCATCGAGCGCTCGACCTCGATCGTAAAATCCACGTGGCCGGGCGTATCAATGATGTTGATCCGGCTGTCTTTCCAGAAGGCGGTGGTGGCCGCGGAGGTGATGGTGATTCCGCGCTCCTGCTCCTGGACCATCCAGTCCATCGTGGCAGTGCCGTCGTGGACCTCGCCGATCTTATAGAGCTTCCCCGTATAGTATAGGATGCGCTCGGTAATGGTCGTCTTGCCGGCGTCGATGTGCGCGCAGATTCCGATGTTGCGCAGCTTTCTCAGGTCTTCGACGACCTGCGGCGCGGCGCCCTTCTTGGCGACGGACGCCTTCGATTTTTGAGACTCTTGTGTTGCGGTAGGTTCAGCTTCCACGAAACTCATTCCTGACAGTTATGGGCTCGAGGCTAGGCTCGAGGCTTGGGACCCGGGTATCCGCCGCCGGCAGTACCGGTGGCGACACCCAGGGTCTACGCCCCCGTGCGGCGATTCCAGCTTCCAGCTTCTAGCTTCTTTCCTTCAAATGAGCGGACCCTCTCGAGGCCTCTTGGCGGGCGCGTCAACAGGGTCCGACCGCTTACCAGCGGTAGTGCGAGAAGGCGCGGTTGGCTTCCGCCATCTTGTGCACGTCTTCGCGCTTCTTGATCGAGAGCCCCTGACCCTTGGCGGCGTCGCTGAGCTCGCCGGCCAGACGCTGGGAGAAAGTCTTCTCCTTGCGCGACCGGGAATGCGTGATCAGCCACCGGATAGCCAGCGTCAACTTCCTGGGGCCGCGCACTTCGACGGGCACCTGATAGGTCGAGCCACCGACGCGTCGGGACTTGACCTCGATGGCGGGCTTCACGTTCTCGACAGCCTGCTCGAAGGCCTTGTAGCCCTCCTGAATGTCGCCCCCGGCGGACATCGACTTCACGGCGTCGTAGAACATGCGACTCGCCAGCGTCTTCTTGCCGCTGAGCATGATCTTGTTGATGAAACGGGTCACCAGCCGGCTATTGAAGATCGGGTCCGGCTGAACCTCCCGCTTGAGTGCTGCGCGTCGTCTTGCCACTGCTATCCTCCGCTCGAAAAAATTGGCTTTGAAAAGGGCTTACTTCTTGGGTCGCTTGGCGCCGTACTTGGACCGGCCCTTGCGCCGACCCTCAACGCCTGCGGTGTCCAGGACACCCCGAATGATGTGGTAGCGCACGCCCGGCAGGTCCTTCACGCGGCCGCCGCGAATCAGGACGATCGAGTGCTCCTGCAGGTTGTGGCCAATCCCCGGGATGTACCCCGTGACTTCGATTCCATTGGTGAGCCGGATACGGGCGACCTTGCGCAGCGCCGAGTTCGGCTTCTTGGGCGTCGTGGTCCACACGCGAGTGCAGACTCCACGCTTCTGCGGACAGCCCTGCAGCGCCGGTGCGTCCGGCTTGTTGCTCGGCTTGATCCGCTTGTGTCTGACCAGCTGATTGATTGTCGGCATCCGGAAAATCCTCCAAAGACGGCGAAACCACACGCCGTGTGATAGGGAGGCGGATTGTAGCAGCCCCCGCTCGCCGTGTCAAGCATGAACAAGGCCAAGATTTCGCACCGCGTCATGACCCGCGGTGACCGCGCTCACTGCGCCGGTTCGGCGTACGTGCTAGTTTGCATCTCTTCGAGAATCCCGCCCGCTACTATTCACTCACCACCACCCACAGGAGGCCCCCCTCATGTCAGCCCATCGAGTCCTCGCCCTGGCCATCCTCTGCGCCGCCCCGCTCGCGGCCGGCGACTTCGGAGTCCGCCCCGTCTATCCGGCCGTCACGCTCGACGAGGTTCAGCAACGCATCGAATCTCTCGACGGCAGTTCCGTCCGCCTCGAAGGGACTATCCGAGACGTCTGCCAGAAAAAGGGCTGCTGGCTGGTCGTCGGCGAAGGAAAGCGCACCATGCGAGTGCGCTTCAAGGACTACGGCTTCTTCGTCCCCAAGAACGCGGCGGGCAAGAAGGTCATCCTGGAAGGCGTCGTCAGCGCCCAGACCCTGAGCGAGGAGGAAGCGCGCCACTACGCCTCGGAGTCGCGCGGCGGCCGTCCGGATCGCATTCGAGGCCCCCAGAAGGCCATTGGCATGATGGCCGACGGAGTCTGGATCGAGGGCATGGAGGCGCCCGGCGGGAAAGCCCCCATGACCACCCCCGAGTCCGGGGGACATGAGGCCGGCTCTGGCTCCGACGCCGGCTCTGGCTCCGATGCCGGCTCCGGTTCCTCGCGACACTGACGAGAGGCGTCAGGCTTCAGGGCTCAGGCGCCAGGCTTCAGGTATCAGGTGTCGGGTGTCAGTTCCCTGACAATCTTCGGACATTGAGACTGGCAATGCAGCCTGGGGCGTGTGCCGCATCCTGTGCTAGGCTTTTGGACGGCACACGGAGGTAGCGCTTGGCTCAGAGGTCTCGGTCGAATCCATCCTTGCTTCTCGTCGAAGACTCCCCGAACCAGCTCGACGTCTTCGCTAGCCTCTTCGCCAGCGCCGGGTTCTCGGTCTTCAGCGCCACGTCGGGAAGCGAGGCGATGGCTCGTCTCCAACAGCACGCTCCGGACCTGCTGGTCATCGACATGAACCTGCCCGACACGACCGGTAGCCGGCTCTGCGCCGCCATTCGCAGGTTTTCGCAGTGGGCCACGCTCCCCGTGCTGGTCCTGACCGTTCAGAGCGGCACGGACGTCCGCGTGGCGGCATTCGAGGCCGGCGCCGACGACTACGTGGACAAGGGCACTGACCCGCTCGAGCTCATCGCGCGCGCCCGGCGGCTCTTGTCGCGAAGGCAGACCGAAACCGAGCTGACCGAGCACGAGCGGCTCGACGCGCTGCAACGCGCGGCCCGCACGATGGCACACGGGCTGAACAGCCCGTTGCAGGTCGTAACCATGGGCATCGACGTCATCGGCCTGCTCCACGCGTCCTCGGAGGAAACCCACACGGTCCTCGAGAAGATGGCCGGCGGCGTTTCCCGAATCCGTGATCTCGTCGCGCGGATGCAGCAGCTCGCCGCCATCACCAGACCCGAGTGCATGGAGCCGGATGGTCCGGAAGAGCCCCAGGACCCGCGCGTGGCCCGCGCCGAGGCGCGTCACCGGGGCCGCAACTACAGCGTCTTGGTGGTCGAGGACGCCGAGCTGCTGCGCATGGTGATCCGGCAGAGCCTCGAGAACTCCGGCCGCTTCCAGGTCCTCGAAGCCCAGGACGGAAAGGCAGGCCTCGAGATGGCGCGAGCCGAGCTGCCGGACCTGATACTGAGCGACGTGATGATGCCAGGCATGGGCGGTTTCGAGTTCTGCGCCGCCCTGAAGCAAGACCCTATCCTGAAGAGCATCCCGTTCATCTTCCTCACCGTGCACAGCGCGCTCAAGGACATCCTGAAGGGCTTCGATCTCGGCGCCGCCGGCTACCTGCTCAAGCCGATCGATCCCGAGGTCCTTCCCGAAAAGATCTTCCGTACGCTCGAGCGCCTGGGCGTCGGCGAGCGAGAGCTCCACTGAGCCACCGGCTCTCGCGGCCCAGCCCCTCCAGGGGCAGCCCGGCCCGGCCGGCCACTCGCCGGCCGGCTGGGGAGCGATACCGGTTGCACCGCGTCCGTCCCGCGGCTAACCTCGCTTCGACATTCTCACGGGATCGCCGTTCGACCTGGCGGCATCCCACGACAGAAAGGGAGATTCGATGAACAGCTGGAAGAGGTACTTCGGAGTTCTCGCACTCGGCTCGGCACTGCTCGCGGCCCCAGCGCTTGCAGCGGATGGGGCGCACGACAAGTCGCCGCCGGCCGACGCGCAGGCCGCAGGATGCTCCGAGATGGAGGCGATGATGAAGTTCGCCCAGCCCGGCGAGCATCACGAGCATCTACAGGCTCTCGAGGGCTGCTGGACCGCGAGTTGTAAGGCCTGGATGGGCCAGAAGGAGCCGCAGGTGAGCGAAGGCCGCTCCGCCAACCGGATGGTGCTGGGCGGCCGCTTCCTGGAGCAGCGCTACGAGAGTTCGTTTTCCGGAATGCCTTTCAGCGGCATCGGCATGACCGGCTACGACACCTACCGAAAGGCCTACGTCGCAACCTGGGCCGACACCTTCGGCACCACCATCACCCACTACCTGGGCCACTGCACCAACGACGGCAAGACGATGGTCGCCCTTGGCAGCTACACCAACGTCGCCACGGGCAAGCAAGCCCAGCAGAAGAACGTGACCCGCGTCCTCGGACCCGACCAGCACACCTTCGAGATGTACGACATGGGCGCCGACGGCAAGTGGTCGAAAATGATGGAGATCACCTACACCCGCCACGACTGCAGGGGCGGCTGCAAGTGACAGGCTCGAGGCTCGAGGCTTGATGCTCGAGGCTCGAGGCTCGAGGGCTGGGGGGGCTGGGCACACAAAGAAGGGCCCGCCACTCGTGAGAGTGGCGGGCCCATTTTGATCGTGTCCTGGGGAGTAGGGTCTAGTCGCCGTCGGACTCGACGTCGGGCGCCTCTTCGTCGATCGGCAGGTCGTCGTCGGCCTCGGGGACCGCGGCGCCGGGCAGATCGTCGTCCTCGGCCTTGACCGTGTCGGTGTCGTCGGCGGCATCGTCGTCGTCGGTGTCGACGTCGTCGCTGTCGAGATCGTCGAGCCCGGCCAGGGCGCGCTTGGGCGCCTCGTCGTCATCGTCGCCCAGGCCGCCGGCCACTGCCATCAGCTCACGGCGAGCCTTTTCGACTCGGGCCGCGAGATCCTCTGCCTCGGAGGCCTCAGCAGTCGCCGAGACCGGTGCGTCCTCGACCATCTTCTCATCGGCAAAGCGGAACCGGACCTTGTTGGTGAAGAGACCCGTTCCGGCCGGGATCAACTTGCCGATGATGATGTTCTCCTTGAGACCTCGCAGGTGGTCGACTCGGCTCTTGATGGCAGCCTTGGTCAACACGCGCGTGGTCTCCTGGAAGCTGGCAGCGCTGATGAAGCTGTCCGTGGTGAGGGAGGCCTTGGTGATGCCCTGGAGCTTCGGCACGCCCTGGGCGGGCTTGCCGCTGGCCTTGACGACGCGCGCATTCTCATCGGCAAAGTCGAAGTAGCTGGGCGTCTCGCCGGGCAGGAAGCGCGTGTCTCCAGCCTTGAGCACCTGCACCTTGGTCATCATGTTCGACACGATGACCTCGATGTGGCGGTCGTTGATGTTCACGCCCTGGCTCTTGTAGACGTGTTGGACCTCGTCGATGAGGTAGCGCTCGACGACGTCGGTTCCGGCGACCTTCGCCAGCTTCCTCGGGTCGAGGTTGCCGTCGGTGAGCCGGGTGCCCGGCATCACGACCTCACCGTTCTGGACGATCATGTTGCCCGAGCCGTACTGGGCCTTGTACTGCACCGAGTGGCTCTCCTCGCCGACGATGGAGATGTTGTTGCCGACGATCTGGACCTGGCCGTAGTCGGCGCTGACGACCGATTCCTTCCTGGGCTTGCGCACCTCGAAGAGCTCGCTGACGCGCGGGAGACCCTGGATGATGTCTGTCGTCTTCTTGCCGCCGGTGCCCCACTTGGCGAGGATGTCGCCCTTCTTGACGGGCTGGCCATCCTTCACGGTGAGCTCGGCACCGTCGAGAATCTGGTGCGCCTCGCCCGGGAGGATGATGACGCGCTCGACGACCGATCGGGCCTTGCCGCTCTTGGTGAGGGCCTTGACGACCTTCACCACGCCGGTGGTGGGGGAGCGGATCGCGGCCAGCCGGGATCCGGGCTGGACCTCGTCGCCGTCCTTGACCAGCACGTCGGTCAAGTCGTTGATGTGGTACTTCTTGGTGACCTCTTCTTGCCGAGTGAACTTCACGCCGCGGTCGACGCGGTTGAAGCTGTCGTAGCTGATCGGCTCGGTGAGCGGTTCGCCGGCGCCGATCTCCTGACCGTTCTTGACGCAGAGGGGAATGCCGACCGGCAGGAAGTAGTCGCGGCCGCTGTAGACGATGATCTTGCGGATGAGATCCTCGCCGGTGTGCTTGTTGTAACCGGTGATGAAGTTGACCTTGCCGCTCGTCTCGGCCTCGATTGGCGCGAAGCTCTCGATGAGCTGGTCGCCGGCCTGGACCTGGTCGCCGTTCTGCACCTTGAGGGTAGCGCCTTCGGGGATGAGGTACTCCTTGGAGCCCTTGGCGCTCTTCACGACGATGCATTCCTGGGGCGACGGGCGGTAGACCAGGACCTTCCCGATCTTTTCCCGGTGCTCCAGCAACGCCTCGGCCTTGGTCTGGTCGAGGGTCTCTTCCTTGGCGGCGAGGAGCTCGCCCGTCTCGCCGTCGATGACATCTTCGGCGAGCTTGCGGCCCTTGAGGTCTCCGGCGCCGAGGTCCTCATCGACGAGGAGGATGGCGTCGGTGACGGTGAGCCTGCGAAGCTCGATGGTGCCGTCGACCTCGGTGACGAATGGGATCGGACCGGTGATCTTCTGGCCTTCCTTGACGTCCTCGCCGGGCTGCACGGCGACGTTGTCGACCTTGAGCTGAGCACCCTCGGGGATGACGTAGACGCGTTCGTCCTTGACGATGATTCGCCGGCGGTCGACCGTCTTGTTCGAGCTGGAGCGGTAGCTCATGATCTTCACCTTGCCGGCGACCTCGCTGACGAAGGTGAGGGTCTTGTTGGCCTCGTCCATCTCGATCTGCATGTTGCCCGTCATGTAGTACTCCTTGAGGGCAAAGCTGTTGATCCCGATGGTCTTCTTTCCCTTGTAGTCGACGGAGCCTCCGAGCTCGCTGTAGATGGTGGCGACCTCGTCGCCGCCGCGGAGCTGGTCTCCGTTCTTGACGCGCAGCACGGGGCCCTCGGGGATCTCCTGGGGTCCGAGGCTCTCGGCCATGTGCTTGATGCCCTGGGGCATCTCGATGTCGGTTCCCTGGGAGTCGGCCTCGTCGCTCGGCAGGATGTAGATCATGCCGGCCTCCGAGATGACGCGCTGGTTCTTGATTTTGATGTCAACGAACTCGACGCGCCCGTCGCGACCGGCGATGGCCGACTTCTCCTCGATGGCGGTCTCGCAGAGCACGTCGCCGGCGACGACCGTGTCCCCTTCTTCCACGCGGAGCACGCAGCGCTGGGGCATGTCGTACTCGACGAGGACCTTGTTGCCCTCCATGATGCGAATGGAGGCCTTCTTGGACACCTGTAGGCCGTCCTTCACGATGATGTTGTGATACCCGACGGTGCCGGACTGGGCGGTGATGACTTCGTTCGGGTTGTAGTCGGCCAGTGCCGTGCCGCTGCGGACGTGCTCGCCTTCATTGATCTTGAGCACGGCGCCGACGGGGAAGCTGTACCGGTCGATCTTGCCGCCGGGGCCGCGGACCTGGAGATAGCCGCCCAGGGCGACCTTTCGAATCGTGCGGTCGAAATCGCTGTCTCGCACGATCTCCTCGGTGGTGCCCATGTCGACGACGAACTTTCCGCGAGTGACCTTGTGCTGCCAGATCAGCTCGTCGAAGCTGACCTCGCCTTCGGCCTTCGCCTTGATGTTGGCCTTGCGGGCCACGGCGACGCCTCCGGTGTGGAACGTGCGCATCGTGAGCTGGGTTCCTGGCTCACCGATCGACTGCGCCGCGATGACTCCGACTGCCACACCGAGATCGACTACGCGATTGGTGGAGAGGTCGTAGCCGTAGCAGCGCTGGCAGATGCCGAGCCGCGAGCGGCAGTGGATCGAGGAGCGCAGGTAGACGGCCGGATAGGCCTTCACCTCATCGACTCCCGCATCCATCAGCTTCTTCTTGATGAAGGAGTTGACGGGGAGGTCCGGCCCGCAGAGAACTGTCTTGTCCACCGGATGCAGGACGAGCTCACCGATCATCGAATCCTCGCGCAGCTGCGCGACGGGCACGACGCATTCGCAGTCCATGATGACCTTGGCGAGCTCGCGATCGATCTCGCCGTTGGCCTTCAGGATGACCTTGCCGGTCAGCGGGTGGTGGATGTCCTTGGCTGCCGTGCGACCCCAGATGCGGTCGCGCAGCGTGATGATCGTCTCGTCGACGAGCTGGTTGGTCGGGGTCCGCTTCTCGCGCAGAGGCGTCACGCGGATACCCTCGTTGCTGCCGCAGTCGTGCTCGAAAATGATCGAGTCTTGCGCCACGTCGACGAGTCGCCGGGTGAGATACCCGGAGTCGGCCGTTCGGAGGGCCGTGTCGACGAGGCCCTTGCGGGCGCCGTACGTGGAGATGAAGTAGTCGGTCATCGAGAGGCCTTCGCGGAAGCTGGCCTTGATCGGCACGGGGATGATGTCACCGTGCGGATTGGCCATCAGACCGCGCATACCGGCCAGCTGCTTGGTCTGGTCGGTGTTGCCTCGGGCGCCCGAGATCATCATCAGGTAGACAGAGTTGAACTCGCCGAGCTCGTTCTTGCTCTTGAAGTTCTGGAGCATCGCGTCGGTGACTTCGTCGGTGGCGCTGATCCAGATATCGATGATCTGCTGGCGCAGCTCCTCCATGTCGACGTCGGCCGCGTGGCGCTTGAGCAGCTGGGTGACCTTCTTCTCGGCCGTGTGGATGATCTCCACCTTCTTGGCCGGGATTTCGAGGTCCGCCATCGAGATCGAGAGGCCCGACCGGGTGGCGAACTTGAAGCCCAGCTCCTTGATCCGGTCGAGCAGCTCGGCCGTGCGGGCGGTTCCGCAGATGGTCACGGATCGCTCGATGATGCGCATCAGATCGCCCTTGCCGATCTGGGTGTTCATGAAGCCCAACTCGGGGGGAAGAATCTGGTTGAAGATGACCCGGCCGACCGTGGTGGTCAGCGTCTCGATCTCGCCGCTCTGGCGGTCGACGTGGCGCAGGAAGACGCGGTCGTGAACCTTGATCTGCCCGGTCTCGTAGCTGTAGAGGACCTCTTCCTCGCCGTGCATGTACGGGATGTCGAGGATCTCGACTTCCTTGATGCCGGCCTTCTCGAGGGTCTCGATGTCCTCGGCGAGGATCGGGTGCTCACCCTTGAGGACGAGCTTCTTGTGGCGGTCGTAGATCGTATCCGCGATGTAGGTCTCGATGCGCGCCATCTTCACGCGCTGGGCGAGGCTACCGCGCTCGTCCTTGGGATCGTTGACCGACACCTTTCGCGTGCGGCGCGACTTGGTGTTCATGGTCAGGTAGAAGCAGCCGATCGCCATGTCCTGCGAGGGGCTGGCGACGGCCGCGCCGTTGCTGGCCGCCAGCAGGTTGTTGGTGGACAGCAGGAGCACGCGGCACTCGGTCTTCGCCGGCAAGAGCAGCGGAACGTGGACGGCCATCTGGTCGCCGTCGAAGTCGGCGTTGAACGCCGTGCAGACGAGCGGGTGGATCTGGATGGCCTTGCCCTCGACCAGCACTGGCTCGAAGGCCTGGATGCCGTGGCGGTGCAGCGTGGGCGCGCGGTTGAGGATGACGGGGTGGTCGCAGACGACCTCTTCGAGCACGCTCCAGACCTCGTCCTGCTCGCGCTCGATCATCCGCTTGGCACTCTTGATGTTGTGCGCCAGGCCGTAATCGACCAGCTTGTGCATGATGAACGGCTTGAAGAGCTCGAGGGCCATCCGCTGCGGCAGGCCGCACTGGTGCATCTTGAGCTTCGGGCCGACGACGATCACGGAGCGGCCGGAGTAATCGACTCTTTTGCCGAGCAGGTTCTGGCGGAACCGGCCCTGCTTGCCCTTGAGCATGTCGTTCAAGCTCTTGAGAGGGCGGTTGCCGGGACCCGTGACGGGCCGGCCGCGGCGGCCGTTGTCGATCAGCGCGTTGACCGCTTCCTGGAGCATGCGCTTCTCGTTCTTGATGATGATCTCGGGAGCGTTCAGCTTGATGAGGCGCGCCAGGCGGTTGTTGCGGTTGATGACGCGGCGGTAGAGGTCGTTCAAGTCGCTCGTGGCGAAGCGGCCGCCGTCGAGCTGGACCATCGGCCGGAGATCGGGCGGGATCACGGGCAGGATGTCCAGGATCATCCACTGGGGCTTCGACTTGGAGTGGAGGAAGGTCTCGGCGATCTCGAGACGCTTCATGATGTTCTGCTTCTGGCTGCCGGTCTTCTGGCGCAGCTTGCGCTTCAGATCGTCGATCAGCTTGGGCAGGTCCAGGTTCTTGAGGAGGAACTTGATCGCCTCGGCGCCCATGCCGGCCTTGAACATGTCGCCGTACTTGCCGCGATAGTCCTGGTACTCCTTCTCGCTGAGGATCTGCTTCTTCAACAGCGGCAGGTTGCCCGGATCGAGCACGATGTAGCTGTTGAAGTAGAGCACCTTCTCGAAATCTCTCGTCGAGATGTCGAGCAGCATGGCGATGTAGTTCGGCGTGCCCTTGGAGTACCAGATGTGCGCCACGGGCGTGACGAGCTCGATGTGACCCATACGCTCGCGACGCTCGCTGGCGCGCGTGATCTCGACACCGCACCGCTCGCAGATGAGACCCTTGTAGCGGATGCTCTTGTACTTGCCGCAGAAGCACTCGTAGTCTCTGGTCGGCCCGAAAATCCGCTCGCAAAACAGACCGTCTCGTTCCGGCCGGTGTGTCCGGTAGTTGATCGTCTCCGGCTTCTTAACGACGCCGTGCGACCAAGCCCGGACCTGCTCCGGGGATGCGATGCTGATTTGAATCGCCCTCAGGTTGTCAAAGCCTTCCACTGTCGGCTTCCTCCTCGGGAGGCATGTAGGGGCTCGAGATCTGGGCTCCCCGGCCGCGCGCAGCGGCTCGAGGTTCCGAAATCGTCTCGCTCTACCTTCGCCTCTCCTTTCCTCGTCTCATACGCCTGTTGAACTCTCGGTGCTCCAGTCCGCGGCACGGGCCACGGGTCCCTGGAACCGTGGCTCGGACCCTCGACCTGTGCCTAGACCTCTCCGCTGATCAGATCCACCTTCAGGCCAAGGCTCTGAAGCTCGCTCACTACGACCTTGAACGATTCCGGCACCGAGGGCTTCATCTCGTTTTCGCCCTTGATGATCGTCTCGTAGACCGTCACGCGGCCTTCGACGTCGTCGCTCTTGATGGTGAGCAGCTCTCGCAGCGTGTGGGCCGCCCCGTACGCCTCGAGCGCCCACACCTCCATCTCTCCGAAGCGCTGGCCGCCGAACTGCGCCTTGCCACCCAGCGGCTGCTGCGTGACCAGCGAGTAGGGGCCGGTCGCCCGCGCGTGGATCTTGTCGTCCACAAGGTGCGCCAGCTTCATCATGTAGATGTTGCCGACCATCACCTTCTGGTCGAACAGATCGCCGCTGGAACCGTCGCGCAGCATGATGCGTCCGTCCGCAGGCAGCCCGGCGGACGTCAGCTCGTTGATCACGAACTGCTCGTTGGACACCGTGTTGCCGCCGTTGAATACGCAGGTCGCGTAGGACCGGTTCATCGTCATGCCGGCCCAGCCCAGGTGCGTCTCGAGCACCTGGCCCACGTTCATACGGGACGGGACGCCCAGCGGGTTGAGGACGATCTCGATCGTCCGTCCATCCGGCAGGTACGGCATGTCTTCCTCGGGCACGATCTTGGCGATGACGCCCTTGTTGCCGTGTCGGCCGGCCATCTTGTCGCCTTCACTCACGGGCCGCTTCTGGGCCACGAACACGCGGACCAGCTTGTTGACGCCGTAGGGAAGCTCGTCGCCACCCTCGCGGCTGAAAACCATCACGTCGACGACCTTGCCCTTCTCGCCGTGCGGAACCGTCAGCGAGGTGTTGCGCACCTCGCGGGCCTTCTCGCCGAAGATGGCTCGCAAGAGCTTGTCCTCGGCCGTCAGCTCGGTTTCGCCCTTGGGCGTGATCTTGCCGACCAGCACGTCGCCAGGCTGCACCTCCGCGCCGATCCGGATGATGCCGGCCTCGTCCAGGTTGGCCAGCACGTCCTCGCCGACGTTGGGGATGTCGCGCGTGATCTCCTCGGGGCCCAGCTTCGTGTCGCGGGCTTCGATCTCGAACACGTTGATGTGGATCGAGCTGAAAACCTCGTCCTTGACGAGCTTCTCGCTGATCACGATCGCGTCTTCGAAGTTGTAGCCCTGGAACGGCATGAACGCCATCAGGATGTTGCGGCCCAGCGCCAGCTCGCCTCCGTTGGTGGACGCTCCGTCGGCCAGCGGCGCGCCGGCTTCGACGTGGTCATCCATCCGCACAATCGGCTTCTGGCTGTTGCAGGTGCCCTGGTTGGTCCGGGCGAACGTGATGAGGCGGTACTCGTCGAACGCATCCCGCTTCACGTTGATGTCGCACTCGGCACCCTGCAGGAGCTTGTCCTTGAGAGCCGCCGTCACGATCGTGCCCTTCTTGGCGATCACCTTGCCCGTCTTGGAGTTCACGACGTCATCGAGCAGCTCGTAGCCGACCGAGGCCGTGTAGGTTGCAGGCCGCAGCACCTTGATGTGCGGCTCGTCGCGCCGGATGATGACCTTCTGGCTGTCGACGTAGACAACCGTGCCGGCGTGATCCGCGACGGTGATGGCACCCGAGTCCCGAGCCGTGTACCACTCCAGACCGGTGCCGACGATCGGCGCCTCGGTCACGAGAAGGGGCACGGCCTGGCGCTGCATGTTCGTACCCATCAGGGCGCGGTTGGCGTCGTCGTGCTCCAGGAACGGAATCAAGCTCGACGCCACCGAGATCATCTGCAGCGGCGACATGTGCACCTTGTTGACGGCCTTGGCCGACACGTAGGTGAACTCCTGATGTCCCTGCTGCAACATCTTCACCGGCACCATCTCGTCGGAGTTCTGGAGAACGCCGTTCATGAAGCGCGAATCGTACGGACTGACGACGAAGCGCTCTTCCTCCAAGGCGTCCATGTATTGCGGGTTTTCGCGCACCTTTCCGTTCTCGACGGGCAGGTACGGGGACGTCAGGAAGCCGTGTTCGTCGAGCCGGCTGCAGACGGCCAGTGAGCCGATCAGACCGGCGTTGGGACCTTCAGGCGTCTCGATGGGGCAGACGCGGCCGAAGTGCGTGGGATGCACGTCGCGGACCTCGTAGCCCGCGCGCTCCCGGCGCAACCCACCCGGTCCGAGGGCCGACAGGCGGCGCTTGTGGGTCAGCTCCGAAAGTGGATTCACCTGGTCCATGAACTGCGACAGCTGGCTCGACCCGAAGAACTCGTCGATCACGCCCACGATCGGGCGGGTATTGATGAGCACCTGGGGCGTCAAGCTGTTGATGTCCTGGATCGTCATGCGCTCCCGGATGACGCGCTCCATCCTGGCGAGCGAAACCCGGAACTGGTTCTGCAGCAGCTCGCCGCAGCGGCGCACGCGGCGGTTGCCGAGGTGGTCGATGTCGTCGACCTGGCCGATGCCGTTGGAGAGGTTGATCAGGTAGCGGATGACGCCGAGGATGTCGGAGAGCTCGAGCACGCGCCCCTTGTTCAAGCGGATGCGCCCGACCTTGCGCTCGCCGAGCCGGTAGATGTGCGATTCGTTGAGGGTGGTCCCGCGAACGAAAAGCACCTCGTTGAGCTCGGGGTCGATGACATCTTCGGCCAGGGTGTAGCCTTCGAGCGCGGCCCGCTTCTCCTCGTCATACGTGGTGAGATCGACGACGAAGGTGGTGGGCTCGCGCTTCACCGTGACCTCGATCTCGTCCACCGTGCGGATCCGGACCTGCTGGAAGCGGCTCTTGTCGATGGCGAGGCCAGCGTTGGCGCTGATGCGTTCGCCCGCTTCGGCGTAGACTTCGCTGGTGTCCGGGTCAACGAGCGTCTCGACTGAGATCTGACCGATGATTCGCTCGCTCATCCGGAGCTTCTGATTGAGCTTGTAGCGGCCCACCTCGCCCAGGTCGTAGCGGTTGCGGTTGAAGAAGAGGCCTTCGAGAAGTGCCCGGGCGTTCTCCTCGATGAACGGCTCGCCCGGCCGCAGCTTCTTGTAGATCTGGTCGAGCGCCTCGGTAGCGTTGGTGGACTTGTCCTGCTTGAGGGTCTTCTTGATGACCTCGTGCTGGTCGAAGAGCTCGAGGATCTCGTCGTCCTTCTCGAAGCCCAGCGCGCGCAGGAAGACGGTGACGGGAATCTTGCGCTTGCGATCGAGGCGGACGTAGATGATGTCCTTCATCACGTCGAGCTCGAATTCGAGCCAGGCGCCACGATACGGGACGACCTTGGTGGAGTAGAGCTTTGCAGCGCCGCGGGCGCTGTAGTCGAAGTAGACGCCTGGGCTCCTGTGGAGCTGACTGACGATGACGCGCTCGGCACCGTTGATGACGAAGGTGCCCTTGCGCGTCATCAGCGGCAGGTTGACGACGAAGAGCTCCTGCTCCTTGACCTCACCGGAAAGCTTGTTGATGAGGCGGACCCGCATGTTGAGCGGGATGGAGTAGGTGAGGTCCCGCTTCTGGCACTCGGTCGGCTCGTACTTGATCCGATAGGCCATGTCGGTGTCGCGGTGGAAGGAGCAATCCCTCTCGGCGTACGAACAATCCTCGAAGATGCAGTCCTGGACCGGCTTCATCTCGAGCTGCGGGCACTTCTTGCACATGTCGAGCCCGAGCGAGTAGCCGATGAACTCCATGATCAAGTTTCCCGTGTAGTCTTTGATCGGGAAGATATCGAGAAATGCCTCTTGTAGACCGCGGCGCTCCCGTTCCTCGGTTCTCTTGTTGGCCTGCAGGAACTCGTAGAACGAGTCCAGCTGGACCTCGATGAGATTGGGGATGGCGAAATGCCCCTCCGCCACCGGGTTCAAATGTATGCGCTCGGTTCTCCTGTTTCCGGCCATCTAGTGCCTCCTGCCCGCTGAATGAACAAAGCAGAGAAAACGACGACGCCCGGGCTGCACCGTGGGGTCTCCACGGGGCAGCCCAGGGTTACTTCTGGGTTGACCTGAATGTCACTTAACTTCGACCTGGGCACCGGCTCCCTCGAGGGCAGCCTTGTACTTGGCCGCGTCTTCCTTCGAGAGCTTCTCCTTGACCGGGGCGGGCGCGCCGTCAACGACGGCCTTCGCCTCCTTGAGGCCGAGGTTGGTGAGCTCGCGAACGACCTTGATGACGCCGATCTTGTTGGCGCCGGCGTTCTTCAGGATGACGTCGAACTCGGTCTGCTCGACGGCGGCCGGGGCGGCGGCGCCGGCGGCGGGGGCCGCCATCATGGCGGGAGCTGCGGCGCTGACGCCGAACTTCTCCTCCATGGACTTGACCAGCTCGGAGAGCTGAAGGACGGTGAGATTGCTGATTGCCTCGATGATCTGCTCGTTGTTCATGACTTCCTCCGGATACGGGTTAGGTTGGGTTTCAGTAAGGAGACAAAGGTTCGAATTTCAGCTCTGGGGGGCGGGGGCGCCATCGACGGCGGCCTTCTTCTCCTCGAGCGCCTTGAGCGCGTAGAGGAGCTTGCGAGCCGGTCCGTTGAGGACGGTGAGGAGCCGCTGGATCGGCGAGGCGATCAGTCCGACAACCTGCGCCCTGAGGACGTCGCGGGACGGGAGCGTGGCGATGAGCTTCAGCTCTTCGGCCGTCGCGTGCTTGCCGTCGAGCACGCCGCCGCGGATCTTGATCTTGCCCTGCGACTCCTTCTCGAAATCGCTGAGCACCTTGAGAATCGCGATCGGGTCCTCGTAGGCGAACGCCAGGGCGTTGGGGCCCTTGAGCAGCTTGCGGAATGCCGAGTACTCCTCGCCGCCGAACGCCCGGGCCACGAGCGTGTTCTTGGCGACCTTGAACTTGCCCTTCTTCGCGCGGATCTGGCTCCGCAGCTTCGTGACCTCCTCCACGGAGATCCCCGTGAAGTCGGCCAGCACGACTGCCTTGGAGCCCGAGAGCGCCTGCGAGACCTCGTCGGTGACCTGGGCCTTGCCTGTCCTGTCCATTTTAACTCCGTTGCCCTTTCGACTCTTGTTGCACGCCCCGGGGGGCGATGATTGATTCGTTGATGCGTCCTGAATCGTTGCCTGCCGGCCGGGCCTCAAGCCGAGTGGGCTCGGCGGGCCTCGTCGACGTCCGAGCGGACGCTGTTGACGTCCACGCGGATGCCGGGACCGTGGGTCGAGTTCAGTGTGACCTTCTTCATGTAGACGCCCTTCGCGGTGCTCGGCTTGGCTCGCAGGAGCGCGTTGAGCACGGTGAGGGTGTTGTCGAAGAGCTGCTTGCCCTCGAAGGAGGCCTTGCCCGTGGCGACGTGAATGATCCCCTGCTTGTCGACCTTGAACTCGATCTGGCCGCCCTTGGCCGCCTGAATCGCCGCGGCGATGTTCGGGGTCACCGTGCCCACCTTCGGGTTCGGCATCAGGCCGCGAGGGCCAAGGATCTTACCGAGCTTGCCGACGTGGCGCATCATGTCCGGCGTGGCAATGACACGGTCGTAGTCGAGCCAGGATTCGTTCTGGATCTTCTCGACGAGCTCGACGCCGCCGGCGAAATCCGCGCCCGCGTCCTGCGCTTCCTTGACCTTCTCGCCGCTGGCCAGGACCAGGATGCGGACCGTCTTGCCGGTGCCGTGGGGCAGCGTGACGGTCCCCCGGACCATCTGGTCGGGGTACTTCGGGTTCACGCCAAGGTTGACGGTCAGATTGACCGTCTCGTCGTACTTGGCGTACTTGACTTTCCGCAGAAGCTCGATCGCCTCGCCCAGCGGATACTGCTGGTCGTGAGTGATCTGCTTTTTCGCGTTGAGATACTTCTTTCCGTGCTTCATATCTAGTTCTCCGGATCGGGTCCGGGGTAACCGGTTCTGCTGACGGGCCCGTGGCTGTGCGCCGGTGCCCTCGAACTGGGAGTGAATGCCTGGGGGTGTGAAACGGGGACTACGCCTTGAGCCGCACGCCCATGCTGCGGGCGGTGCCGAGAATCATGTTCGTGGCGCCCTCGAGGTCGGCGGCGTTGAGATCGGGCATCTTGAGCTTGGCGATCTCCTGGGCCTGCTCGCGGCTGATCTCGCCGGCCTTGTCCATCTTGGAGTTCTTGGCGCCCTTCTCGAGGTTGATCGCCTTCTTGATCAGCACCGATGCCGGAGGCGTCTTGGTGATGAAGGTGAAGCTGCGATCCGTGTAGACGGTGATCACACAGGGGATGATCATCCCCATCTGCGACTTCGTCCGCTCGTTGAACGTCTTGCAGAACTCCATGATGTTCACGCCGTGCTGGCCGAGAGCCGGCCCGACGGGCGGTGCAGGGTTGGCCTGCCCAGCGGTCACCTGGAGCTTGATCTTGGTTTGAATCTGCTTGGCCATTGTCTTGGGGGGCCTCCGGCCGAGGGCCGTTGGCTGAGGGTTGGGGCCGCAGACTTCGGGCTACGGCCTGGGATTTCTGGTGGTTTCAGGGGATGTTCGTTGGGAGCGGGTCGCAATCGCCGGAACCGAATCGCGAGCCTGCCGGCTCAGCTGACCTCTTCGACTTCGACGAAGGGGATCTCGATGGAGGTCTCGCGGCCGAAGATGTGAATGAGCACGCGCAGGGTCTTGCGGTCCGCGTTGACCTTGTCGACCAGCCCGATGAAGTCGGAGAACGGTCCGTCGGTGATCTTGACCTGCTGGCCCTCCTGGAAGGAGATGTGCGCGACAGGCTTGGTCTCCTGCAGACCCATCTGGTAGAGAATGGTCTCGACTTCCTTCTCCTGCAGAGGAGTGGGCCGACGACCCAGCCCGACGAATCCGGTGACGCCGGGAGTGTTGCGCACCACGGCCCAGGAATCGTCGTTGAGGTTCATCCGGACGAGGATGTAACCCGGATAGATCTTCTTGGGGCCGCCCTTCTTCTTGCTGGCCGGAGCGCCCTTGGCAGTCTCCTCGGTCGGCACGAGCACCTCGAAGATCTGCTCCTGCATATTCATGACGCGGATGCGGTGCTCCAGATGCTCCTTCACCTTGTGCTCGCAGCTGGTGTTGGTGTGCACCACGTACCACTTGGCGTCGACGGAATCGGAACCGCTCACCGACTTCGTTCCCTCGCTGGCGTAAGACTCTGTGTTCACTTGCTGACCGCCAGTAGCGCCCCGAGCGTCTGCCGGAGGATCTCGTCACAGAGGAAGATGTAGATGGACAACATCACGCTGGTGATCATGACGACCATCGTGGACATCCGGATGGACTTCATCGTCGGCCAGGAGACGCGACCCTTGTCGGGCCGGACTTCTCGCCAGACTTCCTCCAGGAACTGCTTCAGATCGTTGAACATGCGATACCTTCGAGTTGCTTGGGGTTCTGGCAGGCCAGGAGGGATTTGAACCCCCAACCCACGGATTTGGAGTCCGTTGCTCTACCGTTGGAGCTACTGGCCTGCGCCACTCCCGGACTACTTGGATTCCTTGTGAACCTGGTGTGACCTGCAAACGGGGCAGAACTTCTTCCGCTCGAGCCGGTCGGCAGTGTTTTTCTTGTTCTTCATCGACGAGTAATTCCTGTTCTTGCATTCACTGCAAGCCAGGGTGATTTGAACCCTCATCGTCGGTCTCCTTCGAATCGATTGCCGAAAAAGCAAGCCCGCCTTTTTGCGGGTCAGGCGATTTTATCACCACGAAGATCCGTTGTCAACGGGAATGTTGCGTTCCGGCATGGGGATTGCTGAGTGAGCCGTTCCCCCAGGCTCTTCCTGGGAAGCCGGCAATACGCAGCCCCCGCCGGAGATCCGGCGGGGGCCAATTCTTGCAGTCGCGCCTTCCCCTGCGGGAAGGCTGCTGGCCGACTACTCCACCACTTCCGAGACGACGCCCGCACCCACGGTGCGGCCGCCCTCACG
This sequence comes from Candidatus Wallbacteria bacterium, assembly GCA_016213845.1. GTDB lineage: Bacteria > Muiribacteriota > UBA6191 > JACPRK01 > JACPRK01 > JACPRK01. The sequence continues at coordinate 86,906 of JACQZN010000057.1, forward strand.
GATGGCGAAGCGGAGCCCCTGCTCCATGGCAATCGGAGTGATCAGCTCGATGTACATCCGGACGTTGTCGCCCGGCATGACCATCTCGGTGCCCTCCGGCAGCTTGGCAACGCCGGTGACGTCCGTCGTGCGGAAGTAGAACTGGGGGCGATAGCCGTTGAAGAACGGTGTGTGACGCCCACCCTCTTCCTTCGAGAGCACGTAGACCTCGGCCTTGAACTTCTTGTGAGGGGTGATCGAGCCCGGCACGCAGATGACCTGCCCGCGCTCGACGTCCTTCTTGTCGATGCCTCGCAGCAACACGCCGATGTTGTCGCCGGCGCGTCCCTCGTCGAGCAGCTTCTTGAACATCTCGACGCCGGTCACGACCGACTTCTTCGTGTCGCTGAAGCCGACGATCTCGATCGCCTCGCCGACTTTGATGATGCCGCGCTCTACACGTCCCGTGGCCACGGTGCCGCGGCCAGAGATCGTGAAAACGTCTTCCACCGGCATCAGGAAGGGCTTGTCCAGGGCGCGCTGCGGCGTCGGGACGTAGCTGTCCAGGGCGCTCATCAGCTCGAGGATCGGCTTGTACTCGGGAGCATTCGGATCGGTCGAAGCCGACTCGAGAGCCTTCAACCCGCTGCCCTTGACGATCGGAATCTGCTCGCCAGGGAACTCGTACTTGCTCAAAAGCTCGCGCACCTCGATCTCCACCAGCTCCATCAACTCGGGATCGTCCACCATGTCGGCCTTGTTCAGGAACACGACGATGTAGGGGACGCCGACCTGGCGGGCCAGCAGGATGTGCTCACGAGTCTGGGGCATCGGGCCGTCGGCCGCGCTGACCACCAGGATGGCGCCGTCCATCTGCGCGGCGCCCGTGATCATGTTCTTGATGTAGTCCGCGTGGCCCGGACAATCGACGTGGGCATAGTGGCGCGTAGCCGTCTGGTACTCCACGTGCGCGGTGTTGATCGTGATGCCGCGCTCCCGCTCCTCGGGGGCCGCGTCGATCGAGTCGTAGCTGCGGAACTCCGCACCACCCTGCATGCCCAGCACCTTCGTGATGGCCGCGGTCAGGGTAGTCTTGCCGTGGTCCACGTGACCGATCGTGCCGACGTTGACGTGCGGCTTCGTCCTTTCGAACTTCTCCTTGGCCATTACGACCTCCTGTCAGCGGGTTTACCAGCCGAGGATCTCGGCACCCGGTGCGTTGCGGGCGGCCGGCCCGCTACGACTACTCAATGAATGGTTTGCTGCAAGTTTCTGGAGCCCACGACCGGGATTGAACCGGTGAACCTCGTCCTTACCAAGGACGCGCTCTACCAACTGAGCTACGTGGGCGGGATTTCCTGTTTGGATGCGACCTGGATGGGGGATTCAAAACATCCGGACCTACGCCAATCCGCTGCGGGGGACTCCGCAGAGTGGGCAGGGAAGGATTTGAACCTTCGAAGGCATAGCCGGCAGATTTACAGTCTGCTCCCTTTGACCACTCGGGAACCTGCCCCAGCAAGTCCAATTGTCCTGAATAGGAGCGGGTTGTATCACGGATTAGTCGCGGCTGTCAAGCCGAGCGTGCGGACTCGGGTGCATGTCCCGTAAGGGGCCACTCCTTGTCATCTCGTGCCCATGCCCTAGCCCGCCCCCCTTCTTCCGCCGCCCCATCTCAATCACGGCAACGTCACCGTCTCCGCAACGACAGAGAAGGGACAGACCGCTTTCCCTCCGTCACTGCGTTCGCTCACGGCCCCGCCCTGCGTCCCTCCATGCCATAATCCCCACGACGCCGACCTAAGGAGGAACATGACTGCAAAGCTCGTCACGGTTCAACGCCACATCATGGAGCAGCAGGAGAAGTACCCGGAGGCAACGGGCGCCTTCACCCACCTACTGCAGGACCTGTTGCTGGCGGCCAAGATCATCACCCGCGAAGTCCGCCGGGCGGGCCTCCAGAACATCCTGGGCCTGACGGGCCAGACGAACATCCAGGGCGAGCAGGTGGCCAAGCTCGACGAGTTCGCCAACGACACCATCCGGCGCGCCATGGACCACGGCGGCCACCTCTGTTGCATGGCGAGCGAGGAGAACGTCGACGTCATCCCGATCCCCGAGAGATACCCCAAGGGCCGCTACGTGCTGCTGTTCGATCCGCTCGACGGCTCCTCCAACATCGACGCCAACGTCACCATCGGCACCATCTTCAGCGTCTATCGCCGCGTCTCAAAGGGAACCGACGGCACCGTCGAGGACTGCACCCAGCCCGGGACCAAGCAGGTCGCCGCAGGCTACATCCTCTACGGCTCCTCGACGATGTTCGTCTACACCACCGGCAACGGCGTGCACGGCTTCACGCTCGACCCGACCATCGGCGAGTTCCTCCTCTCCCACGAGAACATCCGCTGTCCCAGGAAGGGCAAGATCTACAGCGTCAACGAATCCAACTACACGCACTGGGACGACGGGACCCGCCGCTTCATCGACTACCTCAAGGAGACCAACCCCGAAACCGACCGTCCCTACTCGCTCCGGTACGTCGGAAGCCTCGTGGCGGATCTGCACCGCACGCTGGTCTACGGCGGCGTCTTCCTCTACCCCGCCGACCGGCGCAACCCCCGCAAACCGAAGGGAAAGCTGCGGCTGATGTACGAGGCCAACCCCGCCGCGATGATCATGGAACAGGCCGGCGGCCGCGCCTCGACCGGAACGGAGCGCATCCTCGCCATCGTCCCCGAGGAGCTGCACCAGCGCGTCCCGCTGATCGTCGGCAGCCAGGACGACGTGGAGCTCTACGAGAAATTCGTGAGCGGCGGGAAGGCGGAAGAGGGAAGATAGAAGATGGAAGATGGAAGATGGAAGATGGAAGGTAGAAGCTGGGAGCGATGCCGAAAGGTGGGAAGCCGCTTCGCTACCTTCCCGTTCGGCTTGTCGAACCACGCGTAGGCAACGAGACTCCCCCCGCTTACCCCTGAGCTTATCGAAGGGCGAACGGTCACGCTGTGATGCGCCCTCCCGCCTTCCGCGCGTGCACCTCAGCGCCGCCAAGCCCCGACCTTCACCCCACCTTCCACCTTCTACCTTCTACCTTCTACCTTCTACCTTCCATCTCCTCAGGCCTTCCCGTCGCCTAGCCGCCGCTCGAACTCGGCGACCTTGGCGCGGATGCGCGGGTCGAGGGATTCGTTGGCGAGCAGCATGGCGGTGAGCGCACGCGCCAGCTTGCGTTTGCCCAGGCCGGCGGAGGCCCGCGCCAGCTCGAGGATCGCCCCGGGCTCGTCGGGCGTGTTGAGACAGGCCTTCCAGAGCTCGCCCTCGGCACCGGCGTAGTCCTTCTGAGCCAGGTGAACCATTCCCAGCCTGCGGTGCAGGTCCTCGGTCCACTGCAGCTGGCTCACGATGAAACGGGCGATGGCACCGGCGCCGCCCTGGTCCCCCTTGCCGAGGAACTGGCGGCCGTGCTCGACGAAGCGAGCCAGGATCTCCAGGTGCAGACTGAAGATCGAGAAGTATCCTGAGAGTACGCTCTCGACGTCTCCGGAAGCCTTGGCCCCCTTGAGCTGCTCGCAGAGCAGGTAGAGGAACTTCCCTTTGTCGGCGACCTCAGCAGGGGGATCGTGGCGCTGGGGCTGGCCGGCTGACAGGCGCGCCATCAGGAAGTGGGCGTGCGGGCTGGTCGGGTCCCGCTCCAGCAGACGCTTGACCGTCTCGCGCGCCACGTCCTCGCGCATCTCGGTCATGGCGCGCAGCGCTTCGACGAGAACCAGCTCCGCGTCGGCCGTCTCGTCGCGGGCCTCGAGCTTGGGCGGGACGAAACCGATCGTGACGTTGAGATCGTCCTTGGGCGGCGGAAGCGCCTTGACGCGATCGGCCAAGGCGGAGTGGAGCAGCGCCCGCTTCTCGATCTCCCGCCAGCTCAGGTTGCGCGCGATGGTCCCGAGCGCATAGAGCGCGGCGCGGGGACCAGCCTCGTCGCGGGCCGAGAGGAGCCTTGCGAGGCCCGCGGCCTCCTGGAGATGGCCAAGGTTCCAGAGCACGACGATGGCGTTGGCGCGAATCCGGGGGTTTGCGTGGCCCGTGAATGGCTGAACCATCACGGAGACCTCCAGACCGGCCACGTTGTCGAGCGCCTCGATGGCGTTGGCGACGACCCGCTCGCTGGAGTCGCCGAGCTTGCGCTGCAGGAATGTCAGGTTGCCCTGGTGCGAAATCACCCCCATGGCGGTGACGATGGTGGAGCGCACCAGCTCGTGGTCCGTCTGCTGGTAGAGGTTCTCCAGCTCGCGCAGCACGGGCGGGCCGCCGACCCGGGCGTAGGCTCCTACGGCCTGCACGCGAACCTGGGGGTTGGGGTGCGCCAGCAGCTTCTGGAGGACGGCCCGGACGCGAGGGTTCCGCAAGCGCGAGATGGCGGCCATGCAGGTGGCCAGCACGGTCTTGTCGAGCTCGGTGTTGGTCATCACGACCAGGGCCTCGACGGCCTCGACGTTCTGGATCTCGGCAGCGATCCAGGCAGCAGTGGCCCGGTCGAGCGGCTTGTCGCTCTTCATCATCCGCCGCAGCTCATCCAATGCCCGCTTGTGGTCGTGCGGGAAGACCGCCATGAGGGCGTTTCCCCGGACCCGGTTGTTCTTGTCGGACAGATAGGGCTCCACCAGCGGCAGCAGCTCCTTGTCGCTGACAGGCAGCCGGGCGATACCCTCGAGGGCGTTGGCTCGCACGCGCAGGTGGGGGCTGGGTAGGGCCTTCGAGAGGATGGGGAAGGCCTTCCCCAGGCCGATCTGGCCGAGCGTCATCATCGCCTTCGAGAGCACACGGTCGTCCCCGATGGAGCCGATGCGCCGGCCGATGGCGTCGACGGCAGCCTCGCGGCCCACGCGGCCCAGGCTGGCGAGGATTGCCAGCTGCACGGCGGCGGCGGTCTCGCGCTCCCACATCGTCACGAGCGCCGGCTCACCGGCTCGGCGGGGCAGCTTGCCGAGGGCCAGGGCTGCTCGCTCCCGGACCGTCTCGCTCGACGCGGCGGCCAGCTTGGCGAGCGTGCCGAGCGCCTCGGCGTCTTCCAACCCGCCGAGCACGTCGGCGGACTTCGACAGCATCGCATCGTCGCGTTCGCGCTCCACGAGACGGTTGACCAGCGCCAGCACCTCGGGGGTGCGGAAGTGCTCCAGCGCCTCGAAGGCCTTGTCGCGCAGGACGGGGTTGCCGAGCGAGTCGATGAGAAGGTTGATGGAGCCGGCGTCCTGGAGGAGTCCCAAAGTCACGAGAGCCTGCGGAGCCAGCGGATGATTCGGCACCAGTTGGCGCGCCGCGGAGAGCACGGGGGTCAGCACCTCGTGCGCAGCGCGGCGCAGCTCCTGCTCCCGGCCGCGCTCGATGTCCGACAGCGTCGTCATCCGCGAATGGATGCCCAGCTCCCGGAGACGGTCCTCGGCGCCGAATCCCCATTCCAGAAGCTTCGACATCGACAGCTTCGCGTGGCGAACGACCTCGTCCTCGCGGTCGTTGGTGGCCGCCTGCAGCAGCTCCACGACGGTGTCCGGCTCTAGCCTGTGGTGGTTCTGGATCAAGAGGTCGATGGCGAACAGGCGCGTCATGGCGTTCGGGTCCATCATGAGCGTCTGGATCGTCTTGAGCAGGTCCGTCATTCGAGCCGGAGTATAGCATCGGGGCTCGACTCCCCTCCCCTGTCGCCGCCCGGCGCGCGGGCCCGGTCGGTCGAACAGAAGCTGCCGGCCGACGGCCGCCTTTGTCTGTCACCCGGCGGCCCCTGAAGGCCGATCTCATGATTGAGGAGAGTGGCTCATTCCATGCCGATCGCACGCACCCTCGCCCGCAAGCTGGGGCTCGCCGCGCTGGCCGCGAGCATCCTGGGCACCGGCGCCGCCCAGGCGGCCTTCACCGGCCGAGACCCGGTCATCTACCAGCGTCCGTCCACGATGTTCGCGGTGGAGAGCCAGATCCACCTGGCGCGCAAGCGCTGGGAGACCGCCATCGAGTCTCTGAAGCGCGCCCTGCACGACCAACCCGACAACGTGCGGCTGGCCCAGAAGCTGGGAGAGCTGCACATACGCCTCGAGCAGTACGACAAGGCGATCGCCGTGCTCGAGGAGTACCTCTCCGCCGCCTCTTCCCGCAACAACGTCTACTACCTGCTCGCCTTCTGCCACGACCGCCTCAACCACTTCCGCGAGGCGCTCGGCTACTACACGAAGGCACTCAAGACCGAGCCCGGGCGCCTCACCATCTACGTCCGGGCGGCCCAGATCCGGCTCAGGCAAGGCCTCGTCTACGACGCGGCGAAGATCCTGCGGAGGGCCCTGGAGATCGACCGCGATTACACCCCGGCCATCCAGGAGCTCACCATCGTCAACAAGCTCATCAAGGAGAACAAGAGCAATATCTACCGCCGCGGGAACATGGTCGTCTTGTTCCGAGACTTCCGGCAGTTCTCCCAGATCGACGCCCTCTACCCGGCGCTCGAACAGCACCGCAACAACCTGGAGACCAACCTCAAGTTCCACATCCCTACGCTCTGGGTGAAAATCGTCAAGAAGATCGACCATCACGACAACCCACCGGCGCTGAACAACTGGAACGAGGACGTCCTGGAGGTGACCGAGGAGACGCTGGAAAAGGGCAACCACGAGGTGATCGCCCACGAGCTGGCCTACCTCTACCTGCTCAAGATGACGGGCAACAACCTGCCCCGCTGGCTGGCCGAGGGCATCGCGCTCTGGCAGTCGCGGCCCAGGTTCCTCGCGGCTACTCCGCTTCGGAGCACCGACAACCGGTGGCCCGAGGACATGCGATTCCTGTCCTCCGAGAAGAAGTACCTGGCCTTCGAGAAGCAGGACCTCGCGACCAAGCGCCAGCTGGTGCGGGCGTTCGTCCTGACGAGGTTTCTGCTCGACAACTACGGCTGGGAAGGCATGAGGAAGATCCTGGCCGCCTACAAGGACGGCGAGACCCGGTTCTCCACCATCGCCTGGAACACGCTGCACATCCAGCTACAGATGCTGATCGCGCGCTGGAACGTCTACGTGATCACGAACTTCTACTTCAATCCGACCACTCAGACGATGACCTGGAACACGGACAAGGGCCCGGGGAATACGTGAGAGGTGAGGCTTGAGGCGTGAGGCTTGAGGAGTGAGAATCGAGAATCGCCGCTCCGGGGCGTATCCGACTCCTCACGGCCCTAGCCTGACGCCTGATCCCTGAGGCCTCACCCCTCAAGCCTCACTCCTCAAGCCTCACTCCCTTGCCCCTGAGGGGCGCGCAGCGTACCTTTCTTGCGTCGAGGGCTTCGAAACTGTTCGATCGGCTTCCGATACCTTTTCCTGGTGGAGGCTACTAAGTCGATCGCAAGCCCACCTGACTACTTACGAGGAGGACCCGCCGTGCTCAAGAGAACCGCTGCTGTCGTGCTCGCCCTGGCCCTGTCCATTCCGGGCGCCTACGCGGCCGGCATCGTCAACATCGATTCCGACCAGCCCGCCACCGTCATCGTCGACGGTGAGGAGGTCGGCGCCACCCCGATCACCGTGCGCGACCTGGCTCCCGGGTACCACACGATTCGCCTCGAGAATCCGAGGACCCAGCAGTTTCGCGAGTTCAACTTCTACTCGCCCAAGCGCTCCAGCGTCGAGAAAGACATCCGCCTCACCTGGGCCGACGTGCCGCCGCCCGTGATCCACACCCAGCCCGTGGGAGAGCCCGTCTACGCCGCGCCCCCGCCCCCCGAGCCCCCGAAGAAGGACAACACGAAGGCCCGCATGCGCAACACCATGCTCGGCATCGGTCTCGTCAATGAGGTCTTCAACAAGGGCGGCAGCAAGGGCGGCGTCCGCAAGGGTGTCGTCGGCGCCGGCCTGCTCAATGAGCTGATCAACAAGTAGGCTTGAGGCTTGAGAATTGAGGCTTGAGAAGCGAGGAGCCGGAAGATCGACCTCACTCCTCGAGCCTCGAGCCTCAAGCCTCACTCCTCAAGCCTTACCTCGCCCCTTCCCCCCGCCCAGGCGGCCACCGGGGGTGCCGAAAGAGCGCACCTGGTTACGGCCGCCTTGCTTGGCGGCATAGAGGGCCTCGTCGGCTTCGGAGATGAAGGTCTTGGCGTTCTTGGCTTGCGTGTGACCCATGCTGGCCAGGCCGATGCTGATGGTCACTTCCAGCTGCTTGCCCTCGTGGGGGACCCGCATCTCCTCGATGCGGCTGCGGATGCGCTCTGCCAGGAGCGCGGCGCCGTCCGGGTCGGTCTCGGGGAGGATGACGGCGAACTCCTCGCCGCCGTAACGGGCCGCCGTGTCGGACAGACGGATGGAGCGCTTGACCTGCTCGGCGACCATCCTGAGCACCCGATCGCCCAGCTGATGGCCATAGGTATCGTTGAAGCTCTTGAAGTGGTCGATGTCCGTCAGCAACAGCGAGAGCTTGCCTCCGTAGCGCGAGGCTCTTCCGAACTCTTTCTCGATCTCCAGGTCGAAGATGTGCCGGACCTGCAGGGTGGTCAGGCCGTCGATCGTCGCCAGCTTGTAGTGACGCGCATTCTGCAGGGCCGTGTAGGTGATGGAGGAGAGCGTGGTCCAGTAGGTATGATCCTCTTCGCTCGTGACGGTTTGCTCCAGTTCCGGGCCGAAAAGCACGAGGCACCCCTCGGCGGCCTCGCGGTGCAAGAGCGGCATCAGGACGACCTCGTCCTCGTCCAGGCCGGCCGGGGGTGAGACGCCGTCCAGCTCAGCTAGCCGCACGGGTGAGGGCCTCGCGGCCCAGCGGCTTCGAAGCGCTGAGCGTAGCTCCTCGGAGAGCGCCCACTCGGCCATGCCGGCCGGGCACTCCCGGGAGCCCGCGAACACTTCCAGCTCTTCCGGCATCTCGCTCGGCATCACCAGTGCGCTGCCGGCGGCGCCGGTCTGGGTCACGTAGCTGTCCTGGATCAGCTCCCTGAGCTCCTCCAGGATGAGCGTCGAGTTGAACCGGCGGCTGTAGAGGGTCAACCGCTGCAGACTGGCGATCCTGCGGCGCAGGTCGTAGGCGAGCAGGAACAGCTTCATCATGACGAACTGCCCGACGGCCAGCGCCGTTGCCGGGTAGACGTCCAGGAGAACGTCGAGCCGCTCGAAGGCTGCGACGCTGGCAGCCAGCAGGCTTGCCGTGAGACCGGCCACGAGCAGCATGCTGAAGCGCAGCTCGAGCCGCAGGAAGGCCCACGGCAGCGTGAGGCCGGCGAGGGCCAAAGCCACCAGGTGCCAGCCGCCCGAAATCCGCCGCAGGAAGTCCCTGTCCAGCAGGTTCTTCACGACGTTGGCCTGGGCCTCGACGCCGGCCATCGGGCCGAAGGGGACCGTCTTCATGTCGATGCCGGTGGCGTTGACGCCGACCAGCACGAGCCGGCCTCGCAGCGGCTCCAGCGCGTGGAGCTGCCGGGCGATTTCGGCCGGTCTCGAGGGATTCGTGGGCGAGAGCTTCTCTGCTTCCTCGAGGGCCTCCATCGTGGAGAGCACTGCAGCGGCGGGCAGGATGGGAAATGCCCCGCGCGAGGTGAGCGCCGAGTAGTTGACGTAGGCGCTCGCCTCGGCGACGGAGCGCAGGATGTGCTCGCCCTCCAGGCGGTCGATGCCCCGCTTGAGCTGGGCGCGGGCGGGCGGGACCGTGTAGGTGCCTAGCACGAGCCTGCCGCCGACGCCCAGCTCGGGCTGTACGCTCAGGTACTCGCTGGCGGTCGCCAGCGCCAGGGTGGGGACCAGCTTCCCGGCCAGCCGCTGGGCCAGCGGCATCACGCGCAGGATGCCGTCGACGTTGTCGTAGATGAAGTCGATGTTGACGATGCCGATGCCACGCGCGGCAGCGTCGAATGCGGCCAGCGGGCGGCGGACGTAAACCTCCTTGCGGAGCTCTCCGGTCTCGTTCTCGAAGACGACGCGAGTCTTCACCTCTGCGGCGAGGATCACGTTGCCGGCAGCTTTCAGAGCGTGCGCCAGCGCACGGTCTTCCGCCGGCTCCTTGGAAGGCTCATCGAAGAGGAAGTCCATGCCGACCACACGCGCGCCTGCCAGCCGCGCGGCGTCGACGATGCGCGCCCACTGCCCGCGGCGCCAGGGCAGGTTGCCCACCTTCCTCAGGCAGTCGTCGGTCACCTCGACCAGAGCGACGTTGGGATCGATGTCTGAGGACGGCGGACGGCTTCGGAACTTCCAGTCGACGAAGCGGCTTTCCGCGCCCTCGAAGAGGTTCGCTGCCGTGGCCGCCAGCACGAGGGCCGCCACCAGCACCCCGAGTACATAGGCCACTGCGGATCGCGAAGGCATGGTGAGACCGGATCATAACCCGATCAGCCTGGAGAAAGCGGCCGCGCGAGACGCTTGGCCCGGAAAACCCGTGGCGTCTACCTGTACCGGGTTTTCAAGAAAACCCGGTACAGGTAGACGCCACGGGTTTTCCGCCATGGGCCACGAGGCGGGCGCGATGGAGCTTCCGTGAATCCAAGCGTTCCGGGAAGACTGGCCGGTCGGCTATACTCGAAGGAGCATGGCGATGCATTCGTTCGGCTCCCGGCGCGGGTTCCTGATGTGGACGGTCCTGGGAATCCTGGCCGTCATGGGCATCCTCGCCTTCGCCCTCAACTACATGGCGCGCCAGCAGAACGCGATGGCGCACCGCGTCTACTTCGGCGAGGTCGCGCAGCATCTGGCGCAAGGTGGCCTGGAGCTGATGGGCCGGCGCGTGCGCGACACGCTCTACATCCGCCGCTTGCCGCGCGCGAATGCCCGCCCCGAAGACGGCTCCTTCTTCTCCGCCTTTCTCCTCGACAACGAACGACTCAAGAAGTTCTTCGACTCCTTCGGCTTCAGGCAGGAGGAGTGGTTCCAGCAGCTCTTCGGCAAGGACTACCGCTACCCGCTGGACGTCCTGGTGAAGCAGGTCCGCGGGAGCTCGCTCAGGATCTCGCTAGCAGTCGACCCGCAGCCGCTCTGCAAGGACCCGATCGTGGTCGACGCGGTCGAGAAGCGCGTCCGGCTGGTGCTCCGCTCGCGCGGGGAGTACCGGGGCGTGGTCCGCGAGCTTTCGACCGGCTACGAGGTGAAGGTCGTCCACCCGTTCCCCCCGGTGGCCTCGAAGTTCACGCTCTTCGCCCACGAGGCGGAGCCCGGCCAGGGCTACAACACCTTCCGCAACGACACGAGCGGCATGCCCTACACCCCGAACGACTTCCCGCCGGTCGTTTTCGACAACACCCCGCCCGAGGAGGTGCAGGACCGCACCCTCATCGCCGAGAACCTCCCGAACGAGCAGACGGCTCCCTTCGCCCAGATGGGCCAGGTGCGGACAGCCCTGGAGCGGCGCGGCTGGATCTACCTGGGAACCGGCACCGGCAGCCGCGAAGTCCACCTCAACATGACCGCCGGCCCCGTGCTGGTCGGAGCCAAAGGATACGGCGAGTACTTTCACCTCTTCGACCCGCTACCCGAGGCCACTGGCGGCTTCGACGCCAAGCCCGCCTACTTCGCCGTGATGCAGCCCCCTGCCTTCTTCGAACAGCCCGTCGCCGACCTGGTCCATCCCGGCGTCCAGCAGAAGCCGAACATCAATTTCCTCTACTGGGCCTTCCACTACCCGGACGCCAGCAGCAACCTGCGCGACGGCACCCTGGGCGGCTCGCTCCAGACCGAATCCTCCAGCGTCCTGCACCTCTACGGCACGCACGCCAATCCCAGCCGCACGAAGGTCTTCGGCAACGTCTTCCAGGACTACATCCGCTTCGGCTACCTGGCCCTCGACCGCGACACCTCCAACACCGACGAGGACCTCCAGCGCGCCAACCTCGCCGCCGCGGGCCTGCCTCCGCACGTGCGAGTCCGCGACACCATCGACCCCGTCTTCAAGTACGCCACCGAGGAGGAGTACACCGACGACCTGCGCGCCGAATCCGCCGGCCAGCCCCGCATGACGCTCTCCACCATCCCACCCGAAGTGGTGAACAAGAACTTCGTCATCGACGGCGTGATGGCCGACCCGGGGTGGCCCACCGTTCCGCTCGACCTGGGCACCTACCGCTACGCCCGGATGTTCGACGGCATCTACGACTCGGGCGAGTCCGACCCGGCGCGCAACCGCGGCTACTCTCGCTACATGTCGCAAGTCGAGGCCGTCCCCTACAACGAGATGCTGGACTACATGTTCTACGGAGGCGTCATCCCGCCGCAGTCCAACCCGCTCTACCAGGGGCCCACGCTCCCCGAGGGCAACGAGTTCTACCAGCAGGCCGACCAGGTTGCGATCGACTTCCACGACCCGCTCCACGACGAGCTGAGGCGGACCGGCTACTTCCAGGGCGCCCTGAGGAGCGTCTTCCAGCCGGGCTCGGCGAGCTACTCGGAGTCGATCGGCACGACCGAAGCGGCGCGCGCCGGGCTGCGCCCGCCCGATGTGAAGTCGCCCAGCCCCGCATCGACGCTGCTGCTGGCTCGCACCTACGCCGAGTACCGCACGCCTTCCGACTTCATGGCCGAGCATTACAACGCGGCCGCCAACATCCTGGAGCTGCACCGCTCGGTCCGCATCCGCCAGGGCGACCTCGTCCTGCCGCCCAACATGCGGTACGTCGGCAGCGGAATGATACTCCTGATGAATGGCTCCATCACCAGCCAGGGCCAGGTGCCGCTCGCCGACCCGTCGAGCGCCATGGAGAGCACCCTCACGCTCGCGACCCTCGACGGCGACGTGCTCCTGGGCCCGGGAGCGCACCAGGCCGCCTTCATCGCCCCGGCCGGCGCCCTGCGTCCGCTGAACGGACTGCCACTCGGCCTCGAAGGCACCGCCGCCGCCCGGATCGTTCCCCCGTCCAGCCTGACCGCGGGTGGGCAACTGGTCTACCGCGGCGTCTACGATCCCGCCACCGACCTGCGCGAGCCCCGGGGAAGCGCCTATATCGACTACTACCAGATCGCCATGGAAGATAGCCCCATGGACTGGAGCCGGATCACACCATGAGCGCTCGCCAGGAAGGCTCCGGCGCCGCGCGGCGCGGATTCAGCTTCATCGAGGTGCTGGTGGCGACGGCGCTCTTGGTGGCCGTGCTGATCCCGATCGTCTTCGTGATATCACAGTCGATGCGGACTTCCGAGGTGAGCCTGGACGAGCTGACGGCCTCTCTCTGGGCGAGCGAGCTCGTGGAGCAGCTGGAGTGCTTGCCCTGGAGTGCCGGCTACCGGCGCATCGTCTTCAGCCCCCACCCGAACCCCGCCCCGGACTTCCCCGAATGGCACGGCCTGCCGCCGGCGGGAATGGGCTTCGGCGAGGCCGATCCGAACGCACGCCCCCTGCAGCCGCCCATCGATACCAAGGAGTGGACGGTCACCGGCTATGTCTACTGGCAGCCGCCGCCGGACGATCCCCTGCTGAAGGCGCACTCCCGGCTCTATCTCTCGGCGCTCCCCGTGGACCACACGCGCCGCATCAAGCTCTACCACCCGGTCGCCGACCCGACCGGCATCACCGACCCGAACCTCTGGCAACTCTGGGCCCGGATCGACTGGGGCCGCACCTTCATGGGCGCCCCGCGCCAGTACCGCACCTGCGAGCTGACGACGCTTCTCGCCAACCCCGCCTTCAACCCGTGACTCCCCTCCCCCGACATCGGCCCCGCTCTACTCGATTCTCGATTCTCGATTCTCGATTCTCCCGGGTCGCCTTCACTCTCGTCGAAGGCCTCATCGCCTTGGTGCTGGCCGCGCTCGTGATGGGCGGTCTGATGGTCTACTTCGGGTTCACGATGCAGGGCTTCGTTCAGCAGGAGGACACGATGACGGGCAGCCGGGACGCCCAGCTCATCCTCTCCTGGCTGCGTGCCGACCTCACTGCCGCCGACGGCTACGACGCCTCCGGCACCGCGACGACGGGCACCACGTTTCCAAAGTCCGAGGTCCACCTGGTGCAGACCCTTGGGAGCGACAGGCTCGCGTTCTACATCCATACGCGCGCCCAGGAGCCGATTGTCCGCCCGGGAGACGACCCCGTCCTGGACGCGATGACCCCCGAGGCACGCACGGGCTCGTGGGTGCGGCTGCTCGGGCTCACGACCGACGATCCCATCTTCGGCTACCTCTCGCCGGGCACTGCTGCCAACGACTTTCTGCGCGTCATGAACTACGCGATGAACGCCGCGTCCTGGGTCCACCCGCGCGAGCCCGACGCCCCCAGGTTCCTGAACGTGAACGTCCGCTCAGGGAGCCTGACCGCGCCGGTCAGCTACCGGTTCCATCCGGTGCTGAAGCGGTTGGAACGCTCGGGCCCCAACGGTGTCACCCTGCTGGGTAGAGACGACGTGGACTACTTCGCGGTATCGCCCTTCTTCGAGCTCTTCGTCGACCCCGCACAACCCGGCGGCCCGCCGGAGCTGGTGCGGGTCTGGTACGAGATCGCCCTGCGGATGCGCGCCCAGGCCGACGGCGCCAAGATTGCCAAGCGCACGCTCGATTTTTCGACCCGCGTGACGCCGGGCCACCTGAACGCTGCTATCAAGTCGAGGTGGGGCCGATGACTCGGGGCGCCGAGAAGCACCTGTTGAAGCAGTTCGCGGCCGGCAACGCCGAGGCTTTCACGACGTTGGTGGAGCGCAAGCGAGCAATCGTGCGGGACTTCCTGGCGGCCGGAGTCGATCCGGGCGCAGACGCCCTCGCATGGGAGGTCGAGACCTTCTCGCGCGCCTACCTGGAGATCGGCAAGCTCGACCCGGAGGGAGAGGACCTGACGGTCCATCTCCTCGACATCCTGCGGGACCTGAGCTTCCAGAAGTTGCCCGAGGCCCAGTATCGCAAGACGCTGTTCGCGACGGGCCGGGAGACGTTCGCCAGTCCGCCGCACCTGCCAGCGCTGGGCAAGGCGGCGCTCGTGGGCGAGGAGCCAATCGACCTGACGCCGTGGCGCGCGGCGCTGGGCCCGCGGCAGCTGCTCCTGCCGGAGCTGGTCTTTCTCGAAGCGGCGCCGATCGAGGGCGTGGCCGAGCTGATCAACTGCTCGGAGAACATCCTGCAGGCGTTCCTCTACCATGTACTCGACAGCATGGCGGAGCTCTCGACGCTGGCGCACCAGGAGGGCTGCCCGCCGGATCTGGTCCTCGGAATCCAGGTCGTGCGGGTCCGCGGCAACAAGCAGCGGGTGGCGCGGCTGAGAGAGGAGAATGCGCGCTGCACCGGCTGCAAGGAGCTGATCGAGCGGGCGGCGGCGGTGGTCGCGCTCTGGTCGAGGGACTGGCGAGCGGAGCCGGAAGGTACCGCGGCTCTTTTGAGTCGTATCGGGTCCGGGGCCGAGCGGCGTGCGCCCGGGAGCTCCTCGCCCGAGATGCGCTCGCAGCCCATCGTGACGACGGTGCCGTTCGAGCCGGCCGAGCCAGAACGGCGCTCGCTGGGCCCGCTCGTGGGGCTGGGCCTGCTGCTGACGGCCTTCGTCGGCGCCAGCGTCCATTTCCTCGGGAAGCCCGAGACCGGTCGCCCGCCGGCCACGGCCGGCACGACCGTGGCGGCAACCCGCCCACCCGCGGAGCGCAAGCTGCCCGAGAAGATCGGCACGCTCTCCAGCGCCTCGGCGGCCTCCGATTCGCTCTTCGACGGCTCCGAGGTGGCCACCGACCTGCGCAACCCGGCGTCGCTGGCCTACGACTCCGGCACGCGCGTCGAGCTGGCGCCCGGGGGCTCGGGCCGGGCCGCCGGCAACGGCTTCGCCCTCGTCAACGGCACCGCGCGGGTCGAGGTCCCGGCCGGGACGAAGTCGCCTTTCTCGATCGTCACTGGGGACGTGACCGCAGTGACCCAGGGCGGAGTCGTCACGGTCCTGCGCACGCCCGGCCGGCGGACGCTGGTGGCCGTCGAGCGCGGGGGGGCCACTCTGACGATGGGCGACGGCCGTACGGTGCAGCTGGAGCCCGGGCGCCAGGCGGCAATCGACCTGGCCACCGGCCGCTCCACCATCAGCGACCACTCCCCGGCAGACTTCTCGTCGCTGGCGGGCACGGACATCGGCGCGCCTCCCCTGCCTGCGACGCCCGGTCCGCCCGCGCCCGACGACGCGGGCACCGCGGCACCCTCTCCCCGCGGCCCCTCGCTCGGCAGCGGCGGCGTCCGCCCCGCCGACGTCCGCGGGTTCCGCGACAGCTTCTGACGCCGGTGAGCGGCTTTACTTGGCCGGGATGGCGGAATTAAGATGAGAGTGGAGCCATGGCCTCGTCCGTACCGTCCCGAAGTCTGCTCGCGCTCGCAGCCGCCGCGTCGCTCTGGTTGGCGACCTCCGCGACCGTGACGCTCGCCAAGCCACCCGGGCTGCCGCTGCCTGACTGGCTCGAAGTCTCAGTAGCGCTCGGAAGCATCCCGGAGGTGGCCAAGGAATTCACGGTCCGCGGCAAGGTGCGGGTCAACATCGGGCGGATGCGCAACGGGAAGTACCGCTTCCGGCTGCCGCCGGGCGTCGGCGTCGTCTCGGGCGAGCCGGAGGGGGAGCTTAGCCTCTCGGCCGGCGAGGCGCGGGAGCTGGTGCTCGAAGCGAAGCTGACGAAGCCGGCGCCCGATAGCACAGTCGGGCTGGAAGTGGTGACCTCGTACCCGCGGGACGCGCTCCTGGCGGATGTACGCAAGCGCTACGAGGACAAGCCGGGGGAGCAGCTGGACGCGTTGCACCGTCAGATCGACGGCCTGACCGGACCGCACGAGTTCACGGCGATGGCGCCCTTCAGCGCCACGGAGCAAGAGGGCTTTGCGGGTGAGGATGAAGCTGCCTTCCTCGACTATTTCCGACCGGCAGGCCCCTCGGCGCCGGAGCTGGCGATGCTGGCGCCCAGAACCCAGCCACCCGCGGCTGGCCCAGGGGCGACGTCGAGCGCACGCGAGCTCTTTGCGCGGAACCCCAAGCTGGCGGAGCTCTTCCGCAAGGCGGGCCAGTCGCCTGAGCTTGCGTCGAGCCGCGGCGACGCAGACGACTACTCGAGGGCCCGGCGCCGGCTCGAAGCGGGCCAGCCAAAGGATGCGCTCGAAATCTTCCGCCGGCTGGCGTCCGCCTCCGACGTCGATGAGGAGCTGCGGTTCGCCGCCGCCAACGGGGAGGCCGTCGCGCTGCTGACGATGGGGCGCACGGGCGATGCGATCGCTGTGTGGAAGAGGCTCTGCGGCGACAGGAAGGCCGGCTCCTTGATCCGGTACGCGCACTTCAATCTGGCCGAAGCGCACCGCGCGGCGGGCCGTTCCGACGAGGCAAGGCTCGAGTACCAGAAGGCGCTGGTCGTTCGGCCCGCCTA
The DNA here is from genome assembly GCA_016213845.1 of Candidatus Wallbacteria bacterium. Lineage (GTDB taxonomy): Bacteria > Muiribacteriota > UBA6191 > JACPRK01 > JACPRK01 > JACPRK01. The sequence goes on from JACQZN010000057.1 coordinate 104,169, forward strand.
CACGCTGGCTCGGCGCCGGATGGAACAGGCGCGGTAGGGAGGGAAGCGACACACCATGGCCAAAGTCCGAGTCCTGATCGCCGACGACTCCACCCTGATGGTGCGGCTCTTGAGCGACATCATCACCAAGGACGCCCGCATCGAGGTGGTGGCCACGGCGGCCAACGGCGAGGAGTGCGTCATCAAGGCCAAGGAGACGAAACCTCAGGTCATCCTGATGGACCTGGAGATGCCGGTGATGAACGGTGTCGAGGCGATCCGGGAGCTGTCGCGTGTGGGGCTGGACGTCTGCGTGCTGGCTGTGAGCGCCTACGCCAAACCGGGCGTGGAGCTGCTGGAACAGGCGCTGAAGGCCGGCGCGTTCGACTTCGTGCTGAAGCCCTCGAACCCGCTGGAGATCGAGAAGATCGCCCGCCAGATCACGACGAACATCTTCGTGGCCAGCTTCTCCAAGTCCAAGCAGATCCCCAAGCTGACCGAGGCCGACCTTGCGCCCGCGGCCGGGAAGAGCGCCGAGGAGAGGCCCCGCAAGTACAGCGTCATCGGCTGCTCCACCGGCGGCAAGCAGAGCCTGAACCAGATTCTGCCGCAGCTGCCCGAAGACTACCGGGGTACAACGGTGGCGATCTTGCATCTGCCGGCTTTCGTCGTGAAGCAGTACATCAAGGAGCTGGGCAAGGAGTGCAAGATCCCGGTGCGCGAGATCGAGCACGACCGGGAGGTGCTCCCGGGCCACATCTACATCGCCGGGCTGGGCGCCTCCGACGTGGTGCTGGTCCAGGAAGCCGGAGAGGCGCACCCGCGGTTCTCGATGGCCCAGCAGGCGGCGGCGCCCGCGGCACCGTCCCAGACCACGCCCTCGATCGACGTTCTGATGGAATCGGCAGCCAAGCTCTGGGGGGCCGACGTGCAGGGCATCCTGCTCTCGGGCACCGGAAAGGACGGCGTGAAGGGGCTGCGCCACATCCAGATGTCCAAGGGGCTGTCGCTGGTCGAGGACAAGGCCAGCGCCAGCGTGCCGCAGCTTCCGCAGGCGGCGCAGGAGTTCGGCTCGGTCGACAAGGTGCTGCATGTCAAGGAGATCCTCGCGCGCGTCCGCGGTTGAGACGCCGGCGGCGATGACGCGCCGCTTCCAGCTCTACCTGCCCGACCCGGTGTTGACGCGGTTGGAGCTGGAGGCACATCGCACGGGCCGCTCCAAGGCGGACATCATCCGCGAGGCGCTCGAGCGGTTCTTCGCCCAGGGCGCCTCCCCGGGGAAGGCGCTGGCGTCGATCGTCGGGCTGGCCGGGCCGCAGGGCACCAGGGGTTCCGGGGGCAGCGCTTGAGCAACCCGGTCTTTGTCGATGCGAGCGCTCTGATCGCGCTGGCCGATCCGGGTGATCCCGCGCACGGGCGGGCGGTCGGGTTTCTTGGCCACCTGGAGGGGCCGCTGGCGACTTCGAACCTGGTGCTGCTCGAGGCCGCTTCGCAGGTGGCGGCGCGGGCAGGGAACCGCCAGGCAACCGAGATGCTGGAGCGGCTGCGCGCCGAGAGCGCACTGAAGATCTACTTCGTCGACCCGGAGCTGGAGCGCAAGGGCTGGGAGCACTTCGTGCGCCACGCGCGCAAGACGCTGACCCCCAGACAGGCGATGGCGATGGCGTTGATGAAGGAGCTGGGCATCCGGATGGTGTTCACCTTCGAAGAGGCCTATCGCGAGGCCGGCTTCGTGGCAGTGCCGCTGACCCAGGAGTGAGCGATAAATTGGGGCAACTCGACTTGCCCCAATTCCCGGTGGCGGTGTCGCTGTTCGAAACGGGGCAAGTCGAGTTGCCCCGATTTCCCCCCCGATTTTCCCCGAACTCGGGGGCGGTGATTTTCGATCGAACGTTTTCGGCCGGGCGGGGGTACTATTACGTGAAACCGGCGGATGACGGGAGGGCGTTATGTGGCGTCTGGTCGCTAAGGATCTTCGACTCCACGGTGGCAGCGCGGTACTGGCGGCGGTCGGGGTCGCCGTGCTCGATTGGCTCGGGGAGCCGCGTGGCGGCACGCTGGACTTCGGGATGCTGGCGGCGTTGCTGGTGGCGACGCATGTGCTGGCGTCGTTCGTCGGGGCCGAGCTGATCGCCTCGGAGACCCGCGGCGGCACCTGGGAGCTCTTGATGCGGCTGCCAGTGGCACGCTGGAGGCTGGCGGCGTCGAAGCTGGTGGCTGGGCTGCTTCTGACGGGAGTCTTCGCTCTGCTGGCGTATGTGGCGATGGCGCTTCAGCGGGACACACTTTGGCTGGTGCCGGCGGAGAACGAGCGGATCGGGAAGATGCTCGACCTGGCGGCGCGGTCGGAACCCGCCGTCTGGTCTGCGACCGTGACGCTTTCGGTGGCGTGTGGGATGATCGCGGGCCGGTTCGTCAGCTCGGCGATCGCAGCGGGGCTGATGGGAGCGGCGATGGCCGGCGTGCTGGGCGCTTGCGGCGCGGCGGTCTGGACCCTGGTGATGCGCAAGTGTCACTGGCACTTCCAGCCGACATTCACGTTCTGCACACTGCTGGCGGCGACCACCATCGTGGCGGCAATCGGCTACCGACTGCCTCGTCGGCTGGGGTGGAGCCGATTTCGGAGGGCTTGCCTTGCAGGGGCAATCTCGGGGAGCTTCCTGGCCGCGGGCCTGGCGCCAGCGATCGTCAACCGCTATCACCTGGATGCCTCGCGCATCGACGGCATCGAGCGCGTGGGGGTCGATCCGGCAAACGGAGTCGCCCGGCTGCTGGTGAGGCTGGAGGCTTCGGCTTGGGATGTGCGTAGGCCGCGAGGGTGCCCGTACTACTGCAATTCGGTCACGACGCTGGCGGATGTCGAGCTGGCGACCGGCCGGACACGGTACACGTTCGGTGAGGATGTCGACGCCCACGGCTGGCATGGCCGGCCACCGGACGAGGTGGTCGTGGAAGCTAGCGCGCCAGGGCTCTGGGCGTGCGGCCGAGAATCTCTGCGCATCTTCGACCTGACTCGAGGGGTCGCGAAGAGCAACTTCGACTACTACGGCTCGAGCGGCACGCAACCCCGCCGCTTGCAAGCAGGGTTACTATTCTTCACGAATGGAGCCGGAACAGACTGGAGGTTTTCCTTCCAGCGATTCGGGTCGGAGAGCATCCCGATAGATGTCCTTCCGCCCGCGCAGGAGTCGGAGTTCCTTGGCTACCTGCACGAGGGAGCCAACTTCCTCTACGGTATGCCGCCTGAAGAGTTCGACCGCAGCCGAGGCGTGCCCCCCGAGCGCGCACTGGTGCTGCAACCGGAGAAGCGCTGGCTCGTGCGGCCGACGCCGCCGGTGAAGCCGGGAGCATGGAGAATTCTCTCGGCCTCCGAGGACGGCGAGTCGATCCTCTGGCGCGAGAATCGAGGCAAGAACCCATCGAAGTACTTTGCGCCCGACGAGGCGCGGCTGGCCCGCGCGGAAGGAGCGCCCAGCGTGGGTATACCGCTGCCGTCCGGCTGGACGAGCGCGTGGCTTGCGGGCGGACCCGAGCCGATCGTCGTGGTCGTGCGCAGCGAGACTCCGGATCGCCACGCGGTGATGACCTTCGATGCGTCTGGCCAGCCCGTGGGGCAGACTCACATCGGCGGGCTCATCGACCTGGATTCGGTCCTGGTGCCGTTCCGCTCATCCCCGTGGCGCCTCTACGCTGCGCCCGCGTACGTCAACCGGTCCGACTCGCTTCTCGTCCACACAGGGACCGGGGAATGCAGGAATCTGGAGCTGCCTCAGCAGGGGTGGAGACGCGAACCGCAGAACTGGCAGGTAGTGGGCGACACGCTCTACTGGTTCCGAGGGCGCGAGTTCTGCCTGACCGACCTGCGCACCGAAAAGACGCGCGTAGTGCCGCTCAGATAGCGTCGGCCAGGGCGCCGGAGAGTCGTTTCGGACGGGCGGCTTCCGGCGCGGCCCCGGGACCGGTGCCGAGCCTCAGTGGGCGCCGGCGGCCTGCCGGGCGGCCATCTCGCGGAAGGACTTGCGCACCAGCTGCTCGTAGTCGTGACGCGCGGTCTGCAGCGTCTTGAACTCCGATTCGGCCGTCTTGCGGTCGCCCTTCTTCATCGCCTCGACCAGGCCTGTGTAGCTGGCGCGGTAGACGCCCTTCACCCGAACGCTCTCCGTGTCGTTGTAGAACGCGGAGCCCGGCAGCTCCTCGGCGATTCCGAGCTCGCTGGGGCGGAAGCCCTCGCCGTTCAAGGCGCTGGTGGCTTTCTCCAGGGCGGACTTGAGCGTCTCCGTGTCGCCCTTGAAGAGCTGGGTGATGCCCTTGCCGATGGTGCCGCCGATCCAGCCCATCATCATCGAGCCGAGGACCGTTCCGACCGGCCCGGCCATGCTGCCGAGCGTGCCGCCCAGGAACTGGCCGATGACGCCGCCTGCGAAGAGGCCGATGGTGCTGCCGGCGGCCTGGCCGATGACCTCGCCGAAGTTCACGTTGGCCAGCGCCTTCTTCATGTCGAAGCCCGCCGAGCCGACGTGTCCGCCCAGGATGGAGGCGGTCATGGCGCCGAAGGTGGGGAGCACCGAGGCGACGATCCCACCGCCCGGCGGCAAGAAGGTGGTGAGGGCGATGGCGGCCAGCGAGTAGCCGACACCCGAGCCGACCAGCCCGCCCCAGAACTGGGGCGTGGCGATGAAGCCGACCGCCTTGCCGACGTCGACCTGTCCGGTCGAGGAGAGCTGGCCGATGACGTTCATGCCCGCCACGGAGCCGACGGCGAGCGCGATGTTCAGCGGGTCCATCGGCTTGTAATTCCGGGCGTTGGCGGCGGTCTGGTCGATCGCCTTCATGATGGCGCCCTGGCGCTCGGGCTGGACGCCCATGCGGTCCATGGCGTACCGGGTGAGGCCCTTGGCCTCCTGGCCCAGGGTCGGCTTCTCCGGGATGTCGTACTTGGCCTTGATCGCATTGACGCGGGGGTGGAACTCCTTCGGCAGGGCGTCGATCTTCTCGGCCGTCTTCATGACAGGCGGGATCGACTGCTGCAGCCCGCCCCAGTTGCCCTTGAGCTGCTCGACCTGCTGGCGCAGGAGCTGGATTTCGGCCTCGAGGCCCGGGGGCAGCGGAACGGCCGGCGCCATGGGAACGGCCGGCGCGGCCGCCGGCACGGGCGTCTGCGCCAGCAACATGGCCGGGCAGAGGAACAGGGCCAGGAGCACGCGAAGCCGCGACACCCTGCGAGTCAGTCGAAACACCGTCAAGCTGGACATGATCTTCTCCCGGGCGGCATACGCCCGGACATGACTACCCGCCATGAGGTAGATTTGTTGCGCCGCCGGGCGTTCGCAGGCAGTCTACCGCGCTCGAGGAGGAAAGGCGCCTTCAATCCAATCACGCACATCCTGCTGGGCTGGCTGATTGCCCACCTGGGAAGCTCGACGCGGGCGCTTAGGACGTGGTGCCTGATCGCGGCCATCGCCCCGGACGTGGACGGCCTGGGGCTCCTCTTCGGGCGGGAGACCTACGTGCGCTACCACCACGTGCTGGCCCACAACTTCCTGTTCCTGGCACTGGTGACGGCGGTGTCGGCGTGCTGGGTGGGATGGAGGCCCTGGGACGTCGGCCGGGTATTTGCAAGCGGCCTGGTGCACCTCTACGGCGACTACTGGGGCTCGGGGCCGGGCTGGCCGCTCTACGTGCTGCTCCCGTTCGACGACACGATGGTGTTGAACGAGGCGGCCTGGGAATTCAACGGTGCCGAGAGCCGGTTGATCTTTGCGGGCTGCGTGCTGGCGAGCTGCTGGATTGCGCGGCGCGCCGGGCGCACGCCGTTCGAGAGCCTCACGGCGGGGATGGACCGGGCGCTGGCGGACCTTGCTGCCTGGACGCGGGAGCGGCGCTGCGAGTGTGGCCGGGCCGGCATCTGGCTCTGCCAGCGGTGCCGGACGCCGCTCTGCCGCGGGCACGCGCTCTCACTGGGCCGCTTCGGGCTGGGCTGCGCGGACTGTGCCGCCGCCGGGTCCGGGGAGAGCGCCGGGAAGTCCGGGTAACGTCCGCATGGGCATCACGGTCGGCGTCGACACGGGGGGCACTTTCACTGATTTCATCTTCCGAGACCAGATGGGTTGGCGGGCGTTCAAGGTGCCGTCGACGCCGGCCGACCCAGCCGAAGCGGTACTGAGCGGGCTTGCCGAGATCGAGGCGGGGGGGAACGCGATCGGTGAGGTCGTCCACGGCACCACCGTGGCCACCAACGCGGCGCTCCAAGGGCGAGGCGCCCGCGTGGCCTTCGTGACGACCCAGGGGTTTCGCGATCTGCTCAACCTGGGTAGGCAGGCCCGCAGGGAGCTCTACGACCTGGACCAGGAGGGGTTGCCACCGCTAGTGGCGCGGAAGCTCTGCTTCGAGGTGCGGGAGAGGCTTTCGGCCGCGGGCGAGGTGCTGCGGGCGCCCGGCGAGCAAGAGCTGCACTCGTTGGGACAGGCGCTCCGGCGGGCGGGAGCGGAGGCGGTCGCGGTCTGTCTGCTCTTCTCGTTTCTCGATCCGTCGCACGAGCGGCGGGTTCGCGAGGCACTGGCAGGGACCGGGCTGCCCGTCACGATCTCGAGTGACGTGCTGCCGCAGCACCGGGAGTACGAGCGCGCGGTGGCCACGGTGCTGAACGCCAGCGTGACCCCGCTGATGACGGGGTACTTGGAGCGGCTGGAGCGAGCGCTGGGAAGCGTGCGGCTGAGGATCATGCAGTCGAGCGGCGGTTGTGCGCGGGCGGAGCTGGCGGCGCGCATGCCGATCCACACGCTCCTCTCGGGACCGGCGGGAGGAGTGGTGGCGGGCGCCTGGACGGCGCGCGCGATGGGGGCGGAGCGGCTGGTGACGTTCGACATGGGCGGGACCTCGACCGACGTGGCGACCTACGAGGGCGCCTTCCGCGTGACGCAGTCGGCGACCATCGGTGAGTGGCCGCTGCCGGTGCCGGTGCTGGACATTCACACGGTGGGCGCCGGGGGCGGTTCGCTCGCCTACCGGGACGCGGGCGGCGCGCTGGCCGTGGGGCCGCAGTCGGCCGGGGCCGATCCCGGGCCTGCAGCGTACGGGCGTGGGCGGCAGCCGACGGTCACGGACGCGCACCTGGCGCTGGGCTGGCTCGACCCGGCGCGGGTGGCGGGGGGGCGCGTGCGGCCGTCGGAAGAGCTGGCGCGGGAGGCGATCGCGCGAATGGCGCGGTCGCTCGAGCTGGACGAGCTTTCGGCGGCAGAGGGTGTGGCGCGGGTCGCCGAGACGCACATGGCGGGCGCGCTCTGGCGCATCACGGCCGAGCGGGGGCGCGATCCGCGGCAGTTCGCGCTGGTGGCGTTCGGAGGAGCGGGGCCGCTGCACGCCGCGTCGCTGGCGGCGACGCTGTCGCTAGGGCGAGTGATTGTCCCGCCGGCCCCGGGCGCGTTCAGCGCCTTCGGGATGGCGGTGAGCGACGTGACGCGCCACGCGGTGCGGGGCCTGGCGCGGCGGGGGCGGGCGATTGGCCGGCTGGAGCTGGAGCGTTTCCTTGCGGAGCTTGCGCTGGAGAATCGCCGGGAGCTGGAACTGGACGCCTCCGAGGGGCTCGACTCCGCGGAGCTCTCGGCGCGCTACGCCGGCCAGTCGCACGAGCTGGCGGTGCCGTACCCGGGCGGTCCCGACGGACTCGATAGAGCCGTCGCATCGTTTCACGCCGAGCACAAGCGGCTCTTCGGCCACGCAGACCCGAGCAGGCCCGTGGAGCTCGTAGCCGCGGGGCTGCGGACGACGCTTGCGCGCGGCGTCGCCGAGGTGCCCGGGCCGCCCCGGGGCTCCTCCGACCCGAGCAGAGCGGCGACGGGCACGCGCCGGATCCGCTGGCGCGGCTGGGTGGAGGCGACTGTCTTCGCGCGAGAGCGCCTCCTCGCAGGCGCCCGCATCGCCGGCCCCGCCCTCGTCACCGAGGAGACCTCGACCACCCTGGTGCCTCCAGGATTCACCGCATCCGTTCACCCCAGCGGATGCCTCGAGTTGACCAGAACGTGATCGACGCCGTCGAAATCAGCATCTTCGCCAGCCTCTTCTCGGCCCTCTGCGAGGAGATGGGCGCCGCCCTGATGCTGAGCGCCTTCTCCCCCAACATCAAGGAGCGCCGCGATTTCTCCACGGCCCTCTTCTCTCCCGAAGGCAGGCTCGTCGCCCAGGCCGCCCACATCCCCGTCCACCTGGGCTCCATGGGCTTCGCGCTCCGAGGAGTCCTCGGCGCCCTCGAGCTCGGGCCGGGCGACATGGCCGTCCTCAACGACCCCTACCTGGGCGGGACCCATCTGCCCGACATCACCGTCGTTGCGCCCGTCCATGCCGGCGGCCGCCTGGCGGGATACGTGGCCAATCGCGCCCACCATAGCGACATCGGCGGCCGCACTGCCGGCTCCATGGGCACCGCAACCTGCCTGACCGACGAGGGGCTGGTCATCGGGCCCACCCGGCTGGTCAAAGCCGGAACTATCGTTTCTCCCGCCTTCGACGCCATCCTGGCCGCCGTGCGGACGCCCGACGAGCGGGCGGGCGACCTCCAGGCCCAGATCGCCGCCAACCGCACCGGCGCCCGACGTCTGGCGGAGCTCTGCGCCCGCGAGGGGTCCGACCGCGCGACCGAAGCGATGCAGGCCGTGCTCGATCACGGCCGCAGGGTCGCCCTGGCCACGCTCGGCTGTTTCCCGCCGGGAAGCTACTCGGCAGAGGACTTCCTGGACGACGACGGCCTGGGACTGACCGACATCCCGATCCGGTGCCGCGTCACGCTCAGTCCGGACCGCTTCGTCGCCGACTTCACCGGCACGGCTCCCCAGGTGCCCGGGAACCTGAACGCCGTCTTTCCAGTCACATTTGCCGCGGTCGCCTACTGCTTCCGCTGCCTGATGCCGCCCCGAACGCCGTCCTCGGCGGGCTGCTTCGAGCCGCTGGAAGTCCTCGTGCCCGCCGGTTGCCTGCTCAATCCCGAGCGGCCGGCGGCCGTGGCGGCGGGAAACGTCGAGACCAGCCAGCGGATCGTGGACACCGTGCTGCTGGCTCTCTCCCGGGCGCTGCCGGACCGAGTGCCCGCAGCCAGCTCGGGCTCGATGAACAACTTCGCGTTCACGGGAGTCGACCCGGCGAGTGGTCAGCCGTTCAGCTACTACGAGACGATCGCGGGCGGCATGGGCGCGCGGCCGGGCGCCGCGGGGCTCGACGCCGTCCACACGCACATGACCAACACGCTGAACACGCCCGTGGAGGCGCTCGAGCTGGCCTACCCGGTTCGCGTCACACGCTACCAAGTCCGGCGCGGCAGCGGTGGGCGTGGCCGGCACACGGGAGGCAATGGAGTCGTGAGAGAGATCGAGGTGCTTTGCGACGCGGAGCTGAGCATCTCCTCGGAGCGCCGGCGGCGCGCGCCGTACGGCCTGGCCGGGGGCCAGCCCGGACGCCCAGGCGCCAACTACCTCATCGCGCACGGACGGCGGCGGCGCCTCCCCGGCAAGCTGAGCGGTCCCTGGCGCCCGGGCGAGCGGCTGCGCCTGGAGACGCCCGGCGGGGGCGGCTTCGGCCGTGCGCCCGCGCGGCGCACACGGACCCGCCAGGAGCCGTGACTGGCCCGGGCAAAGCTCACCCCGAGCACTCTTCTCCCTCCCCGCACATCCTGAGCAGGCTGCGGAAGCAGCCGTGTCGAAGGACAGTGTCGAAGGGTCATCCTGAGCCGACGAGCAAGCCGAGGCACTCGACGGTCCCGAGGTCCATCAAGCCGTCCACATGAGTCTCCAGGCTGCCTCCATCGAGTCGATAGATTCAGCCCCGAATCCCAGGAGCACGGCCTGCATTCTCTGCCTGTGTCGTTCGGGGACGCAGCTGTCCGTCAGTAGCCAACGGTAGAGCTCGACCGCCCATCGGGACTTCGCATACCCCAGTTCGACGCATCCATCCGGACGGGTGACCTGGAACGGATGGCAGCCGGGAACGCCATTGCGCTCCAGCAGCAGCGCCGCCTCCATCAGAAGCTCCGGTGCACCCGGCTCGAGCTCCACGACCACGGCAAGGAATCGCCTCATCTTCGCGACGAGCAACGCGTGGGCCCTGCAACTCTCGTCATCGAGGCCCGTCCTTTCCCTTCGCCTACCAGTCACGACTTGAGCCTTGCTCACGATGGACATGACCTGACACCTCCCGGAACCAGCCGCGAGCGCAAGAAGAGCGCCCGACGTTCACCTCACACTGATAATGATAATCAATATCAACAACAGCGTCAAGGGATTCGTTGCAGGATGGGTGCATGTCACGCAGGGGGTCCCTGGCCAAGTCAGCCCGTGCCCGATCTGGTCTGCCTGCGATCCATCTGGACGAGCATCGACACGAGGCGAAGTAGCAGTTCTCGTCCGCTACTCAAGCGGGCATCGTCGACAAGTTTGAGGCGGCGGCACATGTGGGGGGTTGCCGCGCACTCCGTCGCACGCGCGACAAGGTCGATGGACGCGACGCCAACATCGAGTTTTTCGTGGTTGAACTCCTGCTTTGCCGGCTCCCTTCGGGCACGGGCAGCTCTGACTCACTTGGGAGCCGCGGCGAAGAGACCGAGGCCGAAGTGCGAGCCATACCCCAGGACGATGGGCCCCGCCGTGGGCTCGTCGAACTGCAGCTGGACGGCAAATCCGGCGTCGACGGGAGGGGGAGGGGCCGGGTGACGGCGCACGCGCGCAAAGAAGCGCAGCTTGCTGGTTTCGTCGTTCCAGGGCATGACCTCGACGCTAGCAGGCGGCAGTCCGTGCGACTCGAGTTCGGCCAAAAGCTGACCCTCGAGCCTATTGGCTCCTCTTCGCTTGCAGTGGCGAGGCAGAACTAGCGGAGTCTTGCTGCGCCAGATGCGTGATGGCGCAAGGAGCATCCGGACCCCTTCATGCAAAGGAGGTGGAAGATGCATCAGGTCGTCCAATCCGCCCTCGCCAACCAGCGCCAGCCGAAGCTCTCTTGGACTGCCCTTCGCCCAGGTCCTGTGCAACATCCTGATGGCCTGCTGGGCCCGTGGGCCGAGGCCCATCGGTGCGTAGACGAGGACATGGTCGAGGTGGCCGTCCACGTCCAGGTCCAACGGCAACACGTGGGCATGCTGGTGTCCCTTCAGGGGTTGTCCGCTTCCGTCGCGGCCGACGAGCTCGGGACAGTCGATCGGCTCGCCTTCGCCCGCGCGTCCAATCAGGGCCCGGTGGATCAGTTCGGCCTGCGGCAGCGTGCGCGTCACTGACGGTAACGCGGAGAGGCTGCCGCTCCGCGTGGTCAAGGCCAGCAGCATCGCCGCGACGGGTCGGGGCCGTACGGCCGCTACGCGTGCAGGCGGGCCGACGGCAAGCGCGTCATCGGGTCGCCAGTAGAGCACCCGGCGCGATCCGGGCGGCTGGCTCCAATGGTGCCCCTTCCACCAGGACGTGTCCTTCTGCAGGCAATCCAGCAGGTCCTGGGGAAAGGGCAGTTGGACCTCTTGCCGCTTCTTCTGCAGTTTCTTGGAGACACCCCTCTTCCCGTCCGATTCCGGCAAGGCGCTCAAGCCTTGCTGGATGGACTGTTTACGCCAGGCCTCGTAGGCATCTCGAGACTCGGGCGCCAGCAAGGAAACCTGCTCCCAGCCTGGCCCGGGGGGGCGGTCCCCATCATGGGGGAACGAATCGACTCCGAGCGGGAGCATGTGGTCGTCCGAAATCGCCTTGGCAAGGACCCAGCTCTCGCTTCGACCAAGGTATCCGAGGTTCTCGGCCAACGAATGAAATAGACGCTCAGAATCCTCGTCGAGAGGACAGTCCCAGCGGACGGCCAGCGTACCCTCGCCAACGTGGGCCCAGGTATCGAATACCAGAGTCTTCTTTTGCCCGCTGCCGTCGAGGGGCATGTAGTGTCGGCTGTGAGCCAGGCTAGCAGCCGGAAGGCGGTAGCGCGGTAAAGTTGTGGCTAGGGCCTCGATCAACTTCGAGGCCGCGCTGGGGACGCCGCCTTTTCCTTCCTTTGGCGACCACTTCTGCGTCGCATGGCCACAAGCTAGAAGAGCACGCAGCAGGCGCCACGGGCTCGGAGGCCACTCGACCAGGCCTTCGTTGACGTGATGGCCATAGGGGGTGGCGTGATAGCGCCCACCCGGGAACCTCAATAGCAGGGTCGGCACGGTCAGCTCCCGCTCTCCCCGTCTTCCGGTTCCGCCTGGTGCGCATCACCGGCGGCTTCGTCGGTGACTTGCTTGGCCTTCACGATCGCCCCTTCGAACTTCACCGTGGTGTGGTTCATTTTGTCCGCACACTTCCGGATGAAGCTCGGCAGAGCCTGCGTCAACTCGGCCAGTGACGGAAGAACGAATCCCTCAGGACGCGTGGCCCGAATGGCCTCGAGCGAGACTGGCTCGAGATCGCAAGCCGTGCGCAGCCGAAGATCTCCGTCCAAAAGCTTGCGCACGCGGTGAAGGGCCAGCAAGATGAGAAGACTTTCGGCGCCGGTGCCCAGCCCATATCCCCGAATCTGCGCCAGGTCGAGGTTGATATGGCAATCGAGCCGATCGGCGGTGAACTCATCGCGAGCGAACGGAACATTGCCGAAACCGTCCTTGGCGACTCCCGACGGATTCACATGGTCGTTCTTGACGCCGCCCGAGGCGGCCACGCGGGCGTTGGAGGCCTCGATGAATGCGGACAGGGCGCGAGCCACGCGCAGGCGGCCCCCGGCCAACTCCTTCTTGGCGAGGAAGACGCCGTGTAGGAGGCTACCGATGTCGTAGCACAGGAGGACTTCCCCCAGGCGCCTGCGATCGATGGACCCCTCCTCCAGGCTGCCGAGATCCTCCTTCATCTTGTCAAAGAACGACCTATCC
>JACQZN010000057.1:117048-126128 GCA_016213845.1 Candidatus Wallbacteria bacterium
GGTAGGGGCTGTTGAGCCGGTGCGCCTCCAACATCGTGTCGGTGAGGAAATGCCCCCCGCGCGTGACCGTCACGTGCGAGATGCCGGCCAGTTCCGGCACCGGCGCGTTGGCGGTGGAATCCCAGCACGTGGCCTCCAGCCGATTGGCCATGCTCTGCACACTCTCGACCAGCAGGCGAGGGCCGTGCTGGGTCTGGTACGTGGCAGCTCCGAGGTTTGGAAAACCGGTGGGCTGGAAACGCTCGCCTTGCAGCGGCCGGAGCTCGACCGAGAAAAGAACACGGTTGGTCCTGTCCAGGGTTTCGAAAATGCCGTTCATCGAATCTCCTCTCGTTGCGAGAATCCGAACCGTTGGGACATCGTCTGGGCCACACGGCGGTCAATCGGAAAGGCGAGGGCTGCTCCCCAGAGACGGGCCGTTGCCGGGTCAGCGCACGCCCCGGAGAGCGGCGCACGAAAGCCGGCGCCTCGCAGGTGCCGCAAGGCCAGAGCGACCGCCGCGGCCGCGTCGCCGGCTACAAGCCTGCGGACCATGGCCGGGTCGGTTGGGACACGACGTGCCTCGTCGAGCGGCCAGGGCAGGGACGCCAGTCGCAGGGCCATCCAGGCCTCCGCGGGCCATCGGACGTCCGAGCCGCATCGATTCCCTCCAGGGCCGGTCCATCGGTCCCAGCGCACCGCCATGAGTGCTCGCGCCAGGTCCAGCACTCGGGCCAGATCGACGCGGCCAGCGATCAGGTCTGCCAGGTCGGATGGCCATGCCGCACAGCCCGGCGCGGAAACCAGGGGCAAGGTGCGCGCGGCGCCTGCAGCAGCTTCCGTGAGCCTGCGCTCCACCAGGGCCAAGCAATCGCCGACGGGATCGCGGCCGAGCATGACGCACCTGGGATCTCTCGCCAGGCGCATCTCGAAGACCTTGAAGCGATGCCCCCCCGAGTCCAGCGGCAGGGCGTGGTGGCGAACCGGATTAACGGCTCGTCTGTCCCGAGCTCGGAAGGCGCAGGCGCTGCCCAGTGCACATGCCAGGCGCCACTCTGGGCTCCCATCCTTGGCCGCCTGGAGCCAGTCGGCGGACAGGGGCGGGATGGGCCCGGCCTCGAACCCAGTGCCGCTGGCCTGCACCTGCTCGACCGCGGAAGCGGCGAGCAGCACGGCCTGCCAGCGGTCAGGACTGTCGTCGTGGGTAAGGAGGGCAAAGACGGAGTCAGAGAGGCGGCCGACAGCGGCGGCGAGGCGATGGATCGCCTGCTGGTCACGAGTCCGGCGCTCAAGTCGCTCGAGCCAAGGTGCCAGATCGTCGAGTAACCGGACCCGTGGTCGCGTCAGCACGTCGATACGGCCCAGCGGCACAGCGATGCGCGCCTGACCGTTACGTTCCAGGTATCCGTAGCGGACGAAACTGGCGATGCCGCGGGCCGTTCCGAGCCGCGACACGGCCCTCGCCACGTCGAGCGGGCGATGGGCCACTTGGCGGCCCAACTGCATGCGACCCTCGGACAAAAGGACCTCCAGGTCGGGGCCGGTCGCCGGGCGAGTCCACAACGGCATCCACTGCTCCCCTCGATCCGTCTTGTCCTGTCCGCGACTGCCATAGCCCACGGGCTGCCCCCGTACAGCGAACGGGGCGCTCGCACCGCCGATGGCTGCAGGGTCAAGGCGCCGGGTCGACCGCGCGCCGAAGAGGATGGCGCCTTCCAGCGCCAGCACGAACTCCCAGGAATTGATCAAACTGTCGCCAATGGCTCCATTGGTGCTGTTGGCTCCACCGGCGCTACCGGGGTTGAATTGACCGACCGCAGCTCCCGCAGCCAAGTCGTTGGACAGCACACCCCAGAGACACTGACTAAGCAGGCCGCCGCTCTCAGACCGTGGACCACCGTCGGAGGCGCCCAGGTCGAAGAGTTCCCCGATGCGTTTCATTGCATTGTTGGTGAAGTCGAGCCGACCGTCATTCCCGCCCGTTCCGAGTAGCGCCGGCCAGGCTGGCTTCCCCTCGTCTTCGAGCCACACCAGTGCGCCATCCAGCCACCGCCGGTGAGCTCCCCGCCAGTCCTTCAACAGCGGGCGAAACAGGTCCGCCTTTAGAGTCTTGAACCGGCGTTCCGCCTCCGCCAACTCGGCCTTGAAGTCGGCGTCGTCCTTCAGCTGGCGAGCCTCCTGGTTCTGCTTGTCCGTCACGCCCCTCCTGACCTTGGTCCGATCTTTCAATCGCCGTACCGCGGCATCGGCCTCGGTCAGGTCGCCCAGATTCGCGCGCGCCGCGGCGATACCGACCCGAAACGCTACAAATCGAGAGGCAGTTGAGCGCTCCAATGGGTCAAGTGCCGCATCATCTTTCGCCACAAATCCCGAGCCCTTGTTCCACGGTGACACGAAGGGCGTCGGCGCGTACTCCTCCAGGAAGAACCGTTCCAGCTCCTCCCGATCGAGTTCAGTGAGCAGGCAGAAGTGTTCGTCCTGCCACCATCCTCTGGCCCCAGGATCTTTCTGCTCTGCCAGCAGGCGCAGGATGCCCAGCGATTTCAGATAGCTGGACAACGGCACCGGACCGCATCCGGCCAGGTGATGTAGGTGCAGCGTCAGGGCGCCACCTCCGCTTTTGCAGCCAGCTGAGGATCCGGCGTTACGAGGCGCGAAGCGCGCCGGTCGGCGGCGATCAACAACGCCTCCAGCCAGGCCAATCCGGCCGGCCCGAATCGCGCCGCTAGTCCCAGCGTTCGCTCGCGCCAGCTGGAACCGGTGCGCAGTGACAACCCCAGCGCGGCCGGCTCCAGCGTCAGCTTGGCGGCCGGTACCTGCGGCCCTCCTTCGCCCAGCGCCAAGGCCGGCAGTTCGTCGCCTTCCCTCACACCTCGGATCGGTAGCCCGCGCCCGTCGCCTCGGTCCGGATACTCCTGATCTCGAGGCCCGGCATGCAATGCCACCCGGACCTTACCGTGATGGCTGGCCACCAAGTAGGCAAGTAGATCGAACTCCTCCGCTGTGCAATCCAACACCGCTCGCTCCGCCGGTGTCAGCTCATCCGTCGACTCCGGCTCAGGTTGCGCCCCTCGGCCCGCCAGCTCCAACGCTTCCATCCACCGGCCCAACAGCGCCGGATGGCGGGGAGCCCGGCGCGACAGCACCGCGAACAGCGCCAGCGCGCTTGCCAGCTCATGTCGTAAGCCCGGACGGTGATCGCGATCGTCGGCTGTACGGTAAGTCCCGGCCGGACGCAACCAGGCCTTGGGCGGAGCCTTTGCCAGGTCCTGGCGCTCGGGCCGCTTGTCCTCCGCGGACCGAATGCTGCCCTGGAAGGCGGGGTGCGATTTGCCGACGTCGTGCCACAGACCAGCCAGCGCGAGCGTCTTGCACAAGCTCCCGGGCAACCCGACCGTTCGTGCGAGCTCCTCGGCTTCCCGGGCGACCTCGCGGCCGTGACAACCGATGGTCTTCCACGCGGCGACACTCAACTCGTCACAGCCATCGCTCTCCTCGGTCGCGACCTCGGGAAGGACCTTTCCGGCAAGATGAGAGTCCTGCGTTTCCGGCACGCGATCGGTGCTCTCTGGATCGAAGCCGCGGACTGGCCGGTACCCGCCCACCTCCGACGCTACGCAGACGACGCGGCCCGGCAGCAGCGTGGTGCGCTCGGCCACAGCCCAGCACCCCTCGAGCCAGTCCCAAATCCAGGCCCGCACACGGTTGCGGAGCCTGCGACTGGGTTTGTCTTTGGACTCCTTTCCGCAGAGCCAGTCGCGCGCCTTCAGGAAGGGAACTGCACACAACTCCCCGCGATGCGGCTTCCAGTCGTGCGGCGGGGCCGAGGGATGCCGTCCCTTGTCGGCGCGCGGGATCTCGCGCCAGCAGACCAGCAGGTCCCGCTCATCCCCGGAACGGATGTAACGACCGATGTCCAGATCGGCGCCCGTCAGGTCGGGCGTCGTATCGAAGAGCTCCTCGAACTCCCGGCGCAGCAACAGATGAGATGGCTCATACGGATACAGCCGGCCGAGGGCCTCTGCTCCCAGCCCAGCCTCGAAGTCTTCCAGGCTGGCGATGCCGGCACCGGTTTTCGCCTCGACGAGCGCCGACAACGCTTCGCGGGCCGCATTCATCTCATGTTCTTCGTACGGTAGGGCGTCCCTGTCGCTACCCCGATCCACGACGTGGACCTGCCCCGTACCGCCGTAACGGGCGCAGCGACCAAACCTTTGGACCAGGCTGGACCAGGGAGCCAGCTCGGTGACCAGGCTGCCGGCCGATAGATCGACGCCTGCCTCGACGACCTGTGTGGCGACCACAATGAGGTCGGCGCCGGGCCGGCAGGCTTCGCGGTTCAGGAAGTCGTCCCGCCATCGCGTTCGGTCCGCGACGCGGAACCGGCTGTGGACTAGTTCCACTGCCTATTCTGGTGCCAGGAACCGCAGCTGATCGAAGGTCTCGCACGCGCGCTCAACCGTGTTACAGACGACTAGTGTTATACGACCGAAGCCTTCCTCGACCGTTGCTCGATGGCCCTCCAACACCAGTCCGGCGAAAGCGCGGGCGGCGCCTGCCTCCACCTTGGAACATGTCAGTCCCTTGGAGATTGCGCCGAGGCCTTGGTGGCGCAGGGAAGAAGGGAGCGTCACGGGCTCGGTGGTCCAGTCGGACATGTGTGGCCGCGTGTCGACGCTCTCGAGCCATCGGGGCTGCAGCGTCGCGCTTGTCCACCAAGTGTGCCGGGGTCGGAAGCCCTTCGGTTTGTCGGCGTCCAGATAGGCCTGCAATTGGGCAGTGGTCGCAAGACCGACGTCCATCAACTGTGCCTCGTCGACCACCCAGAGCGTGTCGTGACTCAGTAGTCCGAACTCGAGTGGCCATCGGGCCCTGCCTGCCGCATACCCTCGGTTCAGGGCCCGAGACAGCAGCATATCCTGCGTGCCGATCAACACCGCGCAGTCCTCGGGGTGCAAGTGCCAGTCCCCTGCGGAGTCTGCGCCGCCCATCAGCAGGTGGACACCGACGCGGCCTCGGTGCGAGCCGGCGCCGGCCCACAGGAGATTTAGCCGCTGCAACGCCCGTCGCGCCACGGCCTCCGTCTGCTCCACCAAGACCCGCATCGGCAAGCACCAGACCAGCCGGCGGGGCCAGCGCTCGTCACCGCGCATGAGCCGGTGCCACGACCAGGCTGCCAATACTCCCAGGGTCTTGCCCATCCCGGTCGGTATCCGGATGAGGCGGCTACGAGGCACCTGAGAGTTTGCCAGCTCCTGTTGCCAGTCGTATGGCACCTTCGCCTCGCCGGCAAGCGAGACGAAGAACCTCTCGAAGTCTGCGCTCGAAGCCCCTGTCATCTGCGCTTCCACTCCTCGTGACCGCAGCTATCGATGGCCAGTCTCTTGGCGCTCCTGAAGATGCGGCCGCTGCTGCTAGGTTACGGTACGTACTGTGAGCATGCAAGCGGCTTGAAATGTCCAGCCCGATGTGGCACGAACGTGCCCGTACAATCGTGCAGTTCAGGTGGTCGGTGGGCGAGACGTCGGCGACATCGCGCAGCGTGATCGGATCGGGTCGGCATCCGCCTGCGCCTCCCCTGGTTGCCGTCGGCGAGGTCCCCTGAAAACACCACGGGTGTTGCTGTCGACCGGAGAGTACGAAAGCTGCCATCTGGTTTCAAGTGCCGACATCCGAGAAGAGCCAGTTGAGCCGTACCCTCTCACAGCGCGGGCCAGGACTGATGATGCCAGTTCCCCGGGCGCACCACGGGCCCGCAACGGTCGTTGAAAGCTCGACTTGCGCGAGTGGCTGGCGACGACCGGGGCCTGGGCGCGGCGGCGCTGTCCTCGAATCGCTCGCGGCCGCAGGAACGGCGCCGTCAGGCAGCCGGTGAACGTGGCGCCGGAGCCTGGATGTTGCGCATCAACTCGTGCTGGTTGGCCTTGAGAGGGCGCACGAGCTGCTCTCGGGCAGATTCCCGCAGGAGGCAGCTACGAGCAGCTCTTCGCCGCCGTGCTCGAGGAGTTCCTCCAGAGGAATGACCCGCTTCTTCGGGCCAAGAAGAGGGAGGCCCGCGGACAAACGGAATCTGCCGACCGGCTCGCGGAGAGTGCCGCCTGCCCGCCGCCCCTTCGCTGTCCGAGCGCGCTGAGCGAAGCCGGCACTGCAATCTCGGAGAGCCCCGCGTCGACTCCCAAGGGCTTCGAGGCCCACGGAAGGGAGCTGGCCAGCGGTGTACAGCCAGAAACCAACGAGGCCCGGAGGCGCTCACGCGCCATCCCAGTCGAGATCCGGGATGCCGTCCATTTGCGGGACGGCGGCCGTTGCACCTACGTTTCCCCGCAGGCAGTGCCGTGCCTCTCCCGCTGGGATCTGGAGCTCGACCACATCGAGCCCTTCTGTCGAGGGGTCATTACGAACTCTCGAACCTGCGGCTTCGATGTTGCACGCACAACTTGCACAAAGCCCGAAGGATGCTCGGTGAGGAGTGCGTGGCCAAGCACCTTCCAGCCCGCTGACAGCTCAAATGGCTCTTCGAGATTGCTCATGCGCCCGCCCTCAGTAGACCATCGCCCCCACGTCCTCCAGGTAGGGCTCGCGACCCAGGTGATCGACGCGCTCGGCGGCCTCGTCCCCGGTGCGCACCGGCGCCAGCCGGACGAAGAGGACCTGATCGTGTGCCTGGTTCACGACGTCGGTGAGGCGCTCCCGCAGCAAGGCGAGTTCCTTCTCGGAGAGCTGACAGAGATAGACGGAGAGCTGGAGGCGATCTCCGAAATCCCGCACGATGCGATGGACCTTCTTGAGCCGGCGAGGTGCGGCGACGTCGTAGGCGACGATGTACAAGTGGCGCATGGGGTCACCGCGTGGTCAGTGGGCGATAAGCCGGCAGCTCGCCCTCCAGGTGGCGCGCCAGCAGCCGGGCTTCCAGCTCCAGCATCCGGCGGTAGCGCATCCGGTAACCGAAGACGGGATTCGTGATGAGCTCATCCATCCGCTGCTCGTAGGCTTTCAAGAACGCCAGCCTGCCCGGCGCTGACAGGATAACGCCCGCCTGGGAGCGGTGGAAGCTCTCCGGCGTTACTGCTCGCGTGTTGACGCACCGCACAACGATCGAGTCGACGACCAGCGGCCGGAACGCCTCCATCAAGTCCAGCGCCAGGGCCGGGCGGCCGGCCCGCATCGCGTGCAGGAACCCGATCATCGGATCGAAGCCGGTCGCCGCGCACGCGGTCGCGGCGTCCTTCGCCAGCAGGGCATAGCCGAAGGAGAGCATCGCATTGACCGGGTCCCTTGGCGGCCTGCGGTTGCGGCCGTCCATCTCCGAGCGCATCCGCGTCTCCTCCTGCAAGAGAGACGGGAACTCCCTGAAGTAGACGTGCGCCGCCCGCCCCTCCTCTCCCAGCAGGCTGGCCACGTCGGGACTGCGCGCTGCGGCCGAGACAGCCGAGGTCAGCTCCTCGAGAGCGGCCTCGGCGACGCGACCACTGCGCCGTAGCAGCGTGCGCTGGTTGCTGATCTTGGACTGGACGATCCCGCGGGCGATGGCAAGTGCGGCCTCGTGCTTCTCGGCAGCCAGGAGCTGCTGGCGGCGCAACGCGACGTTCTTGCCAGTCAAGCCGCAAGCTGTGCCGAGCAGCCGGCCGGTGCGCGTCGTGTACGTCACCGGGCGCCCGGCCTCCATCAGGGTCACCAGTGCCTGGGTCGTCACCTGGACGTTTCCCATCACGACCACGGAGGCGACGTCCTTGAGCAGTACGCGCTCCTCGGGCAGGTCCGGCAGCGTGATGCGCAGGGCCTCGCCGTCGAGCCCGACGCGGGCACCTTGGGTGACCAGGTACAGACACCCGCCATCGTCCCGGCCGGGAACGATGCGACGCGGCTCCTCGATTCGCTTCAGCAGCGTGTTGGTCTCCTCGGGAAGGCAGACGGTGTTCAGCGAACAGCGAACGCACTTGGGCGAATCGATCAGCGGCTGAGGCATCGGCGCGAGGGCCCCTGCACGAGTGCGTTCGGCGACGATGCGCACCAGGGCGCGCAAGGGCTCGTCGAGGGCGATCCGGACGGTCGAGTGGCTGGCGCGGTAGTGCAGCAGGCCATAGCTGGAGGAGTAGCCGTTGGCCTCGAGTAACATGACCTGGGCGGCGACCTGGATCTGGTCCCCCGGCCAGGCGCCTGGGCAGAGAGGCTGGCCCTCGAGTTCGATGGTGCGATCGGGTGCCGGGGCCGCCCCGCGCTTGTACTCGACGGGCACGTGCCTTCCGTCCTCGATCCGCATCGCATCGAGTTTCCCAACGAGGCCGAGCACCGGCGAGCCCAGATACAGCTCCGCGGGTGGTACGGGCCAGGGCGAGACGGCCTCCGCCTCATCCTCCTTCTCCTCGGATTGCTTTCTCGTGCGAGGCCGCTTGGGGCGTCGCTTTTCGGCGCGGCGATGCTGAGCGGCTCCTTCGATCGTGTCGGCGTTCTGGACGAAGATGCCCTGCACATACATCAGGTGGTGGAGCCGTGGGCAGTAGACAAACTCGTTGAGGGCCCGTAGAGGGACGAGCTCGAGGCTATCGCCGGCAAGCACAGATGAGTTATCCTGAAGTCGCAACTCGCTCATGAATCGCTCCTTGAAAGTCGAACATGGTCTAGCCACCCCGGGCTGTGGCGTACCCGAACCCTGGCCGCGCCGGACGAGGCACCCCGCCCTCCCGGTCCACCCTCCGGAGAAAGGGGTTAGCGCACGCGGGAGCCGATGGCAAGTATTGGTGGCGGGGCTTCAGGCAGTTCGACGTTCACACCGCGAGCGCCTCGTCCGCGTGGGAATGCCCGGGGTCGCTCGCAATCGACGGACAAGCCGCTGCTGGAGCCGACTGCCGACCAGCTCCCGCACGGCGCCGAGGCCAGGGCGGCCCACGGCAGGCGGCATAGCTGGTGGGGTGCTCGCGAACGGCTGCGCCAGGCCGCACCACGTGCAAGACTCACAGGTGGCCCTCTCCACGGCATTGAAGCCGTGGCCCCATTGAAGCAGGAAGGTGTCCCGCGCCTTCCCCTTGAGGATGGCCCTCTCCACGGCATTGAAGCCGTGGCCCCATTGAAGCCGATGCGGGAGGCAGGGAGGGGGCCGCCGC
>JACQZN010000035.1 GCA_016213845.1 Candidatus Wallbacteria bacterium
GGGAAGCGGACGGAACCCAAACCGGGAAAGGGATAGAGGTAGCAGAGAACAGGAATTCGGGAATCGAACGGACAGGTTCAGTTTTCCGTTGCCTGTTCCCGGTCCCCGGTTCCCTGTTCCCTGTTTGTTTTTCCCCGACGCTCTCCCAGACGGATCGCCCCGCGACCCCGGGTCCAGGGCTGGCACGCGGTCTTCACCGGCCGCCAGAAAGAAACGGGGCCCGGTTGCCCGGGCCCGATTCGAACGAAGGGTCTAAGGTTCAGGGTCGCCTCAGGCGACCAGGTACTCTTTGAGGAGGTCGGCCTTCGGGTGCGCCCGCAGCTTCTCGATCGACCGCTTGATGAGCTGGCGCGCGCCCTCGCGGCTGATCTTCAGCTGCCGGCCGAGCGCCGCGTAGTTCATCTCTTCGCCGCCCGTCAGGCCGAAGAAGAGCTTCACGCCTTCGCGCTCGCGCTCGCTCAGCACGTCCAGCATCGACCCGAGCGAGCTCTGCAGAGTCTTGTGCTGGATGCTCCTCTCGACCGTGCTCGGGACGCTGGCCAGGTGTCCGACGGAGCTGGAGCGGCCGGCTTCGACGTCGTTGGTCGTTGCGGCTCCCAGGCAGTCGTCGATGTTCAGGTACTCCGGGATGAGGTTCATCGTCTCCTGCACGGACTGCGGAGTCGTCCTCATCGACGTGGCCAGCTCCTCGACCGTGGGGCGGCGATGCAGCTGGTTCTGCAGCTGCTGCGACTCCCGGTTGAGGTTGTAGAGCTGCAGGACCTTGCGGATCGGGATGCTGATGGCGCCCTTGGTGTGCTGGATCAGGTAGATGGAGATGCGCTGCTTGATCCACCAGCTCGCGTAGCTCGAGAAGCGGATCCCGAACTGAGGGTTGAACTTCCGGGCGGCCTTCAACAGGCCGATGTTGCCTTCGTTGATCAGATCGAGCAACGACGTGTTCTGGCGCCGGTAGTTCCGGGCGATGCGGATGACGAGGTACAGGTTCGAAAGGACGAGACGGTGCACCGCCTCGTCTGAGCCCTTGGCCACTTCCTCGGCCAGCTGGATCTCGTCCTCGCGGGTGAGCCTGGGGTAGCTGACTGCGACCTTGGCGTAGCTTGCGAGATGGGCCTCGGAGGACCCACCCCGCGGGCTGTTGACTCTTGCTGCTTGCATGCTGCGTCCGGCTCCTTGGTTCTGCGGCTGTGGGGCTGTCTGGCGGTCGGCCGAACCTTCAGACGGGACCCCGTTCTTCGACTGGCGACTTCCGAAGCAACAGGCTTGCCACCCATAGCGATGCATCGGAATGCCGCTCCCAGCGCCGGTTTTTGTCTCGAGCGCCCCGCGGGGTGTCCGGAGCCGCCGTTGTGAATCACAACGGGTCAGGCCCGAGGCTTCGAGAGCTCGCTCCCAGAGCCGCTTTCAGCCCACAGGGGATGTTGTCTTTTGCAACGGATTGCCCGCGGACCCGCTCCCCTGCTACGATCCAGGCCTCCCATGGCACTTCCTGACAGCAGCTGGCGCGAGGACGTCCTGCCCCGTTACCGGTGGCGGCCGGTTCCGTCGAGGGCCTACGAAGTCTGGTATGGAAAGACGGTCTATTCGCACGAGGGCAGGAATTGTGGCTTCTGGTTCCGGTACGAGCTCCTGACGCGCTCCGAGGGCCAGCAGCCGCGCGCTGATGTCTGGGGCATTCATTTCGACGCTACCGACCCATCTGGCAACTTCCAGCTCCATCAATCTTTCGATTTCGAGAGGCTCCAGATCTCCCCGGACGTGCTGGCCATTGCGATGGACCGGGATACCTACCTGGTCTGGGACGCCGTGGCTGGGTGCGTTCGGTCGGCTGCCCGCTTGACCGGGCCGGACGGAAGCCTGAGCTGGGATCTGCGCTTCTTCCCGGAGCCGCCCTCGTTTCGATACGTCAGCCCCGCGATGGTGGCGCGGCTGGTGGCCGACTCCAACGCGGCGACGCCGTTCGAGGACGTGAGTTACGATGGCTGGCTCGAGCGGAACGTCGCCGCCGCGGGCCACCGGCGGCCCCTCCGGGGGGCTCCCGGCATGTTGGGCCACATCTGGGGGACGCGTCATGCCGACGGCTGGTGCTGGCTGCACGCCAACCAGTTCCGCGCCGAGGACGGCACGCCGGTCCGGGCCGCGCTCGAGGCGCTCACGTTGACCCGGGGCGGCAATCGCAACGCGCTGACCACCGTCTTCCTGAGGCTCGGGGACGAGGTTCTCGACGCCAGCGGCCCCATCGACCTCTTGCGGCGCAATCGCGGCACGGTATCACGAGGCGGCTACCGTCTGGAGACCAGCGGGGGCGGGCTGCACGTGGAGGCGTACGCCAGCGTCGAGCCAGGCCGCGAGCGCACCTTCGAGCTGATCGACACGGACGGGACGACGCTCTCGAACACGAGCTCGCTGGTCGGTGACGTGGAGCTGGTCGTGCGTCGCGGAGATGGCACGCGCCCCATGCGGCTCACTTGTCGTTCCGCGGCAGCGCTCGAAAAGGTCGAGAGGTCGTAAGGCGGCCATGTCCGATCGAGACGACTTGCGCGAGTTGGCTTCGCAATTGCGGAGAGCAAGCAGCGTCATGCGTGCCGCCGAAGAGACCAAGCTCGCCGGGGGAGAGAGACCCAGAAAAGTCGCTAAGAGCGACTTTGCGCCCACGGCCAAGCCGCACCTGGAGTCGCTTCGTCCCTACAGTCCGGGAAAGCCGGCAGCGGAGGTCGAGCGCGAGCTAGGCCTGACAGACGTGCTCAAGCTCGCCAGCAACGAGAACGCGCTCGGTATGTCGCCGCTGGCCCGCGCCGCGCTCGAGTCGGCACTCGAGGACTCTTCGATCTACCCGGATACCCACTGCCGCCAGCTGGTGGACGAGATCGCCAGGCGAAACGGCCTCGGCCCGGAGTGCGTCATGTTCGGCAATGGCGCCGTCGAGCTGATCTACTATCTGGCCCAGTGCTTCCTGGCGGCAGGGGATGAAGTCGTGACGTCGGGGACCAGCTTCTCGGCGTACACGATCGCCAGCCGGATCCAGGACGCCGTGGTGCGCGCCGCGCCGCTCGATGGCGCTGGGCTCGACCTGGGCGCAATGTCGCGGCTGGTGAACGAGCATACGAAGCTCGTCTTTATCGCCAACCCGAACAATCCGACCGGTACCATTCTGGGTGTCGACGAGCTGGAGGCATTCGCCCGGACGCTGCCGGAGCAGGTCGTGCTGGTGCTCGACGAGGCCTACTACGACTTCGTGGACGATCCCCGGTATCGAGGCTCCGTGAGCTTCGTGCTCGAAGGGTGGAACGTCGTCGTGCTCAGGAGCCTGTCGAAGAGCCTGGGGCTGGCGGGGCTGCGCATCGGATACGCCATGGCCAGATCCGACATCATCCGCACCATGCGCCAGGTCCAGGTGCCGTTTCACGTGAACGTGCTGGCGCAGCGCGCCGCGCTGGCCGGCCTGGACGACGACGAGCACATCGCGCGCACGCTGCAGCTCATCCGCGAGGGCAAGGAGTACCTCTACGCCGCTCTCGCCGCAGCCGGCTTGCAGTTCACTGCCTCCGAGACCAACTTCATCTGGGTCGACACCGGCGTCGACGCGGCCCGGCTCTTCGACGAGATGATGCGCGGCGGCGTCATCGTGCGCCCCGGCACAGGCTTCGGCGCGCCCCGCCACATTCGCGTCACCATCGGCCTGCCCGAGCAGAACCGCCGCTTCATGCAAGTGCTCCTCGCCAGCATCACTCGCGTCAAACCCTGATCCCTGACGCCTGATCCCTGATCCCTGACGCCTGAAGCCTAATCCCTGACGCCTGCCCGTCAGCCGCCCAGCTGGCCCAGCTTCTGGCGCGCGTAGGCGACCAGCGCCCGATGGATATGGGCCTCGGCGGGCTCCGGTTTGCCCTTGGCCACCTGCTCCAGCAGCCCGATCGCTTCGTCTTCCTCGCCGTCGTCGGCCAGGGCCAGGGCCAGGTGCAGCTTGTTCTCCTGGCGCTTGGGACCCAGTTCCACCGCTCGTGTGAAGCACTCCACGGAGCGGGAGAGGTCCCGCTTCGGCCAGGGTGCCTCCCGGTAAAAGCGGCCCATGGCGCGCCAGCCGGCCGCCGCTAGCCATCGCTCGTCGAGCGCGTTCAACTCGTCGGCCAGGGCCAGGTACTTGCCCGCGGCGCCTTGCAGGACGGCCCGTACGATCCCGATGGATACGGAGTAGTAGCCGTAGGACACCATGTGCCATCCGACGCAATCGGGGTCCCTGGGCGACTGCTCGTGGGCCCTCTCTGCTTCGGCGAGGGCTCGCTTCCCGCACTCGTCGAGAATCGGGTAATACTCCCGCTTCTCCTCGAGCACCGTTCCGGTCTCGGCCTCCAACAGGCGAATGAATGCCCGGGCAATCCGCCACCGGCAGCCTGCGTCCGCCGGATCGTCGTCGAGCCTGTCCTCCAGGAGCGACACGGCCTCTTCGATTCTCTCCCGGGTGACGGGCGGGTCAATCAGCTTGTCCGCCTCCGCGTAGATGCGGTTGCCGCCAGAGCTCTTGGGCGTTGCCTTGCCTGTCTTGGCCGAGGTTTTCGCAGCTGCCACGTTGGGGCCCCTTCCGGTCGGCTCGCCGCTCTTCGGGCGGCGCGCGGCTCCATTGTGCCTGGGCGAGCGGCGCCGGATCAAGCCGCGGAAAGGGTCTTTCCATCCGCAAATCTGGCCTGGCGGGTCTCGGAGCGGCTGGCCGCGCCGGCGCCTGCACTCTGGCCATTGTGGCCGCCGGGGCGTCGCGGCGGTTTATTCAGCATGAAATTTTTTTCACGCCCAGGCGCAAGTTCCCGCATGGCCGGTCGTCCAAGCTGGTGAGAGAGAGGTGGACTCGGATGAAGCATCTCCCCAGGTGGGTGCCTCTCTTCTCCCCAGAGAGGTCTCGGGACGCCGCCTGTATTTGCCCCCAGCAGCTACTAGGCGGTGGTCCCGAGGCAGGGGGCCCCAGGCAGCGGTAAGACGAATCGATACGGTAACGGGATCGCGGGGTGCCGATTCTGCTTCCGGCGCCCCGCTCCCGTCTTTTTTGCTGCTCAGAAGATTTCGCGGAACCAGCCGCGCATGCGGTCGAGCACGATTTCGAAGAGGCTGGAGCCCTGGTAGTGCCCGAGAGGATGCGTGGCCTGGTTGGCGACGCCGTAGTGAATCAGGCCGACGCCTGTCGAGAACAGTGGGCTGTTGACCTTCTCGCTGAGACCTCTCAGGTTGATCGGCCGGCCGACCCGCACCGGAAGGTCCAGCACGCGTGAGGCCAGCTGGGCTGCGCCGCGTAGCAGTGAGGTTCCGCCTGTCAGTACCACGCCTGCGGCGAGGTGGTCCCAGCACCCGGCTTTCTGAAGCTCGATCTTCACCAGCGAGAAGATCTCCTCCATCCGAGGCTCGATGATCTCGCAGAGGCTGCGGCTGGTGATGGTGCGACTGGAATCTCCGCCGGTGTTGAGCACCTCGAGGGCTGCTTCGTTCTTGTCGAACTCCGCGGAGGCCGCGCCGTGCTTGACCTTGAGCTCCTCGGCCCGCGCCGTGGTCGTTCGCAGGCCGACCGCGATGTCGTTGGTGACGTGGCTTCCCCCGACCGGCAACACGCTGCTGTGGACGATGGCGCCTTGGATGAAGACGGCCAGGTCGGTCGTGCCTCCGCCGATGTCGATGAGGCAGACGCCCAGGTCCTTCTCGTCGGCGGTCAGGACTGCTTCGGCGCTGGCCAGCGGCTCCAGCACAATGTTGGCGACGTCCAGATGGGCGCGGTTGCAGCTCTTGATGAGGTTTTGAACGGCCGTCACGGCGCCCATGACGATGTGGACATCGACCTCCAGCCGGACGCCGGACATCCCGATGGGGTCGCGGATGCCGGTCTGGTCATCGACCGTGAACGATCGCGGCAGGATGTGGATGATCTCGCGGTTCGGCGGAACGGCGAACGTCTTGGCCGCTTCGATGGCGCGCTGGATGTCGGCTTGCGAGATCTCGCGGTCTTCGCCAGCCACGGCGACTACGCCCTTCGTATTGAAGCTGGAGATGTGCGAACCGGCCACCCCAACGTAGACGTAGTCGATGACGACGTCGGCCATCTTCTCGGCTTCCGAGATCGACTCCATGATGGAGCGGGTCGTGTCCTCGATGTTGACGACGACGCCCTTGCGCAGGCCCAGCGACGGGGCCAGCCCGATGCCGATGACGTTGATGTTGTTGTTCTCGTCGATCTCGCTGGCAATGGTGCTGATCTTGGTCGTGCCGATGTCGAGACCGACGATGATGTTGTTAGTTGCCACCGCCGCTCTCCTCTGAAGGCGACCGCCTGGAGCGGGGACGATCCGCGTGAGGGCGGCCGGATCGCCCCGGGGCGGCGGCCTCCTCATCGTCGTCCCGCGGTACGGCGGGCGGGTTGTAGATGTAAGCCGGATCCGGGGCTTCCTCGCTCTCGTCGGAGGAGTCGAAGGCAGGTTTGGATTCCGGGGGCACGCTGCTGGAGGGGTCAGCCGCCAGCGCCATGAGCTCCTGGTCGTCGAAGGTGGCCGTGGTCGTGACCTGCGGACCGGTCGAGGAGTCGGCCGGCAGCGCCGCTGCGAGCACGTCCGGGTGCGCCGTGAGCGGCACCAGCTCCGTCGATGCCGCGGTAGCCGCTTCGGCGACCGTCGCGATCGCCGTCGGACCCGTTGCCAACGGCAACGGCGCCAGCGCGGCGAGCTCGGTCGTCCAGGTGCCGGTGGTCGTCGCGGGGGTCGACTCGTACTTCACGACCAGCATATGAAAGCGCAGATCCATTTGACCGATGCCGACCCGCCGCCGCTGGGCGTCGGCCAGCGTGGCGCGCGCGTGAGATTCCATCTCGTGGATGTCCGCCGGCTCGCCCAGGTGCACGCGGCGCCCGCGCCAACGAACCTCGACCCGGAACGGCTTCTGGAAGTCGACCGACTCGAAATCGGCCAGGAAGCTCCCCTTGAGCGCCGAGAGCCACGAAGGGATCTGGGCGAACACCTCGGGGGCGATGCGGCGGTTTCCGCGCTCGTCGGGCTTGTCCTCAGGCAGCCCCAGCAACAGTGGAAGCGTCGTGGCGGCGGTCGCGGCGGCCCCGAGAATGCGTCCGTCCTCTCCGACTTCCAGGACCTGGTCCGAAACGACGGTGCGGAAGGCTGCCCGGTTCTCCACGATTTGGATTGCCAGAGTCTTCGGGCTGAGCTGCTCGACACTGGCTTCCCGGACGCGCGGATGTTGGAGGAGCACGGCCCGGATCTCCTTGGGCCTGTACTTGAAGAAGTGGCTCCCCAGCTCGATTCCCGTCATGGAGACGATATCTGCCTTCTGGAGCACCGAGTTTCCCATCACCAGGACGTTCTCGAGACGGAGGTAGGACGTTTCGTAGATCAGGACGTAGCTCTGGTACAGGGCATAGGACACCAGCAGAGCCAGGCCGGTCCAGTACGCTGTTCGCGTGATCCCTACGAAGAGCTCCTGGACGCCTCGGATTCGCCTGCCCCGCCTGGAGGTACGGACTTCACCGGGGCGGTAGCGGACCCGATGACCCGGCTGGCCCACACCTTTGCTCATTGTCTGGAGCTCCCCGGATTCGCGAAGAACTGGAGGTCCAGTTTAGCACAGAATCGCTCTTCCGGGAAGGGAAAATGGCCTCAAGCCTCACCCCTCGAGCCTGCCCCTAAGCTGCCATCGCCAGCTGTCCGGCCGTGACCAGCTCGATCTCTGTTTCCAGCTGAATGCCGACTTCCGCCATCGCCTTGGCCTGAACCTGGGCAATCAGCTCCAGGACGTCGACAGCGCGCGCGTGACCTGTGTTGACGATGAAGTTGGCGTGCTTCTCGGAGACCTGGGCGTCGCCTACGGAATGACCCTTCAGGCCCAGCTGATCGATGAGCGCGCCCGCGGAGCAGCCCTTGCCCGGGTTCTTGAAGACACAGCCGGCGCTGGCCATCTTGAGAGGCTGGGTCTTTTCCCGATAGAGCCCGTACTCCTTCTGCTTGCGCTGGACGTCGCGGGCGTCGGCAGACTCTCCCCGGAAGGTGGCCTCGGTGAGGATGAAGTCCTGGCGTCCCTTGAGTGCGGTACTGCGATAGGCGCCCCGCAGGGCGGCGGCCGGCAGTGCGATCTCTTCGCCCATCCGCGTCACGGCCCGGACGCCGATCAGCTTCGAATGCAAATCCTGGGCGAACGCGCCTGCGTTGACGGCGACGCTGCCGCCGACTGAGCCCGGGATCTGGGCCGAGAACTCCAGTCCCGCGATCCCCGCCCGGGCGATGAGGTTGGCCATCCGTGGCAAAGACATCCCGGCGCCGGCCGTGAACAGGCCGTTCTCGCCATAGGTGAGCTCCGAAAAGCCGTCGCCCAGAAGCAGCAGTACGCCGGGGTAACCCTCGTCGGGGAAGAGCAAGTTGCTCCCCTTGCCCACCATCCGGTAGGGAACGCTACGCTCGGCCAGGAAGCGCAAGACGTCGCGCAGCTGCTCCGGCGTGTGGGCGCGAGTGACGGCCCAGGCTGGGCCCCCGATCCGGAACGTGGTGACGTGCGTTGCCGCTTGATCGAACTGGGTGTCCGGCGCCAAGGCATCCAGGCCTCGAACTTCGGGTCGCATCAGTGCTTCTCCACGAAGTCGAGGAGCATCTGCCCCATCTTGTAAACGTCGCCGGCTCCGACGGTCATGACCGTGTCGCCGGGTTCGAGCTGACTGGCGATGAGCGGGAGCAGCTTGTCGTGGCTCTCGGAGCTCTTGATCTGCACGACGTAGTTGTGGCCCTGGACCATGTGCTGGTAGATGAGGTCGCTCGAAACGCCCTTTCGGAGCGTCTCGCCGGCAGAGTAGACGGGCATCAGGATCACCACGTCCGCGTCGCGGAAGGAGCGCGCGAAGTGCGGGGCCAGAAGCTCCGTTCGCGTGTAGCGATGAGGCTGGAACAAGACGACCAGCCGGCGCGGTTTGGAAAGGCGCACCGAAGCGAGCGTCGCGGCGATCTCGGTCGGATGGTGTGCGTAGTCGTCGAAGACCCGGATGCCCTTCTTCTCGCCGATGAACTGGTAGCGCCGCTTGACGCCTTTGAAGCTGGCCAGCCCGCGAGCGACGTGCTCGGGTTTGACGCCCTCCGTCAGCGCGACGGCCATCGCGGCGATGGCGTTCTGCAGGTTGTGGCGGCCTGGGATTCCCAGCTCGTAGTGGCCGGCAGGCTTGCCGTGAACCAGCAGCCGGAAAGTGCTGGAGCCGGCCTTGCACTCGATCTGGTCGGCGCTGTAGTCGGCGGGAAAGTCCAGACCGTAGGTAATGCAGGGGACTCGCACCTTCGGGAGCAGCTCGCGGATCGGACCGTTGTCGGTGCAGGCGACGACGTAGCCGCTCGGGTCGACGTGGTTGATGAAGCGCTCGAACACGTCCACCAGCCGATCGAAGCTTCCGTAGAAGTCCATGTGGTCGTCATCGATGTTCGTCACGATGGCGATGCGGGCCGGCAGGTACAGGAAGCTGGCGTCGCTCTCGTCGGCCTCGGCAACCAGGTACTCGCTCTGGCCGAAGCGGACGTTGTTGCCGTTGTTCTTGGCCTCGCCGCCCACGATCAGCGTGGGGTCGAAGCCGCCCTGCTCGAAGAGCCAGGAAGTGAGACTGGTGGTCGTCGTCTTGCCGTGGGCGCCGGCGACTGCAATGCCCTTCTTTGCGGCCATCAGCCAGCCGAGAACCTCGGCGCGCTTTCGGATGGGGAGCCCGTGGTCACGCGCGGCTGCCAGCTCTGGGTTCTCCTGCTGGATGGCGCTGCTGATGACGACGACCTCGGTGTCGTTCTCGATGTTGGAGGCCGCGTGGCCCTTGAAGATGCGGGCGCCTCGATTCGTGAGGCGGCGGGTGGCGTCGCTCTCCTTCATGTCGGAGCCGCTGACCGCGAGGCCGCGCTCCAGGCACATCTGGGCGATGCCGCTCATGCCGACCCCGCCGATGCCTATGAAGTGGAGCTTCTTGACGCTCTCGAGCCGGGAGTAGTCGAACCTTTCGGGAAAATGGGGCCAGGCGGTCTGCATAGGCGTGGTCTCACTGGGTCGTGGCTTCCGACGAATCGGCCGCTTGGGGGCGAGCTTCGGGGAGGCTGGCGATGGGACGGAGGAAGGGTCAGACGCTGAGGGCTTCTGCCCTCGACTCTGAAATCGGTTCGCGAGGACCCGGCCCGAAGGCGCGGCGGCGTCTTTGCGTCTCATTCCTCATCCTCCTCGTCGGGCCGACGGGCCCACTTGCCCATCGACTTGGAGAGTCGCTCGCGCTCCCCTGCTAACGAAATGTTCAGAATGATCCCGATGCTGGCCATGCTGAAGAGGAGCGAAGAACCGCCGTAGCTTATGAAAGGCAGCGTGACGCCCGTGGTCGGCGCCAGCCCGATGACCACGGAGATGTTGAGGATGACCTGCGTGATGATGCCGCCGATCAGTCCGAGGGCAAGCAGCATCCCGTAAAGGTCGGGCGAGTTGAGCGCCGTCCTCAGACCTCGCCACAGGAGCACGACGTAGAGCGAAAGCACGATCGCTCCGCCCACGAACCCCAGCTCCTCCCCGATGATGCTGAAGATGAAGTCCGTGTGCTCTTCGGGCAGATAGAGAAACTTCTGGTGGCTCTGCCCGATGCCGACGCCCAACCAGCCCCCCGAACCGAGTGCGATCAGCGACTGGATCAGGTGATAGCCAGCTGCGTACTGAAAATCGAAAGGGTTGAGCCATGCCCGAAACCGCCGCAGCCGATAGGGCTGTAGCTGGATCAGCGCCGCGATGCCGGCGATGCCCATCAAGCCGAGCATGCCGATATGCCTCAGGTTCGTGTAGGTCACCAGCAGCAGCAGGAATCCGATGCAGCCGACGATGACCGCCGATGACAGGTTCGGTTGCTTGAGGATGAGGAGGCAGACGACCCCGACGATCATCAAGTTCGGCAGCAGGAAGTCCTTGAAGCTGTCGCGCTTGCGATAGTTGCGCGCTAGCCGGTCGGCCAGGAAGAGCGAGACGGCAAGCTTGGCCATCTCCGCGGGCTGGATCTGGAAGCCGAAGAACGAGACCCAGCGCGTGCTGCCCTTCACGGTCTTGCCGAGCGGCGTGTAGGTTAGCAACAGCAGCGTGAGCGTGAGCAGCAGCCCGGCCGTGGCGTACGGACGTAACTGCCTGTAATCGGTGACCAGGAAGAACAGAAACACGAGCGAGCCGACCACCGACCAGGCCAGCTGCAACTTCACGAAGTGGAACTTGTCCTTGTAGATCTCCAGACTCCCGACGCTCGATGCCGAGAAGACCATCACAAATCCGAGCCCCATCAGCACGACGAACGTGAAGAAGAGCTTCTGGTCTATGTAGGCGGCTGAAAGCTTCACCGCTCCGCAAGTTGTCGGACCAGCTTCTTGAAGACGCGGCCCCGGTCCTCGAAGTCGCGGAACATGTCGAAGCTGGCGCAGGCCGGGCTGAAGAGCACGGTGTCACCGCTGGTGGCCAGCCGCCGGGCCAGTCCGACGGCCTCCTCGAACGACTGGGCCAGGTGCACGCGGAGCATGCCTTCGAGCTGCGCGCGAATCTTGTCCCGGCACTCGCCCAGCGCCACCACGGCCTTGATGTGGTCCTTGCGCCCCTCGGCCAGCTGCGCAAAGTCCAGACCCTTGTCACGGCCGCCCAGCATCAGCACCAGCTTCGAGTGGGAGTTCTCGATCGCGTAGCGCGTGCTCTCGACGTTCGTCGACTTGGAGTCGTTCACCCACCGCACGCCATCGACCACGCCGACGGGCTCCATCCGGTGCTCCAGCGGCTGGAACACCTGGACAGCCTGGCTGTAAGTGCTGTCCGGCAGCCCGAGCCCCTTGCCCGCGGCCACGGCGGCCAGCAGGTTCCAGAGCACCGCGTGGTAGTCGAACGGGAGCTGGCCCGACAGGCGTCCCAGCTCCGCAAGCACCTGTCCTGTCGCCCTCCAGACAACCGTCTCCGACGCAGCGTCGTAATGGACGTCGCCCGGTTCTCCTCCCCACGAAAAGGAGACTTTCCGCGCCGCGTGGCTGGCCAGGTGCGTCCGCAGGTACTCGCAGCCCGCCGGGTAGACGGCCACGCCATCGGGTCCGACATTGTTGAATAGCCGGAGCTTGGCGGCGAAGTAGTTCTCCTGGGTCCCGTGCCACTGATGGTGGTTGGCGGCCAGGTTCGTGACGATTCCGGCCCGGACGCAGAAGCGGTCGATCGTGGCAAGCTGGTAGCTCGAAACTTCGACGACGTACCAGTCGACCTCTGGCCGCTCCAGCACGGCCAGGGAGAACGGGTACCCGAAGTTGCCGACGCAGAGGCTCTTCATGCCCGCAGCCCGCAACACGGCGTCCACCAGCGCGACGGTCGTCGACTTTCCGTTGGTGCCCGTGACGCCAACCAGCGGCTTGCTCGTCATTCGGCTGGCCAGCTCGATCTCGCTGATGTAGGGAAGACCGGCTCTCTCGATCGCCTGGAAGGCCGGCGTGTCTGGATGGACGCCCGGGCTCAGAACTGCCAGGTCCACCGAGCTCAGGACGGAGTCCGGCAGCCGGCCCGTGTGGAGCTGCGCTGCGCTCCAGGGGCCGGGCGGAAGGGCCGAGGCCTGGTCGTCGTAGAAAACTACGGTTCGTCCGCGGGCCAGAAGCAATCGTGCTGCAGCCTGGCCGCTCTTGCCGACACCGTAGACGAGAACACGGGCCGGAATCTCCGGAACGCCCCGGGGGGCCGGGACTGGGTGGTGGGCCTGATCGGTCATCTTTCGGGGAGCGGCTCCGGGGGGATCTTCGTAGCATTGATGCGGTCCTGGAGCCAAGTTGAATGGGGGATTCTAGCACGTTTTCGGCCCCGAGGACAACTCGGGCCGTCCCGGTGGCACGATTTGTATGAATCTCTGCCAGAGGGCGCGCGGGAACAGGGGCCAAGACGGCCGGCGTCCAGCAGGATTCTCCAAAGGCCGGCAATGACCTCGCCGGTCCGGCTCAGCCCGTCACGTTCCGGCCGCCGAGCATGCCGTTGAAGCCGAGCAGGCTCAGTCCGACCAGGGCGAGCATGATCGTCAGAATCCAGAACCGGATGACCACCTTCGGCTCTGCCCAACCGAGTTGTTCGAAGTGGTGGTGGATGGGGGCCATCCGGAAGACCCGCTTGCCTCTGAGCCGGAAGCTGGCGACCTGGATGATGACCGACAGCGCTTCGATGACGAAGATGCCGCCGATCACCACGAGAAGGAGCTCCTGCTTGACGAGGACGGCGACCGTTCCGACGGCGCCGCCGAGCGCCAGCGACCCTGTGTCTCCCATGAAGACCGACGCCGGATACGTGTTGTACCAGAGGAAGCCGACGCAGGCGCCGACCATCGCCGAGCAGGCCACGGTCAACTCTCCCGAGCCGGGGACGTACGGGATGTTGAGGTGGTGGGAGAAGTCCGCGCGGCCCGCGACGTAGGCGATGCCCGCATAGGCCAGGGCGACCCACATCTGGACCCCGGTGGCGAGCCCGTCGAGCCCGTCGGTCAGGTTGACCGCGTTGCTGGCGCCGACGACGACCAGCATCACGAAGGCGATGTAGAAGATGCCGAGGTCCCATTCGCGGCCCGCCAGGGGAACGAAGATGGTCCGGGAGAAACCGCTGGCCTGGTAGAGGTAGTAGCCGAGTCCGGCCGAGAATGCGATCTGGCCGGCCATCTTCGCCGCCGCGGTCATGCCGTCGGCCTTGCGCTTGGCGACCTTCATGAAGTCGTCGAGGAAGCCGACGACGGCCAGCCAGACCAGTGAGATCATCACCGGGACGGTGAAGCGCGTAATCTTGGCCCAGAAGAGCGTGGAGATCAGCATCGCCACGAGGATGACGATCCCGCCCATGGTCGGCGTCCCCTGCTTGGTGGCGCGGTGGCTCTGCACACCTTCCACGCGCACCTGCTGGCCGATCTGCATCGCCTTCAGTCGCTCGATGACCCACGGTGTCAGGGCGATGCTGATGACGAAGGCCGTGACGAGTGCGTAGATGGCTCGGACGACGATGGAGGCGAAGACTGAGCTGAGCATTTCGGTCGCTACAGGGTACAGGGGCCGCCCGGCGTTCGGAACAGAAAACGGGCCAACAGAAAATGGGGCAAGTCGAGTGGGGTGCCCTGGTTGGGAAAATGGGGCAAGTCGAGTGGGGCGGGTTTTGGGGTGCCCTGGTTGGTTTCCTGCGGGGGGGAGAAGTTTCGTTCTCCCTGGCGCGGGGGGCGGGGGACTGTGTTGATGCGGGCTTTCGCGCTGGCACGATCCTTCTATGGAGCGGGGGGGCCGCCCGGGGCAGGGCAGGGCCGCAAGACTGGAGGAGGTCGCCGTGGTGAGAGAGCTTCGCAGGAGCTTGGTCGCGCTGGTCGCGGGGTGGGTCCTGAGCACGGCGGTCGTCGGGGCCGAGGAAGCGCCCGACTTCGAAGACCTCATGGCGGCAGAGCCCGTCGCCGCCGTCGCGCAACCGGAGCGCAGGCCTTCACGGGAGCGCCAGGAGGCGCTCGCGGCGGAATTCGGGCTGCTCTCCGGGGCCATCCAGACCTCGCTCCGCGCGCTCCGCAAGGCCGGCGAGAGCTCCGGCGGCGACCATTACTTCTCCCCGTCCTATCAGCCCTACGAGACCAGGCGCGACGAACAGGGGCGGCTCCAGCTGGTGGGGGCGACCCTGCACTCACCGGGCAAGCGGCCTACGGACGGCCGCGGGAACCACGACTTTGCCTTTCGCTACGGATTGGCCGAGCAGTTCAGGGCTCCCTTGCCCTACTTGTCGGCGCTGGGCCGCCGCTCCGAGCCGTCGTTCGCCCGGCTGGTCCGCCTCTACGAGCGCGAGCTCCGGGCGCTTGCCGGGCTGCACGTGCGGGGCCCCGAGCGCCAGTGGGGCAAGCTGGTGCTCTCCGCCTGGAAGGCCATCCTGAGGGCCGACGCGCGGCTGACTGCGCTGGGCGAGCTGGCGCGCGCTGGCCAGAGGCTTTCGGACCTTCCCGCCGCGCCGGCTGGAACGGACGCCAAGCTGCGCGAACTGATCGACCTGGCCCGTCTGGCCCTGGGAGTCAATGAATCCGACGGCTCCATCGACAGGGCGCGGGCCCGCAGCGCCTTCGATCTTTCGGAGGAAGGCTCCGCCCTCACCGGCAGGCCCTACGAGTACCGTCTCAAGCCCGAGCTGAAGACCCGCGTTGAACGCATCCTGTCGGCCTTCCCGCGAGGGTCCTCGGGTTCGATTCATCCAATGGAGGAAGTGGCTCGCGTTGCGATGCGGCCGTTGCTCGCGCCGGTCAAGGTCTACCCGGCGCTGGCCCTGCTCTCCAACCAGGAGAGTCGCGCTACCCAGACCCTGGTGATCGGCGTCTTCCATCTCAGTCAGCAGCTGCAGGCGCTGGCCTCCTTCATCGACGCCGCGCGCCTGGGCGAGGCCGACTGACCCCGCGTGCTTCACGGCCTGGCCGGCTGCTTGAAGGGCGGGTGCGTCTGGCCGGTGGGGACGTCCGCCCTGACGGGCAGAACGCTGGCCATCGTGCCCAGGTGACGATTGCTGCTCAGCAGGACCAGCCGGTCGGCCAGCGCAAGGATGCGAATTTCCTTGATGTCGTCGGCGACCAGCGGCAGCCGCGCGACGACCTCGAGCCGATCGCTCCCGGCAGCCAGGCGTCTGACCACCAGCCGCTGGTAGGGCGGCAACCCGGTCGTCTCGAACTGGTGACACGCCAGGTAGATGTCCTCTCCCCTCCGCGTCAGGTCCGGCAGGTTGGCCTCATTGTTGACCGGCAGATCCAGCCGCTGGGGCCGCGAGAAACCTGCTCCGTCCTTCGTCTGCATCCAGTAGACCTGGTTGTCACTGTGAAAGGCGACGACGATGCGCGCCTCGGTCGCTACGGCCGCGAGGCTCCCCGGATACTGGCCTGCCGTGTCGAGCGAGACCAGGGGACTCCATCCCTCCAGTGAATCCGATGAGACCTCGAGCGGCGCCGAGGACCAGAGCAGCTCCGGCTTCCTGTTCAGCATGTACCTCCAGGTCTTGCTGAAGGCGTGAAACCGGCCGTCCCGCCAGGAAAAACCGTAAGTGTCGTCTTGATCCAGGCTGGCGTTCGGAAAGGGCCCCACAGCCGTGCCCGGCCTCAACCGGGCAAGGCGAAACCCGGTCTCCCCGATCGAGAGGACACCGGCTCCGGTCTCGCCCAGCTTCACGAGAGTCGGCATGTGCGAATTGAAAAGCCGGGGGTCGGCGCGAACGCGCCAGGCTCCCTCCCCCCATCGTTTCTCAAGGACCCGCAGAGTCCGGCCATCCGGAGCCGGTCCGCATGGCACGGTCGCCACCAGCCCATCCTCCAGCGCGGCAATCGAAGGCAGCGAGTCGTCCGACACGTCCGCGACCAGGGGCATCGGCGATCGCCAGGTCGCCCCGCCGTCCGGACTCTCCACGGTGCAGGCGTCGAAGATCTCGTCTGCCCCCGTCCGTCGCACGCAGACCGCCGCCAGCCGCTTGCCCTGGTTGTCCGCCACGATTCCCAGCACCGTTCCCTCCATCGCCGTCACGTAGGTCGTGCCTCTGAGCTCGTCGAAGATTCGCGTCCGGAAGTTCACGGGCGCCGTCGTCTTCCCCAGGGAGAGGACTCCCTCGTAGTTCGTGCTGTCCCGCAAGTTCTCCAGCAGAAAATCGCTGGCTCCGGGGGCGACGACGTGCGTACGCCAGGCCTTCGCGCCGTGCGCCCGGTACTTCAGCTCCACTCCCGGCGGCGCCTCGGCGGCCAGCCAGACATGCGCCTGCACGGAGCCGGTCGTCACCTCCTGCACCGCCGGAAGCGACGCCTTCATGGGTGCCTGAGGCAGCGACACCTGCGCCGGTGCCTGCGGAACCGGCGGCACCGCCACCACGGGCTCCCGACCGGGCGCGCGGCCGATCGCGATAGCCACGACGATGGCCAGCCCCGCAACCCCCGCCGCCACGGCCCACCCGGGAACGCGGCGCCCGGGAGCCGCCCGCTGCGCCAGCGTCGGCGCCGGCCGTCGTGCGCCTCCGGCGGCCTCGATCCGACGCTGGGATAGGACCGCCGTCGCCACCCCCGACTGGTCCACGGCCGAGGCGTTCTGGCCCGAGACCGGCGTGGCCGGCAGCTCTCCAAGAAGCGCCTCGATTCGCTCGATGACCACCGAGACCGCCGGTGGCCGCTTCCCGGGCTCCCCCGACAGGCATTCGAGCAGCAGCTCCTCCAGCCGCCCGGGGCATCCCGGAAGTTCCTCCGAGAGCGGCGTGGCTGAGCCAGCCACCTGGCTCTGCAGGATCTCCTGGGCCGTCTCACCGCGGAAGGCCTTCCGGCCGGCCAGCATCTCATGGAGCATCGCGCCCAGCGCGTAGATGTCCGCTGCTTCACTGGCCTGTGCCCCGAGCAGCGCCTCGGGCGCGATGTAGCCGGGCGTGCCCATCACGCGATCCGCCGCCGTCTGGAGCGTGTGCCCCGCGCCCAGCTGCTTGGCCAGCCCGAAGTCGGCAACCTTTGGCGTCCACTCGTCGCCGAGGAGCACGTTCTCGGGCTTCAGGTCCCGATGGATGATTCGACTCTGATGAGCGGCCGCCAGCCCGTGCCCGATTCCCAGCGCTAGCGCCAGCGCCTCGTGTTGCGGCAACCGGCCGCGCCGAATCAGCAGGTCCCTCAGCGTGCCGCCTTCGACCAGCTCCATCGCCAGCCACGGGCGGCTGCCCGCGAAGCCCGCGTCGTAGACGTGCAGCAGATTCGGGTGGACCAGCCTCGCCTGCAGCTTCGCTTCGCGAAGGAAACGCGCCCGTGTCTCCGCCGCTCCGAACAGGCCCGGCGCCAGGATCTTGAGCGCGACTTCCCGGCCCAGCTGCTCCTGCAAGGCCCGGTAGACCGTGCCCGACGCCCCCGAGGCCAGTTCCTGGAGGATGCGGTAGCCGGGGACGACGGGCATTGGGCTAGCCCTCGGGGAAGAGCTCCCGCAGGATCGTCTCGAGCGCCACGCCCCGGGAGCCTTTGAACAGCACGGCGTCCCCGGGGCCAATCCGCGCCCGGAGAGTGTCTGCGATCGCCGACTTGCTCGCGTGCAGCTCTACTCTTCCGCCCCGCGTGGGGCCGCCGGCCGCATCGAGGAACTCCTTGCCGAAGCAGAACGCTGCCTCGAGGCCGGCGGCGCCTTCACACCGCGCGAGCACCTGGCGGTGGTAGTGCGCCGAATGGCCGCCGAGCTCCAACATGTCGCCCAGGACCGCCCAGCGCTTTCCCTCTACGGGCGCGGAGAGCAGGAAGTCGAGCGCCGCTTCCATGGAGGCCGGGTTGGCGTTGTAGCAGTCGTCGATGATCCAGACCTCTCCGCTGCGGTGGACTTCCATCCGGCCGTGCTCCGGCCGGAACTGCGCCAGCCCCCTTCCGATAGCCTCGGCGCCCAGCCCCAGGCGGGCAGCGACTGCGGCGGCGAAGAGCAGCGGATAGGCCATGTGGCGGCCGGAGACCGGCGACGTGAAGGGGATCTCGGAGCCCTCAACGCGAATTTGCCCCGAGAGGCTGGCGAACTCGATCTGGAGCCGGGCGGCTCGGGCGAACGCCCCGGACGCGTCGAGACTGATCGGGCGGACAGCGCCCGCGAAGCGCGCGGCGATGCCGCGCGAAAGTTCGCAGTCGGCGTTGACGAAGAGCTCGCCGGACGCCGGCAGCGCCTCCATCAGCTCGCCCTTGGCGCGCGCGACGTTTTCGATGGAGCCGAGCCCTTCGAGGTGCGCCGGCGCCACATTGGTGATGACGCCCATCCCGGGCCGAAGGATGCGGCAAAGCTCCGCGATCTCGCCCAGGTGGTTCATGCCGACCTCGAAGACGCCGGCCCGGTGGAAGCGGCGCATGCGGAACAGCGAGAGCGGCAGGCCGATATGGTTGTTCAGGTTGCCCCTCGTGGAGCAGACGGGGAAGGAGGCTCCCAGAGTGGCGGCGATGGCCGCGCGAGTGGAGGTCTTTCCGTTGGAGCCGGTGACGGCGACGAAGGGGACGTCGAAGCGGGCGCGGTGGAGACTGGCAAGGGTCTGGAGTGCGTTGACCGGATCGGCGACTTGCAGGATGGCCAGGCCTGCAGGGGGTGAGGCCAGCGGCCGGGTCACCATGGCGGCGGTGGCGCCGAGCGAGGCGGCACGCTCGACGAAGTCGTGGCCGTCGACCTTCTGCCCGGGCATCGCGACGAAGCAGTCGCCCGGCTCGACCGTCCTGGAGTCGATGGAAAAACCGAGTATCTGGGTTCGCGGGTCACCGGCAACGATCGAGCCGCCGGCGGCGGCCGCGGCCTCGCCGGCTTCGAAGAGCGTCATCGGCTCGGCAGACGGTACCGGCGCCGAGGTGCTCACGGGGTGCGTCTCAGCTCCTCGAGCGCGGCGGCGACGACCTCCCGGTCGTCGAAGTGGATGCGCTGGGTGCCCAGGATCTGGTAGTCCTCGTGGCCCTTGCCGGCGATCACGACCAGGTCGGCGGGGCGGGCCATCGACAAAGCCAGGCGGATGGCGCGCTCGCGGTCGAGCTCGATCGTGAGCCGAGGCCGGTGCTCCTGGGGAATGCCCGTGAGGATGTCGGCGAGGATCTGCTGGGGCGACTCGGTGCGGGGATTGTCATTGGTGACGATGCAAAGGTCGGCGAGCGCCGCGGCGACCGAGCCCATTCTGGGCCGCTTGGTGCGGTCGCGGTCGCCGCCGCAGCCGAAGACTACGATGAGCCGTTCGCCGGGTCCCACCAGGGCGCGGCACGAGTGGAGGAGCTTCTCCATGCCCTCGGAGGTGTGGGCGTAGTCGACCAGGACTCGGCGGTCGTCGCCGCCGATGGCCTGGAAGCGGCCGGGTACCTCGCGTACCGACTCGAGTCCGCGGGCGATTGCGGTCAGGTCGAGGCCGAAGCCGATGCCGACCGCGGCGGCGGCCAGGGCGTTCTGGACGTTGAAGTCCCCGCCAAGGGCCAGCGTGACGGGACAGCGCTGGCTGCCGTGGGCGAGCGTGAAGCGGCTGGCCCGGAAGTCCGTCCGGACGTCCTCGGCGCGCACGTCGGCGCTCGAGTGGAGGCCGAAGGTGAAGGTGCGGCCGCGCGCGGCTGCGGAGAAGTGGCCGAAGGAATCATCGGAGCCGTTGAGGACGTTGAAAAACTCCGGGGCGGCGGGTCCGGCGGGGCGGTGCTCGCAGTCCCTGAAGAGGGCCAGCTTGGC
Organism: Candidatus Wallbacteria bacterium; assembly: GCA_016213845.1. GTDB lineage: Bacteria > Muiribacteriota > UBA6191 > JACPRK01 > JACPRK01 > JACPRK01. Next base: position 20,163 of record JACQZN010000035.1, read on the forward strand.
CTGGCGGTAGGTTTCGAGGTCGCCGTGAAGCTCGAAGTGCTCGGGGGAGAGGTTGGTCCAGACGGCCGCGGAGAAAGGGATTCCGCGGATGCGATGCTGGACGATGCCCTGGGAAGAGACCTCCATCGCGACGGCGCCGTAGCCCTCCTCTTCCAGGGCGCGGAAGGTGGCGTAGAGGGGGAGCAGGCCGGGCGTCGTGTTGGGGGAGGGCTCGCGGCATCCGTCGTCGCGCAGCGTCCCCAGGGTGCCGATCACGGCCACCTTTCGTCCCGATTGCCGCAGCACCGCCGCAGTCATGAGGGTGGTAGTGGTCTTGCCGTTGGTTCCGGTGATCCCCACGATCGGGAACCGAGGCGTGGGCGCGAAGAAGGCTGCAGCGGCGTCGGCCAGGGCCGCCCGGCAGTCTCTCGCGGTCAGGATGGGGCCGGAACCCTCGAAGGCCGCGCCGGGCGGAACGACGACCGCGGCGGCGCCTCGCGCGAGCGCTTCGGAGGCGTGGCGCCCGGCCGTCTCGCCTGGCGACAGCGCGAAGAAGAGCTTGCCCGCGGCGGCATGTCGCGAGTCGTCCGCGAGCCCGACGATATCGGTCTCGGAAGAGCCGTTGACCCACACGAGTCCTTTGACCTGCCCCACGAGCTCGGAGAGCTTCACTCTTCGGCCCCTCCTGGTCCGTCGTACTGGGTTTCTGGCTCGAACTCCTCGGGCGGCTCGTCGCCGATCGCTTCCTCGGCTGGCATGTCCGGATCGGGCAGCGCGCGCAACGGCACGCGGTAGTCGGGGGCCTGGGTCGGTCCCGTCGTCGGCTCCTGGGCCGGTTGATCCGCCAGCTCCGGCTTGTCGGCGACGTCGGTCGGAGGCCCAGGCTTGGGCGCAGGCTGGGCCACGCCCTCCGGCAGAGGGATCGGCGCGTGCACGACGGAGGTCGGAACCATCCCCTTGTACCAGACGATGCGAGAGGCGATCTCCCGGAAGAGGGGCGCCGCCACCGTGCCGCCCGCTGCCCGGTAAGTCTGCGGCTCATTGGCCATGATGTAGATGAGGTACTGCGGCTTGTCGTAAGGGAAGAAGCCGACGAAGCTGGTTACGACCTTCTCGTTGAAGATGTTGCGCTCGCCGCTCTCCTTGAGTGCCCGGCTGCGTTTGCCCAGCTTCTGCGAGGTCCCGGTCTTGCCACCGGCCGTGTAGTAGTCGCTCCCGGCCCGCTTGCCGGTACCCCGGATCACCACGCCGCCCATCATCGTCTTGACCTTTTCGGCCGTCTCCGGGCTGATCACCTGGTGGCGAACCGTGGGCCGCGCCCGGTAGAGCACCTTGCGGTTGTCGTGGGAGGCAACGCGCTTGATGATGGTCGGCTTCAACAGCTTGCCGCCGTTGACGACCGCGGACGCCGCCATTGCCATCTGCAGGCCGGTGACGCCGACTTCCTGTCCCATCGCGATCGCGGCCACGGAGAGGCCCGACCAGTCCTTCGGCAGCCGGACGATGCCGTTGGCCTCTCCCGGGAGCTCCACACCCGTCTTCTCGCCGAAGCCGTACTTGCGCAGGTAGTAGTAGAGCGTCCGCGCGCCGAGGACCACCCCCATGCTCATCGCCCCGACGTTGCAAGACTTCTCGAGCACATCGGTAGCGCTGAGATCACCGTGGACGCTGGTACAGCCGATCTTGATTCCCCAGAGCGAGAGGTAACCCGGACAGTTGAAGGGAGTCGCCGGGTTCACCTTCTCCTCCTCGAGCGCAGCGGCCATCGTGACGATCTTGAACGTCGACCCCGGTTCGAAGATATGGCTGATGGGGAGGTTCTTGGCCTTGGAGACGTCCTTGGAGTACTCCCGGAAATTCGACTGATCGAAGGTGGGCCGCATCGCACAGGCCACGATCTCGCCGGACATCGGGTCGACGACCAGCACGAAGCAGTTCGTGGGCCGGTGATCCGCCATCAGCTTCTCGCAAGCCCAGTCGGCGATGCGCTGGATGCCGGCATCGATCGTGAGATAGATGTGGTGGCCGCCCTTGGGATGATTGACGATCAAGGTCGCTTTTGGGATCTCGAGGTCGCGCAGGCCTGCGAAGGTGATCTGCTCGCCCGCCAGCCCCGAGAGTTGATCGTCGTAGGAGTACTCCACGCCGGCCAGCCCCTTGTCGTCGGCGCCGACCAGTCCGATGACGGCAGGGGCCAGGTGCGGGTTGGTGTAGAACCGCTTGTACTCGGGGCTGAGGATGAGCCCCTTCATCTTCAGCGCGCGGATGCGCGTGGCGATGGCCGGCTCCAGCCGGCGCGCTATCCAGACGAAGCGCGAGCTATCCTGCGAGAAGATCTGCTCGAGCTTCGCCCGACCGTTGGCGTCCCAGCCCAAGATTGTCGCGACGCGCGCCGCCGCTCCCGGAACGTCGCCGCCGCCGTACTGGCGGTTCTTGTCGATGATCAGCAGCGGGTCGGCCGCCAGCGACCAGGTCGTGTAGCTGAAGGCCAGCGGCGTGCCGTTGGTGTCGAAGACGGTGCCGCGCTTCCTCCAGAGGCGCTGGCTGCGGACCTGCGCCCGCTCCAGCTTCTCCCGCCAGACGTTTCGGTCCACGACCTGCACCGAGTACATCTTCGCCAGCAGCACGCAGTAGAGGACCAGCACGATGGCGAAGAAGAACAGGATGCGGCGCCTGTGGAACTTGAGGATCATGAGTTTGGCAGCTTCTCGACGGCGCGAAGGCGAGCGGAGCGGGACGGGGGATTTTCTGCGATCTCGGTCTCTCCGGGCTGACGGGCGCCCCGGAAAAGGAGCTGCACGCTGGCTCGGTGGCCGCAGCCGCACGCCGGCATCTTGGGGGGGCAGACGCAGTCGCGGGAGGCGCGGTCAAAGGCCTGCTTCACGCGGCGGTCCTCCAGCGAGTGGAAGCTGATCACGGCCAGGCGGCCTCCCGGTTCCAGAGCCTCGATCAGAGCCGGCAGCGCGGCCTCGAGCGTCTCGAGCTCGCGATTCACGGCGATGCGCAGGGCCTGGAACACCTGCGTGGCTGGATGGATCTCCCCTGGCGGTGGCCGCCGGATGCGAAGCGCTTCGAGCACGGCCGCAGAAAGGGCCGACGTCGTGCGCAGGCTGCTCCGGCGTTCGTAGAGAGCGCGCGCGATCCGGCCCGCGTGCCGGACCTCGCCGAAGTCGCGCAGCCAGCCCTCGAGCTGGGCCACGCTCGAGCGCTCGAGGAGCTCACGCGCGCTCGAGCCGCCCGTCGGATCCATCCGCATGTCGAGCGGACCGTCGCTTGCGAAGGAAAACCCTCGCCTGGGCGTCTTGAGCTGGAAGGTCGAGACCCCCAAGTCTAGCAGGATGAAACTGGCGGCCGGGATCTCTTCTTCGCGGAGCAAGCGCGGAATCTCGGCGAAGCTGGCGTGGTGATACAGCACCGCTGCCCCGCCCGGGTCCGAGAGCCGGGCGCGAGCCATCGCCAGGGCCTCCGGGTCGCGGTCCAGGGCCACAAGCAACTCCAGCTGCGGGCCGGCGTCAGCCAGCAGTTGCGCCGAGTGTCCTCCCAGCCCGACCGTGCCATCGACTACCACTCGTTTTGCGCGGCAGCCTGCGAAAAGCTCCCGGACCTCTTCCTGCAACACCGGATGGTGGAATGGCGTGGGCTCCACGGCGGATTGGGGCGCGTTCGGCATCGGGCGGGGCATGGCCGTGAGCAGCTCAGTAGTTGTACATCGCATCGTCCATCTGGTTCTCGCTCAGTCCCTCGTCCCCAGGCATCGCCGAGGAGCCGCGGACGCCCGGCGCGGGCCGAGCAGTCGGGTCGCCGGGTCCCGGGGGAGGTGCCACAGGCACGGGATCGACAGGCCGGTCCCTGGGGGCCACAACCATCCCGCGGCTCGAAAGAAACTGCACGTTCTCCGCCGACGGCGGGATCATTCCCAGCTGGTCACGGGCCAGAGCCTCGATGCGAGCCATCGCGGTGAGCTTGGCGCGCTCGACCAGCATCCCCTCCAGCACCTCGTTGAGCCGGGTGTGCTGCTTCCGAATCGCGCGGATGGCGATCTGGATCTCGACCATCTTGGTGTATTGCCAGATGTAGAAGAAGAGCAGGATGCTGACGGCGACGACGACGCCGCTGAAGAGCAGGGTAATCCTGCCGCGGTTCGCCAGATACTCCTGGACGGCTTTGTGCGAACGAAACTGCGTCATCTGCGCCCCGGGTTGTCGCTTGGAGGCTACACATTATAGCTCGGCTGCCGCATTCCTGTCTGCAAGGGCGTGAGGGCGGCCCCCAAAACTATTTCTTCCGATCCGGGAACCTTTCCGGAACGGGGAACGTAAGTCATAGGTGAAGCCAATTTTTCATACTCCTCCTTCAACTTTCATAGCCTCCCGGGTTCACGCCAGGGCGGCTATTTTTCTTTGGAGGAGCGGGGTCAGGGGCGCGGCCGGGAGGCGTCGGGCCTGAGCCCATGGCAGAGCGCGACGGCCAGCGCGTCGGCTGCGTCGTCGGGCCGGGGGATGGCGGCCAAGGCAAGGAGCCGGGCCACCATGTGTTGCACCTGGGCCTTGTCGGCCTTGCCGTAGCCGAGCACGCTGCCGCGCACCTCCATCGAGGTGTACTCCCCCACCGGAATGGCGCTCTGGGCCAGCGCCAGCAGAATGACGCCCCTCACCTGACCGACGGTCAGCGCGTTCTGGAGATTGGCCCGCACGAAGAGCTTCTCGACGGCGGCCTCCTGGGGCTCGTAGCGGCGGATCAGCTCGAGGCAGTCGGCGTAGATGGCCAGCAATCGCGCACTCATGGACTGTTCCGGGCGCGTACGGATGCAGCCGCTGGTGATGTAGGAGGGACGGCGGCCGGCGTCGATTCGCACGACGCCAAAGCCGGTGATCGACACGCCGGGATCGATGCCGAGAATGACGCGGGATGCCCCGGTCAAGCGCTGGCTTCCATGTCCGCCTGCGAGATGTCGAAGTTGGCGTAGACGTTCTGGACGTCGTCGTGTTCCTCGAGCGCTTCCATCAGCTTCATCATCTTCTGCGCGTCGTCGCCCTCGAGGTGGACGGTCATGTTCGGGATGCGCGCGAGCTCCGCCGAAACGTACTTGAATCCTGCGTCGTCTGCGGCCTGCTTCACGGCCTGGAAGGCGCTGGTTTCGCAGGTGACCTCCATGCTGCCGTCGTCGTTCTTGCTGATGTCCTCGACGCCCGCGTCCAGCAGCTTCTCCATCAGCTGGTCTTCGGTAACCGCGTCGGCGGCAAACACCAGAAGTCCCTTTGACTTGAACAGGTAGGCGACCGAGCCGGGATCTGCCAGACGTCCGGCATTCCTCGAGAGCACGTGGCGCATCTCACCCGAGGTGCGGTTGGTGTTGTCCGTCAGCGCCTCGATGAGGATGGCGGCGCCGCCTGGGCCGTACCCCTCGTAGAGCTTCTCTTCGTAGTTGACGCCCTCGAGCTCGCCGGTGCCGCGCATGATCGCCTTGCGCATGGTGTCGTGCGGCATGTTCACGGCCTTCGCCTTGCCGATCACCATTCGCAGGCGCGAGTTCATCGTCTCGTCGCCGCCCCCGTGGCGCGCCGCAACCGTCAACTCACGGATGATCTTCGTGAACGCCTGGCCGCGCTTGGCGTCGGTGGCGGCCTTCTTGTGCTTGATGGTGGCCCATTTGGAGTGGCCGGACATGGGTGGCTCCCTGCGAGATCGGTCGAAACCCGCCGACGGCGGCCGGCGGCATCCCTCATCATGGCATGCCCCTGTCCAATCGTCCAGGACCCCCGTCACGACCGTTCCCAAAAACCCGGCACAGGTGTGCGCCACGGGTTTACGGCGGCATCAGGAGTAGGCTTTGCGCTTCGACGAGGAGCGGATGTTCAGCTCTTCGCGGTACTTGGCGACGGTGCGGCGGGCCAGTTCGATGCCGCGGTTCTTCAGGAACTCCACGATCTTCGAATCCGAGAACGGGCGGCGGGGGTCTTCCTTGGACACGATGTCCCGGATGATCTCGTGGATGTGCTTGCTCGAGATCTCCTCGCCGTTGGTTTTCGTGGTGCCGGATGAGAAGAAGAACTTGAGCTGGAAGAGCCCCCGCGGGGTCTGCACGTACTTGTTGTTGGTGACGCGGCTGATGGTGCTTTCGTGCAGGCTGCAGTGGTCCGCCACGTCCTTGAGGATGAGCGGCTTGAGCCCTGCCACGCCGATGTCGAGGAAGTTCGCCTGGATCTCGAAGATCCTCTTCGTCACGCGGAAGATGGTGTCCTTGCGGCGCGCGATCGACTCCAGGATGAACCGCGCGGCGTTCAACCGCTCCTTGATGAAGCTGATGGTCTTCTTGGCCGTCAGCTTCTCGGCCCTGAGCATCGACTGGTAGAACGCATTGATCCGGATGTTGGGCAGGTACTTTTCGTTGATCGTGACCCGGATCTCGCCGTTGACCTTCTCCACGAAGACATCGGGCGTCACGTAGGTGGTCTTCTCGTCGGAGGAGTAGTGCAGCCCAGGTTTGGGGTCGAGCCGCTTGATCTCCTCGTAGCACTCCTTGATGCGCTCGACGTCCACTCGCTCGCGCCGGGCGATCTGCGGCAGCTTGTTGTTAGCCAGGTCCTCCAGGAAGAAGTCGATCAGTCGCAGCACCAGCGGATCGGGGTCGACCTGCGTCTCATACTGCAGCCGCAGACACTCCTTGAGATTGCGCGCGCCGATGCCGGGGGGGTCGAAGGTCTGCAGGATCGCGACCACGCCCTCCAGCGTCTCCTTGTCGATGCCGAGCACCGAGGTCACCTGATCGTCTTCGTAGATCAGGTAGCCGTTGCGGTCGATGAGGCCGATCAGGTACTCGCCGACCTTACGCTCCAGCGTGTTGCACTCCGACAGGCGCAGCTGGGTCGTCAGGTGCTCCGTCAGTGACGGTCGCGTCCCGACGTACTCCTCGATGTTGCTCTCTTCGTCCGCGTCGTAGTAGTTGACGCCTTCGCTGTAGTAATTGTCCTGGGCGTCCATCAGGTACTTGTAGAAGTCCTGGAAGTCCTCCTGAGGACGCACGCCGTCGTCGGACACCGTGGGGTCCGCGGGCTTGGGGATGTCGTCGAGGTTCGTCGGCTGCTGGGCCTCCTCCTTGGCCTCGTCGCCCCCTTCGGAGATCTCGAGCAGCGGGTTCTTCTCGACCTCTTCCTTGATCAGCTCCTGCAGCTCCAGCTGATTGAGCTGCAGCATCTTCATTGCCAGCTGCAGCTGCGGCGTCAACCGCAGGGTCTGCTGCAGCCGCAGATTGAGCGACTGCGAAAGCTTCATATTGCTCATCGTGGTGTGGCCGCCCGGGTGAGGAGTCGGACCAAGCGGAGTATAGCACGCACCGCGGGCCCCCCCCCGAAGCGCAGGCTCTTGCCCGTTCTAGCTGCTGGAGCCGAGCTTGACGACCGTCACGCCGGAGTCGCCTTCGCCGTGGCCGCCGCTTCTCCACTCGGAGGCGTAGACGCTGGCGCGCAGATACTCCTCCACCACGCGTCTAAGGATGCCGTCGCCCTTGCCGTGGACGATGCGCACCTCCTCATAGCCCCGGGCCCACGCGCGGTCGAGGTACCAGGCCAGCTTTTCCTTGGCCTCCTCGGCCCGCATCTGGATCAGGTTCAGCTCCAGCGGGACCGTCTCCTCGCTCTCCATCGAGTAGCCTGCTCGCCCCGCGGCTCCGTCGACCGACACGCTGCCCTTCGGGCGCGGCGCCTTCGGCTTCTCCTTGAGCTTGCGCAGCGCCTCGACCCTCGTCTTGAGCGGCATCCCCGAGGCGAGACGCACGGTGGCGTGGCGGGCGCCGAAGTCGAGGAGCTCCCCCTCGACGTTCAGATCGAGGACCAGCACCCGATCCCCCACCGCCAGCGGTTCTCCCGAGGCCTCGGGTGCGGCCTCCAGCTCTCGCTTCTCGAGCTCCGTCGCGCGCTCCTGGAGCGCCTCCGAGGCGGCCTGCGTCTGGCCGGTGCGAACAGCTTCGCGAATGAAGTCTCGCAGCGCGACCAGGTCGGCGCGCTCCTCCTTCACGCGCTTCGCCAGCCAGGTCCGGCGCTCCTCCTTGAGGGCCGCCACGAGCTTCTCGTACTCGGCCCTGAGCCGCTCGGCCTCCGAGGCGGATTGCTCCGCAGCCTCCCGCCCCCGGCGGGCAGCGCTGCGCTCTTCTTCGAGGCGGCTCATCATCGAGGAGAGGCTGCCTTCCCCGCGCTCGAGCAGCGCCCGGGCCGCTTCGAGCAGCTTGGGCTGCAGTCCGAAGCGGCCGGCGATCTCGATGCCCGCGCTGGCGCCGTGCTCGTTTTCGAGCAATCGGTAGGTCGGTCGCAGGGTGCGCCGGTCGAACTCGACGGCGTAGTTCTTGAAACCGGCGTGGCGGTCCTTGAGCAGCTTGATGGAGTTGTAGTGAGTCGTGATCAGCGTGGTTGCGCCCCGGTCCCTGAGCTCCAGCAGGATTGCCTCGGCCAGAGCGGAGCCTTCCTGGGGATCGGTCCCCGTCATGAACTCGTCGAGGAGCACCAGGTCCCCCGGCCCGGCGCTAGCCAGGATGGCGACGACGTCGGAGACGTGGCTGCTGAAGCTCGAGAGGTTCTGGTCGATCGACTGCTTGTCGCCGATCTCGCAGTGCACGTGCCGGAAGAAGGCGGTGCGTGTGCCCTCGTCGCATGGGATCGGAAAGCCGGCTGCCGCCATCAGGTGGAGCAGCCCGGTGGTCTTCAGGGCGACCGTCTTGCCGCCCGAGTTGGCTCCTCCGAGCACCAGGACGCGGTCGGCCTCGCCGGCGCGGATGTCGATCGGGACGCAGCGGTCCTCCAGGAGCGGATGGCGGGCGTGCCTGAGCTCGAAGGTGAAGTCGTCGGAGAAGTCGGGCGCCCGGGCGCCGGCGGCTTGGGCCCAGCGCGCGCGGGCGGCCAGCGAGTCGAGCCAGGAGAGCAGCATGAGCGCCAGTTCCAGCTCGGGGCGGTTGGCGCGGACGTCTTCCGAGAGCCGGCGCAGGATGCGGAGGATCTCCTGCTCTTCGGCGATGTAGCTGTTGACGAGGTCGTTGTTCTTGTCGACCATTGCGAGTGGCTCGACGTAGAGTGACAGCCCGCTCTTCGACTGCCCCTGGACCACGCCCGGGACGTGGCCGCGGGCGTCGGACCGGACCAGGACGACGTAACGGCCGTTGACCTGCGTGAAGTAAGTCTCGGCCAGCCACTTTTCGAGTCGGCTGTCGCGCAGGAGCTGCTTCAGAGCGGACTCGACGGAGGCGATGAGCGAGCGGCGCGCCCGCCGGATCGAGGCCAGCTGTGGGCTTGCGCGGTCCTGGATCTCGCCGTGGGGCGAGAAGACGACGTCGATGGCGGTTGCCAGCGGTCCCATCGGGGGGAGTTGGGCCAGCGTTTGCGTGACGCGCGGTGCCGGCACGGTCAAGGCGGTTCCCGCCTTCCTCCGGAGCCCGGCGATCGCGTCGAGGGTCTTGCGGACGTTCAGGAAGTCGGTTCGCTCCAGGAGCACGCCTTCGGCCTGGAGCCGTCCGAGCAGTTCGGCCTCGTAATGGCAGGGGAAAGTTGTTTCGGAGCGTTCGGCCAGGAAGTGGCCCATCTGGGTCACGGCTTCCAGCTCGGAGCGAGCGGCTTCGCGGGTCGGCGCCGGGCCGAGACCGCGGACCCGGGCAGCACCCGGCGCGGCCGCAGCGCGGGCGGCGACCTGCTCTCGAATCCGGTGGAAATCGAGCTCGTCGGAGAACGGTGCTGGTAGGGCCATGGCCGTGAGTGGAACGGGGTGGGGAAGGCGCCGAGAACGAGTGGAGTAACTGTTCGAATCTCCTCTCGGGGCTTCGGCCGCACGCATGCACGGATCTTTCGAAAGACCTCTTGAGTCCAGAACTCCCTGACAAGCGCCGCCAACAGGAAAACCCGCATCAAATGGGGGTCCAGGGGGACAGGTCCCCTTGGTCGGGGTTCGGGGGCGAAGCCCCCGAGTGGATTCAGTACAACTCGAGCCGGCCTAGTCGAGCTGGGCGAGGTCGGGGGAGGTCTTGCTGCGGGACTTGCCCTTTGCCAGCATTGCTGCGGGACTTGCCCTTTGCCAGCACCTTGTAAAGAGGCAGCCGGCGCTTGTCGTTGGCCAGCATGCGTTCGATGGCGATGCCGTCGGCGCGCGTGAGGGTGTAGATGTCGATTCCCTTGACGCCGCTGCCGACGTCGTCGACGCGGAAGTAGCCGTCGTGGCGGGTGCCGGAGGGCAGTTTCATGCCGACCGCCTGAGGGATGAAGACCCGGTCGCCGACCTTGAGGCCTTTCATGCCTGCGAACCTGTTCACGGCGATGGAGCGGTAGGGCACGAGCTTCCTGCCGCCGCTGCCGTAGCCCAGGGTTGCGACCTGGGTGACGTCGTCGTAGACGCCGCGGGAGCTCGTGACGTTGAGGACGTGGCCGTCCTTGAGCATGGCGGTGCCCTCGACGTCCAGCCGGCGTTTGAACTCTGCCGAGACTCGGATGCGGGTCCGGGAGCCATCGCGTCGGATGACTGAGATCGGCACGCTGCGAGGGCCCTTGCCTTCGTCGATTTCGTCGGCGGTCCAGTACAGCGTGACCGGGAACTTGCCCAGGTAGACGTGCTTGACCCGGGAGGTCTCCTTGCGATCGATGTACGAATCGATGATGTTGACGATGGCGCCCTCGACGGAGCGCATCATCCGGGCGTCCCGCTCCTCGATTGCGGGGGCTGGGGCCGTATCGACGGGGGGGGCCAGCGAGGTGAGCTGGGCGCGGGGAGCGCGGCGGACTTTGAGCGCGGGATTCTTGGCGCGCTTCTGAGCGGCGCGGCTGGCCTTGGCCTTGCGGCGCGCGGGGTTCCTCACGGTCGCGGCAAGGGCCTCGTCGGCGGCTCCGAGCAGCAGCTGGAGAAGGGCCAGGAATGCAACCGCGATTCGCATCGCGGCGCCGCCCGACCGGGCGACATAGGTTCCTTCCATGCGGTCTCCTTTCTCAGGGCCCGCCTCTGTGAGGCGGACAGACGGCCGTTCGAAGGGCCCCGCATGTTACGGGCGGAACGGGGAAAAGTCAAGGAATAGTGGCGAGCAGAGCAGAGAGAATCGAGAATTGAGAATCGAGAAGTGGGTCGGGGAAAGATGGGAGGAGTAGACAGTAGACAGTAGTCAGTAGACAGTAGGGGCGATGGATGCGCGACTTCGGAGGGGGGCATCCGGCGGGTGTCCATGCGACGGACTCGCCCCTTCGCTCCCTGCTTCTCAATCCCCAAGTCTGACCCCTGACTCCTGAAGCCTGACGCCTGAAGCCTGACGCCTGAAGCCTGACGCCTGACGCCTGACGCCTGAAGCCTCCCCCCTCAAGCCTCAAAAGATGCGGTACTTCTCCTGCATCTCCTTCTTGATGAGCTCGCCGTACTCGTGCATCGCCTTCTGTCGCCACTGCTGGATCGTGAGATGCACATGCACCCGGGCCAGGAGCTCATCAGGGTCGGTTCCCTTGTGGACATAATCGACGGCGCCCTGCTTGAGGGCCTTGACGACCGAGTCCTTCTCGCCACGCGCGGAGAGAACGATGACGGGAACTCCCTTCATGCCCGACTGCTTCTGGATCATGTCGAGCGTTTCGAAACCGTCCATCACCGGCATCATGAGATCGAGAAGGATCAGGTCGATCTTCTGCGTCCGGAGTGCCTCGAGGCCTTGCTTGCCGTCGGTGGCCCGGATCGGCTTGTAGCCGTTGAGCTCCAGCACCTTCGACATCACTTCGAGCACATCCCCGTCGTCGTCGACGATCAGAATGCGCGGCGCGGGCTTCGACTCGGAAGTATTCGACATCGGTCAGCCTCCTTGGGGCACTGCGCTCAGGACCCCATCCTGGCGCTCTGGAATGGTCAGTACGAATCGGGTGCCACGACCCGGACTGCTGTCGACGGCGACCTTGCCCCCGTGGAGCTCCACGAGGTTCTTGACGATGCATAGCCCCAGTCCCGCCCCGCGCTCCTCGGTGAGCGAGCGCACGGATAGCTGCTGGAAGGGCCGGAAGAGAAGCGATTGCTCCTCGAGCGGAATGCCGGGGCCGGTGTCGGACACTGAAACTTCGAGCCCGCCTCCGAGGGGGCGGGCCGAGACCGTGACACTGGCGCCTGCCGGACAGAACTTGAGCGCGTTGCCCACGAGGTTGTTGATCACCTGCAGCATTCGTTGCCGATCCAGCTGCGGCCTTCCCACTCCGGGGGCGACGTCCGCGGCCAGGGTGATCTGCTTCTCTCCGGCCAGGACGCGGTGCACCTCGAAGGCCTCCTCGATCAGCTCCTGCGGGTCGCACGGCTCCAGCTCCACCCGAAGGCTCCCCTCCTCGATCTTCTCGAGATCGAGCAGGTTGTTCACCAGCACGCGCATGTAGTCTACCAGGGATCGGACGCGCTGTACGGCCCTGAGCTGCTCGCCTTCCAGTCCGCCGTACCCCCCTCGCATCAACAGGGTGCAGTAGTTGGATACGGTGGCGAGAGGAGACTTGATGTCGTGACTCGCCATCGACAGGTACTCGCGGCGCCGGCGATCCAGCTCCCGCAGGCTCTCGTTCTTCTGACGCAGCTCCCGCTCCATGCGGTAGATGCGCACCACCGACGAGACTCGTGCCAGCAGCTCCGGCTTGCTGGTCGGCTTGGGAATGTAGTCGCGGACTCCCAGCTCCAGTCCTCGCCGCACTTCATCGGAGTCGATCGCCTCGGCGGTGACGAACAGGATCGGCACCAGCGCTGTGCGCGGTTGCTTCTGCAGCTCCCGCATCACCTGGAAGCCGTCCATGTCGGGCATCCCCACGTCCAGCAGGATGGCGTCCAGTTGCTCGCGCGAAGCGATCTCGAGCGCCTGGGCGCCATGGAACGCTTTGAGAACACGGTAGCCGTCCAGTTCCAGGACGTCGGCGAGGACTTCGACAAGGGCCGGGTCGTCGTCGACGAGCAAGAGTGTGCCGGCTACCGGTTCGATCGGTCGATTCTCCGGCTCGTTATCCATTCCTTCTTGGTCCGCACTCACCGTAGCAGATTCCTGACAAAATCGCAGGCTCGCCGACGATCGGCGTGGACTCGGGGCGGAAGGACTGCTACAACTTCCACGGGAGAAAGGAGCTCGCGATGAAGCTGGCGAAGGTGCTGCAGGCGGACAAGGTCTGGCGGATGTCCGTGCAGACGGCGGGAGGGCCGCTCGTGCTCGACGTGAGGACCGTGACGGAGAAGCACAAGAAGATCAAGGACGGCCGTCTGCGCCGCCAGATGACCGAGAAGAGCCATCTGCCGAACGCCCGTTTCTTCGAGGCCGATGACGATTCGCGGCTCCTGACGTTCTGGCAGGAAGGCAAAGGGGTCGCCCTGGAGCTGGCCGCCTACGTTCCGTACAGCGCCGTGCTCGGGTTCGAGCCGCTCGACTGACGGGAACTTCTCGGCCGTTTCACCAGACTTCAGCCGATTTCAGCTGAAGTAGCGCCACGCGGCGTGCGAGGATTCAGGGCGCCGCGGCGGGTGCAGGCTTGCTGCGCGAGGCCTCGTAGGCTTCCAGAGCCTGCGCCGAGGCGCCGCGGTCGCCGGACTTCAGGGTGTCCATCAACTTCTGATAGGCCGCCTTGCTGTCCTGGGGCGCGGCCGGGTAACGTCCGCCGGCGCTCCCGCCCTGCGTGTAGTACCTCGGCTCTCTCTCCAGCGACCGGACCAACTGATGCGTTTCACTGAGAACCTCTCCCACGGCCTGGGCTTCGGCCTGGAGTTTCTCGCGCTCCCTGCGCGAGTACCACGGCGTCGTGTCGAGCCGGCGGCGTACCTCGCTGTAGAGCCGCTGGTAGGAGGACTGGGTCTGCTGCAGTTGCAGCATCGTGTCTCCCGCTCCCCGGCCGCTCATCACGCTCTGGCGGATGGCGCCGCCAATCTGCTGCAGCCGCCGCGCTTCCTGCTGGGCCGCCTGGCCCACCCACTGGCGCTCGGAGTCGTAGTAGTCCGTCGACCCGGCCAGGTACGCGTAGCGCAGCCTCACGTAGCGGTCGAGCGAGGTCCGGTACTGGTCGACCAGATAGGTGACCCCTTGCCCGCCGCCGCCCGCGCCCCCGCCGCCGCCGGCATTGCCGTAGATCTGGCCGTGGCTGGCCTTGGAGACCGTAGCCCGCACGGCTTGCGCGTCGCCCGGATACGTCCGCATGTAGGCATCGAGCAGGGCCTGGATGCTGGCCGGCTTGTAGCCGACCATGATGGCGGTCATCTTCTGCATGAAGTTCTGGATGCCGCTGCGAGCCGCCAGCATGTAGAGCACCGTGGCGACCCAGCCCTCGGTGGCCTGCAGCTCGGAGGCCGATTTCGGCGTTCCGTTGGCGCGGTAGGAGTAGAGGTTGTTCGCCAAGGAGTTGCTGGGATCGTTGGCGATCGTGAGGCGATTGGTGAAGTAGGCTCCGACGAATTCGGCGTACCCTTCGATGATGGCCAGGCAGCAATCGGTGTGGCTGCCGCCGCTGTGGCTCTGGTGGAGATAGGGGCTTTCGCAGAGCGCGTCCGTGCCGTAGGTCTTCGACATGATTCCGTGACCGACTTCATGGACCAGCGTCTGCTCCAGCAGAGCGCTGTTCCCGCCGGTGACCTCGGCAGATCCCAGAGGCAGGACCACTCGGGGACTCTGGACTCGATAGGAGGCGCCGCTGTTCGAATCGCGCAGCGTGAAGCTGCCTTTCCAGTCGTTGTAGATGCCGCCGCCGCCCTCCTTCACCTCGACGTAAATCGGCTCGGCGTCGAGAAGCGACGTCGCCAGCCGGCGGTCCGATTCGCTCAGCCCGTAGCGTCCGACCTGTTCCATCGTGGTCTGGTTGCGAACCTGCTGCGCGTAGCGGTAGTAGCTGGCGGTCTTTTCCATGGCGGCGCTGGAGGTCGCCAGCTGGAAGACGCGCTGCGCACCGTAGTCGTTGCTGGTGGCCACGCGGAACGCCGGCGAGCCGTCCCGGTTGGTGCCGACCCGGACCAGGAAGACGACGTCCCGATTCTGGAGCAGGTAGGCCTGCGCATCCGCGGCCAGTGCACACGCCAGGAGGAAGGTGGCAAGGATCGGGAAGAGCGTTCGCTTAGCGGTCATGGAAAACCTCGGTTGCGTGAGCATGCGCAGGAAGTATGGGCCGAACCGGCGTCGCCCGCAATCCCTACTACGAGCCGACCCCCCGGAAGGATGCGTTGGCAAGGTCAAATCGCGCAAGGGGCTTGTCCCGACCAGCGAGCGGGCGGACAATGGCAGCCGCGGGCATCGGGCAGCATGACATGAGCGTCTTCACACTGGAGGAGCAGCGGGTGCTGCTGTTGGCACTGGGCCTGGTCCTGGCGATCAGCGGCGCGCAGGTTTTTTCGAAGGGGGGCCGGGCCGCCGCGCCCACGGTCCGGCCCGGGCCCTCCGTGCCGCCGTCAGCGCCGCCGGAACCCCAGGAGCGGCCCGACCCCAACAGCGCCCCGGAGGACGTGCTGGCGCGGGTGCCGGGCATGACCGCGTCGTTGAGGAGCGCCATCGTCAAGTACCGGCCTGACCGCATCGTGCTCTCGGCCGGAGATCTCGCGCTGCTGCCCGGCGTGAGGAAGGCCGACGTCGATGCCGTGGCCGGCCACCTCACGTTCCCGGGAGAGGATGCGCTGGCCCGCAAGCTGGCAGGCGTCCGGTTCGACATCAACGAGGCCGCCGAAGAGGACTTGAGGCGGGTTCCGGGCATCGGGCCCGCCACTGCGCGCGCAATCGTGGACCGCCGGACCCAGCGCAGGTTCACCGACGTGGAAGAGCTGCTGGCGCTTCCCGGAATCGGGCCGAAGAAGCTGGAGCGCCTGCAGCCGCACTTACGGGTGGGTGGCCGCTGATGCACCACGCGCTGGTGGCTGTGGCGGTCGTGGCCGTCATCGGAGTTTCGCTCGACGGCGCCGTGCACGCTTCGCTCGCAGGCATCTGGTGGGCCTTCGCTGTCGTGCTGATCGCCGCCGCGGCCGCCCACCTGCTGAAGCGTGAACGGTCCGCGACCGCGCTTCTCCTGCTCGCCACGGGTCTGGCGGGGCTCCTGCGGTCCGAGCTCTCCGATCCGCTGCTGGACAGCCGTCACTTCCTGCTCGCCGGCCCTGCCGCCCGGCCGCCCCTGAAGCTCTCCGTCGTCGACGATCCCGAGACCAACCCTCACATGGCTCGATTTCTGGCGCGGGCCAAGACAGACGGGGCGGGGAGGCCCCTCGCAGGGCTCCTCCAGGTGACGCTCCTGGCTCCCGGTCCGTTTCGCCCGGCCTACGGCGATATCCTCTCGGTCAGGGAGCCGATCGTGGCCATCGAGTCGCCCCCGCTGGCGGACCCTGCTTCGCGCATCCGGGTCATGCTCGCCCAGGGGGTGCTCGGCCGGCTGGAGTTGGAGCCGGACGCCTACAAAGTGGAGGAACGCAACGCGGGAAACCCGATTGTGGGCGTGGCCTATGGTTTCCGTCACCACTTTGCGGAGCTGCTCACCGCCACCCACGAGGCGCGCACGGCGGCCTTTCTGCGCAGCGTGCTCCTGGGCGAGAGCCAGACGATCTCCCCCTCGACGCTCGCCGACTTCAGGACGACTGGGACGATTCACATCCTCTCCCAGTCCGGCCAGCACGTGGGCATCCTCTGCCTGGTTTGCGTGTTCGTCTTCCGGCTGCTGCCCCTGGGGAGGCGGTGGGGCAGCGGGATGACGCTGGGGGTCCTCTTCTTCTACGCGCTCATGACCGGCGGTCGGCCGGCTGTGCTGCGAGCCGCGATCATGGCCGCCTGCCTGGTGGTCGGACAGCTCTCCGGGAAGAAGTCGTCGCCCTTCAACGCCATCGCGCTCGCCGCACTGATCCTCCTGGCTGCCAATCCCGCTGACCTCTACTCGGCGGGTTTCCAGCTCTCCTTCGCCGCGACCCTGGGAATCCTCATCCTGACGCCGTGGCTGATGCAGCTACTGGAGGGGCTTCCGACCTACGGCAACAGCGTCATCTCCGCGTCGACGGCGGCGTACCTGGGGACGCTGCCGTTGATGGCCTACCACTTCGGCTCGGTCTCACTCATCGCGCCGCTGGCCAACCTGTTCGTGTTGCCGCTGATCTCCATCATCATGCCGACGGCGCTCTTCGGACTCTTGCTCGGCGCCCTGAATCCGCAGCTGGCCTATGTTTTCGCCGCCGCCAATTACGGATTCGTGAAGGTCCTGCTCTGGGGAGTGGGCGCGATGGCGCAGGTGCCCCATGCGGAGCTCGACGTGCCGGCGCCCTGGCCGTCGACGATCTTCGTTTACTTCCTGGTGCTGGTGGTCGTCGCGGACTTTCAGAACATTCGGCGGCTGGTCCGGCGGAGGCGCCCCAAGGGGGAACTGGCGGCCGCGAGTCTGGATTGGAGTTGGATTCTGGCCAACCGGCCGATGGACCCGCTGATGGGACGCATCGAGGGGCTTCTGGATCAGCAGCTCACGCAGCCGCCGGGTGCCGAGCAGGTCGAGACGGTGCGCGGCCAGCTGGGAGAAGAGCTGGTGTCGAAGCTCGACAGCGTGACCGTGCGCTACCTGGCGTTCTCGGCCTCACAGCTGCACGACCCGTCGATCGCCGACGAGTCCGCGGGTACGATCGCGGTGGCTGCGTGCCTGATGGCGCTGGAGCGCGAGCTCGACGCGCGTGTCTTCCGCTTCCTGCGAGTGCCGGACGAGGTTGCGCGCTCCGAGGTGGCCCGCACGTACCGCCGTGGACACATCGGCCGCTCGCCCAGGCCGCCGCACGACGTGCTGACACTGCCTCTGCAGAGCGAGATCCTCTGGTACCACCTGCTGCCGACCGACGGGAGCCAGCGAAGTCATCAGGCGGCGCTGGCCGCGCAGCTCAAGGAGCGGCTCTCGAAGCCGTCGCTTTACCTGGAGCCGCCGCGGTTGCCATTGCACCTGGATCGGATGCTGAAAAAGTACTACCAGCCGCTCTGCGAGGGCGAGCGGATCTCCCGGGCGCGGGCGGAAGCCGCGGTCCGCGAAATCCTGGGCGAGCCGAGCCACGCAGTGCTGCGAGAGCTGGTGTCGGCGGGGAGCCTGGCGCCGGCCGAGTGAGGCGGCGAGGACTCAAGTCTGCGGGAGCTCGAGCTCCACGCGCATCGATCGGACGAAGGTCGGGTCGAGGCCGTTCTTGACCGCGATCATCTCGGCCAGGATCGATACCGCAATCTCGGAAGCGCCGGTGGCGCCCAGCGCAAGGCCGATCGGCGCGTGCACGCGCGCCAGCGCCTCGCGCGTGACGCCGTCCTCCAGAAGGTGCTTGTGCGTCAGGAGGACCTTCCGGCGGCTGCCGATCATCCCGATGTATCTCGCCGAGGTGCCCAGAGCAGCCTGCAGGCAGAGCCGATCGGCGCGATGGCCGCGGGTGACGATCACGATGAAGTCTCGAGGGCCGATGCGGACCTGATCGAACGTCTCCGCGAAATCGCAGCAGACGGGTCGAGCTGCGGGGAACCGGGTTTCGTTGGCGTACGCGGGCCGGTCGTCCACCACGGTGAGGTCGAAAATCGGCAGCGGCGCAGCCAGGTCGTAGAGCGCTTTGCCGACGTGGCCTCCCCCCAGGATTGCCAGCACGGGGCGGGGGTTGTAAGGCTCGAAGTAGGCTTCGAGCCCTGGCAGAATCTCCTCGGCCGCAACACGTGTGAGTGAGCGGTTGGTTGCGAGCGCCTCGAGGGCTCCCGCCTGGAGCCAGCCCGCCGCCGGACCTTGCGGCAGTTGGCCCGCGACGACTTCGCTTTCGCTCAGCACCAGCCGGGTGCCTGCGAGCGGGCCCGGGCCGATGATGAGGATGAGGCAGACGGGCCGCCGGGACCGGATGGCGTCGAGCAGTTGCGTGAAGATTCCGGTCATGGCCGAGGGTCGGGGTTCCAGGCTCAGGCGTTCGCGCCGACGAGCTTTTCAACCGCAGCCATGGAGGGCTCTACGCGGAGCGGCTCGCCGACGGCCTTGAAGGCGCTTTCGATGTCCTTGAGGCCGTTGCCGGTGACGAGGACGACCGCGCGCTCGCCGGAAGGCAGGTCTCCGGATGCCAGGTCCTTGAGGAACCCGGCGAAGGCTGTGACACCGGCCGGTTCGCCGAAAACTCCGGCCGAGCCGGCCAGGCGTCTCATGGCGCCGAGGATCTCCGCATCGCTGACCGTGACGGCGCGTCCGTTGCTTTCGCGCAGGGCGCGGAGGGCCTTGAGGCCGTTACGCGGAATGCCGCAGGCGATCGAGTCGGCGATGGTCTGGGGCTCGACGGGCTCGATCGGCCGGTTCTGCCGGAAGGCGGTGGCGACGGGCGAGGCGCCCTCGGCCTGTACGGCGACCAGCCGCGGGATGCGGTCGAGCCAGCCGACCGCCTTCAAATCGTAGAAGGCCTTGTAGACGCCGCTGATGATGCAGCCGTCGCCGACGCTGACGTAGACGCGGTCGGGCGTCTGCCAGCCGAGTTGCTCGGCGATCTCGAAGCCGACGGTCTTCTTGCCCTCGACCAGGTAGGGGTTGTAGCCGCAGTTGCGGTTGTACCAGCCGAAGCGGCGGGAGGCTTCGACGGAGAGGTCGAAGCACTGCTCGTAAGTGCCTTCGACCTGGAAGACCTTGGCGCCGAAGACGAGGAGCTGCGCCACCTTGGGACGAGGCGCGCGCTTGGGGACGAAGATGGTGCAGGGGATGCCGGCCGCCGCAGTGAGGCCGGCGAGTGAACAGGCGGCGTTGCCCGTTGAGGCCGCAGTGATGATGCGGGCGCCTGCTGCGACGGCACGCGCGATGCCGACCGTGCTGGCGCGATCTTTCAAGCTTGCGGTCGGATTACGGCCGTCGTCTTTGACGTAGAGACCGGGGAAGTCGAGCTCGCGGCAGAGTCGAGCGGGGTGGTAGAGCGGGGTGGCGCCGACCTCCAGGCAAGGCTCTGGCGCGTCGGGCGCCACGGGCAGGAAGGGGAGGTAGCGCCAGACGCCGGAGCCTGCGAGGCGATCGCGGGCGACGCGGGCGCGCAGGAGCCGGTAATCGTAGAGCACGTCCAGGATTCCGGGTGTGCCGCAGGAGTCGCAGGTGTAGTCGGAGTGCGAAGGAGGGAGCTCCTTTCCGCACTTCATGCATTTCAGGCCGATCACGTGGTCTAAGGTCATGGCGAGCACAGGATATCCGCGCGGGGTGGACTCTGGCCAGAGTGCTGGGGTATTCTCGGGCTGCAATGGCCAGAGCGCTGATCACCGGAGGGGCGGGATTCGTCGGCAGCAATCTCGCGCGGTCTCTGCTGGAACGGGGGGAGCGGGTCGTCGTGCTCGACAACCTGTCACGGGCCGGTGTCCGCGGCAATCTGGAGTGGCTCCGGGCCGGGCCTGGGGCAGACCGGCTCGAGGCGATCGAGGCCGACGTGCGCGACGCGGCCGCCGTGAGGCGCGCGGTCGAGGGTGTCGACTGCGTCTACCACCTGGCGGCGCAGGTGGCCGTGACCAGTAGCGTGTCGGACCCGAGGACGGACTTCGAGGTGAACGGTCTGGGGACACTGAACGTTCTGGAGGCCGTGAGGGCGATGCCGCGGCCGGCGGCGGTGCTCTACACGTCGACGAACAAGGTGTACGGCGCGTTGCACGACGTTCGGCTGCGCGAGGGGCGGATGCGGTGGCGGTTTGCCTCTCGGCGTCGGGGCATCGGGGAGGAGCAGCCGCTCGACTTTCACTCGCCCTACGGCTGCAGCAAGGGGACTGCGGACCAGTACGTTCACGACTACGCGCGCATCTATGGCTTGCGGACGATGGTGTTCCGGATGTCGTGCATCTACGGTCCGAGGCAGTTCGGCACGGAGGACCAGGGGTGGGTGGCGCACTTCATGTTGCGCACGGCCTGCGAGGAGCCGGTGACGATCTACGGCGACGGCAAGCAGGTGAGGGATCTCCTGTTCGTCGACGACCTGGTGCGGGCGTTTCACCTGGGAAGCGCCGCGCTGGAGCGGGGCGAGAGCGGCATCTACAACATCGGCGGCGGCGCGGCGCACACGCTGTCGCTGGCGGAGCTGCTGTCCGCCCTGGCCCGGCTCTACGGACGAGGGCCGCAGGTGGAGTACGCGGCGTCGCGGCCTGGCGACCAGCCGGTCTACGTCAGCGACATCACGCTGGCCCGCATCCGCCTGGGTTGGGAGCCGCGAATCCCCGTCAAGGCGGGACTGGCGCGCCTCAAGGAGTGGATGGAGGAAGCGAGGCGTTTGCTGGGGCGGTAGGGTCAGAACCGCGCCCAGAGCTTGCGGGCGGTGTCTCGGGCCTGGGCGAAGACCTCGCGGCGATCGACCCGCGTCGGCTCCCCGCCACGGGCGACCAAGTCGCCAGCGACGATGACGAGGTCCACCGGCGCGCGCGCGATTCCGAAGAGCAGGTGGCCGCCCAGGTTGGCGGCGCTCATCGGGGTGGGCGGGAAGTAGCGCACCGTGATCATGTCGGCGGCGCAGCCAGGGGCGATGCGGCCGACGGGGCGCGGGAAGAATCGCGAGGCGACGGCCGGGTTGGCGCCCGTGAGGAGCTCGAGCGCGCTGGCCCACCCGGCGCCCGGGTGGACGGAGACGTGGCGAGCCAGGATTCCCGCGACGGCGTGCTCGTCGAGCATGCTGGCCGTGTAGCCGTCCGTGCCGAGCGCGACGCGCACGCCTGCGCCCAGGAGCTTCTCGAGCTTCAGGGCGCCGACGGCGTTGTTCATGTTGCTGCACGGGTTGTGGACGACGGTCGAGTGTGAACTCGAAAGCTCTCCCCACTCCGAATCGGGGACGTGGACCGCGTGGGCCAGCAGCGCGTTGGGGCCCAGCAGTTTGCGCTCCGCCAGCCGCGCCACCGGCGTGCCGCCGTGACGGATGGCCGAGAGCCTGGCGTCAGAGGCGTCCTCGGCGACATGGACGTGAACGCCCGCGCCGGCCGGAAGCGCGCCGGCCACGGCGTCGAGCGTGGCGTTGCCGACCGTGAACGAGGCGTGCAGGCCGAAGGCAGCGCCGAACCGCTCGCTGCGCGCTTTCGTCAGGTACCGCGCGTTTTCCCGGATGCCCTCCAAGGCGCGCTCTTCGCCGTCACGGTCCGAGACCTCGTAGCAGAGGCAGCCGCGCAGCCCCACCTTCTCGAAGCACTCCTCGAGCAGGTCGAGGCTCCCCGGGATGGCCGCCGGGCTGGCGTGGTGGTCGAAGAGCGTGGTGCAGCCGGCCATCAGCGCGTCGATCAAGCCGACCATCGCGGAGGCGCGGATCGCCTCGGCGTCGAGCTTGCGATCGAGGCGCCACCAGAGCCGCTCGAGGATCTCCAGGAAGTTGCCGGGCGGCGGGTCTTTCAGCGCCATCCCTCGCGCCAGGCTGCCGTAGAGGTGGGTGTGAAGGTTCACCAGGCCTGGCATCAGCAGGTACCCCTCGCGGTCGCGATAGGTGGCGCCCACGTGCTTGGTGCGCAGGTCGGCCGTCGACCCGAGCTCCACGATCACGCCGTCCTCGTGGGCGACGGCGCCGTCTTCGATGAAGGGCCTGTCGGGATCGAAGGTGAGGATCGGACCGTTGCCGAGGATCTCCATGGGGTTCGACCTCAGGCACCCAGGTAGGCTTCGCGCACTTGCGGGTTCTTCTCGACCTCGGAGGCCGGGCCATGCAGGAGGACCTTTCCGGTCTCGAGGACGTAGCCGCGGTGGGCGCAGCGCAGGGCCATGTGGGCGTTCTGCTCGACGAGCATCACGGTGACCCCCTCCTGGTTGATCTTGCGGATGATGCGGAAGATCTCATCGACCAGCAGCGGTGCCAGCCCGAGCGACGGCTCGTCGAGGAGCAGCACGCGCGGGCGAGCCATCATGCTGCGGCCGATGGCCAGCATCTGCTGCTCGCCGCCGGAGAGCGTGCCGGCAGCCTGCCCCATGCGGTCTCGCAGCCGGGGGAAGAGCGTGTAGACCCGCTCCAGGTCCTGCGCGATGGCGGGCTTGTCGCGCCTGAGGAAGGCGCCCATTTCCAGGTTCTCGCGCACGCTCATCGGGGCGAAAACGCGCCGCCCCTCGGGGCAGTGGATGAGCCCGCGCGCGACGATGTCGACCGGGTCGCACCCCAGGACGGAGGCGCCGTCGAAGAGGATTTCGCCGGCCCTGGGGGTCACCAGGCCGGAGAGGGCCCGCAGAGTAGTGGACTTGCCGGCTCCATTGGCTCCGACGAGCGTGACGATCTCTCCCGGGCGGACCTCGATCGACACGCCCTTGAGCGCATGGACAGCGCCGTAAAAGACGTCGAGCTCGCGGATCTCCAGCAGCGGGGCGGTCATGAGTGATCCTCGGTGCCGAGGTAGGCCTCCAGCACCTGGGGGTTCTTGCGGATCTCCTCCGGCAGGCCCTGGGCGATGGTCTCGCCGTAGACCAGGACGAGGATGCGCTCGCAGATGCCCATGACGAACTTCATGTCGTGCTCGATGAGGAGCATCGCCAGGCCGAACTCCTTGCGGATGCTGGTGAGGCGTGCCAGCAGCTCGCGCGTCTCTGTTGGGTTCAGGCCTGCGGCCGGCTCGTCGAGCAGGAGGAGCTTGGGGCGAACGCTGAGCGCGCGCGCTATCTCCAGCCGCTTCTGGTAGCCGTACGGGAGGCTGCCCGCGATCTCGCCAGCGACGCCGTCGAGCTCCAGGTGCTCCAGCAGTCGCATGCAGTCCGCGTGGATGCGCTTCTCCTCGCTGAAGTAGCGCGGCAGGCGCAGGACGGCCTCGGCCAGTCCGTAGCCTGTGCGGAAGTGCTGCGCGGTCTTCAGGTTGTCGAGCACGGTCAAGCTGGAGAACATCCGGATGTTCTGGAACGTGCGGACCATGCCTTGCTGGGCGACCTGCCACGCCTTGTAGCCCGTCACGTCGACGCCATCGAAGACGATGGAGCCGGTCGTGGGCGGGAAGAAGCCGGTCAGCAGGTTGAAGACAGTGGTCTTGCCGGCTCCATTGGGTCCGATGAGTCCGACCATCTCGCCGGGCTCCATGGAGAGCGTGAAGCCCTTGACGGCCGTGAGGCCGCCGAACACCTTTCCGACGTTGTCAGCGCTCAGGAGCGGCATCGGATCACGTGGCGGCCGCGGCGGCAGGCCTCCGCGCGCGCGTGAAGAGCCCGGCAACCACGCTCGAGAGCTCGCGCTTGCCGAGAAGCCCCTCGGGGCGGGTCAGCATCAGCAGGATGAGGAGGACCGGGTAGATGACCATGCGCCACTGGGCGAACATGCGCAGGTACTCCGGCAGGATCGTCAGCACGACCGCACCGAGCACGGAACCGGAGAGCGAGCCCATGCCGCCGAGGACGACCATCAGGAGGATCTCGATCGACTTGTCGATCTTGAAGAGATCCGCCTTGATGAAGGTGACCCAGTGGGCGAAGAGCGCGCCCGCGACGCCGGCGAAGAATGCTCCGATGGCAAAGGAGAGCGTCTTGTAGCGCGCCGTGTTGATGCCGAGAGATTCGGCGGCCAGCTCGTCCTCGCCGATGCTGGAGATGGCGCGTCCCTCGCTGGAGCGAACGATGTTGCGCAGCACCAGGCAGGTCACGAAGGCCCAGCCGTAGATCCAGAGCAGGCTCTTCACCTCGGGGATGGCCGGGTAGCCGAGCGCCCCGCGCGTGATCTCCTTGGGCCAGAGGTCGCCCATGCCCACGTAGCCGGCCAGCTTCATCGACACGTCGTCGAAGTTGACGATCGCGACGCGGACGATCTCCGAGAGGCCGAAGGTGGCGATGGCCAGGTAGTCGCCCTTGAGCCGGAGGATGGGGATGCCCAGGAGCAGGCCGAAGAGGAAGGCGAGCATCGCGCCGGCCAGCGTCGCGGCCAGGAAGGGCCAGCCGCACGCCTTCGTCAGGATGGCTGCCGTGTAGGCCCCGATGGCCATGAAGCCCGCGTGGCCCAGCGAGAACTGACCCGTGAACCCGTTGATCAGGTTGAGGCTGACCGCCAGGATGATGTTGATCCCCATGAAGGCCAGGACCTGGATGTGGTAGTTCGAGAGCTCGAACATCGGGGCCTCAGACCTTCTCGGGCTGGTTCGTTCCCATCAGGCCGGTCGGCTTGACGAGGAGGATCAGGATGAGGATGCCGAACGCGAACGCGTCCCGCAAGGTGCTGCTCACGTAGCCGACGACCATCGACTCGGTCACGCCCATGATGAGGCCGCCGACGACGGCGCCGGGGATATTGCCGATGCCGCCCAGCACGGCCGCGACGAACGCCTTGGCGCCCGGCAGCGCACCCATCAGCGGGTCGATCTTCGTGTAGCGAATGGCGTACAGCACGCCCGCGATGGCGGCCAGCGAGCTGCCGATTGCGAAGGCGCAGCTGATGGTGAAGTCGAGCCGGACGCCCATCAGGCGGGCGGCATCCTGGTCGACGGCCACGGCGCGCATCGCCTTGCCGATCTTCGTGCGATAGATGATGAGCTGCAGGACGACCATCGAGACGACCATCGCTCCGAAAATGAGCAGGTCCTGGTTGGCGAGGATGACGGTTCCTTCGCCTCGCAATTGACCCGAGAGCGCGTAAGCGCCGGCGAGAACGACGCCGGTGGCGACGCCGACAGCGGTCAGTCGATCGAGAACCCGGGTTCGCCGGGAGAGCCACCACGCGATCGCGGCGATGGCCGGCCCGACGGCCGCGACCAGCATCCAGCCTGCGGCCGTGCTCGCTTCGACCTCGTACGGGTAGAACTCCACCAGCGCCGGGAAGGACCTGGGGGTAGCGCCGAACATCTGGATGCCCAGGTTCTGCAGAAGCAGCGAGACGCCCAGTGCGGTGAGCAGCGCGGTGAGCGTTGCTGCCTTCGTCGTCTTGCGGACACTGAGCCGTCCGCGCGAGAGCCGGTACGCGCCCCAGGCGAGCACGGCCCAGAGGATGAGCGACACGATGCTCGGCACCTCGAAGCCGGGGGTCGCTTCGACGGCTCGACTGGAGCTTCCCCCCGTGTCGACCAGCAGCGCGAACGGGTTGGCAAACGGCAGCCCCAGCTGGGTCCCGACCGCGTCCACGATCATGAAGGCGATGCCGCCGCCCACCAGGCCCAGGAGCACGGCGGGGACGGCGCTCTTGGCCCGCAGCGGGCGGTAGGCGATCCTCTCGATGGCGACACCCAGGATTCCGGCGCCGATCATTCCGAGCAGCAGGGCCGGGCCGAACCCCATCTCGATACCGAACTTCGACTTGGCGAACTGCACGGCCAGGAACGCGCTGAACGTCCCCATCATGTAGATCTCGCCGTGGGCGAAGTTGATGAGGCCGAGGATGCCGTAAACGATGGTGTACCCGACGGCGATGAGGCCGTAGATACTTCCGAGCGCGATGCCGTTGACGAGCTGCTGGAGGAACTCGGCCATCTGGAGTCGGGGTCAGCGAACGGGGCCGGGGCAGCGGCTGGCGAGTGGCGGTGGGAGGAGCATGGCGCCTGGGAGCGATCGGCTCTCGTGGCGCTTCAGGGCTTGACGCTCTCCACGAACTTCATCTTGCCACCCTCGACCTTGAGCACGATGGCTGCCTTGTCGGCGTTTCGCTCCTTGTTGATCGTGATGGTGCCTGTGGCGCCTTTCAAGTCCTTCGTCGCGGCCAGCGCGTCGCGCAGCGCCAGCGAGTCGACCTTGCCTGCGCGCTTCAGGGCGTCCGCAATCACATACATGCTGTCGTAGGCCAGCGCGTCGGTGACGGCCGGGTCGCGCTTGAACTTCGCCTGGTAGGCCTTGAGGAGCTTCTCGACCTCGGGGCTCTTCTGGTCGGGCGAGTAGTGGGTCACGATGTAGGTGCCGTCGGCGGCTTCGGCGGCGAGCTCGAGGAGCTTGGGATCGTCCCAGCCGTCGGCGCCGAGGAAGACGCTTCCGATCTTGAGCTGCTTGGCTTGCTTGAGAATCAGGGCGACCTCCGTGTAGTAGCCGGGGATGAAGACCACGTCGGCCGGAGTGCCCTTGAGCTTGGTGAGCTGGCTGGAGAAGTTGACGTCGTTCTGCTGGTAGCTGACCTCGGAGGTGATGGTGCCGCCGAGCTCCTTGAACTTGGCGACGAAGGCCTCGCCCAGGCCCTTGCTGTAGTCGCTGTTGACGTCGGTGATGAGGGCGGCCGTCTTGGCCTTGATGATCTTGGCGGCGACATAGGCCGACGTGGCGCCCTGAAAGCTGTCGATGAAGCAGGTGCGGAAGATGAACTCGCCGACCTGGGTGACCTTGTCGTTGGTCGAGTTGTGAGTGACCATGGGCACCTTCGCGCTGTTGGCGACCGGGGCGCCGGCCAGGGTGCAGGAGCTGGCGACGCTGCCCAGGAGGGCGACGACCTTGTCGGTGTTGATCAGCTTGCTGACGGCGTTGGTGGTGTCGGCCGGGTCGCCCTTGTCGTCCTCGACCAGGACCTCGACTTTCTTGCCGAGGACGCCGCCGGCGGCGTTGATCTCCTCGACGGCGAGCTCGATCCCGTCCTTGGACTCCATGCCGAAGGCCGCGATGCCGCCGGTCAGGGGGAGCACGGCGCCGATCTTGATGGTCTCGCCCTCGGCGCGGGCGAGCGTGAAGGGGGCGGCCAAGGTGAGGAGCGCGGCGGCCAGGGTGGCTCGGATGGCATTCATCTGCATGAGTCGGGGTCCCTCCAGGTTCCGCCCTGTGGCGGGCATGACGGTGAGATGCGTCCGGGTTCCGGAAGTTTCGCGGGCGGTCATGATCATGCCGGCCGGCTGCACTCCGGCCAGAGGTTTATAACAGCCGACGGGGTTGAAAGCAACCCGATCGCGGGCGGCGGGTGCGCGCGCTGTGCGAGGGGCTGCCGGTGCGCTAATCTTCCTCGTGGCGGCTGGCGCGGGTGCGCTCGCAGCCGGTCCAGACAGTTGAGCGCCATCGACAATCCGTCCGAAACAGCATCCTCCGCGCCGACGGCGGCTGGCCGGCGGCCTCTTCTGGCGGACATGATCCGCAACACCCTGGGCGTGCGCCCCGGCGAAGAGGCGCGCACCGCGATGTTCGCGGGCTACCTGGTCGTCGTCAGCGCCATCTTCATCGGCGGCCGCGCTACCCGCGACACGCTCTTCCTCTCGCACCACGGCATCGACCGGCTTCCGTGGATCTTCATCGCCTACGCCGTCGTCTCCACGATCCTGGCCGCCTATTACGGCAAGCTGGTCAACAGGGTCCAGCGGGTGCACCTGGTCGTCGGCACTTGCGCGCTCGGCGCTCTGAGCTACGTTCTGGCCTGGGTGGCCATCCGGGCGCAGGCCGGCTGGATCTACTCGACCTTCTACATCTGGGCCGAGGTGGTCGGAAGTCTCTTCGTGAGCCAATTCTGGGCATTCGCCAACGACTACCACAGCACCCGGGATGCAAAACGTCTTTTCGGTCTGATTGGTGCCGGGCGGGTGCTCGGAATCGTGGCATGCGGCGTCGGGATATCCTGTCTGGCGAGGCAGCTCGGGACGGAGAACCTGCCCCTGGTCCTGGCCGCGCTGATGGGCTGCGCGGCGGGGATCGCGCTCGCAATCCGCCGGCGCTTCGGGGTGCTGGCGACCCACTCGGCTGCCCCTTCGAGCACGCTCGGGCTTTCGAAGCCACCCGAGGAACCGGTGCTGGCCTCGGCCTACTCGAAGTACCTGGCGGGGGTGGTCTTCTGCACGTTTCTCGTCTGCCAGCTCGCCGACTACCAGTTCAAGGCGATCGCGCGAGCCACGTACCAGGGCGACGCGCTGGCCTCCTACTTCGGCACCCTCTACGCGGTGCTGGGCTCGGTCGCCTTCGTGATCCAGTTCTTCTTCACGTCGCGCATACTGGCTCGCTTCGGCGTGCTGGTAGGGCTGCTGGCCATGCCGTTGGCGCTGGCCTTCAGCTCGGCGGGGCTGCTGCTCTGGCCGGGCATTCTCGCGGCCTCGGCGCTCAAGTTCTCCGACAACACGTTCCAGTACTCCATCAACGAGGCGGCCACTCAGCTGCTCTACTTCCCCTTCCCGGCTGCGCTGAAGGGCCGCGTGCGGGCGCTGATCGACGGCTCGGTCAACCCTTCGGCCTTCGGGCTGGCGGGCTTGGTGCTACTGGCAGTCAGCGGCGGCGTCCCGGTCGAGCGGCTCTCGCTGCTCACGCTGCCGATCCTGGCCGGCTGGATCTGGCTGGCCGTGCCGCTGTGTCGCGAGTACGTCGGCGCGCTGTCGAAGACGCTGCGGGACCGCCGGCTGAGGCAGGGCCGCGAGCTGGAGGAGATGTCGGACCTCCACGCACGCCGGTCGCTGCTGGCGCTCCTCGACGACCCCGACCCCGAGGCCGCACTCTTCGCGCTGGAGCAGCTGCGCAAGAACTTCCCGGGCGCGTTGGCCGAGGAGCTGGAGCGGGTTCTCGCCTCGCCCCACGCCAAGGTTCACGAGGCGGCCTTCGCGGCGCTGGAGGAGCTGCCCGGCGCCGGCCAGCTGGAGCGCGTGGCCCAGGCGATGGAGGGCCACCCGTCGCTGGACGCACGCGCCGCCGCGCTCAGGGCCTACTGCGCGATCCGAGGCGAAGAGGCGATCGACGCCGTTCTTCCGAGCCTCACCGAGGGCAAGAGCACGGTCCGCACCGCGGCGATCGTGGGGCTCCTGAAACACTGCGGGCTCGACGGCGTCCTGGCCGCGGGTCCCGAGCTCCAGAAGTTGCTGGGCTCCGCGAACGCGACCGACCGCAAGCTAGCCGCCCGCATCTTCGGCCGGATCGGCGTGCGCCACTTCTTCCGGCAGGTGCAGGCCCTGCTCTCCGATCCCGTCCCCGAGGTCCGCAAGGAGGCCGCCCGCGCCTGCCGGGCCATCCCGAATCCGAAGCTGGTCCCGGCCCTCGTGAAGCTGCTGCCGGACCCGGCCGCCGCGGGCTCGGCCGAAAAGGCGCTGGCCCAGTTCGCAGACGGCGCCGTGCCGGCGCTGGACGAAGTGCTGGCGCAGCCCGACGCGGGGCGCGAGCTGGGCAAGGCCGCCGTGCGCATCCTGCGACGCATCGCGACCCAGAAGTCGCTCTCGACGCTCGTGGAGCACATGGACCACCCCGACGACAGATTGCGCCGCAAGCTGTTGCGAGCGGTGGCCAGCGTCCACGAGGAGCTGGGCCGGCCGCCCGTGCTCTCGGCAGCGCAGATGCAGCGCCGGCTGCTCGACGAGCTCAGGCGGGCCTTTCAGATCTTGCAGGACCGAGAGATTGTCCAGACCGCCTACCCGGGTTGGTTGCTGGTCGACACCTTCGACAACGACCTGACGCGGTCGACGGATCGGCTCTGGAGTCTGCTCTCGCTCTCCTACCAGCCCGAGGTGGTCGGGGCGTGCAAGCGAAGCATCGCTGTGGGAAACCCGACCCAGCGTTCCAACGCTCTGGAGGTGCTCGACAACCTGGTGGTCGAGCCCGTGAAGGGGCCGCTGCTGGCTCTTCTCGAGCCGCATTCGAGCAGGGAGACGGTGGCCATCGGGCGGCGCCACTTTCCGCTGGTCACGCTCACGCCGCTGACCTGGCTGGTGCAGCACTTCAAGGGCGGCGGCGGCTGGCACCGCGCCGTGGCGCTCGACTGTGTGGGGCTGCACCGCGTGCACCCCTTGGCGCGACACGTGGAGGGAGCTCTGGACGACCCCGTACCGCTGGTCCGGGAGACGGCGCTCTGGGCGGCCTTCAGGCTTCACGGACCGCGCGTGTACGAACGGCCCGCGGCATCCTCGGGTGCGCCGACACGCTGGATGGCTCAGGCAGCGGCACGTCACCTGGGTACCCTCGAATCGACGGGAGGTCGAACCGTGCTCACCACGCTCGAAGAGGTCGTCTTCATGAGGCACATCCCGCTCTTTCGCGGGGTAGCGGCCGAACACTTGGCCGCGCTGGCAGAGCTGACGGCCGAGGTCTACGCGGCAGCCGGCGACGAGATCGTCCGGCAGGGCGAACCGTGCGACAGAATGTTCCTCATAGTCAGCGGCCGGGTGGAGGTGCTGGTCGATGGCCGGAGGGTGGGGGAGCTGGGGCCGCGGGACTGCTTCGGTGAGATGGCGCTCATCGACGGGGAGACTCGCTCGGCGACGGTCCGGGCTCTGGAGCCGTCGGACCTTCTCAGTCTGGGGCACGACGAGTTCCACGAGTTCCTGGAGGAGCGCTCGGAGGTCGCCTCGAACGTGCTGAAAATCCTCTGCCAGCGTATCCGGGCACTCAACCAACGGCTGGTGGGTGACGAGTTGCCGGCCCCGGTGCGGTCGCCCGGCGGCGGGGGCTAGCGCATCTTGGCCAGCGGTAGGCGGAAGGCGGGGCGGGAGCGCGCCGATTCCGCGAAGTAGCCGCGTGCCTCGGCCGGCTTGCCTTCGAGCCGGGCGGCCTCGCCCAGGTTGTAGAGTGCGTAGCGTCGCAGCTCGGCGAGGGCGGGGTCCGCGGCCGATTGTTTCCAGAGCTCGCGCGCGCGGGCGGCGTTGCCCGTCTGGTAGTGGCAGAGGGCCTCGCAATTGGCCGCCTCCCAGCGCAGGAGCAGGTCGGCGTCGCCGCCGGGCCGCAGGTCGGCGCGGGCGCGCTCGAGCAGGGCCAGCGCCTCGCGCGGCTTGCCTTCGAGGATCTGGCGCTCGGCGTCGGCCACCAGATCCTGGGCGGCGAAGTTCGTGTCCATGAAGCTTCCGGTGCCGACGTAGAAACCGTCGCCGCCCAGGTAGGCGCCCCAGACGAGGGGCGTGAAGCCGACGAATCCTTCTCGGGCGCTGACGGCGATCTCCAGGCGCTCTTCGACCGATTGAGGGCGGCCGGCCTGGCGGTCGAGCTCGGCGCGGACGGCGCCGGCGGCTTCGGGGGAGACCGTGCGCGCCTTGTCGAGCAGGGCTTTGCGGGGAGGAGTGGCCACCAAGGTCAGCGTGAGCTGGCCGTCGACGATCGAGACGGGGGCCTGAGCGACCAGCTTCCAGGTGCGGCGGACCGGCTTACCGCGAGCCAGGGTGACGGCGCCCTCGAGCTCGCCTTCGGAGAGCCGCACGGCGTTCGGGAGGCGCCAGAGGAACCGGGCGTCGGGCAGGTCGGCCAGGGTCGCTTCGAGCTCTGCCTCGACGGCGAAGGGCTCGCCCAGCACCGGGGGGGCCGCGGCGGTGAGTCGCAGCCGGGCCCAGATCGGAAGGCCAACGGGTCTGCCCGACTCGGGCTCGGGGTGCTCGGCCAGGAGCTGCTCGAGCGCGTCCGAGGACTCGTCGGCTGCCAGCGGCGCAGCCGCGAGCAGGGCGGCCAGCAACCAGAAGGGGAGTTTCGGCACGCGCATCAGCTTAACAAAAGTATCGGCTTCCTCTCTCTCAGCAATCGCGTGTCGGATGTCGATGAGTGGGGTGTACGACCCTCCGCTGCGAGGCCCGACTTGGCCATTGCCGGTGGGTTGTCCCACAGGAGGTCCCTCGTGTCCAAGTCCGAGCGCAACCAGAACTTCCGTCTCTTCCAGGCTGGCACCCACAGCCACGAATGGGGCAAACCGACTGCGGGCGTCGTCGCCCACGGCCCGGCGAAGAAGGGGAACCGTGCTCAAACGCGCCGCCCGGGACTGCCTTCCGACATCCTGACCCGAACCAGCCTGCTGTTCTGATTCCCGCCACTGCCGAGGAGGAAGCCCCCTTGAAGACCCGCCAGCACTCGCTCATGCGCCAGCTCCAGCTCTTCGACGATAGCTACGAAGTCTACATGGTGCTTCCGTGCGATCAGGACGCCGCCGGCGATTCCCGGATCGAGGTCCTGCGCATCACGGGCCAGGAAGACGTCACGACGACTGTCGCCGTCAACTGAGGCCGGGCACGCGCCACGACAGGGAGGCCCCACGGGCCTCCCTTCTTGCGTCTGGGGGAGTAGGGAGTAGCGAGTAGTGAGTAGCGAGTAGTGAGTAGCGAGTAGTGAGTAGTGAGTAGGGGATGGGGGAGACACGTCGTGGCTACGGGTGATGAGACGTTACAGATTTTCTTACACCTGGGGCGGGCAGTGTTCGGGCGGGGGGCACGGGAGAGGGGGAAGATGGGAAACTTGCCTCACCGCTAGAACAGAACCTGTAACTGGAGGTGCCGTTCTGGTCGACTCGGGGAGGGGTGGGCAGGTGGCCTGGCGGTTGCATCCACATCGGCTGTCACGGAGGGATGCAACGGATGATTCGCAACATCGAGCATTTCGTGTTCTTGCCCCTGGTGCTGGCGTACCGGCTGTTCGGCATGGTCGTTCGCCCCCTGATTGGGTTCGGGATGCACCACATTGGCTTGCTGCTGCTGGCCGCAGCCGTCTACGGCATCTGCCAGCCCTACTGGCGAGGCATCCTCGGCTTCCTCCACCTGACTCAGTGAGGGCGCGCTCGGTCCCGCCCCCGCCCCCGCCCTTGCCCCAGCCCATGCTCCGCTCTTGCCCCCGCCCCAGTTCCGGCCCCTGCCCTACCCCCTGGCCCTCGAAATCCGGACCAGGTAGACGCCACGGGATTTCCGAGGTAGACGCCACGGGATTTCCGGCGGCGTCGGGGGCGGCCGCGGTAGGATGGGGGGGCACTGACCGTTACGTCGACCGGGAGGCATCGAGTTCGTGGACCGACTGATCTGTCCTTTCATCACCCCGTTCGTGCTCGAGATGGAGCCGGGGGAGTACGCGTGGTGCCGTTGCGGCAGCTCGGCGAGGCAGCCGTTTTGCGACGGTTCCCACAAGGGGACGCCGTTAGGGCCGCTCACCGTCAAGATCCAGGAGAAGGGCGTCGTGAAGTGGTGCGGTTGCAGACAGACGCGCAACCCGCCCTACTGCGACAAGACTCACCTATCCATCAAGTAAGGGGCACCCGAGCACCGTGGAGGTCGAGACAACTCCGCTCTGCGCCCGGTGCGGCGAGCACGCAGAGCCGTGGCCGTTCGCCTGCCCGGAGTGCGGGCGAGTCCACCACGCGCGCTGCTGGCGTCTGTCGGGAGGCTGCGCCGCCTGTGACTGCCGCACCCACACACCGCGCCCCGAACCGGGCGTACCACTTTCGCCCGCGCGGTTCCAGCGGCTGACGCGCGCCTATCTGCGCCTCGTCGCCTTCGTCCAGCAGCGGCTCAGGCTTCCTCTGTCGCCCAGGGGGCTGGGGCTGACGCTGCTGGCGGTGCTGGCTGTCGCCCTTGCGCTGGTCTTGCGTTAGCTCGCGCGTCTCTTGGCGGGGGGAAGACGACGAAAGGTTGGAAGCCGCTTCACCAGGTTCCCGTTCGTCGTGAGCCCTTCGGCAAGCTCAGGACATGCGTGTCGAAGGACGGGCGGGGCAGTATCCGCGCCTGGAGCTGCTTGTGGTTCGATAGGCTCACCACGAGCGGAGCTGCTTCCCAGTTTCCGGCGTCGGTCCCGCGAGGGTCGCCGGGCTTCACGCGGGACAGGGGCGATTGATAC
Organism: Candidatus Wallbacteria bacterium; assembly: GCA_016213845.1. Lineage (GTDB taxonomy): Bacteria > Muiribacteriota > UBA6191 > JACPRK01 > JACPRK01 > JACPRK01. Next base: position 54,398 of record JACQZN010000035.1, read on the forward strand.
TGTGCCAGGGTGATAGCTTTCGCTCGGTTCGTCCACCTGACGTCGATTGCCTTCTGGGCGGGGGCGACGACGTTTCTTTTCGTGCTGGCGCCCGGGGTTTTCGCCGCGCTGGGCAAGCCGGTCGCGGGCGATGCGATGAACGCGATCTTTCCGCGGTTCTACGCGCTCTCGTTGCTCTGCGCGGCGCTGGCGGCGTGTACTTTGCCCTTGCTTCCGGAGCGCTCGACAGCGCGAGGCGCCCTCCTGACGGCGGCGATTGCGCTCCTCGTACTCGCCGGACCGGTCCTTGGCGCGCGGGCTGCGGCGGTGCGTGAGAAGCGGGCCCAGGCCGAGGCCGCGGTCGCGGCCGGCGCGGCTTCAGGGGAACTGGAGGCGCTGAAGAAGGAGTTCGGCATGCTGCACGGAGTCGTGACGCTGCTGGACCTGACGATGCTGGGTGCCTGCGTCGCGTTGCTCTGGCTGGGGATCTCGGCGCTGGCGCCTCCGGGGCCGACGGGGGGCGGAGCTGGAGGCGCCACATGAGTGGCGTCGCGGCGGCCGACTTCGTTGCCGCTCGAGCGCTCTTCCCCGCGACTCGCCGGCTGGCCTACTTGATGAACGCCGCCGTTTCGCCGATCCCCACGCCCGTTCTGGAGGCCATCGGCCGCCATCTGGAGGAGGTTTCGCTCGAGGGGTGTCCGGACTGGAACCGTTGGCTGGCCGTCATTCAGCGCTGCAAGAATCGGCTTGCCCGGCTCCTGGGCGTGGACGCGGCGGACCTGGCCTTCACGAAGAACACGAGCCAGGGGCTGCAACTGGCTGCGGCTTCGATTCCCTGGCGTCCGGGGGACAACATCGTTTCCAACGACATGGAGTTTCCGGCCAACGTCTTCCCCTGGAAGATGCTGGAACCGACGCGAGGTGTCCAAGTCCGGACGGTCGCTTCCGCGGGTGGGCGGGTGACGGCCGATGCGCTGGTCGAGGCGATGGACGGCAGGACCCGGGCGGTGGCGGTGAGCTGGGTCCAGTTCTCGAACGGTTTTCGGTGCGATCTCGAGCGGCTTTCGGAGGCATGCGAGCGGCGCGGCTGCTGGTTGGTTGTCGACGGCGTGCAGGGCGTGGGCGCGCTCGAGCTGGATGTGAGGCGGCTGGGCGGCCGGACGATGGTGGCGGGCGGCTGTCACAAGTGGCTGCTCTGTCCGCCCGGGCTCGGCTACTTCCATTGTCCGAGGTCGCACTACGGGGAGCTATCGCCCGCGGGCTGGGGCTGGCTCTCGATGCGGGATCCTTTCCGGATGGGGCATGAGCCCAGGCTTCGCGACGACGGCGGCCGGTTCGAGGAGGGGAACGCGAACGTGGCGGCGATCCACGGTCTGGACGCCGCGCTAGAGCTCCTGGAGCGGCTCGGCATGAGTCGCGTCGAGGCCCGGGTCCTGGAGCTGGCTGGCAGGGCGATGGAGGAAGCCCGGAAGCTGGGCTGCGAGGTGCTCACACCGTGCGGGCCGGCCGAGCGCTCGGGCATCGTGCTGGTGCGGCATCCGGCGATTGGGGCGGGGGAGCTGGTCTCGGGGCTCGCCCGGCGCGGCGTGATGGTCGTGGAGCGCGATGGTGCGGTCCGCGTGTCACCGCACTTCTACAACGACGAGAGCGACATCGAGCGGTTTGCCGCGGGTTTGAGGGAGATGGGAGCGCGGTGAGTAGGTGCGAGGGGGGTGCTTCAAGCGATGGGGGGAGCGGGCGGCCAGCGGGGGGAAGGGGAGGGTTGGGTGGCAGCAGCGCGGGAGGCGTCCTTGGCCAGGCCTACTCGGGCGATGGCGGCGTCTGTGACGGCCAGGATCAGGTCGTCGTAGTCGAGGCCGGCTGAGCGGGCCGCCTTGGGGAAGCACGAGTTGGCGGCGGGATCGGGGATGATGCCGGGGAGGGGGTTGAGCTCGATCACGTGGGGGTTGCCCTTGGCGTCGAGGCGGACGTCGATGCGGCACCAGTCGCGGCAGCGCAAGACGCGATAGGCGCGCAGGCAGGTCTCGCGGACTCGCTCCTCGAGCTCCGAGGAGAGGTTGGCCGGGCACTCGAAGATCTCGAGAGGCTTGTCGGTGGTGTCCCAGACCCACTTGGCCTCGTAGGAGTAGATCGGGTTGACGCCCGGCGGGAGGGTGTCGAAGCGGACTTCGACAATGGGCAGGATGCGGACTTCGTCGCCGTTGCCGAGCAGAGCGACGGTGAACTCGCGACCGGGGAGGAACTGCTCGACCAGGGCTGGCTCGCTGTACTTGTCGACGATCCGGCGGACGGCGCTGGCGAGCTCGGAGCGGGTGCGAACCAGGCTGTCATTGAAGATGCCCTTGCTGGAGCCCTCGTAGAGGGGTTTGACCAGGCAGGGGAGCTTGACCCGGACGGGCTGGTCGGCGGTTTCGACGACCTGGAAGGCCGGATTCGGGACCTTGTGGTAGGAGAGGATCTCCTTGGCTCGAGACTTCTCCAGGCAGACGGAGAGCGTGAGGGGGTCGGAGCCGGTATAGGGAATCTCGAGGAGCTCGAGCATGGCCGGCACCTGGGCCTCGCGGCTGGAGCCGTTCAGGCCCTCGCTGATGTTGAAGACGAGCTCGGGTCGGTTCCGGCGGAGCTTCTCGAAGCAGTCCTCGTCGGCCTCGACGAGGGAGACGTCATGGCGGCGGGCCAGTGCCCGGGCGATGGCCTGGATGGTCTCCTCGGAGTCCCACTCGGCGTAACGGTCATCGGCGCCGTCGCCGGTGGAGGAGTTGGAGGATTTTCGCTGATTGTAGACGAGGGCAATTCGCATGATCTGGGTCGGGTGACGGGAGCGGTACTGGGGGGGGGCAGGACTGCGGTTGGAGCAGTCGCCGAAAGGCGAGCGAGTATAGGCGTCCGTCCCGGCAAAGTCAACGCGGAGGGGATTTGTCATGGTTCAGCGGGGGTGGCTATTTTTATCTCGATCGAGCTAAAAAAATCCCACTGCACACTTTGGCGGGATTGGGGGGCGGAGCATGGGCATGGATTGGGGCACTTGGCGGGAGCGCGGCGAGGGAGGGGCGCCGAGGGAGGGGAGGACAAAATGTACCCACTTTGGTCGCGTCGATTCCGGGCGATGCGGTTACCCGAAGTGCCGATTCTTCAGTCTGCGCCAGCTCTTTTGCTCATGCCGACGAAACTTGGCATGCAGGTTGCATCGTCTGTGGGCACTTAGGCGAACTCCAGTTGTGGAGAGCCTGGCTGCGAAGATAGTCAACCCCCCTACTATCGAGCGGACTGGCTCTCCCTTAAAAAACCCCGAGATCAACAACGGGCTTCTCGAAACGGTCCTGTGCTCCGCCCCCCCTTGCACTGGATCACATGCGTGAGGCCCTCCTTTTTTTTCCCGGGGATTTCGAGTGCGCTGCGCTGGGCCATGCCCCGGCTCAGTCTCGCCTGAAGACGCTCTGGCCCGAGATCCAGGTTTCGCAGACCGTGAACCGGACGGGAGCGGCCAGCGGGTCGCCTTCGAGTGCCACGAGGTCGGCGCGAAAGCCCGGGCGGATGCGCCCCGAGGGTTCGCCTGGGCTGCAGGCGGCCTGGGCCGACGCGGTGTAGCACTCGAAGGCCTGGGCGGCCGTGACGGCCTGTGCCGGGTACCAGCCGCCCGGGGGGCGCTCATTTCGGTCCTGGCGGGCGACGGCCGCAACCAGCCCGGTGCGCGGGTCGGGATCGCCGACCGGGACGTCGCTGCCGAAGGCGACGGGGGCTCCCGATTTCAGCAGCGATGAGAACGCGTAGGCGAACCGGGAGCGGTCGCCCCAGAGGCGGTCGGCGGTGCCGATGTCGTCGAGCAAGTGTGACGGCTGCATGGAGGCCGTGACGCCGAGCGAGGCCAGGCGGCCCAGGTCGGCTGGGCTCAGGAGCTGGGCGTGCTCGATGCGAAGTCCTGCGCGCCCGTGAGCGGGTCGAAGGGCGGCGAAGAGGTCGAGCGCCTGGCGGTTGGCGCGGTCGCCGATGGCGTGGAGGGCCAGGGTCAGCCCGAGTGCGAGGCCGTGGCGCGCGAGCCGGGAGAGCTCCCGGTCGTCGTGGAGGCGCATTCCGCAGTCGGGCTCGCAGCCCTCGAACGGCTGGCACATCCAGCAGGTGCGGCTGCCCAGGCTGCCGTCGAGGAACAGTTTCAGGAACTCGAGCGTGACGCGTTCCCCCATGCGGTGGCCTCGCGAGAGCTTGGCGTTCGTCGCGGATGCGAGCTCGCCGGCCAGGAGGGAGGCGCTCACGTTCAGCGCCGCATTGCGCCGGGCCAGCTCTTCTGCGCCGCTCAGACCGTCGAAGTCGCAGACAGCGGTCACTCCCATCGCGTACAGCCGGGCGATGACCCTTTCGAGCGCGCCTCCGAGCTGGGCCCTGGCCGGCGGCGGCACCAGGCGCCGCATGGCCCAGGCCCCGTCCTCGCGCAGGATGCCGGTCGGCTCGAGCCGTCCCCGTCGCTGCTGGCGCATCACGCCTCGCGAAGCCGCGCTTTCCTCCGAGGCAAGCAGGCCAGCCGCCTGCGCCTTCTTCAGCGCCAGCGAGTTCAGCCAGCAGCTGTGCAGGTCGTGGCTGTCCACGATCGCCGGGTTCGCCCCGACAGCCCCGTCGAGCTGGCGGCTGGTTGGCCACGACGGGTCCGGCCAGGCATTGCGGTTCCAGTTCCTGGCGCGAACCCATTCGCCGGCCTCGGCCTTCGCCGCCGCGCGCCTCAAACGACCCAGCGCATCGTCCAGGTCCCTGGCTCCCGAGAGGTCGACCGCTGTCGTGCTCCGGGCCCAGCTCGTCAGGTGCACGTGCGCGTCCGCGAAGGCCGGCGCCAGAGTCCGCCCGCGCAGTCTCACGACTCGCGTTCCCGCCCGCCGCGCGCACTCGCCCGGCCCCGAGAGCACTCGAGTTACCACCCCGCCCTCGATCTCCACGCCCCACCCCGTCGGCCGGTCGGGATCCAGAGTGAGCACGCGCGCGTCGGTCAGGAGGAGCATGGGAGTAGTGAGTAGTGAGTAGCGAGTAGTGAGTAGTGAGTAGTGAGTAGTGAGTAGCGAGTAGCGAGAATACACCCGCGGGCGCGATCCTTCGCGGCCGTCGCGTCTCGCGCCTGACTCCTGATCCCTGAAACCTGACTCCTGAAGCCTCGAGCCTCAAGCCTCAAGCCTCAAGCCTCGAGCCTGCCCCTCACTGCATCGTCTTGCGAAAGGCTCGGGCGGCAAGCAGGAGGCTCAGGACGGTGAAGAAGGCCAGGACGGACGTCTCTCGCCAGAGGTACTCCAGGCCGATGCCTTTGACGATGACGCCGCGCAGGATCACAAGGAAGTAGCGCAGCGGGATGACGAACGTGATGAGCTGGATGGGGAACGGCATCGACTCGATCGGGAAGATGAAACCGGAGAGCAGGATCGACGGCAGGTAGATGAAGATGCTGGTCAGGATCGCCTCCTGCTGCGTGTCGCTGACCGTGCTGACCAGCAATCCCAGGCCCAGTCCGGCGAAGAGGAAGTCGGTCGCCAGCACCAGGAGGAGCGGCAGGCTCCCCTTCACCTCCACGCCGAACAGGATGTAGGAGAGCACCAGGATGAGGATCATGTCCACCCAGCAGAGGAACGCATAGGGCAGCGTCTTGCCGATGATGAACTCCGCGGGCCGGATCGGGCTCACCATCAGCTGCTCGATCGTCCCCAGCTCCTTCTCCTTCACGACGGCCATGGCCGTCACGACGATGGTCAGCTGCAGCAGGAGCACCCCGATGATCCCTGGGACCATGTAGTTCACCTGCTCCAGGTCCGGGTTGTACCAGACTCGCGGCCGCACTTCGATCGGAATGAAAAGGTCTTCCGACTCCAGTCCCATCACCTGCCGCACCGAGTAATCCTGGATCACTCCCCGGGCGTACGACAGCGAGAGCGACGAGGCGTTGGAGTCGCTGCCGTCGACCAGCAACTGCACGCTGGAGTGGCGATCTCGCAAGAGCCCCCGCGTGAAGTCCGGCGGGAACTGGATGCCCATCTTGACCTCGCCGCTGTCCAGGCAGTCGGCCAGCTCCTGCTCGGTCTGGACGTATCGCACCAGGTCGAAGTACTCGCTCGTGCGGAAGCGCTCCAGCAGTCCCCTGGAGTGCGACCCGCGGTCCAGGTCCAGCACGGCCGTCTTCAGGTGCCGGACCTCGTTGTTGAACCCGTAGCCGAAGATCACCAGCAGCGTCAGCGGCATCGACACGATCAGCGTCCGGATTCTCCGGTCGCGTGCGATCTGGAGCGACTCCTTGTAGACCAGCGCCAGGATCCGTCTCAGCATCGCGCTAGCCCGCCAGTCCCCGCGTCAGGTGGACGAAGACGTCCTCGATCGTCGGCTGGATGCGCTCCAGCGCGAACTCGCCGATTCCAGCCTCCCTCACGGCGCTCTCGATCAATGGTCTCGATTGCTCTTCCGAGTCCACCAGCAGGTGAATCTCGTTTCCGTAGAGCGTCGACTGCGGAAACCGCCGCCTGAGCCTCGCGTGCAGCTCCTGCAGCCCCTCGCATCGCACCGAGAGCATCTCGCCCGACAGGTACCCGGTCCGCAGCGCTCGCGGCGCGTCCGACGCCAGCAGCCGGCCCTTGGCGATGAACCCGATCCGGTTGCACCGCTCGGCCTCTTCCATGTAGTGCGTCGTCACGAAGAGCGTCATGCCCTCCAGCACCAGCTCGTAGAGCAGGTCCCAGAGCTCCCGGCGGCTGACCGGGTCGATTCCCGCCGTAGGCTCGTCCAGGAACAGGATCTTCGGCTCGTGCAGCAGCGCACACCCCAGCGCCAGTCGCTGCCGCCAGCCGCCCGAGAGCTCGCGCGCCAGCCGGTGCCGGTACGGCTCCAGTCCCATCCGGCCGGCCACCGCCCGCTGCCGCGCGAGCGCCACCGACTCCGGAAGATAGAGGCGCCCGTAGAAGTAGAGGTTCTCTGCCACCGTCAGGTCCCGGTAGAGCCCGAAGGCCTGCGACATGTAGCCGATCTGCCCCTTCACCCGGTCGGTCTCCAGCGAGACGTCCAGTCCGGCCACTCGCGCCGTCCCGCTCGTCGGCTTCAGCAGCCCTGTCAGCATCCGAAGGGTCGTCGTCTTCCCGGCGCCGTTGGGGCCCAGGAAGCCGTAGATCTCGCCCGGGCGGATGGCGATGCTGACGCGGTCCACGACCGCAGTGGCTCCGTAGACCTTCACCAGCTCACAGGCTTCGATGGCGGCTTCCATGAGTTGCTGGAAAGGCGAGGGCTCGACCGGCTCGGGCTAGAGCTCCACGTCGGCGGGCTCTCCGGCGCGCAGCTCGCGCTGGGCTCCGTCGACGGCGACCTTCACTTCGTAGACCAGCGAGACACGCCGCTCCCGCGTCTGGACGTCTTTCGGCGTGAACTCGGCCCGCCGAGCGATCTTCTCGATACGGCCCGGGTAGCTCCTGGGCGGCGGCCCGTCCGTCTGAACGGTCACTTTCGAGCCGGCCTTCAGCCGCTCCAGAACGGTCGACGCGACGAAGACCTTCACGTACGGGTGGTCCAGGTCGAGCAAGCGGACCACGGCGTCTCCGGGCCGCACGACCTCGCCCGGCCGCCGGAGCACTTCGTCGATCAGCCCTTCTCTGGGGGCGACGATCTTCGCCTTTGCCAGCCGGGTCTGGGCCAGCCGCAGGTCTGCCTCGGAGGCCAGCCGCTCGGAGTGGACCGCCTCGACTTCGCGCCGGGCGGTGTCGCGTCGCACAAGACCGGCCTGGGCCAGCTCCCGCCCCAGCTCCAGCCGCCGAGCCTCCGCCCGGGCAGCTGCGACCTCCTCGGGGCGATTGCCTGCCAGCGCTTCGTCGAGCGCCGCCTGGGCGGATGCGACCGCCTGGCGGCGCACCAGGAGCTCCGTGCGCGCCCGATCCAGCTGCTGGGCCGGCAGCGAGCCTCCGCGCGAAAGCTTGTCGAGCCGCTCGGCTTCCCGGCCGGCTTCGTCGGACAGCGCGCGGGCCTGCGCCACGGCCACCCGCAGGCGGGCGACGGTCTCTGCGCGCGCTCCCAGCTCGAGCACGCGAGCCGTCTGCGTGGCCCGCTCCGCGGCTTCGCGCGACTGTGCCAGCTCCAGCTCGACGGTCTGCTGCGCGAGCTCGGCCGACTCCGAGGCCGCTCGCTCCCGGGCTCGCGAGCGCTCCACCACCGCGGCTGCCCTATCGCGCGCGGCCGCAAGCTCCGCCACGTCCAGCAACGCCACCGTCTCGCCGGCCTTCACCCACTGTCCCTCGGAGGCGTGCAGCTCGGCCAGAGTTCCGCCGACCTCGCTGGACAGCAACAGCGCGTCGGCCTCCACCCGCCCCGAGTGGAAACCAGGCCGCTCGGCCGTCCGTGGCCACTCCCCCACGGCCAGGAAGCCGAGCAACCCGCACACACCAAAAAGTATCAAGAACGCGCGCATTCTGTTCGATCTATCGGCATGGGGAGTAGTGAGTAGCGAGTAGCGAGTAGTGAGTAGGGGGAAAAGCTGCGCGGCCGGCGGGACACTTTTTGTGATGACCCCGGCGGCGGCGGGCGGCTAGACTGACGCGTCCGTTCGCTCACCATGCCTACTCGCCAACCCAGTTCATCCCGCGACTCCAAGTCCCATCCGGCTGCGGGGCTCTACCTGGTCATCCACGGCCACTTCTACCAGCCCCCGCGGGAAAACCCGTGGCTCGGCTCCATCGATCGGCAGCCGACGGCCGCGCCGTACCACGATTGGAACGAGCGCATCGAGGCGCAGTGCTACGGCCCCAATCGCGCCTCGCGCATCCTGGACGGTAGCGGCCGCATCGAGGAGATGGCCTCCAATTACGAGCACCTCTCCTTCAATTTCGGGCCGACTCTCCTGTCCTGGCTGGCGTCGCGCAACCCGCCGGCGACCTACCGGGCCATTGTGGAGGCTGATCGCGCCAGCGCCCGGCGCCTGGGAGGCCACGGCAACGCCCTGGGGCAGGTCTACAACCACATGATCATGCCGCTGGCCGACCCGATCGACCGGCGCACCCAGGTCCTCTGGGGCAAGGCGGACTTCCGCCACCATTTCGGGCGCGACCCGGAGGGGATGTGGCTCGCCGAAACGGGCATCGACCGGGCCACGGCGCGCGAGCTGATCGCGGCCGGTGTCCGCTTCACCGTCCTCTCGCCGCACCAGGCCTGGCGCGTGCGCCATTTGCGGCGCGGCGGTTGGACGGACGTCTCGGCGGGAAACGTCGACACGAGCCGCCCCTACCGGATGTTTCCCATCCCGGGCGACCATACGAAGTATCTCGACGTCTTCTTCTATGACGGCGGCCTGGCGAAGGGCATCGCCTTCGAGCATTACCTGCGCAGCGCCGACCTGCTCGCCAGCCGCATCGGCGCGGCCTGTCCGTCTTCGGTTGCGCGTCCGTACCTGATCAATGTCGCGACCGACGGCGAGTCCTACGGCCACCACGAGCCCTTCGGCGACATGTGCCTAGCGTACCTGTACAACCGGATCGTCCCCGGTTCGCCGCTCAAGGCGACCAACTACGCCCACTTCCTGTCGCTCGGCGCCCCCGAGATGGAAGTGGAGCTCAAGGAGCCCAGCTCCTGGAGCTGCGCGCACGGCGTGGGCCGCTGGGAGCGGGATTGCGGGTGCAACGCGGGCACGGCGGGCTACCACCAGAAGTGGCGCCGGCCCCTGCGCGAGGGGCTCGACCACTTGCGCGAGGAGCTGCGCAACGCGTTCCTCCGCGAGTCCTCGCGATGGTTCCCCGATCCGTGGGAGGCGCGCGATCGCTACATCGACGTCGTGCTCGCGGGCGGCGACCCGGCCGCGCGCGACGCGTTCCTGGAGCGGGTCGATTTCCGGGGCGCCACGGTGGAGGACCGCGTACGGTCGATGAGGCTGCTCGAGTCGCAGAAGTACGCGATGCTGATGTACACGAGCTGTGCCTGGTTCTTCGACGACATCTCGGGCATCGAGCCCGTGCAGAACCTGCGCTACGCGCTGCGGGCGATCGAGCTGGCGCAACCGTACAGCCGCCATGACCTGCGCGCGGTGCTGACCACGTACCTCCGGCGCGCGCCGGCGAACCATCCTTCGGTTTCGGACGGAGCGGAGGTGCTGGAGCGATACGCCGCGCCAGCGCGGATCGGGCCCGATCGCATCGCGGCCGGCTATGCGCTGGAGCAGGTCTTTGCGCCGGGCGAGTCGCGCTGCGTCTACCCGGAGTGGCGGCCCAGGGCCATCCAGATCGAGGAACCTGTCGCCAGCTTCCGGCTGCAACTGGTCGGCGAGCACGCTCCATGGACGCGGGCGCGGCCGGGCCTGGTGGTGCTGCGCGAGTCGGCGACGGGGGAGGACCACGCCTTCGACGTGGTCGTGCTGGAAGGCGAGGGGGCCCATGTCGCGTGTCTTTCGGCGCCGTCGCGCGGGGACGATCTGCGGGCGCTGCTCGCCTCGGGTGGTGCCCAGGACCAGGCGCAGTTCTTGGCGGGGCGATTCGGGCGCGGTTACTTTCATCTCTCCGAGATCCCGGAGTCGAGCGCCGACCGCGTACGCGAGCGGCTTCTCTCGAAGCACCTGGAGCCGCTCCTGGAGAGATTGGAGGGCGAGCTGATGGCGCAGGAGGGGCTGGTGCTCTCCTTGCGCGAGGAGGGGCGGCAGCCGCCGGCGTTGCTGGAGCACCTGGCGCGCGCCGTGACCAGCGAGCGGTTGTCGCGCATTTCGCGCGAGGTCGATGTGCTGACGCCCTCCGAGTTCCTCGACCGCATCGAGGAGACCTATTTGCTGGCCGGCATGGCGGGCGTGAGCCCGGATTCGCGCGCAGTGAGCGGGCCGCTCTCCCGGCTCTTCCTGAACCTGGCCGAAGAAGCCGCGGAAGCCTGGCACTCGCGGCGGCTCGATAAGATGGCGGATCTGGACAACGACATCCGGGGGCTGTTGTCGCTGGCGGAGACGCGCGAGCTCGGCATCGACCGCACGGCGGCTGAAGAGATCCTCTACGCCGCGATCCGGCGTGCCGGTCCCTCGCTGGAGAAAGCGCTCACGGGCGATTCCGAGGCAACGCCCGCTCCCGCGGCCGGGAGCTCTGCACGGCCCAGGACCGACGAGGCGCGCCGGGCAGCGGAGATGATGCTCTCGCTGGCGGCGCGCGTGAATCTCTCGATGCGCGTGGTGCGCGGGACGCCGACCGCGCTCAAGTCGGAGGCTGCTCGCAAGGAGCCCAAGGCCGCGGAGCCGAAAGCCGCCGCGCCCGGCTCGCCGATGAACCGGTAGGTCAGGGGTTCATCGCTTCCGTGAGCTGGCCCAGCATCCGCTCGGCGAGCCGGTCGGAGTGCTCGACGACCTCGAACCGCAGCTTGGCCTGGAGCTTCCGCCACAGCGGCACCAGCGCCTCTCGCTCCTTCGGCTCGGTCTTGCCCAGTTGCTGCATGAACTCCTGAAGGAATGAGAACTTGTCGGTCCGCATCTCGAGACTGACGCGCTTGAGGATCTTCCCCTCGTACTTCTCGATCTTGCCCGAGTAGTAGGCGATCTTCACCGGGTTGTCGCTTTCGACGCGCTTCTTGTGCAGCCGCTTGATCCGCGCCAGCCGGTACTTCATCGGCAGGTCGACGGAGAGTTTGCGGTAGACGACGTTGCCGACCAGGACGAAGCCGGCCGCCCCCACGACCGCGCCGATCGTGGCGCCGACAGAAGGCGAGAGCGCGACGCCCACCATGGCGCCGATCGACATGCCGGCCATGTTCATGCCGACGTGGGTGACGCCCTTCACCAGGGACAAGCCCAGGTGCGCCAGCACCGCCCCGGTCATGCTGCCGCCCTGCTGATCGCCCTGGCGATCGGGTTTGAGCTCCCGGAAAGCGTCGTAGGCTTCGACGCCGGCCAGCGACATGATGACGCGCGTCAGGTCGCGGAAGCCCTTGTCGAGCGAGGCGGCCAGCGCGACGGAGTCGATGCCGTCGAGGAAGGTGACGAGGTCGTTGCCGATGCCGACCATCGTGATGGTGCCGATGATATTGGCGCCGAAGTGCACGAGCTTGGAGAGGAACTCCTCCAGCACGAGAACCAGCCCGAGTTTGAACTCGACGTGATACCGTTGCTCGGAGATCTCCTCGACTCCCGTGACCGTGAAGTCGATGCAGAGCGGGCCGTTGGTCTGCATCTGGTTGCCCACCATTTCCGCCATCTTCGCCTGGATGCGCGGGTGCTTGCGATCGAACTTGAGCTCGGCCATGCCGTCCAGGTCCACGTAGACCCGGTGGCGCTCGTCCATCGTGACCGCGTTGAGGTTGAGGTCGACGGAGTCGGCCTGGGTGATGCGCGCCGTCAGGTTTTCGAGGAGCCTCTTGGTGGCGTCGAAGATCTTCAAGCACAGCTTGTGCTGGACTTCCCGGGACGAGGTGTCGGCGCTGGCGACGGCCGGCAGCCCGGCGGCCCCCACGGCCAGGGCGACTAGCGCTGCGACGAGTGTTCTTCTGGAGGTGAGCAAGGCGGCGTCTCCTTTCAGACGATCCGACTACGGCGCGCCGGCCGTCGAAGTTCCAGGGCCTCTATTGTAGCGAGATCCGCACGCTACCGAGGTAGCCATTTTTGATGGCGGTGGTGCGAGTGCCGGGGATCAGCTCCATTTCGACGGAGATGTCGTTGGCGCCCTCGCGGAGGAAGAGCGGGTCGAAGGTCTGGGAGAGCGTGGGCCACCGCTCGTTGCGGTCTTGCAGGTAGACGGCCGGGTCATTCTGAAAGCGCAGCTTCAGCCGGCCGTTCACCCGGACCACGAAGCGCTGCTCCATCAGTTGCCAGACGTGGGTCAGCGTGATCTCGGCGGACCGCGCGCGGGAAACGCCCTCGAGCCTGGGGGTGAAGCGCTGCGGGCCCAGCCGCTTCCAGTCGGCGACGGTGGCGAGCACGCTCAGGCTCTGGTAGTCGGAATAAGGGCAGGCGAAGATCTGGCCCTCGGGGATGGTGTGCTCGTGACGCAGTGCGGCGGGCGGAAGCGCGGGGCGGTAGCGCACGCGGTAGTCGCGGCTGAACAGCTCCGTGGCGCCCATCCGGAAGGGGATGCGCAAGATGGCGGCGTAGTGCTCGGCATCGCGGCAGCGGGAGAGCCCCTCGACGAGCGCCGCCAGGACATCGGGCTGCAGTTGGGGCTGGCCGTCGAGCAGCCCCTGGCCGATCTTCAGCAGGGGGGCCAGGCGGGGATGCAGGCGCTGGCCGGCGAACCAGTTGCGCATCTCCTCGCCCAGGGTGCGGGCTTCCGCGTCGGATTCGGGAAATGGGGAGTACTTGCGCACGTTGCCGCGCTTCCTGAACCCGGAAGGCGTCCAGTGTTCGTCGAGGCCGTCGCCGTCGAGATAGGCCTTGTTGGGCGTGATGACCCGGATCGGCAGGCGCTTGTCGATGCGCTCCCGGACGAAGCGGGTGACGTCGAGCGCCTCGAGCGGGCGCGCCAGCTCGCTGGCCAGCTTGGGTGCGAACGTGCGGCGCAGCTGGTCGAGGACGTCGCGGCCGCCGACGGCGACGGTCTCTCCCGAGGCGTACTCGAGGACGAGCTCGAACCCCGGACGCTCCGGGTCGAAGTCGGGCAGCGTCAGGGTGTGGGTGACCGAGAGCCTGGGCAGGGCGGGCGTGGGTTTGTCTCCGCGCAGGTACGCGACGACGGGGGAGCTGGTGGTGAAGGCGATGCGCCAACCTTTCTCCTCGGCGACCAGATCGTCGACGCTGATGCCGGGGTTGGCCGTGCGGAAGCGGTACTCCAGAGAGCGAGTGCCGTCCGGGAGGAGCAGTTGGAAGCGGTAATCCGTTGCCGGGGCGAGGCCCGGGAGGACGAGGCGATGGCGGGTCGAGGCCTCGGAACTGCCCGTGACGAGGCGCGTGGGGATTTCGGCCGAGGAGAGCTCGACGCGGTCGGTATAGGGGGCCGTGCTGGTCCAGGTGAGGACGGCCTGGTGGAGACCTGGGAGGGCGGTGACGTCGGCCGCGCCCGGCCCATCGGACGGGAGCCGGGTCAGGAAGGCGATGGCTGCAGCGAGGGCGACCAAGCTCACGACCGCGAGGACCGCGGGTCGATTTGGAGAGGCCCTGAGTCTGCGGCGGGGTGTGCCCTCCATCGGCTGGGTCGGGATGGAGTCCTGGACCGGATCGGGAGACGGTTTGCGGTGGGGGCGGGGGCGGGTCGGGGGTTGAGCTTGCGGGGGGGCGGCCTCGGCGGCGGGCTCGGGCGAGGCTTCGAGGAGCGGGGCAACGCGCTGGCGGCGGGCGGCCAGAGCGAGGTCCCGGGCCAGAGATTCGGCGTCACCGTAGCGGTGCTCGGCCGACTTCACCAGGCAGTTCAGGATGACGGTCTCGAGGGAGGGCCAGACGTCCGGGTTGAGGCGCGAGGGTGGGGCGGGGTCGAGGGTGAGGATCTTCTTGAAGACGTCGGCCGTGTTGGGGGCGTGGAAGGGCAGATCGCCTGTGACCATCCGGTAGAGGATGACGCCGAGCTGGAAGATGTCGCTGGCGGGGCCGACGGGCCTGGCCAGCACCATCTCGGGCGACATGTAGTACGGGGTGCCGAGCGAGACGCCCGAGCGGGTGATGCCGGTGGCGAAGAGGTCTTTGACCAGGCCGAAGTCCGTGAGGACGGTCTTGCCGGCCGAGCTCGTCATGATGTTGCTGGGTTTGAGGTCCCGGTGGACGATTCCGACGGGATGGTAGTAGCTGAAGGCCTCGCAGAGGTCGCGGGCGATCTCGAGGGCGTCGGCGATGGGGATGCGGCGGCCCTCCTTGAGGCGGTCCTCGAGGGTTCGGGCTTCCAGGAGCTCCATCGCGTAGTACCAGTAGCCGTCCTCGAATCCGGCGTCGAAGACCTTGACGATGTTGGGGTGGGAGAGTCGCGAGCAGACGCTCACTTCCTTCTTGAAGCGCTTGATGCTGTTTTCGTTGCGGGTGGCGCTCTTCTCGGGGAGGACCTTGAGCGCGACGGGTCTATTGAGGCCCTCCTGGAGTGCCAGGAGCACGACCCCCATGCCGCCCTCTCCCAGCTTCTTCTGGACGATGTAGTTGCCGATGCGGGTGCCCTGGAGCTCCACTTTCGGTCACTCCGGCGGTAGCGCGCGGTGCGTGTCGTCACCGAAAATCATGGCCTGCGGATCATGCATTTCGGCTTGCCAAAGGGGCCCTTCACTGCTATCATCTTGCACCCTGCCCAAGAAGTCGGGAAGTAGAATAAGCAGTACGAGAGTAACCGATTCGGAGGAGTATCATGGCTTCTGGCTTTAGCCGAGTTTCGCTGTCCCTTGGACTGGGTGCGTTCCTGGCGCTTTCCGGCGTTGCAGCCGCGGCCGATGAGGCCGGCTCCACCGGGAAGCTGGTGCGGTTCCGATTCACGGAGCCTGCGCAGCTGGACGCGTTGAACACCTCCGGCCTCTACGAGGTCGTCGAGGTCAAGGGCGATACCGCCATCGCGATCAAGTCGCCGGCGGCGTCGCGCGCGGTTTCCGCCAAGCGCGTGGCGCTCGCGGAGGCCAACCTGCTCGGGCTGGAGACCGTGCTCGAGGACGTGGACGACCAGCTCGCCCCGTTCCGGGCCGCCGGGAACGTCGGTGCGTACCACACGTACGCCAAGGCGCTCGCCGAGCTGGCGGAGCTGACGGCGAAGTACCCGAATCTGCTGAAGGGCGAGTCGATCGGCAAGTCGCACGGCGGACGCGATCTGATGGCCGTTCGCCTGACCGGTTCGGCGGGGTTGGAGGCCGAGAAGCCGAAGGTGCTGATCTTCGGGCTGATGCACGCGCGCGAGTGGATCTCGGCTGAGCTGCCGTTCTACCTGTTGCGCCACCTGCTGGCCAACTACGGGAAGGACCCTGAGGTCACGAAGGTCGTCGACAATTTGGTGATCTACATCCTTCCGGTTTCGAATCCGGACGGGCTGGAGTACTCGCAGACCAACTACAAGATGTGGCGGAAGAACCGGAGCCCTCAGCAGGGCGGGATCGGCGTCGACGTCAACCGCAACTTCCCGATCGGGTTCGGGCTGGGCAGCTCCGACAACGTCGGAAGCGACATCTACCGAGGCCCGTCGCCCAAGTCCGAGCTGGAGACACGCGCGTTCTGCTCGCTTTTCGAGCGCGAAAAGTTCATCGCGTCGCTGTCATTCCACAGCTATAGCGAGCTCATCCTCTACCCGTGGGGTTACGACCGGGCGTTGCCGCCCGACAGCGCCGAGCTGACCAAGCGGGGTCAGGCGATGGCGAAGCTGAATGGCTACACGCCGGGCCAGGTCTCGCGCATCCTCTACACCGCCGGCGGCGCCACGGATGACACGTTTTACAAGACCTACGGGGCCTGGTCCTACACCTTCGAGCTGGGCCAGCAGTTCGTTCCGCCCGACAGCCAGATCGAGCCGATCTGTAAGCAGAACCTGCCGGCCGTCATGCTCTTCCTGAAGACCGCCATCGACACGTCCCGGCCGTCGACCGGCATCTCGCTCGCCGACCGCCCGAAGATCTCCAACTTCTTCAGCCTCTACGACATCTACCCGCTGAAGTAGGGCGCATCCGAGGGGGGCGGGCGCGCGGGCGGGGAAATCCCGTGGCGTCTACCTGTACCGGGTTTTTCGAAAA
>JACQZN010000054.1 GCA_016213845.1 Candidatus Wallbacteria bacterium
CCTCGCCAGCCCCGACCCGCAGCTGCGCATCTACGCGCTGATGCAGCTCGAGGAACGCATCGACCAGGTCGCCGAGGAAGACGTGCGCAAGCTGCTGGCACAGGCGCTCGCCGACGCCGACCGCACGGTCGTCGAACAGGCACGGCGGCTGGAGGCGATCTTCAATCAGCGGCAGTTCGGCCGCCGCCACAACCTGGGAGGCTATGCCCTCTTCGATGACCCGGAGCTCCTAAAAGGGCCCGCATCGAACTTCCTGAAGGGCTTCGACATCGAGCAGCTGCGCGCGGCAGCCCACGACCTCCTCTACCCGACGATCAGCCGCCTCCACGACATCGCGCTCGGCAAGCGCCCGGGGCCCGTGGAGAAGGCCGTCGACGCGCTGGGACAGCTGCGCCACCCGGGTTCACTGGCCGTGCTCGAGACGCTGACGCAAGGCCGGTCGGCGCTCGGGGCACTGGCCGAGGCGCTTGCGCAGTACTGCGAGCCGCGGGCCGAAGAGCTTTTGCTGGAGATGGCCGGCGAAACCGACAACCCCAACCGGGCGGCGGCGCTGGAGCGGCTGGGACTCTCGAAATCGGTCGACCCGACCGAGGTGCTCACGGCCGCTGCGAAAGACGCCTCCCCCGCGGTCCGGCGTGCGGCGGCCTGGGCTCTGGGCGACCGGCCCGCGGATTCGAGCGTGGCGCTGATGGCGACGTTGCTGGACGATCCGGAAGAGGAAGTCGTGCTGGCAGCGCTGGGGGCAATGACGCGTCTCAAGTTGCCGGCCACCTTGCCCGCGATCATCCGCAAGCTGCAGGGCCAGACCACGGCCAAGGTCCGCTCCTCGGGGGCGATCGCGCTGGCGCGGCTCGAATCGGCGGACAGCCAGGACATGCTGAAGCGGCTCCTGGGCGACCCCGACGACCGGGTCCGCGCCAACGCCGTGGAGGCCCTGGGAAACTACAACCTGTCCTACGACTGGGCGATGCGGCTCTTCCCGCCGCTGTTGCGCGACGAGAACCACCGCGTGCGGGGAAACGCAGCGCTCGCGGTCTTCCGGTTCAACCAGCAGATGGCGCTCGACACCGTGAAGCGGATGTTCGACAGCTCCAACAAGCACATGCGCGCGGCCGCGGCCTATTGCGCCAGCCAGATTCAGAACAAGGAAACGGCGCAGTGGCTGGCCACGCTGGTGCTGACGGAGCTGGACACGGACGTCATCAGCAGCGCCCTGCGCGCCCTTGGCCGCTTCCACCGCAAGGAGGTCCTGGAGACCTTCCTGAAGGTGACCAAGCACAACAAGGCCGAGATCCGCACGCTGGCGGTCAGCATCGTCGGCAACCTGGGAACGCAAGCGCAGGTCGGCTTTCTCACCTCGATGTTCAAGACGGAGAAAGAGCCGACGACCCGCAGCGCCATCGTCAGCGCGCTGGCCAAGCTGGCCGGCCCCGAGGGGCTCAACTTCCTGCCGCAGTACCTGTCCGATCCGGACGAGCGTGTCGTGGCCAACGCCATCGACGGTCTGAACCGCTCGGGCAACCTGGAGGTCGTCGCCCATCTGAAGCCGATGCTGCGCCATCCGCACAACCGGATTCGCGCCAACACGGTGCTGGCGCTCTGGAACCTGGGTGACACCAAGTCGCTGTCGGAGCTGCAGAAGATGCTCGACAGCTCGGAGACGTCGTTCGTCGACAGCGCGCTCTATGTGATGGGCGCCATCGGCGATTCGCTCAGGCTGGTGGAGCTGGGGGCCCACCCGATGCTGCCGATCGCGCTCAGGGACTATTGCAAGCGGGTGCTGGAGAGGGGCGACGGGCTGCGCGTGGCGCCGATCTCCGCGGTCCACCCGGTGGGCCGTCCGTCGGGCGAGGAGCCGGTGACGGACCGTTTGCCGCTGCCGGGCACGCGCACCGGCTCCCGCTCCGTCGAGAGCGCCCAGCGGCCTGCGTCCGCAGGTCCCGAGCCGACCAGCTCGGCCGAATTCCTGGACGTCATCGAAACCGCCGACATGACGCCGGTGCTCGGGACGGTGACGCAGCGCGTCAACGAGGAAGAAGAGCTGGAGAAGATCCTGATGATGCAGCTGGCCGACCCGGACGCGGTCAAGGCGCGGCTGCAGATGTTCACCACGCTCTACGCGGCGAACCCCTACGCGCGCTATCTGATGCTGCGCGGCGCCGACCCAGACGAGAGTGAGAGCCAGGAGAAGCTGATGAGCCAGCTCGAGGCCGACGGCGGGGACTTCCTGGCGCCGTTGTTCTTGCTGGCACGCTCGTTCCGCAAGCGGGGAGAAGTCGAGCGGTCGCTGGCGACTTACCTGAAGGTCTTTCAGAAGGAGCTGGCCCTGCTATCCGAGATGATCGAGTTCGGGCTGCGGGAGCTGCAGCGCTCCAACCCGACGCCGGCCAGCACCGTGATGAAGACGATCGGCAGCATCATCGGGCTGAAGCCGGACATCCACGCGCTCCTCGGCGACTTCTACCTTTCGGAGAAGGCGTTCGACGAGGCCTATCGCCAGTTCTACATGGCCCACGTTGCCGAGCCCTCGGATGTGTCGGTGGCGCTGAAGCTGGCCTTCCTCTGCGGCAAGACGAAGCGCAAGGGGCTCGGCCGCGAGATCTGCCAGCTCGTGATGCAGCGCGAGGGAGCCGCCAGCGAGAACTACGAGAAGGCCAAGAAGATCATGGAGCGGCTCGGGGCGGAGTAGCCGTCCTTCGACACGATCCTTCGACACGACCGCTTCGCGGTCTGCTCAGGATGAGCGGGGGCTTCGACACGATCCTTCGACACGACCGCTGCGCGGTCGGCTCAGGGCGAGCGGGAGGCGGGCGGCTGTCGCCATGCGCCGCGCATCCTGCGGCCTGCAGCGTCACTCGGTGGCCGCGGAGCAGACGACCTTGTTTCGGCCGCTGCGCTTGGCTTCGTAGAGCGCGGCGTCGGCCTGCTTGATCAGCTCGTCCTTGGTGGCGGGGTGGCCGGAGGAGAGACTGGCGACGCCGATGCTGATGGTGACGTGCAGGGGGGCGCTGCGGCTCTGGATGACGGTGGCCTCCACCAGCGCCCGTAACCGCTCGGCGAACGCCCGGGCGCCGGGGATGGCGGTTTCTGGGAGGATCATCGCGAACTCCTCGCCACCGTAGCGCGCCACGATGTCGGAGGTGCGCGCCGTGCGCTTGAACAGGCCGGCGACCTCGGCCAGAACGAGATCTCCGATCTGGTGGCCGTAGGTGTCGTTGAAGCGCTTGAAGTGATCGATATCGATCAGCAAGAGCGAGAAATCCCGTCCGTAGCGGCGCGCCGTGTCGAAGGACTTGAGGAGCTCCCGCTGGAAATGGCGGTGCACGAAGACGCCGGTCAGGCCGTCGTAGATGGAGAGGTTGTAGAGCCGGTTGTTGTCGATGGTGACGGCGGCCTGCGACGCCAGCGACTGCAAAAGGCGCAGGTCATCCGGACTGAAATCCTCGTTCGACTTCTGATTGATGAGGTTGATGACTCCGATGACGTTTTCCTGGATGCGCAGGGGTACGCAGAGGATCTGGCGGATGTCCCGCTCGCGGGCGACCATCTTCTTGAATAGCGGGTCCTGAAACCCACGGTTGGAGATGATGCCCTGACCGGTCTCGGCGACCTTGCCCGCGATCCCCTCGCCGCGCCTCAGCCCGATGGCAGTAGGCGACGCCTCGTCGGCGCCCGCGGGGACATCGCCCCGCAGTAACCGGACACGCAGGATGTCGGTGCCCTCGTCGAAGAGCATGATCGACCCGCGCTCGGCCCCCAGGACTTCGATGGACTTGTCGAGGATCGTCTCGAGAACGCCCTTCAAGTCCGTGCCCATGTTGAGGCGCTGGCTCACCTCGAAGAGCGCCTTGAGCTCCGTGACGCGCCGCGTCAGGTCCCGGTTCGCGTCGCGCAGCTCGCTCATCAGCTTGGAGTTGTAGACCGCGATGGCCGACTGGTTGGCCAGCGCCGTGAAGAAGTCGACGTCCTTCGTGCCGAACTCCTTCAGGCTCTCCTTGGCGTCGACGTAGAGCGTGCCCAGCGGCTTGCCGCGAGCCACCAGCGGCGCGCAGATCGCAGAGCGGATCTGGTAGTCGAGGATCGACTTGGAGCTGATGTCGGGATCGGAAGCGGTGTCCTTGCTGACGATGGTCTTGCCGGTCTCCAGCGCCCGGCGCGCGATTGACTTGGAGAAGGTCGTCAGCTCGTCGGAGGAGAGGCCCTGGTCGCGGTCGCGCGCCAGCACGGTGCGCAGCTCCTTGCCCTGCGGGTCGAGCAGCATGATGAAGCCGCGCTCGGCGTTGGTCGCCGGGATGATGTAGGTGAGGATCAGCTCGAGCACCTTGTCGAGCTCGGTCTCGGCGTTGATGGCGTTGCCGACCTCGTAGAGACACCGCAACTCGGCCACCGACCGCGAGACTCGATCATTCAACTGCTCCACCAGCGTGGCGTCGCTGGAGCGGTCCTTCAACGAGCTGAAGACGCTGTCCATCTGCTTGGCGAGGAAGTTGGCGTAGCTGTCCTTGGAAGCAGGCGCCTCCCTGGGTTTCAGCGAGTCGATCACCTTCTGCACGGCCGCCGCGTCCTCGCGCTCCAGGAAGACGAAGCTGACCTTGCCGCCGAAGCAGACGTGATCGCCGTGAGTCAGCTTCTGCTCCTGGCGCTCCTTGAGGACCGTCTTGTTGTGGTAGGTGAAGTGCGTGCTGCCCTCGTCGGTCAGGAACCAGCCGCCACCGTTGGGACGAAACGTGGCGTGGCGCCGCGACACCCAGGCGTTCGGCAGGACGATTCCGTTGCCCTCCTCGCGCCCCACGGTCAGCTTCTGACCCTCCAGAGGCCAGCTCTGCTCTACCCCCCGCTCCGTGACCATCACCAGCGATGCGCCCATCCGGCTTTCACCCGTCCAGCAGAGACTTCACTCGGTCGAGCACTGCCCCCGCCACCCGCCGCTTGCTCTGGGGCGGCAACCGCGCCGGCTCGCCCCGCGCCGGCACCAGGAGAATCGAATGGCTCGAAGACCCGAAGGGAGCCCCCTCGGCTCCGACCGCGTTCGCCACGATCAGATCCGCCCGCTTCGAGGCCAGCTTCTTGCGCGCCTCGGTCAGGAGCTCCCCTGTCTCGAGCGCAAATCCCACGACGACTTGCCCGGGACGCCGCGCACGCCCGACGGCTTGCAGGATGTCCGGAGAGCGCTCCAGCTCCAGCGTGAGACCCCGCTTCCCCTCCTTCTTGAGCTTCTCCGCGGAGGGCCGGACCGGCCGGAAATCGCTCACCGCAGCGGCCCCGATGAAGACGTCGGCCTTCGGGATGCGCCGCATCACGGCCTCGTACATCTGCTGCGCACTCACGACCGGCTCGGCCGGGATGCCGCCAGGCAGACCGCTTCCTGCGAGCGGACCGTGCACCAAACAAACCTCGGCGCCCCGTCGCGCCGCTTCCCGCGCGAGCTCGATTCCCATCAGCCCCGTGCTCGGGTTGGAGAGGTAGCGCACCGGGTCGATGTACTCCACCGTTGGTCCGGCCGTCACAAGGACCCGCCGGCCCTCGAAGCCGGAGGCTGCGGTCAGCATGCTTTCGATCTCTTCCAGTATGTCGCTGGGCTCGGCCATCGGCCCGACACCCGTCTCGCCGCAGGCCAGCTCCCCTTCCCGCGGCCCCACGAACCGCGCCCCCCGCTCCGATAGCCGCCTGCAGTTCTCGACGACCGCCGGATGCCG
The DNA here is from genome assembly GCA_016213845.1 of Candidatus Wallbacteria bacterium. Classification (GTDB taxonomy): domain Bacteria; phylum Muiribacteriota; class UBA6191; order JACPRK01; family JACPRK01; genus JACPRK01. The sequence continues at coordinate 5,697 of JACQZN010000054.1, forward strand.
CCACATCGCCGTGTTCATGGCCGGCGCCAGCAGCAGCTCGCCTTCGAAGGCCAGGTGTGTCGTCGACAGCAGCTCGTCGGCCTCGCCACCGGCCAGCTTGGCGAGCACGTCGGCCGTCGCCGGCGCGATGACGAAGAGCTCCGCCCAGCGCCCGAGCTCGATATGCTCCATCTTCCAGGCCGACGGACCGAACCCGTCGACGGCCACCGGGGCGCCAGTCAAGGTCGCGAACGTCAGCGGCGCCACGAACTTCGTCGCGGCCTCCGTCATCACCACACGGACTTCCTTCCCCGACTTCACCAGCAGACGCGCCAGCTCACAGGCACGATACGCGGCAATCCCGCCCGTCACCCCCAGCAGGATGCGCCTCCGGTCGTTCCCGGAGGAAACCCCCACCGCTCGAGCCGGGCTCGCTTTCCGCACGAGCATAGTCTACCGCATCGAAGCCCGCGTTTCAGGCCCGCCGGCCGCGCGTCCGCTTGCGCGAGACATTGCTCCAGACGGCCAGCAACCCCTCGAGCGTCAGGTTCGGCTCCACCACGTCGATCGACCGGCAGAGCCCACCCAATACATCCATCCAGCCGCCCGTGCCGACGACCTTCACGCGCCATGGCACTGCCGGCCCGCGCGACCCGCTCTCTTCGCGGCTCCTCAACTCCGCAGCCAGCCGCTGGGTCATCCCGTCGATGAGCGCGGCGTGCCCCAGGAGCACGCCGCTCTGAACTGCGGTCTCGGTCGTGTCGCCGATGGCCCGATCCGGCGCCGTCAGGTCGACGCTGGCCAGTCTGGAAGCGCGCGAAAAGAGCGCCTCCGAGGAGATCGCGACGCCGGGTGCGATGGCGCCGCCCAGGTAGCGCCGATCGGAGTCGATGACGCAAAATGTCGTGGCGGTCCCAGAGTCGACGACGATCAGCGGCACCCCGTGCTTCTGCACCGCAGCCTCGGCGTTGACGAGGCGATCGGCTCCGACGCTCTCGGGCTGGCGCGCGCAGTTCACGAAGCTGAAGGGAGAACGCCAGTCGACGACGTAGAGCTCCAGGTCCGCCGATAACCCGCCAAGGGCCCGCGTCACGGCCGGTACCACCGAGGAGACCAGTGCGCGCTCGCAGCGGGGGCGAGCGATTCCGGCGTCGTCGAGGAAGCCGTTCAGCAGGTGGCGGTACTCGTCGGCCGTCCTTCGCGGATCGGTCGAGATGCGCCAGTCAGACACAAGCCGGCTCCGCTCGAAGGCGCCGATGACGGTCTGGGTGTTCCCCACGTCCAGGGCCAGCGTGACGCCGGCCGCATGTTGCTTGCTCACGTCCGAGACACCTCCCCGCGAGCGACGCTCACGAAACCGCGGCAGCGCCCAGCAGCCTGTCCAGCTTTCGCCGCACCGGCCCGACCGAGGCTCCGGCCATCAGGGCCAGGACCGCCAGCGAGATCGCTAGCCCGCCCCAGAAGGTCGCAGGCCGGTACGTCATGAGGACCTTCTTGTCGCCGCCCTTGACCTCGACGCCGCGGAAGAAGCCGGCAACCCGCAGCTGAGGGCGCGGGTGCCCGTCCACACGGATCTCCCAGCCCGGGTACCAGGCATCCGAGAGCACGAGCAACCCCGAGCCGTCGAGGTCGACGGCGAGCTCCACGGCGGACGGCTCGTACTTCACGATGCGGCAGCTCCGCACGGCGCGCGGCTCGAGGACCTGCCCAGGGGGCACGCCGTCGAAGCGGGCCTCGCGCGGAAGGGCCAGCAGGGCCGCCACGTCGGCCGGCATCGGCTCCGTCGACGCAGCCCGGCCTGCAATGAAGGCGCGGGGCAGCCGCTGGGCAGGGTCGAGCTCCTGCACCACAACAGGTCCGTTGCGTCCTATTTCCCGGGCCAGGCTGGAGCGCATCACTGCGCCGTACAGGGTCACGATGTAGCGCGTGCCGGCGGCGGCCGCGAGCCGGTCGTGCGAGTCGATGTCGGGCAGCTGGTCGAACATCCCGTGGTAGAGCCCCTGCCCCTGGAGCCGCACGGACATGAACCCGAGCAGCGGATTGAGGCCATAGACGCAGCCACGCAGGCCCGACATCGCCTCCCGGTGCAAGAGCACGTAGGCGGCCATCGTCCGGCCGGGTGTGCGTTCGAAGCGATGGGGCAGCCGCGTCATCATGCGCGGAGGCGGCTGGCCGGGCGGTGAAGGTTCGATGGAGCGTGCCGCCGCGGGCGGCACCGAGAGAAACTCGTCGGGCACCATCGGGTAGCTGCCGCTGGTGGCCAGCATGACGTCGCCGACGATCATCAGACCCAGGACGGTCGCCATCGCGGTCCTCCCGAGCTGTCCCCGGCGCTCCAGGTGCAGGGTGGTCAGGAGGACGGCCGCGATCGCCAGGGCGAGTCCGAGATTGCCGACCCAGGCGTTGCGCACGCTTCCGGGGGACCCCATCCAGGCGCGACCCAGAAGAGCAGAGACCAGGACGAGCTCCGCGACGATCGAGAAGACGAACAGCCGCCGGCAGCCGCGGCGGCCGGCCATCAGACCCTCGAAGCCGAGTGCCGCGGCGACGGGCACCGCGATGCTGGCCAGCAAGAGGTACTTGGTCGGGTAGCGGAAGACGGCCAGGAACGGGGCCATCTTCATGAGCAATGGGAAGAGCGGCGTGGCGCTACCCATTGCCAGAAGGACCGTGAAGATGGCCAGGGCCAGCCAGAGGCGGCTGGAGCGCCCGCGGCTAGAGGCATCGGCTTCGTCGGCGTCTTCGTCCCTCTTGGCCCACCCGAGCCCGGCGAAGGCCAGAGCCAGCGCCGGGAATCCCCAGTAGACGTCGGTGGACAGAGGGGGCACGGGCGAGACGTAGTTCTTGAAGAACTCGAGCGCTTCGATGTTGGAAAAGAGCAGCGGAAGAACGAAGTTCCAGCTGTCGGCGGGGTCGACGGCGAACATGGAGAACTCGCCTGCGCCCAGCCCGCCGATACGATCGGAGTTGGCGATGAGCTGCGCCAGGGGCAGGTACTGGTAGGCGAGAATCGCCAGCCCCATCGTCGCCGCTGCAACGAGACCGGCCAGGGCCCTGCGCGGCTGGGCCGGGAAGGGTCTGAGCCAGGGGAAGAGCGCCAGCAGGATCCAGGAGAAGGTGACGTACTGGGGGTCGGTGCCGCTGCCCTGGCAGGCCAGCGCCAGCGCCGTGGCGGCAAGCGCCGGCCAACCTCCCCTTTCCAGGAAGAAGTCGAAGGCCAGGAGCGCGGCGACGGCCCAGGTCATGCCTCGGAGCAGCGTGGTGAGGCAGGAGGTGGTCACCGTGTAGCCCCCGAACATCAGGACCGCGGCGCCCACGAAGGCGGCCGCGTGGGAGAGCTTCCAGCGCCGCATGAGCGCGAAGAAGAGCGTGCCAGCGAGCGCGAAGTGGATGACCGTGAAAAAGTTGAAGCCCCAAGGAAATGGGAACGCGAGCAGGAGCGGCGTCAGCGGGTAGAACACCATCGAGTGCGGGTCCGCCTGGAAGGGGTACCCGGTGCCGATCCTGGGCTCCCAGAGCGGCAGGCGTCCCTCCCGCAGCGCCTCGACCGTGATCGTGGCTTGCGGGTAGTAAATGCTCATCACGTCCCGGAAGCAGAAGCTCTTGCCTCCGAAAAGAACAGGCCAAAAGAAGAGCGCGACGGCCAGCCAGATGGCGGCGATCCACGCCAGGGCCCGGCGGGAGGTTCCCTGGGCTAAGCCTGGAGTCGGCACGGCAGGATGAGGGGCGACCGTGCGGAGAGTAAGCCGGTGCCTGAAGCGTTGGGCTGGCCCGACGCCCCTGAAACCGGCGGGAAGGAGCTGTACTGAATCCGCTCAGGGGCTACGCCCCCGAACCCCGTCCAAGGGGCCAATGGCCCCCTGGACCCCCGATGGAGTCGGGCTCTTGAGCCTTCCGGGAGTCCGTCGAGCCTCGAAGAAACAACAGGTCCTTCGGACGACTCGAGGATACCTGGGTGCGAAGCCCTGAGAGGCAGATTCATGGAACCTACTCGCCTGAGCTCCGAGGGCAGCGCGCTCAGTTGGAGGACTTGGCGAGCAGCTGCAGGAGCTTCTCGTAGGCGGGCCGGACGTCGTTGGCGGCCTGGGCGAAGTCCTCGTCCTCCTGGTTTTCCTTGACGCGTTTCAAGGCTGAGTTGACGAGCTGCTCGAGCGGTGTGGCCGAGCTGAAGGAGCCCTGTTCGATGTAGCGCTTGACGATCTTGAGGTGCTCGAAGGCCCTCGGATCTTCGTTGTCTCCGTCGGGGAGGGCCGTGGAGAGGGCATTCATGAGGATCGTATAGTTGCGCTTGGCACCCTCGGTCATGGTGGTCTCGTCGTAGGTGTTGACCATCTCGTCGAGCCAGTGGGCGTAGCGGGCGCGCTTGGTGGAGGGGTCTGCGACCTCCATCTCCTTCTTCATGATGACCTTGAGAGCAAGCTCTCGCTGGCCGCTTTCGAAGTTGGCGTTGGTGTTCTCGACGGCCTTGAGGCTGACGCCGTCGAAGAGCTTGATATTGGAGAGGTCAGAGGCGGAGCCGACGTGGTAGACGTGGTCGCGCTTGACCTTGTCGATGAAGTAGAGCTCGTGATCCTCGCCGATGAAGAGGTAGTCGTTCTGAATGGCGATGGAGTTCAAGTTCATCACCGGGACGTCGCGGTTGACGAGCTTGACCGCGCGCAGGATGTTGGTGATGACCGACTCGTCCTCCTGGAGATGGAGTTGTGTGCGGTTCCCCAGGAAGATGCGCCCGCTCAGGTCGCGGGCTGCGGCGGGGAGCGCCAGGGCAAGTCCGAGGGTGGCCGAGAGAACAATAGAATTGAAGAAGAAGCGGTTTCGATTCATCGATACTTCCTACTGCGGGACTCGGTCGGAGGTTGCCTGGAGAGCTGCCGCCACGAACCGCCCCTCTTCCGGCGCGGCCAGGAGAATTATAGTGAAGGTGGCGGCCGTGTCAAGCGGGGGAAGGATGGAACCCAGGGTGCAAGGACGCGCCTGGGCCTGGTTAGCGCGGGGCGCTAATCCCCGCCGGGCGGAACGCCGTACTCTTTGAGCTTCCTCCAGAGTGAGGAGCGATCGAGCCCAAGGATGCGAGCGGCGCGGGAGCGGTTGTTCTCGCAGCGCTCGAGGACTCGCAGGATGTGGAGTCGCTCGTTCTCGGCCAGCGAGTGCAGCTCCTCGGCCGAGCCGGAGGGGCCTGCGGAGATCTCGGGCGGCAGCAGCGCAGGCTCGATCGTGCCGGTGCGGTCCAAGATGACCACGCGCTCGACGACGTTCTCGAGCTGACGGACGTTTCCGGGCCAGGCGTAAGCCTGGAGCAGAGCCAGGGCGTCGGGATGGAACCGCTTGAGCGGCTGGCCTTCGTCGTGGCAGGAGCGGGCCAGGAAGTGCTGGGCGAGATCCGGGATGTCCTCAGAGCGCTCCCTGAGCGCGGGCATGGCAATGGTGATGACGTTGAGCCGGTAGAAGAGGTCCTGGCGAAAGCGGCCGGCGGCGATCTCGGCCTCCAGCTGCCGGTTCGTGGCGGCGACGAGGCGGAAGTCCACCTGGACCGGTTCGGTGCCGCCCACGCGCAGGAGCTCGCGCTCCTGAAGGACGCGCAGAAGCTTGGGTTGCATCGCGGCGGGGACGTCGCCGATCTCATCGAGGAAGATGGTTCCTCCGTCGGCACTCTCGAAGAGGCCAGCCTTGCGCTCGCGGGCATCGGTGAAGGCGCCTCGCTCGTGGCCGAAGAGCTCGTTTTCGAGCAGGTTCTCTGCTAGCGAGCTGCAGTTCAGGCTCACGAATCGACGGTCTCTCCGCGGGCTTTCATAGTGCAGGGCGCGGGCGATCAGCTCCTTGCCGGTCCCGCTCTCCCCCGTGACCAGCACCGAGCTCCGGGAGCCGGCAACCTGGCGCACCAGTGCCAGGATCTCCTGCATTTTGCGGCTCTTGCCCAGGATGCGGCTGGTGCCTCGACGGCCGGCCAGCTCTTCTTTGAGGGCGCGGTTTTCAGCCTCGAGACGTCGCTGAGAGAGGGCCCTCCGCACGGTCGCGCGGACCGCCTCGATGTTGTAGGGCTTGGTCAGATAGTCGAAGGCGCCGTCCTTCAGCGCGGCGATGGCGGATTCCACGGTGGCGTAGCCCGTGATCATGATGACTCGGACGTCCGGGTACAGTTCGCGGCAGCGGCGCAGCAGCTCCAGACCATCGATTCCGGGCATCTTCAGGTCGGTCAGGACCAGATCGACCGTCATCGACTGGAGCGCGTTCAGGGCCTCTGCGGCCGTTGCGGCGGGGATGAGCCGGTAGCCTTCGTTGGCCAGAGTCATCTGGAGACCCTCGCGCGCGATCGCCTCGTCGTCGACCAAGAGCAGGGTTTCGTTCATGCGGCCTCACGTCCCGCAGCGGGCGCGAGAACCAGGGGCGCAGGCGCGGTCGGGAGGAGCACTTCGAAGACGGTCCCCTGGCCGGGCTGGCTCGAGACGGTGATCTGGCCCCCGTGCTCCCTGACGATGCCGTAGCTGACGGATAGTCCCAGGCCGGTGCCCTTGCCGACGTCCTTGGTGGTGAAGAATGGATCGAATATGCGGCCCAGGTGTTCGGGATCGATCCCGACGCCAGTGTCGGCCAGGCTCAGCCGGACCGCGCTGCCTTCGAGCCTGGCAGAGATGCCGAGACGGCCGCCGGCCGGCATGGCGTGGAGGGCGTTGGTCATGAGGTTGACGAGAACCTGGACGATAGCTCCCGGGTCGGCAAGTAGTGGCGGAAGGTCATCAGGGAGGTCGAGTGCGACCTGCACCCGGCCGTCGCTCAGGCTTACGGAAAGCAGCTCCAGGGCCTGCCGGACGAGGTGGGCTGACGAAATGGGTTCGATGCGGGCAGGTCGATGCCGGGAGAAGTCGAGCAGCTTGCGGACGATGCGGCTGGCTCGCTCGGTCTCGAGGGATATGTTCGCGAGGCAGTGGGCGAGGAGGTCGCCGGCCACGGCGGGCTTCTCCTGGAGGATCTGGACGAAGGTGCTGATGTTGCCCAGTGGGTTGTTGAGCTCGTGCGCGACGCCAGCGGCCAGGGTCCCCAGGGAGCTCAAACGGTCGGCGTGCTGGACCTGCTGGGCGAGATCCCGGGCACGGGCCATCTCGATTTCGAGCTCGCGGGTGCGCTGGCGGACGCGGTCCTCGAGATCGCGGTGGCTGGCCTCGATCTCGGCGCGGAAGCGCTCCAGGTTGGCGGACATGTGGTTGAAGGCCGCGGCCAGTTCGTCGAGCTCATCCTGCGTGGAGGATTCGATGGCGGCGCCGAAGTCACCGGAGGCGATGCGGTTGGAGGCCCGGACGAATTTTTCGAGGGGGCGGGTGACGAAGTGTTTGAGGGCCAGGTGCAGGAGCAGTCCCAGGAAGAGAAGGGAGTCGACGACCGCTGCGAGAATGAGGCCGGTCATGCGGCCCAGGAGCGCACGGAGGGATTCGGAGTTGTAGGCGACCTCGACCTTTCCGGCGAAGCGCCCGTCCACGAAGATGGGGCTGGTCTGGGTTTCGTCGGGTCCAGGTCCTGCAGTGGACCGATTTCCCGAGACCAGGATGGGTTTGCCGTTGCGGTCGTGGAGCGTCACGGACCGAACGTCTCGGTCCTCCTCGGTGAGTCGGAAGATGTACTCGCGTAGCGGGCCTTCTTCGCCGGTTGTGAGGGCAAGCCGGGAGAGTGCCTCCAGGGCGCGGCGGAGGTTTCGGGTCCGCTTTTCGGATTCGCTTAGCAGGAACCGGCGCTCGCTCTGGAGAGCGAAGTAGCCGGTGACGGCCAGCAGCAGACAGAGCGCGGCGCCGATGAGAAGCATGACCTTGAGATGAATGGTGGGGCGGGTGAGCCGGGCGAGGCCAGATGTTCGCTGGGGTTCGGTCATGAGTCGAGGCTACCGGAGCCGGAATCCATCATAGTGCGACCGGCATGGGGGGAGCAAGGTGGGGGGCTCTTGCGTTGTAATGATTGTGTAGTACAGTGGGGGGATGTAGGATGGTCTTGCCTCTGCTCTGGAGACGGTTCTTCAGAGCTGTGTTTGGTAAGAACTGTGATTACAAAACGAAGGGAGAGACAGATGCTCAGGGCATTCCGAGCTGGCAAGGGTTTCACCATCATCGAGTTGCTGATCGTCGTTATCGTGATCGGCATCTTGGCGGCCGCCGGCCTGGCCAAGTACCAGAACTTCGCCGAGACGTCTCGCCGAAAGACCTGCCTGGGGCAGTTGCATTCGATCGAAACAGGTCTAGCTGTGTGGGAGACAAACAATCAGGCGTTCGCCGAGAACGCCAAGTGCGCTTTTGGTTTCACGCCACGCACCGGCCGGTTGACGCAGACGCAGATTCAGCCTACGGCGGCCCAGATCTTGTCTGGCACTTCGGGCACGGTTGGCTCCATCGCCGATATCGCAGCTCAGCCGACGGTGGGTGGACCGCAGGCATTTTACAGCAGCACCAACGCCGGTCCTCTAATCACGGTGATCCGCGACGACAAGATTTGGGTCTGCCCCTCGGGACTGTCCCGCTACTACAACGGAGAGATTCAGAACGTGCCGGATGACTACATGGACACGACGGGCGGCGGCGGGTCGGCCGTGGGGGCACCCGCACATGGCGGTACCGCCATTGGACTGGGCGGTCGGTACGGAATGGTAGTGGTCGGCCGCGGGAACACCAATTCGGGGGCCACACCCATCTGCAATGGTGGCCTTCCTGCGGGCTGGATCGGAAGCACAGCGGCCGCGGGCACCAACACGGCAGCCCCCTCGCCTCAGACCCCCTTCAAGATCGCCGTCTGCTTGAGCTACGGCACCTTCGCCACCGGTGCTGGGGCGGCAGCTCCCGGCTCCTCGTCCACCAACCAGGGCGGTCCGGTTGGGCCGGACGGCTCGACTTTGAACCGCCACTCCGCTCGCTGGTAGCACGCCGGGCGAACAGAGGCTAATCCATCGCTCCGCGGCTCCCCCAACACTTGGGAGCCGCGGAGTTAGTCATTCTCCGGGCATGGGATGAATCTGGAAGAGGGGGTATTAGAGACGGCTAGTTGCCATTCGGGTCAATCAGCACTACAGATCCGACGTCACGGCTAGCTCGGATTTAGCCGCAGCCTGCAATCGTTTCGCGGGAGCTGACCGCGTAGTCATCAGAGTGTCGGGTACGGCTCGCGGGCAAGGCGTTCACGAGTCATGACACGAGCGGCTCTGGGTTGAGGCGAGGGTGTCGGAGCGGAATTGACCGGAGGCCGAGCCAAGGCAGACCCAAAATGATACATGCTACGGGCGCATTCGGTAAACCAGCCTCTAATAGACATAATCTTGTCGAGTCGCCTTTTGATGCATGCATCCAAATGATACAGACCCACAGAAGGCTGTGATTCTGCGTGGAGAAATGATCTTGCGGCTCCGGTCTGACGTTGTAGCACGCAACGGCTTGATACAGAAACGGCGTCAGGAAGAGGCCGTTGCGGGTTGGCCTGGTTACAGCAGCGTGACAAGTACGATGGATACAGTCGTGGCACGGAAGCTGCTTCAGGTGGGCCACCGCAAAGCGAGACAACCCGAAACTGACCGAAACACCCAGACGAGGAATCTGGGAGAGACCGGGGAGGTGATGGAGCAGGAGGGAGCCCGACAGGTTCCCGACCAGGAAAGCCGGGGGAGGAAGAGCGGGACCCAGTCCTGACTCGCGCAGGGAAGAAACCCGAACAGACCGATCGATCCCGTTACCGTACCAACACCAACGTTCCTCGAAAGGGAGAAGCAGATGCTCAACAAGCTCCGAGTCCGAAAGGGCTTCACCATCATCGAACTGCTCATCGTCGTCATCGTCATCGGCATCCTGGCAGCCGCCGGTCTGGCCAAGTACCAGAACTTCGCCGAGACGTCCCGCCGCAAGAGCTGCCTGGGGCAGCTCCACTCGATCGAAACCGGCATGGCCGTCTGGGAGACGAACAACCAAGCCTTCGCCGAGAATTCCAAGTGCGCCTTCGGATTCACCCCCCGCACGGGCCGCTTGACCCAGACCCAGATTCAGCCCACCGCAGCCCAGATCCTTAGTGGGACCGCGGGCACGGTAGGCTCGATTGCCGATATCGCATCCCAGCCGACCGTCGGCGGCCCGCAGGCCTTCTACAGCACCACCAACAGCGGCCCGCTCGGCACCGTCATCCGTGACGACAACATCTGGGTCTGCCCGTCGGGCCTCTCCCGCTACTACAACGGCGAGATCCAGAACGTGCCGGACGACTATATGGACACCACGGGCGGCGGCCAGGGCGCCATTGCACACGGCGGTACCGCCGTCGGCCTCGGCGGTCGCTATGGGATGGTCGTGGCCGGTGGCGGCAACACGGGCGCCGGTAGCACGCGAATCTGCAACGGCGGTTTCCCGGCAGGCTGGATTGGCAGCACGGCTGCAGCGGGCACCAACACGGCAGCCCCCTCCCCCCAGGTCCCCTTCAAGATCGCCATCTGCCTGAACTACGGCACCTTCGCCACGGGCGCTGGCGCGGCCGTCCCCGGAACCTCAGCCACCAACCAGGGCGGCCCGGTCGGTCCCGACGGTTCGACCTTGAACCGCCACTCCAGCCGGTGGTAAGATCCAGGTTGACTGGTAACTAGGCATCCGCTCCGCGGCGCGCCCGATCCGGGAGCGCCGCGGAGCCCTCGTATCTCAGGGGCCTTCCGGTGGAACCATTGGGTTGTCATGTCTCGTATTCTTGATCAGGGGGCGCGGACTTCAGTTGGAGGCGACGTGACCGTGTTTCGAAAAGCTCAGCACCCCAATCTCCCATCGAGGGTCGGGCGCCCCGGTTTCACGATCGTCGAGCTGCTGATCACGGTCGTCGTGATCGGCATCCTCGCCGCCGCAGGTCTGGCAAAGTACCAGAACTTCGCCGAGGCCTCCCGTCGCAAGACCTGCCTGGGCCAGATGAAACAGATCGAGACCGGGTTCCAGGTCTGGCAGAACAACAACGTCGCCTTCAGCCGGCGCGCCAAGACCGCCTGGGGGTTCAGCACTCGAGCGGGCCGCCTGGTGGGTACGGCTCCGGACGGCAATCCGCTCTACAACTTTTCGGGAAACGGCGGCAGCTCGAACCTGGCTCCCGGACCCGTCTCAGGCGCTCCGCTCAATGCCGACGGGGCTCCCTCGGGATTCCGCAACGATCCCTCCGGTTCCGGCAACGCCAACTCGGGCCCCTTGACCAGCGTCATCCGCGACGACAACGTCTGGACCTGCCCGAGTGCGCTCAAGGCCTTCTATGGCGGCGAAATCCAGAATGTCGACGATGTCTTGGACATCGGTCTGCGGCCGGACAGGACCATCTCTCTGACCACGAATGTCGTCGGGCTCTTCGGACGCTACGGAATGGTCTTCGTGGGGGACGGCACCGACACCACCGGCGCCGCCTTCGCCAACGACTCGCTTCCAGGCAACTGGGTAACACCACGAATACCTTCCACGCCTAGTCCGGCACCCCAGCCCCCGTTCGCCATCGCCGTCTGCGGCTGCTACGGCACCTACGGCCCCTCGAGCAACGACCTGCCCGGCACCCAACCGATCTCCGGCGCCGGCGGCGGCGGCCCCGTGGGCGCCGACAATTCGCCGCTCAATCGCCACAGCTCGCGCTGGTAAGGGCGTAGCCGATGTAGACGTAACTTGTTCCCTCTGCGCCTCCTCGACGCCCCGGCCGCCTCCGCGGCCGGGGTTTTCTCTGCCCGGAGGAGGGCCGGCTCGGGTGCCGGTTCTCTACAGACATCCGAGGAGTGCGCCAGCGGCTCAGGTCCCGCTAGTGCAGCAGCCTATCCGGGAGGCACGTGCCACTTGCACGTGCCCTGCTCGGTCTGGTAGTGTCTTGCTGAACTTGCATTAGGGGCTACTCACTTCTGGGGCTTGGAAGCTGGGTTGTACTTGTTTGGACTGGTGTGTCGTGTGACACGTCAGCACTTGGAGCTGGCGGGGAATCTGCTAGCAGAAAGGGAGGTAGTCGTGCGTCAGATGCAAGACCGTTTGCGGGGTGTGACCTCGCTTCTGATAGTTCTGGGATACTGGCTCTGTTCTGCTGGATTTGCCCAAGGAGAGTCGTGGGAAAACATGACTACTTCAACTCATCCGGAGGCGACAGAACATCACGCGCTCACCTACGATGTAGACCGATCCGTTACCGTCTGTTACGGAACGGCCAGCGGCAACTCCGAAGCAATCTGGGAGTGGGATGGGACGAATTGGTCTGCCTACACTCCCACCACGAAACCTCCCGCCCGATCCTTTCCCCACCTTGCGTACGACACAGTCAGAGATGTGACCGTCATGTGGGGTGGCGTTTCGGCATCTGGGAGTACGGCCCTGACAGACACCTGGGAGTGGAACGGAACCTCTTGGACGCAGCGTTCGCCCGCTACAAGCCCGGGACAGTGGGGGACCGGCGGTCCCGCATCCCGAGGAATGGCGTTCGACGAGTCCAAGGGTGTCGCGGTACTGCATGGCTCGTTCTTGGATGGGGGCGAAGACAAGACTCAGACCTGGGAGTTCGACGGAACGAACTGGTCACGCATGAGCAACACTACTTTCGACGGCAGGTACACATCCCCGCTGGAGTACATACCGAACCTGGGTGTTACGGTGTTTGGCGGGCAAACCTACTCAGGGGACTGCTGCACTCCTTGCAACTACACCAGCAACGACATCAGGGTGTGGTCCCACGTTGGTGGAGGTGTCTGGGCCTGGGTGAATGCGGAATCGACCCACGACTCGTGTGCCAACGTCAACGATGACGACAACGTCGTCGTAATGCGAAGCAACCATAGCACAGCGTTCGATCGAACTAGGGGCCGGCTCATTACGCTTGGAGGGTTTGATCCGGGAGGGAACAAGCTCCGTTCGACCTGGGGTCGAAATCTCTACAACTGGTCACGCATCAAGGCAAGTGCGGACTCGCCGCCGAAGAGACAGTCACACAAGATGGTGTACGACCGAACCCGCGGGCGCATCGTCTTGGTTGGCGGAATTGGACCGGACTTCAGCGGTTCCCAGACCTGGGAGTTGCCCAGTCAGTGATCCTCTTGAGACGCTCTTACCCTAGATTCTGTTTGGGTAGGCGCAGCTAGGGGTTACACGCTACCGCGACATTGGCGCCGGCGGCACTGCCGCCGGCGTCTGATTCTGCCTGCGTAGGGTGGCAGCCAACGCGCGCTTGCAACGCTGCACCGCACACGCCAGACTGATCGAGTAGGTCGAGTCCAACTCCAGCGCCGCACTTGGCTTCTGGACGCGGTGCTTCCAGAGGGATAGCCCGACTTGAGAGACTGAGTCCAATGCTCGATCGAACTCAGCACCCGAGTTTGGAATCCCGTACGCAGCAGTCAGTTGAAACAGAATTTGAGCTTGTACCGGCCGGGGAGCCGGATACAGTAGTAGTCAGTGAGTCACCCTGCACAGCTAGCCAGTTTCCGTTTGTAAGATCGTAGACGCGCATCAACACAGGGAAGACATATCTTGACGGCCGCTAAGAATACTCAGTCATGGCGTCAACAAACGAAGATATGGCGACCGTAGGTGGATATCGAAGACTACGCGAATCACGCCATTCAGAGAGAGACGGATGTCATGACCAATCTCGCGAAGCAGCTGTGAGCATCTGGTGATGCCGCCTTGACCGTTTTCTGGACGGGAACTGGCCAAAAGAATGGAGAATCGACAACCGGCACCGGCAAGCGAGCCGGAACTCCTCTGCAGTCCTACACTCGGAGAGCAGAGAGACGGGATTCCGTCATGACGGGAGCTATCAAGCCCGGAACCTCCCACCCCTGGAACTGGCGGACCGACGGGCTTTGGCTCCTGGCGCTCTGGGGGGCGGCGCTACTCTTCTTCTGGGACGTGTTGCTGGGCGGCCAGACGTTTTACTTCCGGGACACCACCGGTTACTACATTCCCCAGGCGACCGTCACCCTTCGCGCCCTGTCCGAGGGACGCATTCCGCACTGGGAGCCGACAATCGGCAGCGGGTACCCGTTCCAGGCGGACCCGCACTCCATGGTCTTCTACCCGCTGACGCTCCTGATGATGCTGCTTCCGCATCCGAGGGGCTACTGCTTATTCGTCGCCTTTCACGTTCCCCTGGGAGGGACCTTCCTTTACCTGCTCCTGAGGCGATGGGGTCTCGCGGGGATGGCCGCAGCGACGGGGGCCGCGGCCTTCATGTTCTCGGGCTACCTGGTCTCGACGACCTGCCTGACGACGCTGCTTCGCGGCACCATCTGGGCACCGCTGGCGCTGCTGGCTTACGATGGCTACGTCACGCACGGCTCCAGGCGCGCTCTGCTGAGCACCGCCCTGGTCCTGGCCGTCCAGGGCAGCGGAACGGACCCCCAGTATGTGCTCTTCACCGGCATGCTGCTGGCCGCCAATCCCTGGATACGGCCGCCGACAGCCCACCGCCTGTCCCCGGCGTCCCACGCCCTCGGCCTTTTCCAGACGGCCCTCGTAGCAGGCCTGATCCTGGCCTACCAGTACCTGCCGCTGGCCCAGCTCATCACCGTCTCGGACCGCTCTCTGGCTACTCACGCCGGCGAGCTAGGGATGTTCGGAGTGGCCTCAGGGAATCTCTACAACCTGCTCGTCTCGCTGCCGTTTCCGGACCCGGTCTCGCCTTACTACATGGCCAGCTTCAGCGGCGGCCTGGTGCCGTTCTATCCGGATCTCTACTGGGGCGCTCCTCTCCTGGCCCTGGCCCTGGCCTCACTCGGCTGGGCGCGTGCAGAGATCGGCCCGGCCGCAAGCAACAACTTCCGGACCTCTGCTCGTGTCCTGATGGCGGTGTCCGTCGTTTCGCTCCTGGTCTCGCTCGAAGCACCCGCCCCCTTTTTCAGTCTGCTGACAACTCTGTTGCCGCCTCTGAAGCTCTTCCGATACCCGGGCAAGTACCTGCTGCTAGCTGGCGTCACGATTCCCATCTCCGTGGGGCTCGGCGTCCATGGGCTGCGAGAGCGCAATCCACATTGCGAGAAGCTCTTCGGGCTCGGCCTACTGCTGCCCGCCTGTGCTTTCGGGGCCACCTGCGTCGCCCTGTTGGCCAACGGACAGTACTTCGTCGATGCATTTCTCTCCACGGCGTTCGCCCTCACGGGCGATCGGGTCGTGTTCCTCGACGTTGTCCGCAATGGCTGGTTGGCCAGCCTGTCGCTTGCGATGGGGATCTCCCTGGGCGTCGGATGGCTGCTTGTGCTGGCCAGGCGCGGCAAGATGCAGCGGTCGCTGGCGCTGACACTCGTTGTCTCGCTCAGTCTCCTCGACCTCTGGTGGAACACGAGACAAGGGTGCCTCACCGTCCCGGACGCCGTCGAAACCGAAGCGCGCCGAATGCCACAGGTGTTGGGGGCGTCACGAATCGACCGGCCTCCACCCAGATTCATATCCTATGAACCCGGCGCCCCACGATTCGACGCAGAGCGGACCGCCGCCCAGTACATCATCCTGCAGAAGTATCTGCTCACGAACCTCTGTGGAGCCCAGGTGGGCTGCGACATGATCCTGGCCTCCATGTCCGTGCGGCTGGCCAGTTACTCGGAGCGCGCCATTCTGACGGCCAGCCTGGGCCGACAGGACAGGGATCGCCTGGCGGCCGCTCTGGGGTGCCGCTTCGCCTTGCGAGTGGAAGCATCGGAGAATCCGCCCGATATCGGCAAGACACTCGACCGGGTCGGCTCCGTTTACGTTCAGGAGCTTCCCAACGTCTCGCCACGGGCCTTCGTTGCGCGCAAGGCCCGCCAGCTCTATCCGGACGAGAACCCGGTCAACCGGGGTGCGCTGATGCAACTGCAGCAAGAAGCGCCCTTCGAGGCAGCCGCATCCACCGGAGCACCGGAGCCGCTCGAGCCCCGCGCGATCGGCGACTGCGAGATCGTCAACTACCGGCCCGAGCGGGTCGAAATCCGCTGCGAACTGGAGGGCAACGGACTGCTCGTACTGCTCGACACGTACCACCCGAGCTGGAAGGCCACCGTCGACGGCGTCGAGCGGCCGATCGTCAAGGTAGCAGGAATGTTCCGAGGGGTCCGACTGGAAACAGGGCCGCACCGGGTGATCATGACCTTCCAGCCAACTCCCTTCCGGATAGGACTGGTCATCAGCCTGATCACACTCGCCGCAACCCTGATCGGCCTCGCGCTCTCAGGCCGAGCCATCGTCTCGGCAACCCGGAGCTGATCGGTCCAACCCGTGTTCGTTACTGAGCGCGCGCGGCGGGACCTGGGCTGGGTCGTGGGCCTGACCGGCCTGTTTTGCTGGGTCTACTGGCCCGTGCTGGGAGGTGGCCAGACGTTCTACTACCGAGACACGATGGCCTACTACTATCCCCAGGCCATCCTGACCTCCGAAGCCTGGCGGGCAGGAGAGCTCCCGCTCTGGGAACCCAGGATCGGCATGGGCTATCCGTACCACGCCGATCCGCATTCGATGATCGCCTACCCACCGGCGTTGCTCTTTCTGATGTTTCCAGCCTCTGCGGCGTATGGCGCGTTCGTGGCACTCCACGTCTGGATGGCCGGCGTGACCATGTTCGGGCTGCTGCGACACTGGAGGCTGGCTGCTCCGGCGGCGGCCTTGGGAGCTTACGCCCTGATGCTCTCGGGGTTCACCGTCAGCTCGACGTCGCTCACGACCTTGTTACGAGGGCTGGCCTGGACACCCACCGTGCTCTGGGCGTTCGACCGGTGGCTCGGCGGGGCAAGTCGCGCCGCACTGGGCGGGGCGGCTCTGGCGCTGGCGCTCGAAGGGAGCGGTACCGATCCCAACTACGTCCTCTTCACTTGGGTGCTGATGACCCTGCTGCCATGGCTGCGCCCGCAGCAGGGGTGCCGGACGATTCGAGCAGCTCTGACGGCGGCCGTGGCCGTCGGGTTAATGGCTTGCCTGCTCCTGGCCTACCAGTACCTGCCGCTCGGGAAGCTCATCGCCGACTCGACTCGTACCGTGGCTGCCGCCACCGAGCGGGGCCGCTTCGACATCGCGCCCCTCAATCTCTACAATCTGGCTTTGCGCACTCCGTATCCTCAGCCGTCCGCGCCGGAGTTCTCGGCCAGCTTCAGTGGCGGGCAGGTGCCGTTCTTCGAAAGTCTCTACTTCGGGCTTCCGGTGCTGGCCCTGGCCGTGGCGGCCTGCGGCCGGTGCCGGATACCCCGCTCTGGCTTGGTCAGCCAGGGCGCGATTCGTAGCAGCTGTGTCTGGACGCTGGCGGCCGTGGCCGCATGGAGTCTCTGCCTTGCCCTGGGCGAGAACCTGCCCGTGGCCAGATGGACGATGACACTCATTCCACCTCTGGAGTTCTTCAGGTACCCCGTGAAGTACTTCCTGATGACGACCGTGACCCTCTCGATGCTGGCCGGCCTGGGGGCCCAGGGGCTCTGCACGCGCAGAAGGGATTGTCTGATGCTCTGGAAAGCTGGCCTGATCACAGGATTCGTCTTCTGCCTTGCAGCCGGCCTGTACGCCTGCCTGGAGGACACGGGGTTCTCGAGGCGTTTCCTGAGCCCCGAGTGGTCGGGGACAGGAGGAGCGACGGATCGCCTTGTCCAGGCCGTCGGTGCGTGCTGGTTGCTCCAATCGATCGTTGGCTCCGCCCAGGTGCTCTCGATGTGCGCCCTTACATGGGGCGCCGCCCGCCGATTCCTCACGGTGCGGTGGGCCGTGGCGGCCGGACTGCTCCTGATCACGCTGGACCTGGGCGAGTCCACGCGCCGCAGTCTCATCGTGCGACCCTGGCACGAGAATGAGGTGAGACCCGAGGCCGCGAAGCTCGCTTCAAATCGAGAGAGCGCCCCACTGCCTGTTCGATACGTCGGATACCCGCGCAATGAGATCCCGATCGGCTCGGGCTTTACGCTTGTCGACAGCGCCCGGGTCGAACGGGCGTTGATGGAGGGCCTGACTGGCGCCCTCTTCGGGTGCGATTCCATGCTGGGATTGCTTTCGGTGCGGACCGGACTGGAGAACGTCCTGGCGGTCATGATGATGCAAGCCTCGGGGCGTCCGGAGCGGGATTCCATCGCGGCCAGGTGCGGTGCCGAGCTGGTGCTGAGCGCCGAGGGGATGGGCAACGTCCCCGGCACGACGCGGGTGCTGGGGACGGACGGGCCGGTAGTCATTCGGGGACTGGAGAGGGTAAGTCCCCGAGTGTTTCTGGCGGCTCGAGCGGAGCCGATGAGCGACCCCTCGATGCAGGCTGTCTCGGCGGCGATCCTGGCGCTGCCGGATCGGGTCTACTACCAACCGGCGGGCCCCCCCCCCCACGGCCGGCTGCTACAGCCGAGCGAAATTGGGGAAAGTCGACTGGTGTCCTATCGACGCAACCGGCTGGAAGTCGCTTTCGACCTGAAGGGAGAGGGTTTGCTAGTGCTGCTGGAGAAGTACAACTCCGGCTGGCGCGGCTGGGTCGATGGCCAGGAGAGACCGGTACTGAAAGCCGGAGGGGTGTTCCGGGGCATCGAGGTCCATGAAGGGGAGCGTCGGCTGATCATGGAGTACATGCCTTTCGAACTGAGGCTGGGCGGGCTCATCAGCGTGGGGGCGCTGCTGGGGCTTCTGGGGTTTCTGGTAGGCTCGATTCGACGGGATCCCTGTTCAGTGGTGGTTGGCAACCACTCGAAGCAGAGTTAATGAAGTCTCTGCTACCTCGGCGTCGGACCCCGGAGAGCCGCATCAAATTGCGGCATGTGACCACCAAGAACTACCGAACTGTATGTTTTCAAGCGCGTTTTTACGGTGTATCCAATAGTTGCATGCATACAATCGCTACAGGGTCTATTGGGACAATCAAATCAGCTCTGATGCGGCTTTTTACGAAAA
Source organism: Candidatus Wallbacteria bacterium (assembly GCA_016213845.1). Taxonomy (GTDB): domain Bacteria; phylum Muiribacteriota; class UBA6191; order JACPRK01; family JACPRK01; genus JACPRK01. The sequence continues at coordinate 24,488 of JACQZN010000054.1, forward strand.
TCACCAACAGTGTAGCGCGCAACCGAGTGATACACAACCGGGCCCGGGTTTGGGCCATGGCCGGTTGCCTCCCAGCGCATGAGAGCACGGAATCGAGAGTTTCTTAGCCTGGCACGCCCCGTGCTTTGTCGGGGCAGACACCGGAATCCGGGATGGCAAGAACGGGGGAAACGGCCGCAACAAAGAGCGAGTGGAATCTGAGAGAAACTGGGAGTTTGGGTATTCACGAGTGACCGGGACGGAGAGGTGGAAACGTGCGTAGACAGCGAAACCGAAAAGGCTTCACAATCATCGAACTGCTCATCGTCGTCATCGTCATCGGCGTGCTAGCGGCAGCCGGCCTGGCGAAGTATCAGAACTTCGCCGAGATGTCCCGCCGCAAGACCTGCATCGGTCAGTTGCACACGCTGGAGACCGGCATGGCCGTCTGGGAGACGAACAACATTGCATTCGCCGAGAATGCCAAGTGCGTTTTCGGGTTCAGCACGCGCACAGGGCGACTGGACAACGGCGCGATCCAGCCGACGATGCTCAACGTCAACACCGGCGTGGCCCTCATCACTGACGCGGTCGCCGGCAGCACGGTCGGCGGCCCCACTGCCTTCGCCAACACGGGCCCGGGTGCCCAAGGCAATATCGGACCCTTGAACACGGTCATCCGCGATGACGGCGTCTGGGACTGCCCTGCCGCCACGGCCCGCTACTACAATAGCGAGATCCAGAACGTCGGCGACGACTACATGGATACAAGCGGCGGCGGCGTCAGCGGCGCCCGCGGCGCCCCCATCGGCCTGGGTGGCCGCTACATCGGCGTAGTGTGCGGCAAGGGCAACGGCGCAACGGGCCTCGTCAACGGTGGCTTCCCCGCCGGCCTCATCAACTCGGGCGCCCTGGCCGCCGGCTCGAATCTGGTTTCACCGTGCCCTCAGGTCCCCTTCAAGATCGTCATCTGCGCCTGCTACGGCACCTTCGGAGTCACCTCGGGCGGCGGCTCGGCAACCCCCGGTTCGACAGCTACCAACCAGGGCGGGCCGGTCGGGCCGGACGGCTCTTCGCTGAGCCGGCACTCCTCTCGATGGTAATCACATAAGTCACTTACTACTCCCGTCACTCCCTGCTCCGTGGCTTCAGACCACGGAGCAGTCTTTTTTTTCTTCTCAGACCCTGCAGCGCGAGACCCGGCCCTCCGGCTACCTTCTGCGCTGTTGTAGCATGCAGACTGCGCCCAGCCGTCCTAGTGGCCTGGGTGGTTCGAGCCGCTGCGATGAAAAGAACACCGGAAAGCCCGCCACCCAGACCAGCCCTCTTGCCACTCCGGCGGTGGCTGACTCTGGGAGCCGGGTTACTCGGTGTCCTTTCGCTTGGCCAGGCCTGGACGGACCTGTTCCTTGCCAGGCGGGCCCAGGTCGTTCTCGCCCGCCTGGATGGAGTTCCCGCCGAGGCCTACACCCGCATTCAGGTGTCCCGCGTCCTGCCCGCAGGAGGTGAGCGTGAGCTGGCCTGCTTCGTCTCTGCAAGCAAACCGCCCGTCTGGCGGCTAGAGGCCGGGTGGGTCCGCAGGCTCCGTGTTCGCCTGCAGGAGCGGGACTTGGCGGAGCTCACAGCCATCCAGCTCAGAATTGGCGAGCAGGTCCTCTCCTTCCGCAAGCCGGAGATTCGCCAGCTCTGGACCTGCACCCGTTCGACCCCGGTCCTACCCACCGACCAGGCAACCTGGACCCTCGAGACGCCCGAGCGACTGGGAGCCAAGAGCCCGGCGTCCCTGAGGAACATCCTCTTGAACTGGCCAGCGACTGAGACGATCCTCCAGGAGCTGCTCCTGCTTCTCCCGTCCCCGTGGCGTTCCCTCGCCGCGACAGTGGCAGTCCTGCTCCTGACCCTCGTCACAGGTCGCATGCTGACATCCAAAGGTGAGGCCTCGATTGCCTGGACGGCGCTGGATGGCGCCACCGAAGCGAAGGCCTGCACGGCCCGACAGGAGTGGGCCTGGAGCCTCGCCGGGCTTCTGATCGTCGTGGCCGTGTTGGTCCGGCTGCAGCTGGCCGACCCGTTC
>JACQZN010000036.1 GCA_016213845.1 Candidatus Wallbacteria bacterium
GCGGCGCTCAAGAACTACCGCCAGTACGCCGCCAACCTGGCGTTCAAGGTGATGACCTACCCGATCGAGGTCGCGCTCTATCTCTCGCTCTGGACCTCGATCTTCGCCAGCGGCACGTTCCCGGCCGGACCGGGCGGCGTCGTGCCGTACTACCTGACCGTGCTGCTCCTAGCGCGGCTGGCCTCACCGTTTCCCATCGTCGAGGAGCTGGAGAACTCCATCAACAGCGGCGACATGGTCGGCTACTACGTGCGCCCGATCCCGTACTGGACCGTGATGGCGGGACGGTCGCTCGCAACCTTTTGCGTCAACCTGGTGCTGCTCTTTCCGCTGGTGCTGGGCGTGATGGTCTTTTTCCACGAGCTCGATCCGCAGCCCGTGCGCATCCTGCAGTTCCTGGCGCTGCTGGTGCCTTCGAACCTCATCCACCTGGCGATCTACAGCTCGGTCGGAATGCTCACGTTCTGGCTGGAACGCGTCTGGGGACTGGCGTTCATGGTCTCCTTCCTGACCAGCTTCCTCTCGGGGTTCACCATTCCGCTCTGGATCTTCCCCGACTGGCTGGCCACGGTGGCGCTGGCGCTGCCGTTCCACTTCTTGTTCCACACGCCCGTCCAGGCGCTCTTGATCGGCCTGGGACCCGTGGAGTTCTTCCTGACTCTGGCGCAGGAGATCCTGTGGATTGCGGTGCTCGCGTGGTGCTGCCGCGGCATCTGGGAAGCCGGCCGCCGCAAATTCAGCGGCCACGGAACCTGAGGGCGTCAGGCCGGGAAAACCCGTGGCGTCTACCTGTACCGGGTTTTCGAGAAAACCCGGTACAGGTAGACGCCACGGATTTTCCCGGCCATGGCCTGACGCCGTCAGCTCGCTTCGCCCTCGTCGGATGCGACGAGGGCGGCGATGACGAGGTCGCCGGCCACGTTGAGCGTGGTGCGGCACATGTCCAGCAGCCGGTCCACGCCCAGGATGGTGCCGATCCCCTCGGCCGGGACGCCGACGGTCTGCAGGACGATGACGATGAGCGGGATCGAGCCGCCCGGGACGCCCGCGGTGCCGACGCCGGCCAGGATCGACATGAAGACGACGGCCAGCTGCTGGCCGAAGGTGAGCTCGACGCCGAAGAGCTGCGCCAGGAAGAGGACCGTGACTCCCTCGAAGAGCGCCGTGCCGTTCTGATTGGCCATCGCCCCGACGGTCAGGACGAAGCTGCCGATCTGGCGCGGGATGCCCAGGTTCTCCTCGCTGACGCGGAGCGTGGTCGGCAGCGTGGCGGAGGAAGAGGCCGTCGAGAACGCCGTCAGCAGCGCCTCGCGCGTCTGCCTGAAGAAGACGGCGGGCCGCCACCGGGAGCGCCAGGTGAGCACGATGGAGTAGACGACGAACAGTTGGAGTGCCAGACCCAGCACCACGACGGCCACGTAGCCCGCCAGGCTCGCCAGCAGCTCCGCGCCGGTCCGCACGACAAGGCTGAAGAGCAGCGCGGCGACGGCCACCGGCGCCAGCGACATCGCGAAGTCGATGATCTTCATCGAGACCGCGAGCACACCTTCGGCCAGCTCCGTGATGGGGCGCGCCTTTTCGGGGTCGACCAAGGTCAGCGCGATCCCGACGAGCAGCGAAAAGACCATCAGCGCCAGCGTCTCGCCCTCGAGGGCATTGACGGCGGCCTGCAGGGGGTTCTTCGGGATCAGGCCGAGCACGGCGTCGACCGGTCTGCGCGCGCCCAGGGCGTTCTCGATCACCTTCTTGGAGTCGGGAATCATCTTGGCGCGCAGCTCGTCGCGCACCTCGGCCTTGACCATCTCGCCGGGCCGGACGAGCTCCACGAGGCCGATGCCGATGCCGACCGATATGGCGCTCAGCAGGCCGGTCCACAGGAGCGAGCGCATGCCGATGCGGCCCAGCTTCCGCACGTCGCCCAGCTCCACGACGCCCAGCACGAGCGAGCTGGCCACCAGCGGCACCACCACCATGAAGATGAGCCTGAGGAAAAGCTGCCCCAGGAAGTACGCGATGTTGTCGTTGAACCAGGCCAGCCCCGGACTCCCGGCAAAGAAGAGCCGGGCCGCGAACCCCGTCGCCGTGCCCGTGAGCATCCCGATCACAATGCGAATGGGGAGCGTCATGGTGCGCCGATTCTAACGAAGGAAAACCGGGGACACACGACCTATTTCATGGAAATAGGTCGTGTGTCCCCAATTTTCTCCTGGCGTGTACACTGGGGAGCAGGAGGTCCAGATGGACACGATCCTCATTGTCGACGACAGGCCGCTCAACCGGGAGTACCTGGTGGCGGTGCTCAAGCCCCAGGGGCACAGGTTGCTGGAGGCGTCCGACGGCAAGAGGGCGCTGGAGCTGGCGGAGCAATTCCGGCCGCAGCTGGTGATCAGCGACATCATGATGCCGGAGATGGACGGGCCGCAGCTGGTGCGGGAGCTGAGAGCCAATCCGGCGCTGTCGGCGATTCCGATCATCTTCTACACGGCGACCTATCTGGAGCGCGAGGCACGCACGCTGGCCGCCTCCTGCGGGGTGCAGCACATCCTGATGAAGCCGTCGCCGGCCCGATTAGTCCGGGGGATGGTCAACGAGTGTCTGGGGCAGGGAGCCCCGGGCGCGGCCAAGGACGAACCGCCGGCGCCGCCGGAGGCCACGAGCGGCCTGGCCGACCACCAGGTCGTCTCACAGATGGCGGAGCTGCTGGACCTGACCGAACGCATCTATCGCGAGCGCGATCCTCAGTCGCTGCTGCTGCGGCTCTGCCGGGGCGCCCGCTACATCCTGGGCGCCAGCTTCGCGGCCGTCATCATCACCGACGAGGAAGCGCCCGCTTTCGTCAGCAGTGGTCTGGGGCCCGACGGTCGCTGGGGAGCGGGCGGATTCGTGAAGGCGAGCGCGCTTGCCCGGCAGGTCATCCGGGAGCGCCGGCCGATGCGCACCACGGTCGCCTCGGAGCTGGCCGAGGTGCTGGGCCTGACCGAGAGTGTGGTGAGCGGCGAGTCGATGCTGGCGGCGCCGATAGCGTCTTCGCACCAGTTGCACGGAATCCTCTGCCTGGCCGGCAAGATCGGGCACTCGGCGTTCACGGAACACGATGAGCGGCTGGCGGTGGCGCTCGGCACGCAGCTGGCCGTCTCCTATGAGAACGTGCAGTTGAGCGGGCGGCTGGCGGCCTCCGAGAGCCGCTACCGCCAGCTCCTGGAGAACGTGCCCGCGGGGGTTTTCGTCGCCCAGATCGGCGAGGGATGGCGGACGTTGTACGTGAACTCGGAGGTCGAGCGCTCGCTTGGCTACCCTGCGTCGGAGTGGCTCCAGGACAGCGGTCTGTGGCGGCGGCTCGTGCACCCGGAGGACCGGGAGAGGGTGGAGACGGCCCTGAAGGTCGGCCTGGAGACGGGCAGCCCGTTCCGTGAGGAGTACCGTCTGTGTGCGAAGGGAGGGACCTTCGTTCGATTCCGCGAGGACGCGGCCTTCTCCGGGCGTCGCGAGGACGGGACCCGGCTCGTGCACGGGGTCCGTTTCGAGCTGTCGCGGGGCTAGCAAGGGCACACGAGATCGCGCGGCCGTCCTTCGCCAGGGCACGCCTGAGCCCTTCGACAAGCCCAGGAGTGTCTTGCCGAAGCCTGCCCGCGCGGAAGACCGTTCCCCTAGACCAGGAGAGCGAATTGCTCTTTCAAGTCCGAGGGGACCGGGGCCTGGCCGGGAGCGGTCACGAAGCGGGTGAGGAAGGCGGCTGCGGCGGCCCTCTCGCGGGCGCCTCCGCGGGCGGCGGCGTCGGCGAGAAGCACGGCCTCGAAGACGCGCGCGGCACGGTCGCACCAGTGTCGGGCCGCGACGGTCCAGCCGTCGCCCTCCTGGCCAAGCAGCTCGCGAGCGCCGGCCTCGAGCGCACCCACGGCCGTGTCGAGCGCGGTGGCGTGCTCGCCCTTCCAGACCGCTGTCCGGGCCCGCATCGCCCCGACGAACGCGTCGAGCGACCCTTCCTTGGCCAGCGCGCGGAAACTGTCGAGCACCAGGATGTTGGTTGTCCCCTCCCAGACCGGCAGCACCTGCGCGTCGCGGTAGAGCCGCGCCGTCACCCGATCCTCGACGTACCCATTACCCCCCAAAAGCTCCACTGTCTCCGATGCGCAGCGCACGGCGAGGCGGCCCGTGAAGAGCTTCCCCAGCGGCGTCAGTATGCGAAGCAGCGGCCGGGCGGCAGCCTCGCCGGCGTCGTAGCGGTCCAGCGTGGCGACCGTCTCGAAGACCATCGCATTGGCGGCCTCGAGCTCCAGCGCCATCGCCACTAGGGTGTCCTGCACCATCGGGAACTCCGCCATGGCCTTTCCGAAGGCGCGCCGCGCGCGGGCGTAGCTGGCGCCCTCCCAGAGCGCCCGGCGGATCAGCGCTATCGACGCCACGGCGTTGTAAAGGCGCGACAGGTTCAGCATCTCCGTCATGTAGTGGAAGCCGCGGCCCGGCTCTCCGACCAGATGGGCGACCGCGCCCTCCAGCCGCACCTCCCCCGTCGGCATCGAGCGCGTGCCCAGCTTGTTCTTCAGCCGCATCACGTACCACGGGTTCACGGTTCCGTCGGGCAGCTGTCGCGTCATCGCGAAGAGCGCCAGCCCGCGCGTGCCGGCCGGCGCGCCCTCGGGGCGTGCCAGCACCATCGCCACGTCTGTCTCGGCGTTGGAACAGAACCACTTGTCGCCGGTGAGACGCCACGTGCCGTCGGCGGCCTGCGCCGCGGAAGTGTCCGACGCGCCGACGTCGCTGCCTCCTTGCCGCTCGGTCAGAAACATCGCCCCTTGCCAGTAGGCGGGCGGTCGCGAGGTGAGCCTGGAGAGCATGTCGGTCTTCAGCGCGTCGGAGCCAAACTGCTCGATCAGCCGCGCCGCGCCGTCGGTCATGCAGATGGGGCAGTAGAGCCCCTGTTCGGCCTGGGCGAACAGGTAGCCCAGCGCGAACTTCACGCGGTGCACCTGCGCGCCCAGCAATCGCCGCGTCTCGGGGGCGTAGAAATCCGCAACGATGCCCTCGCCGTAGGCCAGCTCCTTGAGTCGCTCGTACGACGGATGAAGCGCGATGCGCTCCGTGCGCAGGCCGCGCCGATCGTAGGGCTCCAGCCGGGGAGGGTTGGCATCGGCGTCGAACGACAGCCGGTCGACCTCGCCGGCAGCCAGCCGGCCCATGCGATGGAGCCTGGGTCTGGCCCAGTCCATGGCCGTCGAGTCGAGGTGCCGCGCAAGCAGCGCCTGGAAGGCGGTATCGGCCGCATAGAAGTCTTCGCACCGGACGTCGGGAATGCACTCGATGGCTGCGCTCATGCCGATCACCATAGCGCCAAAGCCCTCGCGGGGCACGGGATTTCGAGCGACTGCAAGCCCCCGCGCGGGCCCGCAATCGCAACCCGCCTGGGTGGCGCTTCCCAGGAGCCGGCGCGATACTACAATCGTGCGGGAATGCGAATCCTCCCCGGGTGTCCTGCCCAAGCGCGGTTCTGGCAGGGCTGCCCCAACACGACTTGCAGCGTTGCTGGCGCTCGGCGCGCTGTGGACACTTTCGGCCCCGGCTTGGGCCTCACCACAAGCGATGCCCGCCGAATCCGGCTGGGTGGACTGGCGGCTCCTGGCCGCGGCCTTCCTCGGGGGCCTCGCCGCAGCGGCACCACTGTACCTGGTTCTCGGCCGCCGCGCGGAATCGGCCGCCCGGCGCTTGCAGGAGGAGTACACCGCCGCCCGCGCCATGGCCGAGCGGCTCCGCATGATCGTCGAGACCGCCCACGACGCCTTCGTCGGAATGGACTCCAACGGCCGCATCACGGACTGGAACCCTGCCGCCGAGGCGACCTTCGGATGGAAGCGCGAGGAAGTCCTGGGCCGGCTGCTCGGCGAGATCATCGTTCCAGAGGCACTCCGCCAGGCACATGCCGCCGGTTTCACACGGTATCTCAGCACCGGCCAGGCCTCCGTCCTGGGCAAGCGCCTGGAGCTCCCCGGCCTGCACAGAGACGGCCGCGAGCTGCCGCTGGAGCTGACCATCGCGCCGCTGGAGCTGGGGGAGGAGCGCCTCTTCTTCGCCTTTCTCCGGGACATCACCGAGCGCCGCCGAGTCGACCGCCTGCAGAGTGAGTTCATCTCTACAGTCAGTCACGAGCTGCGTACGCCTCTCACCTCCATCCGCGGCTCTCTCGGCCTGGTGGCCGGCGGCGTCGCAGGCGAGCTCTCGCCCCAGGCAAGGCCGCTCATCGACATCGCCCTGAAGAACAGCGAGCGCCTCGTCCGGCTCATCAACGACATCCTCGACATAGAGAAGATCTCCTCCGGCAAGATGATCTTCGACGTCCGGCCGGTGGAGCTGATGCCGCTGGTCGCCCACAGCATCGAGGCCAACCGCGCCTTTGCCTCGCAGCTGGGCGTACGACTGGTGCTGGACGCCTCCGTGCCGGGCAGTCTGGTCGCCGCCGACCCCGATCGCCTGCTGCAAGTGCTCACCAATCTCCTCTCCAACGGGGCGAAGTTTTCGCCGTCGGATGGTGTCGTCTCGGTGCGAGTTGACCGGCAGGAAGCCCGCCTGCGCGTGTCGATAGCCGACAGGGGAGCCGGCATTCCGGAGGAGTTCCGCTCCCGCATCTTCCAGCGCTTCGCGCAGGCCGACGGCTCCGACGCCCGGACCAAGAGCGGCACCGGCCTGGGGCTCAGCATCTCCAAGGCCATCGTCGAACGGCTCGGCGGCACCATCGGCTTCGCCACCGAAACGGGCCGCGGCACGACGTTCTACTTCGACCTGCCCGAGGTCGCCAGCGACCGCCCCCTCGAAGTCCAGGGGAACGCAGACGCGACACCTCGAAAGTGGGGGCCGCGCATCCTGACGTGCGAAGACGATCTGGACACCGCGACCGTGCTGAAGCAGATGCTCGAAGCGAGCGGGTTTTCCGTCGACCTCGCCCACTCGGCCGCCGCGGCGCGGGATTGCCTGTCGCGCAACGACTATGACCTGATGACGCTCGACCTCAACCTCCCCGACGCCGACGGCGTGGCGCTGCTGCGCGAGCTGCGCGACAGCGAAGCGACCCGCGATTTGCCGATCGTGGTCGTTTCAGCGCGCGCCGATGAGGGGCAAGCTCAGCTCTCGGCCGAGGCGTTCATGCTGATGGACTGGTTGCCGAAGCCGATCGATCACCCCAAGCTGGTCGCCGCCGTGCATCGCTTCGTGCGCAAGAGCGCCGGGGAAAGGAGCCACGTGCTCCACGTCGAGGATGACGCCGAGATTGCCGAGGTGGTCTCGCGGATGCTGGGCCCGGAGTGCGAAGTCGCCAACGCGCGGACGCTGGCGGAGGCGCAGAAGCTCCTGGCCGAGAAGCGCTTCGACCTGATCTTGCTCGATCAGGAGCTGCCGGACGGACACGGGATGGACCTGGTGCCGCGCGTGCGGGCGCTGACGCGACGCCCGGTCCCGATCGTCGTCTTCTCGGCCTACGAGATGAGCCGCGAGGTCGCAGGCCGGGTGGCGGCGGCGCTGGTGAAGTCGAAGACCTCCAACGACGAGCTGCTGGGGATCATTCGTAGCTTGCTCGGCCGGGAGGAGACCGCGGGGCCGGCTCCGGAGGGCGGCGAGGGGGTATCATGATCGGTATGGAGAACCGGAAGATCTCGCGCAAGCGGCGACTCAGCGACCCCGAGCCCGAGCTCGACTATCTTCGTTACACCCCGGCGGAGCGGCTGGCGATGGTGTGGCCGTTGACTGCAGAAATCTGGTCCTTTGCTGGCAACTTCGATGTGGAACCCAGACTTCAGAGATCTATTGGTCGCATTGTCCGAAGAGGGCGTTGAGTTCCTGCTCGTGGGAGCGTACGCCGTCGCGGCGCACGGAGCGCCGCGCTCCACGGGGGACATGGACGTCTTTATCCGGGCGTCGCCGGAGAACGCTCGCAAGGTCTGGCGTGCACTGCGGCTGTTTGGTGCACCGCTGACAGATGTCACGCCCGAGGACTTCGAAAATCCCGATCTCATTTACCAGATTGGAATCCAGCCCCGCCGCATCGACGTGATCACCGGTATCTCCGGCGTCGAATTCCAGGAGGCATGGGCCGGCCGGCAGTACTTCGAATCCGACGGCCTCACGGTACCCGTCATCGGGCTGCGAGAGTTGCTCGTGAACAAGCGCGCTAGCGGGCGCCACAAGGACCTGGAAGACGTCAAGACTCTGGAGGCCATCGAGTCCTCACAAGCCGGCCCGCCCAAGAGCTCGAAGGTCGGGCCCAGCCGCCCCGCCCGCCGCCCTTCGAGACGCAGCCCTTCGGGCCGCTCCTCAGGGTGAGCGAACTCGCGTCAGCCCTTCTTCGCCCACCACTTGGCCAGGCCCTTCTCGAGCCAGCCGCCCTTCTGACGGTACGTCAGCGCACGCAGCTCCAGCACCGCTTGCTCGTGCGAAATGCGCGCGTCGACCAGGTCCCGCATCACCTGGTCGGCCTGCCGGCGCCGGCCCCGGCTGTCGAGGAAGTCGATCACCGCCTCGATCCACTCCAGCACTCCCGAGAGCGCCGTGCGGCTATGTCCCTCGGTGAGCCCGCGCAGCGCCGCGGCGTACGCGTCCTGGATGCGGCGCTCCGCCACCTCGAGGTGGCCCTGGAGCAACGGCGACTGATTGGCCGGAGCCCGGCGCGCCTCCCGCGCGGCCGCGAGCGCAATCGGCGCGTCGAGGATGCCGTACTCGCCGTAGTAGGCCAGCTCCTCGATGGCCTGCCGCCGCACGGCCTCGGTGCGGTGCGTCATGCGCTTCACCATCCCGCAGACCTTGTCGAGCGAGATCCAGCGGTAGACGAACCCGAGCCCCGTCCCCTTGATGTTCTGGATGCCCATGATCTTCACGTGCATCCCCGGCGGCACCTGCTTGAGGATGAAGTCGATCACCTGGTCGCCGCTTGCGTGGAAGTCGTGCACCACGCGCAGCTTCTCCTGGTAGAGCCCGCGGTAGAGCTTCCGGTAGGCCTCGTTGATCTCCTCGACGACCTCGAGCGCCACGGGCCGGCCGCTGCCGACGCCGCGCTCGGCCAGGAACGCCTGGAAGTCGGAGAGCGTGCGGAACCGCCGCGCGTCGGTCTCGAAGAACTTCACGACCTCCTCGGCGATGGAGACGTCGGTTGCTCCCGAGAGCGCGTCGTGGAGGATGGCGAGCGCGCCGTCGAGGTCGGGTGACGAGGCGACGGCGGGGCCACCCCAGACGATTCCCGGGTGCGTCGCGGTGGAGCGGGCGAGCATGCCGGGCAGCTCGCCCTCGCTCGTGAGGCTGGCGGCGACGGCCGGGTCGAGCCCCGCGCCGATCGCCATCTTCTCGAGGGTCGCCAGCACCTCGGCAGCGGCCAACCCGCGCGTCTTCGCTTCTCGGAGCTGGCGTTTCCACTCGGTCAGCACCTCATCGCCCAGCGGCGCTGGCTTGAAGCTGGCGCGATCGGGGATGGCGATCAGCTCCAGCCGCGAGAGCTTCTCTTCCAGCGCCGTCATCGTGTAGCCGACCAGGCCGGTCAGGTTGCTGCCGATCGGGACGTGCGCGTCGACGTGCAGGTCGTTGACGATCACGGAGGCGAAGACCTTGGAGCGCGCGACTCGGTCGGCGCGGTTGTTGACGACGGTGACGAGGTAGACGAACGGGTCCTTTTCGACGGAGTGCTGGTCATAGCCCATGCGACGCCAGTTCTCGACGGTGCCGCGGCGCTCGTTGGCGCTCATGCCGTTGGCGAACTCCATCGTGCGGCCGCGGAAGGCGGGTTGGAATCCGGGCATCGGGTAGGTCTTCAGCACGCCCAGGTCGGGGACGACGTGGTCGGCCATCTCCTTTATGGCCAGGTCGGAGTCGATGCCGAGCTCGCGAGCCATCTCGAGCACCATCACGATGTTCTTGGGGTGCTCACGGTAGGGGAAGCGCCCGAGGAGGTCCTCCGTGAGCAGCTCGACCTCGCGGGGATCGATGGCGCGCAGGTCGCTGCCGGCCTTGCGGGCGCCCTGGGCCAGGATCGGGAGCATTTGATCTTCGGCGGTGAACACCGCGTGACCCGGGCCGCAGAAGTTGACCATCACCTCGGGGATGTTGATGCCGGCGGGTCCCTGGATGTCCTCGTGGTCCGGATAGGCGTTGGTGAGAGTGGAGAGGTCGTCCTGCACCCATCGGTGCTGCAAGAGGAAGACGAAGTCGGGCTTGAGGGCCATGCACTCCCAGAGGAAGACGTCGGCCCCGAGCGCGTGGGCGGTGCGGACGACGAAGTGCTGCTCCCAGATGGTCGCCTTGTCGTAGGGCCGGAAGAGGAAGAGCTCCATCGGCGCCATGCCCGGGACGCTATGGATGAACATCGCCTCGCAGCCGGTGGTTTTGGAGAAGACGGAGTAGCCCAGGCCGTGGAACAGACCGGCCTTGAGGCGCTCGCTGCCGGACTTGCCGCGCGTACCCCAGCCGCCGAGCACGAGCGGGAGCTTCTTGCGTGCGCCGCGCAGGCGCCGGTAGAGGATCGCCTGTTCGATGAGGAACCAGGCGAGGAGCCCGGCGGCGAACAGGGTGAGGTGATTGATGTGGTTGCCGTCGCGGGCCAGGAAGTAGTCGGGGTCGAACCAGTGGGGGAGCACCAGGGGGAGGGCCGCGCCGCTGGAAGCAGGGACCAGGGCGCGCGCTTCGGCAGGAGTGCCGGCGTCCGGGGAGACGTCGGAGACGAAGACGCGCTCGATGGAAGGGTCGCGCGGGGCGTGGTCGCGTCCGGCGAAGCGGTAGGCGTGGGGCTTGAACTCGGTCTGGAAGCCCCAGAGTCGCTCGAAGGACTTGATGTAGCGATCGGAGGTGGGCGAAGGTCGCTCCCCGGAGGTGGCGGCGCGCAGTCCGGCGAGCTCGGCGTAGCGCCGCGAGATGCCGATCCGGGCGCGCAGTCGGGCGAGGAAGCCTCGAGGGGCGCGCAGCGAGGTGACGCCGCTGGAGCTGAAGATGTGGGCTTCACCCGAGCGGGGGCGGCCGCTGACGAGCGAGAGGTAGTCGTCGACGGTGGGGAGGTAGCGGCGCCACTCGCCCTCGAGGTCGTTGAAGACCTTTTCGCCGGGGACCTTGGTCATGGTCAGCTCGCCCAGAATGCCGCTGGGGGCACGGAGCTCTCCGTCGAGGATGCGTCCCACGGTGTGGTTGAAGGCCTGGCGCTTGTCGGGACTGGGATGGGTCAGCTCGTGCAGCAGCCGCCAGAGCGTCGTATCCATCATTTCCCCTCGGCGCATCCTCCAGCGCTTTCCACTCCGAATCAAGGAGAGGCTGAAGTCCTGGCGGCTCAGGTGGGCCAGGACGCGGCCGATCTCGAAGGTGTCGAGGCCGTCGAGAATGCCGCGAGGCAGGGTCGCGGTCGCGCCGTTGTCGAGGGGGGCGATCAGGGCGGGAAGCCTGGGCAGGAGCACGCGCGCGGCGGCCAGGGTCGGCACCAGGATGGTCTCGCGCGCGGTCGCGGCGTAGCGCTTGAACGTGAGCGACTCGGATTCACCGGCCAGCACGGCGTCGAGCGCCCGCAGGACGAGGTGATCGAGGGCGTCGACGTCCGACCGGCCGGCGGCCTCGCGCCGGCGGGTGAGGACGGCACCGGCCTCCTCGGCAGCGATGCGGCGGACCAGGACGGAGCGATCGGTTTCGAAAGCGCGGGCCAGCATCCGGAGCGGGGCTCGCACCTCGAAGCCGTCGGGGTCGGCGGTCGCAGCGGCGAGCGCGAGCTTGCCCAGCTCGATGGCCGCCTGGGCGCGCACCTGGGGGCAGGGCTCGGCCAGAATGCGGCCGCGCGCGGCGTCGGAGGGCGCCGAGCGCTCGCGTGTTCGCGCCAGGAGCGCGCGGCCCAGCTGGCGCGCGGCCCCATGGCGCTCGATGGAGGCGAGCGTCGTGAGCACGGTGCGCCGGACATACTCCGAACCGTCCGGATTGAGCGCCACGCGCAGCAGCAGCTCGCGCGCGGTCGGCGAGCCGTCGCGGCCCAGGAGCGTCACGGCGTGCTTGCGCAGGAAGAAGTCGTCGGGCGCGGCGGCCGGCGGCGAGAGCAGCCTGCGCCGGGCAGCCAGCAGACCCTCTTCGGGCCGCATCAGGTAGAGCAGCTCGAGCGCCTCACGCTGCACCCAGAGATTCTCGTCGACGTCGAGCGCCAGCGTCGTGATCGTCGCCACGGTCGCCACGCCCAGCTGGGCAAGACGCCGCTCGGGCGGCAGCGCGGAAGCGACCGAGGCCAGCGCCGAGAGCGCGACGACGCGCCCCTGCCAGCGCGCGTCGAGCCGCAGGCGGGTCATCACGAACGCCTCGAAGGCAGCCAGAGACTGCGCAGCCTGAGCCGGCTCCAGGCGCATCGCGTCTGTCGCGTGGAGCCCGGCGAACTGTAACGCCACCTCCTGAAGCCGAGCCAGGTGCGTCACCAGCAGCCGCGCGCGTTCCGCCGCCGCGTCGATCCCCATGTGGCGCGCGAAGGCCGCGCGGTCGCCCGCCAGCCGCCGAGGGTCTGGATCGAGAAAGGCCAGGAACTCCATCACCAGGTCCCGGACCTGGTCCCGGTGGCGCGCCGAGGACACCGCCTTTCCCACCTCGCGCAGCCGGGTCTCGACGTCGCGGCGGCGCTCCTCCAGCCGATCGACCGCCCGGATCAGCATGGCCAGACACTCGCCGGAGTCGCAGGGCTCCGTGGCCGCCCGCCCGGGCTCCGCGGTCCAGGTCAGAAGCTCGCCGGCCAGCCGAGCCTTCAGCTGGCGTTCGAGCCGGGACAACCTTTCGAGTGGCAGGAGCTGCACGCCCGCATTATAGGTCCCCGGGGACAGCGGCTTCCTTGGCCGATTCGAAGCTGGTGTAACCGGGCGGCAGATCGTCGAAGCGGCGCCCGCGGTCGGCGGTCAGGTGGACAGACAATCCGGAGAGCCACTCGCCGAACCGGTCGCGGTAGAGGAGACTTGCGGCTGCGGAGAGAAAGCGCCCCTCGCGAAGCCAGCGCCAGAACGAGAGCTCCAACCCCAGGTCGTCGTCGTGGACGGCCCGCTTGCGGTGGTCGTCGGCGAACCGCTCGGTCCGCGTGTAGTGGGTCTCCAGCTCCAGCGGGCCCCGCAGCTGCCGGGTACCCAGTCGCAAAGAGACTCGATCGATGTCGTGAGGCAAGAGACTCTCGTTGGTCACGGCGCGCCCCCGGGCGAAGAGCTGCGAGTCCGTGTGCGGAGTCCAGGTGAGCGTGTCCTCCAGCGAAAGAGCCCGGGAGTGGTCGCGGTCGAAGTTGGTGAACAGCTCCGAATCGACCTGGGCCGGCGCCTCACCCCGCGTGGACGAGAGCGTCGACGCGAAGATCTCCAGGCTTGCCTCGGGCGAGTGCCGCAGCCGGGGGCCGATGTCTTCGGGGCGGCCGTACGAGGCCTGGGCCCGCAAAGTCGCCTCTGCGCGGCCGCGCACCTCCTGGCCGATCAGTCGGGCCGAAGCCGAGGCCCTGGGGCCGTTGTCACGCGGCGCCTCGCGGTAGTAGCGGAAGCCGACGACCTGGGCCGTCGGGCCGTCCACGCGCCAGCGGGTGTCGGCCTCCCACGCGGTCGTGATCGGACGGTCGGCGCGGCGGTGGAACCAGTAGACGCCAGTGTCGACGTGCCGCTCGAGCCTGAAGTCGTCGATCTCGGGGCGCAACCCCTCCTGGTACCGGACGCGGTAGCGGGCAGTGCCTGCCGAGTGGCGACGCGCGCGAGTCAGCTCGGCCATCGGGCCGAGGAGCTGGCGAGCCGGCTCCCGGCTCCCACGCGCCAGCGGAAAGGCGCTGGTCGAGACGCGCTCGACGGCGCAGCCCTTGCGCTCGAACGCGCGCGGCACCGGAAGCTCCAGCCGCGCCAGCGCCTCGAAGGCACCGCTGGGCCGCACGGAGAGCCGGTAGCTCTTCGGAAGCGGCAACATCAGGAGGTGCGCCACTTCCGGCGTCAAACGCGCTTCCGGACGCTCGAGGAGCTGGGCCGAGGCGTCGGAGCCGCCGGGCAGCGGTACCGTCTGCGCCGCGCCGTCCAGGCTCACGGAAACGGCCGGGGGAGCCCCTCGCTTCCCGGCCGCCGCCACCCCCACGGCCCGGAGCATCAGTCGCGCGACCAGCGGCCCGCGCACGGTCACCTGGACGGGCCGCGCGCGCGTGGCAACCCGGTAGCCCCGCAGACCACGCACCGGCAGCTCGTGCCAGCGGCCAGGCGTGCGCTCTCCCAGCAACAACTGCCCTCTCTCCAGACGGACCGTCCGGTCCAGCTCCAGGCGAACGGCAGCCGACGCGCGGCCGTCGGGATCGTCCAGAGCCAGCTCCAGTACGTGACCGCCCGCGGTCAGCACCGGCAGCATCCGTACGACCGTCCGATTCAACGGCACCTTCCACTCCAGCGGCGCTCGCCCGTCGACGCCAACGCGTACCGTCACGGTCGCAGTTCGCGCAGGCTGCGGCTCCCGTCCGCGAGCCGGCCTGCGGGCGTGCAAGGCAACTCGCACGCCGACGGGCCCGGCCGAATCCAGCTCCAGCTCTACCCTTTCGCGGCTCACCACCAGCGCCTGCCCGCGCCCCCACGGGCTGTACTCCTGCGCGCGGCGCACACGGGCCGAAGGCGAGACGGCCTCCCGCTCGCCCGCGATCACGGCCGTTTCGGACCCGGCAGACGAATCGAATCCCGATGCGTCGTTCCAACCCAGCCGCTCCAGGACCGCCGCGCGGCCGGACTGCAGCTCCTCGTCCCAGGCCGAGCGCTCGAGCTGCCGCTCGTAGGCCGCCAGCGCTCGCATCAGGTCGTCCCAGCCCGGGCCCGCCATCCCGGGCGCGTCCCGCTCGCCCAGCGCTCGCCAAAGGTCGGCCGCCATCCGCGCCGCATCGTCGTCGAGCGCCTCCGGCAGGCCGGCCAGCCGAGCCCGCGCCCCCGGCACGTCTCCAAGCGCCAGCCGCACCTCGGCATCGAGCAGAGCCGCACGCGCCCCCAGCGGTCCTGCCGCTGCGGCAAGTGCGCTCGCCGCTTCATTCCACGCCCCCGCGCGCGCTGCGTCCCAGGCCTGGAGCACGGCACCGTCGCTTCGCGTTCCCGCCGCCGGAAGCGGCCCGCCGGGCGCCAGGAGATCGTCGAAGGCCGGCACTCGAAGCGCCGGGCGGACTGCGAAAGCGTGCCCGGTGACCCGGAGCTCGTGCCAGCCGTTCCCGATGGCGACAAGTCGAGTCTGGGCCTCGCCCGGCACCGCGCCCCGCACCTCCGGCATCGACACCTCGGCCGAGGGTGCCACGTCTTGCACGCTCTCGGCCAGCACCGGTCGGCCGTCGACTTCGACCCGCCAGTCGGCCGCGCCGCGGCCAAGCCCGCCCGCCGGACAGTCGGCGCGGAAGGTGAGCCTGAGCTGGGCCGGCCCCTCCACGCGCAGGAGGAGCGGCTCATCGGGAGCCACGCGGTAACTCGACGAGAGCAGCGGCCGGGCGTCCTCGTAGTGACGCGCGCGGTAGCCGTGAGAGCCCAGCTCCCAGGCCCTGGGCGCTTCCCAGCGATCCGAATCCGACCGTTCGAACCAGGTCGCCCGGGCCAGCGCCAGCTCGGAGCTTTCGGTACGCCGGGCGCGACCCACCAGCACCAGCTCGAACGCTCTTCGCGCCGCAGCGCGTCCGAGGGGCCCGCCCACGCGCGCAGCCAGCGCGCGCAGCGCGAGCTCGGCCTCCCGGAGCTTGCCCAGCCTTGCATCCAGGACCGCGCGCGCATACTGGGCCCGAACGGTCGTCCCGCGGGCAGCGGCCGCCCGCGCCTCGCCGTCGCGGCCCAGCAGCGACAGCGCCTGCGCGAGCAGCGCGGGCGCCTCGGAGCGCTCGGCCCCGGACAGCCCCGCCAGGGGCGAGAGCAGATCGAAGGCGTCGCGCTCTTCACCCAGCTCGAGCAGCGTGCGGGCCATGTTGAGCCGCAATGGAAGGTGGTCCTGCCCCGAACGGATCAGCGTCGAGGCCGCCTCCAGCGACTCGCGCCGGTCCCCGGCGATGGCCAGCTCGCGAACCACGCCCTCGGCGGCCAGCCGCGCCGCGGGCCCTGCGGCGGGCTCATCGGCGAGCACGGCGCGGTACTCGGCGTGCGCCAGCCGGTGATTGTCGAGCCGCTCCAGCACGCGGGCCCGCGCGACGCGCACGATGGCCGGCGACCTCTCGACACGACTCACTTCATCCGTCATGGCCTCGAGGGTCTCGATCAGCTCCGATGGGTCTGCGTCCGCCGTCCGTTCCGGATCGAACAGCTCGAGACCCAGCGCGATCTCCACGTGCCGCCGGAGTGCAGGCGCGAGCGGCGCACAGAATTGCCGGGCGCCCTCCTTGGGAGAAAGGTCCGGCGCGGGCGGCGGCGGCGCTTGCCAGCCCGAGCGGGCCAGCCGCTCCGAGAGCTGCGCCGCGCAAGGCGGCCCGTCCTTCTGACTGACGCGAATCCGGCCCGCGCCGGGTGGCAGCAGAAGCGCCGCCTCATGAGCGAAGCCGTCGCCGGCGCTACCGCCGGGCGCCAGAACGACCTCGCGGGGCGGTTCTCCTTCGACCTCCAGAAGCAATGTGGCCGCCCCCGCAGTCGCCGCCGGGCTCGCCAGGAGCGAGAGCGCTCCGCGCGCGGGGCCGGGGGTCGGAGCGAAGACGATGCCTTCCGCGCCCACCGCGGCGCAGGTCTCGAGCGTCCAGGGATTGAGCGGCGCTCGGCCGGCGCTCCAGCCGTCCGCGATCTCCAGCGTCGGGAAGTTGCAGAAGGCGCGATCGCGATCGATCTCGAGCTCCCGAAGGCCCGGTCTGACGGCTGAAGTGAAGTGCCAGCGGCCGGCCTCGCGGCTGCCGGAAAGCGCTCGCCCGTCGACCAGCACGCGTGGCGGCGACGGCTCCCCGGACTCCACGACGACTTCGAGCGGGAAGGGGGCGAGCGCTGCGGGCGTGGCCGGAACCAGTACGCGGGCGCGCGTGGCGCCGATCCAGCCAGGCCCCGAGCCGAGCTCGAAGAGCTGCGGGGCCGCCGACGCTGAGCGGAAGGGAAGCAGAGGGCCTCCCGCGGCCTCGCGCCGGGGCAGGATCGGTGCAGAGCGCAGCCGCAGGACGCGCTGGGGGCCGTGAAGCGCGACCACGGGCGCCATCTGCCTCCAGACGGAGCTCTCCGACCAGAGTCTCGAGAGCTCCAGCCGGGCCGATGGGTCCAGCCTCGACTGGAGCCAGGCGAGATCGGCCTGCGGCCAGGACGCCGGGCGGGAGGTCGGCGACTGGGGAACGACGCTCGCAAGCCGCGCCTGCTCGAGCCGCGTGTCGGCGTCGCCAGGATGGCGGCGCAGGACCGGATCGAGCGCGGCCACAGCCTGCTCGTACCGGCCCGTAGCGGCAAACAGCCGTGCGCGCCGGCGGCACGCTTCCCGCGCCAGCGACCGCGCGACCAGGGCGGTCGACGGGCTTTCGGAGCGAACGGATGCTTCGAGTTCCTTGGATGCCCGGGCCAGCTCCTCGACGGCGGGCGCGAAGTCTCGGCGGGCGGCGAGCTCCCCCGCCGTCAGGAGCCGCGACCAGGCCGCGAGCGCCGGGTCCTGCGTCTTGCGAACCTCGCACGCCAGCCGCGCCGCCGCTGCGGCCGCGGCCGGCCGCGCGAGCAACGCCAGCGCCGCTGCTCGGATGACGAGCAGCCGCGCGACCACGGCTGCGGGCTGGCCGCCCGGCGATGCAGTGGCCGCCAGGCACGCCTCCAGCGCGCCTTCGGCATCTTCGAGCGCGCTGTCGCCGACTCCCTGCCGCTCGCGCTCGAGGTCGAATCGCACCAGAACCGGGAGATCGGAGCGGAGCGTGGCCGTATGGAGGCCCGGCGGGATCAGAAACCAGGCAGCCCGCTCGCGCCCTGGGTAGCAAAGACGTCCCGGGCGAGCGACGGGCGCCAGCTCGTCATCGGGCAGCGTGGTGAGCGTGCGCGCGTCGCGCCAGGCGCCGTCGAGCGTGTAGGTCAACTCGTAGCGGCGCTGCGCCTCGCCCGCAGCCGAATCGTAGAGCGCCCGCGTTGCGACCCGGAGCATCCTGGGGCCGCGGACGGAGAGTGTCGCCTGCTGGCTCACGGGCAGCTCGCGGTACTCGAGCTCGCCCAGGCGAACTGTCCCGCTGGTAGCCAACGAGGCGAGCGAGGAGTCGACCGGTTCGGGGTCCATCGCGTCGACCTGGCCGGCGCGCGCCTCGAGCGCGCTCAGGAAAAAGCTCGCGCGCCGAAGGAGCTTCTCGGCATCGGTAGCGTCCGCCGACTCTGGCCACGGGAGCGCCGCGGCCTGACGCCACGCCAGCTCCGAGGCCTCGTGCGAATCGCCCTCGAGGAAGTCGAGCAACTGGCCGGCTGCCGCGGTCGTCGCCGCAGTGCCGGCCCGCGCGGCCTCTTCGAGCCTTTCCCAGGAATCGCGCGGGCGGCGAATGCGCGACAGGCTGGCGCTGATGCGGCCTGCGGCCCGGACAGCCCACGCGGTGACGCCCGGGAAGGGCGGCGGAGCGTAGTAGCGTCGCCCGCCGGCCTCCAGCGCCGGGCTCTCGAGCACGAGTGTGCGCCTGGGCGCCCGTGGGTCGAAGCGGTAGACCCGCAGCGATGCGGCCGCGCCAGCCGATTCCAGGTCCACCCGCAGGAAGGCCGGCGCCGGCAGGCGTCCCGCACGGTCCAGCGCGTCCAGCTCCTCGGGCGGTGCCGCGTGCAGCCAGAGCACGTCCGTCGCCTCCAGCGTGACCCCGCGCGATCCGATGGCCGTCTCCGGCCCATCGAAGCCTCCGCGCGTCAACCGGGCCACCGGCACCGGAAACCACTGCACGCTCCGGTCAGCCGCCGCGCGCGCGACGTCCACTCCCGGGTTCGGAGCCCCGGCCCGGGCCGGCCGCCCGCACGCCAGGAGGAGCATGCACGCGACGAGCCCCATGAAGCTCATCGGCATGCCCTTCCCGGAGTTCAACTGTTTCCCTTCGCGCCCAGCGCGCAGCACGGCATCCAGGCCTGGATTGCCCGATCTACTTATCGGGTGATCGGGCCGAAGGGGATGAACGGGGGAAGATGGATTCATTCACTGTCCCACGGGCTCGGCGGAGAGACCGGGCGCCCCCCGGGCGCGTCCGAGCTGGGCAGGCTTGCGGCTCCTGTCCCCCGGCGCAACTCCGCAGGTCAGGGAGGTGGTAGCTTTGCCCGGGTGGGTCCACCGCCCCGCAAGCCCCCACGGCGGTGGCCCAGGGCCTTCCAAGCACTCAGGGGAGCTGACCGCCAGCCGGTCGAGGCGCACCGCAATCACTTTGACCTCAAACGAGTCGCCTGCTACCATGAGCTTCGCCGGTGCTCTCATGGATGAATCGACCTGCTACATGAACGCATTGCTCCACGAGCTGCGCGGTCTCATCGGGAAGCTCGACCTTCCGGAGGCTCTGGACCGACGCCTCGAGCACGTGCTGACTTCGTTGCAAAGCGCCCGCACGCTCTTGCCCGGGGAGACGAAGTGAGCTGGCCATCGTGCCCGGGCAACGCCGGAGGCCTCCCGGGCGCCATTCTCCTCGCCATCTGCCTGCTCTCGCAGACGGGATGCTCGTCCGCACCCACGGCCAAGGACTCGGGGGCCGAACAGGTCCTGGTCGTCAAGATCGCCAAGCTGCCCGGTGGGCCGGAGGCCTGGGAGAGGCTGCTCGACGGCTTTCGCGCCGAGCACGCCGGCCTGGCCGTGCACACCGAGTGGCTGCCGAACGCCAGCGACGAACAGCACCTGTTCTACGTGATCAACCTGGAAGCCGGAGCCGCAGACTTCGACGTCTTCGCCCTGGACGTGGTCTGGGTGCAGGAGTTCGCCCGCGCCGGATGGCTTCTGGACTTGACGGAGCGGTTGACGTCCGATGAGGTGAGGCTGCTCCGGGACGACTACTTCCGAGGCGCCGCCGCTTGCAGCTTCCTGGACGGCCGATGCTACGCCATTCCATGGTTCACCGACGCCGGTCTGCTCTACTATCGCGAGGACCTGCTGAGCCGGTACGGCCTCTCGCCCCCTCGCACCTGGGACGAGCTGGCGCGCCAGGCCCAGCTTGTCCGCAAGAGGCAGGGCGACCCTGCTCTGGCGGGATTCCTCTTCCAGGGCAAGCAATACGAGGGGCTCGTCTGTGCCGCTCTCGAAGTGCTACGCGGTCACGGCGGCGACGTGCTGAGGGGAGGGAAGCCCTCCCTGAACGACCCGGCCTGCGTCCGGGCACTCGAGTTTCTGAGAGAGCTGGTCGTCTCGGACGTCAGCCCGCCGATGGTCCGCAGCGCGGACGAAGAGGCTACTCGACGGCTGTTTGGTGACGGCAAGGCCGTGTTTCTGCGCAACTGGCCCTACGCGTGGACGCTCTTCCAGGCCCCGGGCAGCGCGGTGAGAGGCAAAGTCGGCATCGCGCGAGTACCGGCGCAACCCGGAGCCGCCAGCGCCCCGACGCTGGGAGGATGGCAGTTCGGAGTGAACCGCAACAGCCGCCGGCCCGGACCTGCGGTGGAGCTGGTTCGCTACTTCATGAGGCCCGACATCCAACGCCGGCTCGTGCTGGAGCTGGGCCTCACCTCTCCGAGGAGATCGGTGCTGCGCAACCCCGAAATCCTCGCCGCCAATCCCTTCCTCGGAAAGCTGGTCGAGAGTCTGGAGTCGGCCTGTCCCAGGCCGCTTTCTCCCTACTACCTCGCCATTTCACACGAGCTGCAGTCCGCCTTCAGCGGCGTCGTGGCGGGAATCCGTCAACCTGCGCCGGCCTTGGCGCAGGCGCAGCGCCGAATCGAAGGCATCCTGGCACAGGAGGCCGCCCGATGACGTCCGCGGAAGAGTCGGCCGGCGCTGTCCAAACCCGGCTCGATGCCAGATCGCGCGCCGAAGAACGACTGGGCTGGACGCTGGTGGCTCCCGCTACCTTGGCGATCGCTTGCGTCGCCCTCTACCCCCTGGCGTGGGTCGTCTGGCTCTCGCTGCGCGACCGGATGATCCTCTTCGGTGTCGACCGCTGGTGCGGGCTGGCGAACTACAGCGCACTGCTCGGTGACGCGCGGTTCTGGAACGCTCTCTTCAACACCGGGCTCTTCACGGTTGAAACAGTCGCTGTCGAGCTGGTGGGCGGTCTGGCCATTGCACTCGTGCTGAATTGCAGTTTCCCGGGCCGCGGATTGGCGAGAGCCGCGGTGTTGATCCCGTGGGCGATTCCTACGGTCGTTTCGGCGCGGATGTTCGAATGGATGTACAACTCCGAAGCGGGCGTTGTGAACTACGTGCTGCGAGCGTCGGGGCTCGTCACCGGACCCGTGGACTGGCTCGGCGATCCCTTCTGGGCCTTCCAGGCCGCGGTACTGGTGGACGTCTGGAAGACGACCCCTTTCGTGGCGCTGCTTCTGCTGGCCGGGCTGCAAGTCATCCCCGAGGAGCTCTACGAGGCTGCACGCGTCGATGGCGCAGGCGCAGTCTCACGCTTCCTCCATGTGACGCTGCCGTTGCTACGGCCGGCCCTCTTGACCGCCGCGCTGTTCCGCGCCCTCGACGCCTTCCGCGTCTTCGATGCGATCTACGTCCTCACCGGCGGCGGCCCGGCCGACACGACGGAGACACTATCGCTCTACACTTACAAAGTTCTCTTCCAGACGATGCAGTTCGGGTTGGGCTCGGCGCTGGGAGTCGTGACCTTCCTTTGCGTCGTGGCGATCAGCGCCGTCTTTGTCCGATTGATGGCGCTGGAGGGCGTGCGATGAGCCTCGGTCGCCTCGGGCTGGCCGCAGCGCTGGCGGTGATCGTCGCCTTCTGTACGGCCCCCTTCGCCTGGCAGGCGATCACCTCCCTGAAACCTGAGGCGGAGCTCATGCGCCTGCCTCCAGTGCTGCCGACGGTGCCGACGATCGAGCACTACCGGGAAGTCTTCGAGGGCCGGCCCTTTCTGCGCATCTTGCTCAACAGCCTGGGAGTGGCCGGGCTCACCACGATCCTGTGTCTCTTCATCGGCAGCTTCGCCGCCTACGCTCTGGCCAAGCTTCGATTCCGGGGCAAGGGGCTGTTGCTGACCGCCGTACTATCGGTGTCGATGTTTCCGGCGATCGCGACGGTGAGCCCGCTCTATCTCCTGATCCGCGCCCTCGGACTCCGCGACACCTGGGCCGCGCTGGTCGCCACGTACACGACCTTCGCATTGCCCCTGACGATCTACGTCCTGACGAACTTCTTCCGCGAGATTCCCGACGAGCTGCGAGAGTCCGCACAGGTCGACGGCTGCACGCCCCTGGGTGCCTTCATCCGGGTGATCCTGCCCCTGGCCACCCCGGGAATGTTCACGACCGCCATTCTGGTCTTCATCTTCGCATGGAACGAGTTCCTCTTCGCGCTCACGTTCACGGCAACCGAAGCGAGCCGTACGGTCCCCGTCGGCATCGCGCTCTTCACGGGCATCCACACCGTCCCCTGGGGCGAGATCGCGGCGGCCTCGGTGGTAGTCACGATCCCGCTGGTGGTGCTGGTGCTCGTGTTCCAGCGACGCATCGTGGCGGGTCTCACGGCCGGAGCCGTGAAGGGATGATCCCGATGGAAGGAGCGGCGGCGTGCACACCCTGACGTTGTTCGGAGCCATGGTCCTGGCGGCGCTGCTGGCGGGCAAGGCCGCCGGTCTGCTGCGAGCTCCCAAGGTGACGGGCTACCTGCTGGCGGGACTGGCTCTCGGGCCTTCCGGGCTCGCCGTGGTCTCCGGAACGGCGACCGCACAGATGGGACTGCTGAGTCAGCTCGCCATCGCCCTGATCCTCTTCGACATCGGTGGCGAGTTCGACCCGGCCACCATCGAACGCCATGGCGGCCGCGGCCTTCGAGTCGCGCTGGTAGAAACTGCCATCACGGGCGTACTGGTGTTCTCGCTCACGATGGCCGCCGGGGCATCGCCAGCCGTTGCGGCCATGCTGGCGGCGCTCGCCCTGGAAACGTCTCCTTCGGCGACAATCCTGGTGGTCAAGGAGTTCCAGGCCAAGGGACTCGTCACCTCGACGCTGCTCGCGGCGGTTGCGGCAGACATCCTGATCGCTGTCACGGCTTTTCACATAGTGCTGGTCATCGCCGGGCTCGCTACCCTGCCAGCAGCGCTATGGGCCGTTGGAGGGAGCATTCTGGTCGGCTCCGCGGCCGGTTGGCTGCTCGGCAGGATTGGACAGGCGCTCCCCAAGGACCCCGAGCTCCTACTGCTCGGATTCGGGCTGCTGCTCCTGACCCGGGGTGCCTCAAACACGCTCGGTGTCTCGGGCATGCTCGCCATCTTCGTCGCCGGGGCCGTGACGGCCGGGTTCGGCGAAGTTCGCGCCCGCATCTTTCACATCCTCAAGCCCATCTCTGGCGTGCTCTACGCCCTCTTCTTCGTTCTCGCGGGGGCCAGCCTTCACCTGGATCTGCTGCCCGCCGTGGGTGTGGTCGGCGCGTCCTACGCCGCAGGACGGCTGGCAGGCAAGCTGCTCGGAGGATTCGCGGGGGCCGCGCTGCACCGGCGAAGCATGCCCCGATGGAAGACTCTCCCCCTGGGGCTCGTCTCTCACGCCGGTGTGGCCATTGGGCTGGCGATGAGCCTGCAGCGTCACGCGCCCGACCTCTTGCCGACCGTGCAAGTCATCGTCTTGGCGTCCGTTGTCGTCTTCGAGCTTCTCGGACCGGTAGCGACCAAGGTCTGCCTGTCAATGGCCCAAGAAGCAGGACGCTCCACGGACGAGTTCGATCTGGATGTCCTCGACGAGAATGGCCATCCACCGGTTCCCGAAGGAGGGAAGTCGACTTGAAGCGCCTTTCACCTGTCGCGATGGCCGTCCTGCTCACCTGGCCTGCGCTCGGGTCGCCGCCCCCGGCGCCGGTCCAATCCCAGCACATCACCCTGGGCGATGCCCAGGTCCAGGCCGGACAGCCGGTCAAGCTCACCCTGCCGGCCGGGTCTTTCGAGCGCCTGGAGTCGGCAATGCGCGGGCTGATGCCTCAGCCGGGTTCCGCGGACGCGTCGGTCGTGACTTCGCTTCCCCGACTGAGGCTGGTCTGGAGCTCCCCGGGCAGGCAACCGGAGACTTTCGTCGTGGCGGGCGACGCGCTGTCCCTGCCTGTCGCGGCGGACCTGAGCGCCACCTACTTCTACCACCTGGAAGCCAGGCCACCGGAGGGGCTCTTGTTTCTCCGTGTTCCAGCGCCCGGTCTCGAGTTTCGCATCGACGCCGTCTTGGCCGGTGGCCCCGCGGTGCTCGAGGCCCCGGGGGACCAGGAGGGCGTCTTCGGGGAGACAATCCCCCTGCGCATCCGGCTTGCCGATCCCTCGGCCGTCGGCCAGGTCGAGCTCCACCACCGTCTCGCACAGTCATCCGGCTGGAGCATGACGCCCATGGAGCTCTCCGAGGGCACGCAGAACAACGGCATCTGGACCGCGAACCTGGTCCGCCCGCTCGGAGAGCACCCGTTCATCGAGTACTACATCACGGCCCGGAATCTAGCCGGGCGGGCCACCGAGATCGGGACTGTCGAGAAGCCGCATCGGATCGTCGTCCAGAAGCCCGAGGTCCCGCCGGGCCTGGAGCCATGAACTGAGGCCACCGCGTCCGGACCCGGCTCTGCCCGCGGGTTCTACCAGGAATGTCGCGTGCCCATGCGCCGCCAGATCGCCTTGAGCGCGCGCCTGCCAGACGGGGGCTTCAGGGCGGACGGGACGCCGGCAGCGCGCAATCGAACATCCAGTGAGGGCTCTATCTTACGAACTCTGTCCATCGCTCCGATGGCGCTCTTCCAGCCTGTGAAACTCCCGTATCGGAGCCTGAACCTGCCGGATCTTCGCACCGGGATGGGCGAAAAGGACTGACCCGGAATCCCGAGCGCGACTCCCAGGTGAACCGCGGCTTCGGCGCTCGCAAAGGTACCTATCTCGAGTGATATCGAGCCAGCTCCGGTACGCGGTTCAACGCTACTCGCGGTTGCCGGCGCATGAGCGCCTCGGTCGGACGAAACCGGAAGGGACGAGCTCGCCCGTGCGCCGAGCGAGCGCGCGGGTGTCGGCGCGTTGCGGCCGCTAGCCGGTGGGGCAGTGCGGTCGACAGTCGAAGTGGCGATGGGAGAGGCGAGCTGTTCAGCGACGGCGAGCGAGCCTGGCGGCTGCAGGCGATTCGACGAAGACCGCTGGAGCGGCGGGCGCTGCCACCCTCGATCCGCGATGAGGTCGGAAGCGAGCACGGCAGAATAGATCACTATGCATGCCACCACCACCCAGGCGACGGCAGCCAGCGCCCGATCGAGACTTCGAGACTCCGCCAGCCCCCCGTTCGCGGTAGCGAGCCGCAGCGCCGCCGAGCTGGCGCACCGCCTACGAGCTGGTCTACCTCGAGTCTCGTCTCCCGAAAGCATCTTGTTTGACCTCAAACTACTATAACCTGGCTATCGGCATCCGGTCCACTCGACTTTCGTGGAGTCTGAGGATGGAAACTTGGAGCGTCACCATGACGACGTCAGGCGAGTCTCCTTTGAGCTCAAAGCATAGAGCACTTGCCAGGGAAGACATCGATGGCTCTGATATCGCCACCGAACGAGCTGTGGCCTGCTCCCGTACCGCTCACTCGAAACTCGATCCGGCCGGTTGGCTCGCCCGTCCATGGACCAGAAGCAAGCCTGCGCGTGTGACAATCCCCTCGACCTGCCGGTTTGACTTACCCGCCTCGACCACGACGATTTCGACCTCGGGATCTTCGAGCGCCACGGCGGCAGCGGAGAGGGAATCATCGGGCCTCAAGACCACGGGCCGGCCAGTGACGAACTCGAGTACCGGCTGCTGTTGCAGTTCCGCAAGCTCGCCGGGAGTGAGCCCGCGCAACCACGCAAATCCCAACACGCCGACGGCGGTCCCGTCCGGGGCGATGACGGGATAGTGGTGGTGCGGGCAGTCCGCGACTCGCTCTCGGGCCTGCTCGAGCGTGAGCCCCTCCCACAGAACAGGAACGTCTCGCTGCATGGCGTCCCGTACCTGCAGCCCCCCGAAAACAGGCCACGCGAACTCCGAGCGGTGCGCCGGCGATTGGCTTCGTGACGGCTCCTGGCGGCGATAGAGCGAAGTCCCCGAAGACATCAGAAAAGTGATCGCGCAGACCCACATCGAAGGCACCAGCAGCGTGTAGTTGCCGGTCATCTCGCTGACCATGATGACCGTCGAGATCGGCGCGTGCGCTATGCCGGCGAAGAACCCGGCCATTCCGACGATGATGAATGACGCCGGGTTGGGGGCGGCGGCGGGCCACGCGTCGTGGAAAACCATGCCCACGGCGCCGCCGAGGCAGCCGCCAACCACCATGGACGGACCGAACACGCCGCCGGAACCGCCGGAACCGATACTGCAAGACGTCGTCAGGATGCGCAGCAAGGCAAGCCCGATGAGTGTCGTGGCCGACCGATGCCCGAGTAAGGCTTCTTGCAGCTCGCCGTACCCCGTGAACGCCGCCCCCGGAACGAAGAACGCGACGCAACCGGTCAGCAAGCCCCCGAGCGCAGGCGTGATCCAGCGCGGTGTTCCCAATCTTCGGAACAGGTCGTGGGCACCGTAAAAGGACTTCACGAAGAGTGCTCCCGTCAACGCGGCAAGCACTGCCAGCAACGAGTACGGGATCAGCTCGACTGGGTTGTGGAAACCCACATCGGGCACTCGAAACAACGGGCTCCACCCGAAGATCGTCGCGAAGATCGAGTACGCCGTGATGGACGCGACGATCGAGGGCACCAGGACCTCATGCTCGAGCTCGGCAGAGGCGTACAGAATCTCACCCGCAAAGAGAGCACCCGCCAGCGGAGCCTTGAAAATTGCCCCGACTCCCGCCCCCATTCCTGCGGCCATCAAGACACGCCGCTCGCGATCGGACAGTCTCAGCGCACGGCCCAGCCAGGACGCAAATCCAGCCCCGATCTGCGCGATCGGACCTTCACGCCCCCCCGAACCGCCGGTTCCGATGACGATCGCCGCCGTGACCGCCTTCACTACCGGAACCCGCGAGCGAATGAAGCCGTTCTTCCTGTGGTACGCCTCGATCGCCGCGTCGGTACCGTGCCCCTCTGCCTCAGGCGCGAACCGTTGCACGATCAGTCCACTCGCCAGTCCGCCCAGCGCGGGCACGAGCAAGAACAGCCACGGACGGAAGACCGCTTCCGGCAGCTTCATCAGCGCGGGCTCGCCCAACACCTCCGGTGGCGCATATCCGATCACGCTCCCCTGAAACAGCGCCAGGCTGCTCTGTAACATCACATAGAAGATCACGGCGCCCACACCCGAGGCAGCCCCCGTCACCACCGCCAGCAGGAATTGCCGGCCGAAAGCGCCGATGATGGGCAGTGTCGGCGAGTTCGAGGTGGTCGCGTGTTCGCCCGGACCGGTCATTTGCTCGGGGCCGTCGGGTCGAGCAGCCGCACTCGGAAGGGCAGCTCGGCAGTGCCGTAGGAAGAGCGATTCCCGGTCACGTCCTCGATATCGGCCCAGTACTCGATGAAGGCCTCGAGGCCAGGTGGGCGGTCGAGCTCGACGATCCACAGGCTCTCGGCCTCCGTACCCTCTGTGCGGGAGGCCGGGGAGGTCGAGTACTCCACGCCGACTTGCGACCGGTGGTAGACGGTTACAGTCGATAGGGGAGATGCAGAGAAGATCCGCATCCGGATGGGCACCCTCTCTCCGAAGATGACGTCGTCCAGGTTTCCTGTGCCTTCCAGAACGGTTGCCGTCTGAGCTCCGATGATCTCGGCCTTGAACCGGGCCGGGGGAGCTGGCGCCGTGAGCGCCAGGTCGCCTCCGGGAAGCCGCCACGTCAAGTAGTAGCTGGCCACACGAGGACGCCCCTTCTCGATGTAGAGCTCGACCGTGCCGCTTCTCATGGGCAGCAGAGCCTCCGAAGCCAGAGGGTCGCTCCAATGAACGATCGCGTCGAGCGGAATGGCGGAAGAAGTGGTGACCGGGGCCCCGGCCGCAGGGGCAAGCGTGTGCGAAATGCTGCGCAGGCACCGCCAGAGCCTTTCGGGGTCCTCCATCGAGAGCCGCAGACGAAGCAACCGGCCCATCTCCACCCGCAGGTTTCCCACCGGCGCTTCGAGCACGGCAGCCCCCGGGGGAACGCTCGCCCGGGCGACCGTGGATGCGGCCCTGGGCTCCTGGCCCGCCGCGATCGTTGCCTCCCGAGCACCCTGCGCCGGAGCCCGGGACTGGGCGCCGAGCGGCCCGGCGCTCCAGGCGCAGAGGAGCGGCATCAGGCTCCAGAGCGCGAGGCGGGCGAGCGCCGTCGAGGGGGCGTTCAACGGGTAATCTCCCTCAGCTCCAGGGACAGCGTCTCGAGAACGAGCCGAGCGGCCCGCACCTGCGCCGGCGTCAACTTCCGCAGCGCACCTTCGACGGCGGTCTCGATAGTGCCGGGGGTTCGCGTGTCGAGCCTTCGACCCAGCGGAGTCAGCCCGAGCAGCGCTCGCCGGCCATCGCCCGGCGCGCGCTGCCGCTCGACCCATCCCCGGGTCTCGAGCCGATGCAAGACCCCGGTGAGCGTGCTGGGATGCAGGTGCAGGATACCGGCAAGCCGGCCGGCCGAGATGCCCGGAAAGCGCCCTATGAGCCGCAGCGCGAGTCGCTGAGGCCCCGTCATGCCAAGCGTGGACCCCATGAGCTTCGAGGTCTTCTGCAAGCCGTGGTCGATGGCCCACAGCAGACGCATGAAGTCGAGCACTTCCCCCAGTGGCACCTCGTTCGGCTCGGCTGCTGACGGACTCCGGTGTCTCTTCTTTTCCCTCATCGTTACTCCCCGGCCCAGGCCGATCGAAACTCGCGCTGCGCAGCGACCGTGCGGAAGCAGGAAGCCGCCTCCACGGAGAGCGTCAGCAGACGGGGCATCCCCGACAGTCTACCTCGTCACTGCTTTGAGCTCAAAGTACCTTCGCCGTCCAAGGACACCCAGGTCGACATCGCTCTGGGGGCGCGCGCAGTCCCGGGCCGTCAGCCCCCGCACCCCGTCCGCGGACAGCCCGGATGATAGGTCCAGCATTCGTCGTGGTACCGATCGCGGCAGCGCGGGCACGTCACGCCCGGCAGCTCTATCCCCTCCTTGCACAGCACGCACGTATCGCCCTCCAGGCGTCGCGGGGACGCCAGCTCGAACTGCCACCGTAGCCGCGGCATCAAGGCCAGGCAGACGCCCGGCGCAGCGAGCCACGCCAGCGCCAGCAAGAGGTGCAGCAGGTCGCCCTGCCAGTTCGCGTAGAGCAGGAACCAGCCAAAACCGGCCATGGGCACGGCGTGCCAGCAACCGCGCCCCAGCTCCCGTCTCGTCGCCTCGTGCCGGTGCAGCAAGAGCGCGTACCAGCCGCAGCTCACGCCCAGGCCGGCCGCGAGGCTGATCCAGACGGCCAGCCGCTCTGGGAGCTGGCTCGCGAAGAGGTCGAGTGCGATGGCAACGAACCAGCCCGGCAGCATGGACGCGATCACGACCGTGCAGGTGCGATCGAGGATCTCCCGCAAATGTCGCGCAACCCGCGGAACCATCATCGCGCGCCCTTCCAGGAGCGCCATCCGGGCGCCCATCGCAGCCAGGTAGGCCGGCACACTCCACTGGATGAACGTGACCAGGTAGCTGACTCCGGCGAGCTGGATGTCGACACCGGCACCCGTGGCGACCGAGAGGAGCGACTTCATGGACGTGGCAGCAGGAAGGGTCAGCGTGATGCATCCATCCTAGCGCGCCCCGCATCTCGGATGATGAGGACTTCGATAGCGGACCCTCGGTAAGGACGGATGGACCCGAATTGTCGAAGGATGCGGGTCCCAATCCGTGGAGAGGCTTTCGTCACCCCTGGTCGGGTTGCGCAGACTCACCCAGAGAAGCTATTCTCCACATGCATGAGCGACCCCGCCCGACAGAGACTCGTAGAGGCACTGGCGCGCGTTCCTCAGCTGCGCTTTGCCTATCTGTTCGGCAGCCGGGCTTCCGGGCGACAGGGCTCGGAGAGCGACTGGGACCTCGCCGTCTACTGCGCCGAGAGGGATGCACGATTGCGATGGGAACTGCGGGAGCGAATCGGATGCGAGCTGGACGCTGCGATTCCGACGCGCTCCCAGGATCTGACTTTTCTCGAAGAGGCGCCCAGTGTTCTGGCGTATCAGGTCATCCGATCCGGCGTGCTGCTCTTCTCCCGGGATGAGGACAGCAGGATAGAGTTCGTCGTCCGGACGCTCGCGTTCTACTTCGATGAACAGCCGCTGCGCCGCATCCACGAGGCAGCGCTGCTCGAGCGGATGACAAAAGGGAAAGGTGCATGGTCAACAGGCCGGTCCTCCTGAGGCGCTTGCAAGCGCTGGAGCAGTACCTCGGCCGCCTCGAGCGGTTGGCCAGCACACCGCTGGATCGGTACCTGGAAAACGACACCCTCCAGGCGGCCTGCGAGCGCTGGTTGCACCTGGCAGCAGAGAGCGTCCTGGATGTGGCGAACCACGTCATCGCAAGCCGCGGGCTGCCTCCGCCCGAGGGATACGCCGACACGTTTCGAGTACTGTGCGATGCCGGCGTGCTGGAGCCTGGCTTGTCGTCGCGGCTCGCCGCCTTCGCCCGCCTGCGCAACATCCTGGTCCACGACTACCTCCGGATCGACTCGAAGCTCATTCACGCTTCGGTCGCGGAGGGCCTGAAGGACCTCCGGGAGTTCGGCCGCATCGTGGCCTCGATGCTCGAAGAAGCCGAGTCTTGAGCCAACCGCTCCGTGCGGAACCGCCCCGAAACTACAGATGCGGAGAGCGGCAGTCTCTAGCATGGCCAACATCGCCCAGCGCTTTGACGCCGGCTCCGACAGTGAACTCCAACGCTTCCTACGCATGGCGCAGCGCTCAACCACCGAGGTGCAGTCACACCTCTTCGTCGCACTTGACCAGCGCTAGCTTTACCAAGCTGGCTTCGACGCCTTGTACAAGCAGGCACGCGAGACTCGGCGGCTCATCGGAGGCTTCATCAAGTACCTGATGAGCGCCACTACCGAGAACCATGACCCACATGGTATCCCCCCATCCTTGGATTCCTCTGCTCGTCGATGGGGGCTTGCCGAGGGCCGCCGGCGCGACTAGACTTGAAAGCAATCGGCTGCTGCGGGCGACGGGGAACAAGTGACCAGTCGGTCCCCCCAGTACATTGCGGCCAAGACCCGTAGACAAGGGAGGGGCTTGCTTGGCAACCAACGACAGGTCGAAGGGTCAGCACTTGCGCCCCGAGGCCCGGCCGTTCAGATTCTCCAAGTTGCTACCGTCGCAGCAGCGCGCTTTCGAGAGCATCGCCAGAGACCTGATCGAAGCTGTCAGTCACCTGCGCAAGGAAGCGCGCTCGGCGGCGCACCGCGAGGCGGCACTGACCGAAACGGGCCCGCACTACCGAAGGTTCAGCCCGAACAACACAGTGTTCCTGACAGGCGGTCGCGGCTCGGGGAAGTCGTCGCTGATGTTCTCGCTATTCGAGACGTTGGCCCACGGACACAGCGGCGAGAACTCTCGGCCGGAGACTCCTATCAAGACCGATGGCAAGCAAAAGGAGCCATCGACAAAGGCCCACATAGACCGGAGAGGCGACGAGATCATCGGAGAGTTGGAGGACATCGCCAGCCGCGTCATCCTGCTCGACATCCTCGACCTGGAGCCGCTTGCAGAACCGACCAACCTGCTTGCGTCACTTCTGATTCGCATCCGGGAAGCGGTCCGGCTACACAGGCCGTTTCCGACCGAAGGAACGCTCTATCCGGGCAGGCGTCTCGGCGACGATCCCATGGAAGAGCTGCGCCGCCTGGAGGAGGACGCGATCCTCACCTGGAGCACGAACTTCCCCCAGAGAGGCTTCGAGCTGGACCCCGACACGCTGATTGCCGAGATCCGGCGGCCCGAGGAGGCCCGGCTCGACTTCAACAACCGGGTCAGCCAGGCGCTCAGGCGGTTGGGAACCGAGCTGATGCATATCAATCGTCTTCCCGGGCCCCCGCTGTTCCTTCTGCCCGTGGACGACTTCGACATGAATCCCAGCCGCTCGATCGAGATCCTGAAACTGCTGCGGTTCGTCCAGGTGCCGCAGCTCTTCGTCCTCGTCCTGGGCGACATCCACATCGCTGAATTCATCTTTCAACTCTACATTTCGGGACAGTTGGCGCGTTCGGCCTCGGCCGATCGGGGCTCGAACTTGCTGTCGCTTCCGACGGACAGGGTCCGGGCGTTGGCCGGGAACATTGCGGCCAACGCATTGAGGAAGTTGGTTCCCCCGGCCCAGCGGATCGAGCTGGAGCCGATGCCGGTGCAGGACGCTCTCGACTACGAGCCCGGCACGCCCACGCTCGATTCGCTCGAGGAGCCGGGCGAGAAGCAGCCGACCTTGCGCGCCAAGCTCGTTGACCTTCGAGTAACTGTCTCGACCGCGTCGTGTCTACCGCCTCGGCCTGGGAAGCCAGAACGGCAGCAGTTCCTTGCATGTCGGAACGTCGACACCCTGGCTGACATGATGACGGCCCGGCAGTTCTGGAAGAATTCAACGACGTTCGCGAGATGGGTGGGCGGGAGCGACCCCCTGGTCTACCCCGCGTGCGCGCTCTTGAACTCTCCCCCGCGCCAGGTCGCCGATCTCTGGTTCGAGATCAGCAACGTGATCGAAGCCACGGCCGAACTGCCAGAGCCGAAGGAGCCGGATGCCAAGGTCAGCGAAGAAAACAGGGAACGCAGACGGCGCAGACTGGAGAAATTCGTCGCCCTGTTGGGTCGACAGGTGGTCTCGGCCGCGGATGAAGACCCGACCTTGTCGCCCGAGGAGAAACTGGTCCTGCGCGACGCCGTGCGCCAGCAGTTCGAGGGCCACACGGAGCTCGTGACCCGAGGCATCGAACCGGCCCACCGGGAGCCAGGTCCCACCCTCTACACGAAGGTGGATGAGATGCCCTCGGCAACGGTGCGAGTTCGAGTGTTCAATGACTTCGACTTCCGCCCGAAGGTTCGCAGAGAGGAGCAGGAGTCGCCGCCACGCCACGAGGGGCTGCCCCGAGACGCGCGCCGCAACGAATTTCGGGTCAGTGACCAGGTCCCGGCGTCGTTACTGCTGTTGCACGATATCTTGGTCTGGAACGATCAGTGGGGCCTGTTGGGCGAGCCTCTGGTTCCGGCGTGGGGCGACGGTGGCTCGACAGGGCTGGGGGAGACCGGCATCGATCGATTGAACACGGCCTTCGACGACAGCAAGTATCGTTGCCCCTGGCCCACCCCATCCTGGCAGTCCTTCTGGGAGTTCAGTTTGCTGCGAGGGGCTTGGAATCACGTCTGGCGGCTCTGCAAGACCTATCTCGAGACCGAGCGGAGGCCAACCTTCACCGGAGGTGCCAAGCCCCCTTGCTCGATAGGCGAGTGGCTGCTCTACCGCTGGATAGGCTCGTGTACGGCCGCGCTGCTGCCTCCCAGGAACTGGAATCCGGCTCAGGCTGATGGAGCTCCTTCCACCCTGACCGTCGAGGACTTCATGCTCCTGGCCAAGATGCTGGGTGTGGGAAACGAACTCGATGACCAGGCGGACGAAGAGGACCCGCCCAAGTTCGCCAAGGACATCTGCGATGAGTTCCTGTTGAATCAGGAAAACTCGTTGAGTGAGGAGGACACCCTCCTGAAGGAGGCCTCTACGATTCGCGGGAAACTGGATGTGATTTCCAGGAGCGCCCCCGATCCCGACGAGGAGGTCGACTGGAGGGTGATTGTGCGCGCACTGCGCTCGCTGCGTGACGAGGTCGGGCAAGTCAAGGGCGATGACTGGGAGTGGTATCCGCCCTCGGATAGACGCGCCAGGATTGTGCGCGATTGGGTGACGGATGCGTACTGGCTCTGCCTCCTGCACGGCATTGACGACGTGGTGGAGGAATCCTGGAAGCGGCCCACCTTCGTCCGCCGAGCGCTGGGAAACATGGCTCGAAGGTGCTTTGGCGTAAAAGATATCGCTCGAATCGCCAGAATCAAAAAGGACCAGCTCGACAGAATCGTGATCGAAGTGGAAACGCGAACCAAGGAGCTTCGCGATGGCAAGAAGAGCAGGGAGGACTTTGCCAAGTCGCTGCTCGAGGCTGTCGAGGGACTTGCAGACCTCAGTGGTGCCAAGAGCGAAGCCTTGAAGCAACAACAGAGGGAGGACTTTACGAAGTCGCTGCTCGACGCTGTCGAGAAACTCGCAAGCATCAGCGGTGCCTCCAGTGGGGCCTCGACCCAACCGGAGGCAGTCCCGACGGCTACCCAGGCCAAGCCGACGACGACGCCAACCGGCATGCCCCCGTCCCCAGCCGCGACCTGATCGCCCATTTGACCCGTGAGAGGACGCTTCTTCCTCGCTCGCAGGACCGGCCGACCTCGAACGTCCAGTGAACGCCTCCAAACCACTAGCGTCTCCCCTCCGCCACATGTCCAGCCTTCGCCAAGTTCAGATCCCCTTCGAACACCTGGTCGCCGAGGTGGCGGCACTCCCGTTCTCGGGAGACGCCGCCTTCGCCCAGGCGCTCACGGTCCTGGACTCGGAAGTCCGTGGCGCCACTGCCAAAACCTGGAGGGAATGCGAGAACCGGGTTCTTCGGGCCTTTCCAAACCTCTCGATCGACCAGCTCCTCGCCGTGCGCGACCTGCTCTGGTTCGGCCAAAAGGCCACACCAGGCATCGCTCGGGCGAAGCCCGACTCCGTGGCGATGGGTGCCTACCTGCGTCACCTCGCCACCCTCTATCTGGAGGCGCACTGCCCCGCCACTCGACCCAAGGAGTGGCTTATGCCGGGGACGGACCTCTCGACCGATGCCGACACCAGCCCCAGCCAAGGCCGGCGGAACTGGAAGTGGCTGCGTTACTCGCTCCCTCCGGAGATGCTGCTAGCGGCACTCGGCCCGGCGGATCGATCACCGCTTGCGGTGGAGCTGCTGTCGCCGAACCTGGCGCTCTCGCTGGAGGAAGAGGGATTCGCTGAGCTGCATCAACATCTGGGCGCATCTTTTGACTTCCCTTCTATCTGGGTCGGCGCGCTGCTGGCTGTCGGACATTGGAAGTTCAAGCCGGGCGACCTGGCCAGCCCGGGCGCGGAGACTGGCGAGGGGCACACGCTGGGTCAGTGGCTGCTGCGCGCAAGCCTGGTCCGCAGACTGCTCGCGCTCTACCTGTGGGGCCTGGAGCGGGGCACCGTGCCCCAGGCCTTCGGCGGACTTCACGACGTACATTCCCCACAGGACCCCGCCCCCCCGCCCGAAGAGCTCGTCCCACCCAAGCCCCCGTCCCCCACCTTCCTGAGATCCGTCGTCTACGGCAACTGGCCGAGAAAGTTCGGCTGGCGCGCGGTGGAGGTGATCTCCAGGGCGCTCAAGCAGCTTGCCCGCGGCGAGCTTCCCTCCAAGGGCCCGAGTTTTAGCGAGATCCGCGACGTTTACGGCAGGCTCTCCTGCCTGCCGGCGTTCAACATGGCGTTGCGGCGCCCGGAAGCGGCGATCCGGCACGGCGATCCCATCTCGGACCTCTTCCCCTGTCCCCTGGGCGGCGACCCGAGCACCGAATGTCAGTTCGTCAGCCGGGCGCTAAGGCATCTCGAAACCTCCCGGGACCCGGATGATCTCTTTGCCCGGCTGTTCTGGCAGGTGCAACGGGTGCGCGTCAAACTCTATCGCCACCTGATCCAGCGGCCGATGACGCCCGGGTTGCTCTGGTTCGTC
Source organism: Candidatus Wallbacteria bacterium (assembly GCA_016213845.1). Taxonomy (GTDB): domain Bacteria; phylum Muiribacteriota; class UBA6191; order JACPRK01; family JACPRK01; genus JACPRK01. Next base: position 35,665 of record JACQZN010000036.1, read on the forward strand.
AGGACCTACGAGCGCATCCGGCCGCTCCGGCGCTCGCTGCCCATGCGGCCCCGGGTGGCGGAGGCGGCGCGTCTGTCGGGGCTGGGTCGCGGCCTGCGCTCGCTGGAGCTGCGGTTGGCACCGGACGAGTCCACGGGCGGTATGCTGACGGACTTGACCGACGCTCTGGAGCGAATCACTGCGTTGACTCCAACCGTCCACCACTCCCCAACGAGGTACTCGGTCCGGTGTCCTCACGACTTCGAATTCGGGGTCGTCTATCACCTGATTCGAAAACGCTGGGCGAAGGTCGACGAGGGCAGCCCAAGGCCGAACTGGCTCTCGACCCACGCCGAACCGAAGTCGGGCGCAGGAATGCCCCAAACGCCACCGGGCGGAGGCGCCGGCAGCTACGGCTACGCGCGCTACTACCGCGAGACGCGCAAGCGCGTCGTCGCCCTGGCGAACCTTCTCCTCGACTTTCCCGCGACCCTGGCCCTCGTGCGCGGCATCGACGTCTGCACCGACGAGGCCGGCGTACCAACCTGGGTCCTCGTGCCGCTCTTCGGGCACCTCGACGCGGCTGGCCAGGTCGCTTCCCAGTACCTCGAGATGAACCAGGGTCTGAAGATCCCAGCGCTCCGCAAGACCGTCCACGCGGGCGAGGACTTCTCCCATCTCCTGAGCGGCTTGCGCCGCGTCGATGAAGCGCTCAAGTGGCTTCACCTGCGCGAGGGCGACCGCCTCGGCCACGGAGTCGTGCTGGGAGTCGACCCGGGCTCCTGGGCGAAGTCCACCGGCCCCGTCGCATTGACGCGCCTGGATCGGCTGCTGGACCTGGCCTGGGAGTTTCGCCTGTACGGCGGCCGCAGTTTCCCGGCGCCCGGCGGTCGCGCGGCCTTCGTGGCCAGCGAGCTCGTCCGGCTGGCGGGGGAGATCTTCGGTCCCGACCCGATGCATCCCCACGAGATCGTGCGGCTCGTCTCGGACCTGCACACGCCCCAACGGCTGCGGGCGCTGCGGTTTCCCGACGGCCCGGTGCCGACCGAGGACGAGCTCGAACGTCGGCTGCGCGGCCAAGCCGCCGGCGGCGGTCTGCGCCCGGGCGAGCGCGTCCGGCAGGTCGACGACAGCCTCGACCGATATCTCTTGCTGTTGCGAAGCCTGGCCGATCCGGCCGTCTTCGAGCGAGGCCGGGTCACCGAGTTGGTCGATCCCGCCCCCGAAGGGCCGGCGCTGGAGCTGCTGCAACTGGACCTGCGGCGCCGAATCGCCAGCCTGGGACTGGTCGTGGAGATCAACCCCAGCTCCAACCTCGTCGTCGCCAACCTTGGAGACTTGACCCAGCATCCGGTCTGGCGTCTCAACCCGCCCATCCCCCAGGACGGGTTGCCGCCGCTGCGAGTCGGCATCGGCTCCGACGATCCCCTCACGTTCGCCACGAGCCTCCCCGAGGAGTACATGCTGATGCATGACGCGCTCGTGTCGAGCGGCAAGCTGACGGACCAGGAGGCCGGCGACTGGGTGGAGCGAATCCGCAGAACCAGCCTCGACAGCCGGTTCACGCTCGCTGGGAGCAGTCTGCCGGGGAAGATTGGGACCCTGGCGGCGTCGAATCTCAGGCGGCAGATGGGGTGGTTGCTTTAAGCTGGTGGGACCGAACTGTCTGGGACCCTCGGCGTGCGGCGCCAGGTATCCGGCGCACGCGCGAGGGACCCGTCCGGCCCTTGTGGGGAGGCAGCCGATGAAATCGCAGAGATCCAGCCAGACCACCAATCGCGTGCGCGCAAACCGCACGCTCTGGCTTCCCGCCACCAGCTTCGGCTCTCACACGCCCTCGGCGGCGCAGGAAGGCGCCATGCGGGAGCGCTGGGTCGCGATGGATCTCTACAACTCCATCTCGGAGGATCGCCGCGACGCCACCGAGATCTTCAACCTGCACGACGGCCCTCCGAACGCCGCGGAGCAGGCCTCCGCCACGACGGGGCTCAACAAGGTACTCAAGGATGCCATCCTCAAGTACCGGGCGATGCGCGGCGAGCGGGCGCCCTTCGTGCCGGGTTGGGACTGCCACGGCATGCCCGCGGAGCTGGAGGTCTCGGCCGGCCTGGGAGCCCCGGAGGACCCGTCGCAGCTGCGGATCCGTTGCGAGGAGATTGCGTTCGGGCGAGTCTCCGAGCAGCGGGCGCTGTTCCAGCGGCTGGGAGTGCTGGCGGACTGGAACCGCCCCTACCTGACGCTCCGGCCCGAGTACGAGGCGGGGGTGCTCGACGTCTTCCAGGACCTAGTGCAGGCCGGCCTAGTCTACCGGGACCTGCGGCCGGTGCCGTGGTGCCCCAAGTGCCGCTCGTCCCTCTCGGAGCACGAGCTGGAGCACCGGGAGGGGCCCGGACCGTCCTGGCACGTCCTGTTCCCGCTCTCGAGCAACCCGTCGGGCCCGACGGGCGGGGCCTCGCTCGTGAGCTGGACCACCGCGCCCTGGTCCCTTCCGGGTGCGGCCGCCGTGGCGGTCCATCCCTCGAAGGAGTACATCGTCAGCCAGGTGGTCGACGGCTCGGGCCGGGCCAGAACCATCGCGGTGGCGGCGGAGCGGATTGACCGGGTGATTCGCAGCTGCGGCCTGCGGCAGCGCACGGACCTGCTGTCGCTCTCTGGGGCCGCCTTCGTCGGGCAGCATGTGCGTCATCCGCTCTACGACCGGGATCTTCCGGTGGTCGCCTCGGCCACGATCGCGGCCGAGCGGGGGACCGGCTGCGTCCACGTCTCTCCCGCCCACGGGGAAGCCGACTACACCATCGGCCGCCACGACGGATTGCCACTGGAAAGCTCCATCGACGCCACTGGCACGTTCAACGAGCTGACCGGCGTGCTGAGCGGATTGCCGGCCGCCGGCTCCGCGGAGAGCATTCTCGAGCTGCTGGAGTCGCGCGGCCACGCGCTCGACGCGCGCACGCTGCGACACCGTCACCCGGCGTGCGGCCGCTGCGGCCAGCCGGCGGTTGTCCGGGCGAGTCCGCAGTGGTTCGTGGCGCTGGACAAGCCAAGTTCGGACGGCAAGACCGTCCGCCAGCACACCCTCTCGCTCTTCGACTCGGTGCGCTGGACTCCGAAGAGCGCCGGTTCGGAGCTGGCCGAGGTGCTGTCGCGCCGCGGGGATTGGTGCATCTCGCGGCAGCGGCGCTGGGGTGTCCCGATCCCGGCGCTCTTTTGCGAACAATGTGCCGCACCGCTGCTGGCGCCCCAGGTGGTCAAGCGGGCCCGAGGCGTGTTCGCCGCGGCCGGAAGCAATGAGTGGTGGAAGCTGGGCGCCTCCGAGCTGGCCCCGGGCGCGCGCTGCTCGGTCTGCGGCGGGCGAGGCTTCCGCAAGGAGACCGACGTCTTCGCGGCCGGCTTCGAGACCGCGGCGAGCTGGCGGGCCGTGCTGCTGGCGGACCACCGCCTCTCGTACCCCGCGCAACTGCTGGTGGAGAGCGTCGAGCAGTCGCGAGGTTGGATACTGAACTCGTTTCTCACGGCCGCAGCGCTCGGCAAAAGGGCGCCGGCCGCCGGAGTGCTGGTCCACGGGGCGTGTCGAGACTCGCAAGATGAAGGGAGTCTGGAGCGCCTGCTGGAGAAGCACCCGGCGGACGTCGTGCGGATGCACTTCCTGCTGGGGTATCGGCACGCGAGCGTGGAATCGACGAGGCTCGAGGCTCTCGGCGGCCGCTACCGCCTGCTGCGCACCACGCTCCGATTCTTGCTAGGGAACCTCCAGGACTTCTCGCCCAGGGAGGATGTCGTGGCCATTCCCGAGTTGCCGCGTCATGACAAGTGGGCGCTCGTCAAACTGCACGAGGTCATCCACTCCGTCACATTGTCGTACTCCGCGCACGAGTTCGATCAGGGGCTGGCGGCGCTGGAGGCGTTTTGTTCGAAGCTGCGTTCCGAGTACTTCGGGCCCGCCCGGGACCGCCTCTACGCCGATCCCCGGCGGTCGCTGCGCAGGCGCGCGACGCAGACCGTGTTCCACTCGCTGGCCATGGGCCTGGTCAAGCTGCTCGCACCCGCGGTGCCGTTGCTTTCGGAGGAGGCGTGGCAGCACATCCCCGGCCACACGGACATCGCCAGCGTCCACATCTCGCTCTGGCCGAAGAGCGACGCGACGCTCCTGGGCGATCGGCAGATGAAGGACGCTGTGGCGCGAATGGACCGTCTGCTGAGCGCCAGGAAGCCGGTGCTCCGCACGCTCGAGAAAATGCGGACCGAAAAGATCATTCGGCACCATTTGGACGCGGAAGCCGTCGTCCGCGTGGCCGGTGCGGCAAAGCCGCCGGACGGCGAGGAACTAGCCGCGCTCCGGGACCTCCTGGGAGTCTCCTCGGTCGCCTACGAGGCCGGCGACGCGGCCGAGGGGCCGGCCAGAGTCCCTTGCCCCTCGCTGGGCGAGGGCGCGACGATCGTGCTGGCGCTCAGTCCGCACGAACCGTGCGCGCGATGCGGCCTGAAGTTGCCGGCGGAGGAGGGGCTCTGCGAACGCTGCCGGAGCGCCCGGGCGCCCGAGACGTGGCTGGCCGCCCCGCGAGCCCCGGAAGCGATCGGGCCCGAGGCGACGCCCGGTGAGCTGGCGCGCGGGATGCGAGCGCTGCAGATTCGAAAGGCCGCCCTGGTGCGTCAGGAGGACGGCACCGTCGAGGCCTTCTTCTTCGACCACAATCAACGCCAGGTGCGTCCTTGCAGCTTCCTGAGCCCGCTAGCCGAGTTCGTTGGCGTATCCCCGGATTACTACGGGCACGACGCCCTGCTCCTGGGGCTCGGCGAGCACACGGATTTGCTGTTCGCGATCGGAGTGCACAAGGCCGTCCGGGGGACGCCGCTGGGCGGAACTCGCGAGATGTCGTATGCGAACATGGCCGCGCTGATCACGGACGTGCTCCGGCTTTCCTGGGGCATGTCGCTGAAGAATGCCATCGCCGAGATCCCGCACGGCGGCGGCAAGTCGATCATCGATCCGTGCGGCCGCGACCTGCAGGTCCAGCGCGAGTTGCGCCGCAAGGTCTATCGTGACTTCGGCCAGTTCACGGCGTCGCTTTTCGGCCGCTACATCTGCGCGGAGGACGTGGGAAACACGACGACTGACACCAAGGAGATGCTCTCCACGTGCCGCCACGTGATGTGTCTGCCTTCCTCCGTTGCCGGGGCCGGCAATCCCAGCCGCTTCACCTCGCTCATCGCCTACGTGGCCGCCAAGGCGGGCTGGTACTTCGTGAGCGGCCGGCGCGACCTGTCGGGGGCCAGGGTGGCGTTCCAGGGCACCGGCAACGTGGGCTATCACATGCTGGACATTCTGACGGCCAACGAGCCGGGACTGGGCGCGCTGATCGTGGCCGATCGCAGCGAGAGCTCGCTCGAGAGAGTGCGCGACCTGCTCGAGCAACGAGGGCTCGAGTCGATCCTGGAAGTCGCCAGTTCGCTCGATCCGATGCGCGCCGCCAACGATCCGTACAGCGAGCGTCCCGACGAGCAGAACAAGCCCTACGTGCTCTACGCCCCTGCGACATCCTGGTGACCGCCGCGGTGGGCAAGGTCATCGGCGCGGAGAACGTCTCGCGCCTGGGTTGCAGGCTGGTCGTGCCGATCGCCAACAACACGTTCACCGACTACGACCAGATTGCGCCCTTGCTTCAGGAGCGGTCGATCGTCGACGTCGTCGAGAGCCAGATCAACTGGGGCGGGGCACTGGCCGCCGCCAGCGAGCTCTTCGGTTACGACGAGGATCGGCTAATCGATCACTGCTTCACGGCCTACCAGGGGACGCTGCGGCTCTTGCAGCGCTCCAAGGCCGAGGGCGTGCCTCCCTGGCAGATCGCCAAGGCGCATGCCCGAGAGCAGATGAAGCATCCGCATCCGATCGTCGAGACGGCGCGCCGGTTCCCCTACATCGGGGACCTGAGCGGAGACCTGCGCGGCTGGATCTGCGAACGCTGGCTCACGGGCCGATTCGAAGCCGCGCCCGACGAGTTTGCCGACCACGTCGCCGCCCGGCTGCGCCACCGATGGCAGTCCGCCGCGGACGGGCTGTGAGGCCGCCGAAGAGCTCGGCGCCGAGCTGGACGCGACGCGGCCCGGGTTCATCATCGGCACGCCCCTCTACATTTCGCCCGAGCAGCCCGAGGGGCTCAAGGCGACCGCTGAGTCGGGCATCTACTCGCTGGGTGTTGGCGCCGAAATCGGAGTGACCCACCTGGCGGCGGTCCGCTGACCCATCCCGCCACGAATTTCAAGACTGCAACAACGAGCCCCGTGCCGGTTGCGGCCCCACCAGACCAAGGGGATCCACTCCGAGGATCGCATCGATACAGAGATCAAGACGGAGGTATGCACCAATCAGTGTACTCACTGTCGGATTGGTGACGTCAGACTTCCCCGGCGACCCACTCTGGTGCCCCCCCCCGAGCATGCAGCTCGAGGAACAGAGGCTGCTCGAGCTGGTGGCACCTTTGGCCGAAGCCGTGGGGTCATGCGGCTGTATACTGCGGGAGCGGGGAACGGTACCAGAACGTGCGAAGACAACAGGGGGAGCGAAGCTTCTCACCCTTGGATCGCGGGAGCCCGATCCAGGAAGAGTTGTTTCGATAATCAGCCATGAAGAGAACCTCATCAGTACTTCTCCAAGTAGTCATCGTGCTCATCGGCGCTGGCGCTCTTGCCTTCCTGCTCTGGGAGCCCCACCTCGAAGGCAGGAATGCGCGTGCGACGCTGTTCCAGATCTACTTCAACGATCCCTTCCTGGCGTATGTCTATGTAGGGTCCGGCTCGTTTTTCGCAGTTCTCTATCAGGCGTTCAGGGTGCTTCGATATGCCGGCGAAGACAGGTTCTTCACACAGGCTGCCGCAAACAGGCTGCGGTCGATGAGACGCTGTGCGATGGCCATCATTGGCTTTGTTGCCGTAGGGGAAGTGTTCATCATGCTGGGCGGTAGTGATGATCGGGCAGGCGGCGTCTTCATGGGCATCCTCATCGCGATCGGTTCGCTTGTCATAGCCAGCGCAGCGGCAATGTTCGAACGCCGTGTCCATGACGCCCTGGAGCGGAAGCCGGAAAGCGATCTGAACGCGTAGCTCAGTTTGGCACCGCAAGCCGCCGCCTCTCCTCCAACCCCGTGCCAAGTGGGGTTCCAAGGGGGGAATCCCCCCTTGGTGGGGGTGCGGGGGCGAAGCCCCTGCCAGGAATGAAGTACCGCCCTCCCCTACTTCCTCACCCGTTCCAGCGCGTGGCGCAGGCGGGCGAGCTCCTCGGGGTCGGTGGCGAGGCGGTCGCGTTCGCGGGCGGTCATCTCGACGTGGAGGAAGCGGTCGGAACCGAGCTTGCGGAGCATGGCGCCCTGGGCGTTGCGGGCGGCGGTGAGCTCGAGGGTGTCGCGGCCGGAGAGCTGGACGCGGTCGCCGCCGAATTCGGCGGCGAAGGCGACGCCGGCGCGCTCGAGCAGGCTGCCGGGCGAGAACTGGCCCGAGCCGTCCGAAAGGACGAAGTCCGCCCAGACACCCGGCTTGCGCTTCTGGCCGTCGAAGCCGTGGAGCTGCACGACCAGGCACGCCGGAAACGCGCGCGCCGCGGCCTCCGTGAAGGCGTGGAAGTAGTTGCGGTCGTTGTGGGCGACGTCGGCGACCTCGCCCCCTGGGGTGCCATCGGTGGCCGCGCGCTTGCGGTGAACCGTGTTCACGGCCAGCGCCGAGCCGAGACCGGAGTCGAAGAGGGCCAGGGCGAGCTCGCCCGTCTTGAGGTCGAAGAAGCTGTGCGGCGCCTCGAGCACGAGCGCTGCCGGCTCCCGCGCCGGCGGCCATGCGACGAAGAAGACGCCGCCACCCGAGCGAGCCGCGCCGATCTCCAGGATCGCCTGCACCTCACCGCGCCGGGAACGCGCTGCGAACCAGCCGAACCCGGCGTCTTCGAGCGTGGGCCGGGTCCCGGCCGTCAGCCAGGATTCCATCGCCTGCTCGAACCGGGCAAGCTCCTGCTGGGCTGGTACCCCGTAGAGCCGATCGGCTCCCCCCTGGCGCGCCTCGCGGTAGAGCTCCCTCAGGTCGGCGGTACCTGCCCTCTCCTCGGCAATGGCCGCGGCCGCAATCGCCAGCGCCATCCCAAGAGCCCGCAAGGTCCGGAGCTTGCGTCCGCTCACATGCGCGTGCTGAGCCATACCCTGCCTTCCGTCTTCAGCTGCGGTTGCATCACGAACGCCCGCAGCAGCGCGCCCTCACCCTCGACCACTCGTAGCCGCCACCGGTAACGTCCAGGCGGCCGGTCCTCGCCGATCGTCAGGAAGGCCGCTTCCGCGCCCGCGACCGCAGGTAACTCGTCCTGCAGCGCAACGGCAGCCGACGGCCCGGAGCCTGCTGCTCGCAGGAGCACTCGCGCCGGACTGACGCGGGAGAGCAGCCGTCCCGTCCGGGTGCCCGGCCCCTCCAGCACCGCTTCGACGACGCACCCGGGTCTGCGGCTCCCGCCGGCAAGCGGGGCGATCGCCAGGTTCAGCACGGTGTCCCGGCCGGCCGACTTCTCCACCTCGAACCCGCGCGGCTCGCCACTGCGGATCAGGTAGTAGGACCGTTCCCTCCAGGCGGCCACGCTCGCCGGGTCCGCCGGCGGCAGGTTCGTGAAGAAGCGTCCGCCCTCGCCCGGCCCTTCGAGCCTGGCGGCAACGACACCACCCGGCGGCCCCGACAGCACCAGGTCGCCGGCGCGCGTGGCCGGCCGGACGCTTCCGAGGAGCTGATTCCCCGCCCAGACGGCCAGAGTCCCCGGCAGCGGGGCGGCGCCCATGTTCCAGAGCAGCCGGGCCCGAGCGGTGACGGGCAGTTCCTGCAGCTGCGGCCGCCGCAGCCGCACGCGCGTGGAGCGAGCCGCCACGAGCGGCCACCAGCTTCCGCGTTCCCAGGTCGTCGGAAGCGTCGCCGCGCGCGCGGACGGCTCCAGGACGCTCACCCTGGGCGCGGGCTCCAGCGGCGCTACGGCGCGGGCCTCCATCTCGGGCGCCGCGCTGGTGCTGGGCGTCGGATCGAGCGCAACGGCCCGGTCGGGCGAGATCACGTCAACGGCCCGCCGCGCCTGTTCCAGCGCGTCGGCGTTTTCGGGTTTGAGCGCATGCCAGCGCCGTCCGGCCTCCTGGGCCCAGCGAACGATTCCCGCCTGACGATCCCGGGCCCGGCGCTCGAGCGACACCTCCAGCGGCTCGTCGAGCTGCGTGTAGAACGCAAGTAGACAGTCCGGCGCCGAGTGGAACCGCGCGCGCGCGATCCCGGCGTCGAACAGTACCGCCGCAGTCGCCACCCCCAGGGCCCGTGCGCTCTCGCCCGGAAACGCCGCCCGGTTCCCTGCCACAGACTCACCCTGGGCCGGCACCGGCGTAAGCGCCAGGGAGCTCTCGCCCGCCGGCCGGCCGGCCGCATCGAGCAGTGTCATCCCAAGCCGTACCGGGCCAGGCGCCCGCGCGACGATCCGCAACAGCGACGGCGCACCCGACGGCGGCGCCACGATCCCGAGCTCGGGATTGACCGCGCTGGTCGCCGGCCCGGCCCTCCACGATCGTACCAGCCGCGCAGCCGGGGCCACCTCCAGCAATCGACTCGAAGGACCCGACGGGCCCGCCGAGTAGATTTTCGCTTCCGGCGCCGTCGAACGAAGCACCAGCTTTCCGGACCCGCCGCCACCGCCGCCAGGGTGGAGCTCGATCGTCTGCACGCCGGGACCGATGCTGGTCCGCCCAGTCCACTCCTCGCCCACCGCCGCCAGCGCGACTCGCCGAACGAAGCAGATCCCGTCCTCCGTCACGCCGCCGAGCGACACCTCCGCAGCAGGACGGTCAGCACCGCCCGGCTCCCCCCGCCAGGCCAGCTCCACCAGCCCGGGACCAACCAGGTTGTAGACGAAGCACTTCGCCGCCGCCTGGGCAGTCGTCACCGGCGAGCCCGCCGCCGCAAGCGGAGCCGTCGCGGCAGCCGGCACCGGGCGCCGGCCCGGCGGCACATACTCCACCGGCCGCGCGGCCAGGTAGAGATAGCGGCTCAGGTAGTCCCTCCCCGGATTCCCCTCCGAGGTGATCCGACGCCACGGCCGGGCCATCGCCGCCACCTTCTCGGCCAGCGTCGCGCCGGCCGGACCGACGGCGCTCGCCCGCTCGATTCGCTCCCGCGCGTCCGCGGGCAACAGCTCCCAGCGCCGGTAGAGCTCGCCCGGCGCCTCGCGGCTCTCCTGCTGCTCCAGACAGCGCACCGACCCCGAGGCCATCTCCTGACGCGGCCACTCGATCTGCAGCCTCGACGCGCCGGCTGGTACGGCCAGAAACGCCGTTCGCGGCTCGCACGCCAGTGCCTCGGCGGGCGCACCGTACCAGACGTTCTCCTGCCAGCCGCCGGCCTGGTTCACCCGGATCTTCCGAGTCCGCTCCCAGAACTCGGAAGTCGCCAGCGCCCTCCCCCCGGGTTCAAAGAAGGTTGCCCGGCACGAATAGGCGTACTCCCGATCGGAGTCGACAAAGCTTTCGACGGGCAGATCGAGCACGGTCACCACGCGCACCTGCGTGGCTCCGCGGCTGACGACCAACCTCACCGGGCGCTCCGGGGAGAGCGCATAGACTATCTGGCGCCCGGGCTTTTCGGATTCCTCCTCGCCGCTGGCCGCGGCCCGCGATTCGTGGTCGGAGCCTACCGGCCTCAGGGCCGTACGATAGAGAGCCGCAAACACCCCCAGGGCCAGCATCAGCCAGAGAAGTCGTCGCATCGGGGCGTCAGGGGGCGGTCGTCAGCTCCTGCATCAGCGCGCGTCCCAGCAGGAACCGGCCAAACACGTAGACCTCCGGGCTAGTCGGGACATCGAGGAACGAGAGGTTCCCCTTCTACTCTTCGGCCGAACGCGCCACGGTCCGATAGCTGCGCCGCCACATCCTTCTCGAACAGCTCGATGACCTGGGGGAGCGGGTCGGGCGGCGGCCTCATCCCGTCAGGAAGTACCACCTGAGCATCCGATCTCCGAACATCGCCGCCTGGAAGCGTCAGGGCGATCCCGTCAGCTCCAGCATCAGCTCGCGTCCCAGCAGGAACCGGCCCAGCGCCCGGACGCGCTCGCCCGCGCCCGCCCGACCGCGCGCCTGGAACCCGCGGGGTGAAGAGTGGACCAGCAGCCGCTTACCGGGCCAGTCGAGCACGTAGACCTCTTGGCCGGTCGGAGCATCGCGGAAGTGCTCGACGCGGCCCACGGCGCCGCGCAACCGCTCGGTCACCTGCGCCAGCTGCAGAGGATTCCTCGACCTCACGAAGCTCTCCATCCCTTCCTTCATCTCGCTCTCGAAGCGCTCGGGAACAGTTCCTGGCATCATCGGTTCGGCGCTCCTCTCGAGCAGCGAACCGCGACGCCTGGGAATCTTCAAGGCATCCAGGAACGAGAGGTTCCACTTCTCCTCCTCGGCCGAAACTTCCGCGGTCCGATAGCTGCGTCGCGCGCGGTCCGACACATGGAGGTAAAGGAATGGCCCCGCTCCGAACTCGGTGTTGTAGCTCTCCTGCGGCGTCACCAGATCCTCGAACGGGGCCAGCTGGCGGCTGTGGTCCTGCAGCGCCACCTGGTGCCCCAGCTTGCGGACCGCCTCGAGCAGCAGCCCGACCGGACCGCTGGTCGAGTCGCCGGCCCCCGCGCCGGCGAACTTCGGCGTCACGACCATCTCGGCGGCCACATCCGGATGCAGCTCGCCTGCGAACCCTCGGATCTGGACGGTCCAGCCCGCGCCGCTGGCGTCCCGGGCCAGCGCCTGGTGGACCAGCTGGAAGAGCGAGGCCGCGCTCCACGGTGCGCCCGGCGCGCGCCCCTCGTCCAGCAGGAGAGCACGCGCCGCCAGCGCCTGGAAGAGCGTCGCGGCCACCGAGGCCGTCCGCAGCTCCCGCACTGGCTCGGGCGCCTCGATGACGGGTGCGCCGGACGGGCCGCCTGCAAACAGATAGGTTCCCCAGCGGCGGCTGGCAGGGACACGCTCCCGCAGGAGCAGCGCGCGGCGCGTACCCGGGGGCGGTTCGTGCCACCATGCCAGCTCGTAGCCGACGTGGGCGGCCATCGCCGTGACCCGCGCCAGCTCGAGCGGCCCGGGAGCGGCCAGGCGGGTGAGCGGCCCGATCACCTCTGCGTCCAGGAATTGCAGGCAAGCCGTGGTCGGTGGGCTGGATTGCGCCTGCGCCGCGGCGTCGGCCCGGGCGAGCAGTTCGGGGAGCCCCTCCCGCGTCTCCGGGAGCGGAGCGTCGCCGTACCGGGCGCGCCGCACGAGGGCCAGCGCCTCATCATCGTAGAAGAGCTGGGCAAATCCCCGGGCAGCGGTCTCGGCCTGGCAATGACGGCCGGGCACGTGGCGCCAGGTGACCTCCGCCTTCCCCAGCACGGAACGTAGCCGGTCGAGCGGCAGCGCAGCTGGCACCTCCGACACGGCGGCCAGCTCCGTCGGCCCCGAAGCGGCGCGGCGCACGGAGAGCACGTCGTAGTGGCGGAAGACACGGTGCGCCGCCTGGAAGAGCGTGCGCGGGTTGACGAGGACGTCGGCGCTGCCGTCGATATTGGTCTCGGGGTGCGCCCCCGCGACGAAGAGCGCCGCCGCGTCCAGCGCTTCGAAGAGCGAGGCCGCCAGCTCCACGGCGCCAGGGTCCGCCAGCGGATGCGGCACCTGCACGATCAACCGCCGTCCTGCCTGCCGCCGGAACGCATAGATGCCGCCGCCCCGTGGCCGCTTCGGAGCAGCCCGGCTCTCGGAGAGATAGACCAGCTCGCCGACCCGGGCGGTGGCCATCTCGAGCCCGGCCAGCGAGCCGTCCGCCTCGCGCAGCGCCGCATCCCAACTCGCTTGCCCCTCCATGGCCCGGCGCAGGTGCACGACCGCCGAGGAGAAGGCGTTCTCTTCGTGCGGCCAGGGACGCGCGAAGGCGTTGATCGACTCGCGCGGCAGGAGCAGCCGCCCGTCGAAGGCCAGCCGCAGCGCCAGGTCCGCCACCGGCGCAGCGGGCTCCACCACCGCCGGCGAGCCACTGCGCGCGGGCACCGTGACCGGCAGCCACGACGCGGTCGGCACCGTGAGCATGAGCAGGAACCCCGCAGCGTTTCCGAGGAGCGCGGAGATCCCCGACACCAGCAGCGTCGGTCCCAGCACCAGCGCTGCGTTCTCGCGCTGGATCATCTTCACGGCCAGCAGCGTCGGCAGCATGTACCCGAAGCCGAACAGGTCGAGCGGGTTGAGTCCGGGCATGACGCTCACGGCGACGTGCGCGGCGCCGAACTTCAGCCCGTAGCCGACCAGGAACGCCGCCAGCGTCTTTCGCGGCCCCTCGATCGTCACGTTCTCGAAGATGCCAAGCTTCACGACGCGCCGCGTCACCTTGTAGATGACGAACGCCTCGATGCAGGTCGCCACGAGCTTCCCGGGCTCGAACCAGGTCAGACAGACCAGCGCCGGCACCATGATGCCGTTGAAGTCCCAGCCGTACCTGAGCGCCGCCTTCGACGCCAGCACCATCCCGGTCATCAGCAGGATGTAGCTCTTGGGATTGGCCAGCAGGTCGATGGCGAAGCTGTCATAGGCCAGCTCGATGCGGCTGACGCTGAAGTTCGTCAGCGGCATCAGCACGAAACGCATCGCCAGGTAGGTCGCGCCGATCGGCAGCATCACGGGCGGGATGCCGTCCAGCACGCCGGTCTTCCAGAACATGTTGGCCAGGAGCGGCACGCAGATGAGGCCGATGGAGTGGAGGTTGCTCCTGAGCGCCGCCGCCTGAGGCCAGGCGTCCCCGAGCTCCAGAAACACCATCGGCAGCACGTACCCCTCCGTCACGGCCCGCAGCAGCGTCCCCACGATCACCAGCGCCAGGAAGCGGTCACGCCCGAAGAAGACCGACCAGAATCCCAGCCGGCAACCGCCGTCGGAGAGCGCGCGCACGATCAAATAGGTCGCCACCGCCTGCAACGTGATCACCAGCCCCGCGGCCGGATTGAGCAGATAGATCGGCGCCAGGTAACCCGGCACGACCAGCCCCGAGAAGCCGCCGCCGAACGTCTCCGTGGCGAACGCCATGAAGAGCACGCCGATCAGCACCGGCGTCAGGAGCGAATAGGTGAACCCCTCCGGGAAGATCGCCAGCGGCAGCCACTCGGCCATCGTCGTCACAAGAGCGGCAGCCAGAGCCGAAACGTCGTCCCCTCGCCGACGCGGCTCGATAGCTCCACGCCGCCGTCCATGTCGGCCAGCGCGCGGTGGACCTGGTGGGGGAGGAGCTGACCTGCGCTCTGCCAGACACTCGACAGACCCGATTCATCCGCCGGCTCCTCGAAGAACCGCGCGACCGCGTCCTGCGGGAGACCAAACCCCTCGCCGCGGATCTCGACCGCCACGCGGCCTTCCTCCTGCCGCACCCGCAGCACGACCGACCCGCCCGATGGCGCGTTCAGCAGCGACTGGTACAGCAGCGCTTCCACCGAGCGCGAGAGGAACGCCGGATCGCCGCGCACCGGATCGGGCGGCACGCCCTCCTCGAGCTTCACGGTACACCCCTTCTGGGACGCGAAGTCCTGGCTGTTCTCGACGGCACCGCGCACACCGGCCAGCATGTCGAGCGGCACCCGCTGCAGGCGGTCGCTGGTCAAGCCGAACTGGCTGACGCGCTGGAAGTCTTCGAAGAGCTCGGAGAGCTGACTGGCCGATCGGTAGACGATCCGACCGGTCTCGGCCGCCTCATCGACCGTACCCCGGAAGTCGGTGAAGTCCTCCGCATACCCCAGGACGACCGACAGGATGTTGCGAACCTTCAAGGTCACGGCTTCGAGCATGTGGGTCCGGAGCTGGTCGAGCGCCCGGTGACGGGACACGTCGAGCGCCGTGCAGAGATACCCCTTCACGACCGGCGCCTGCGCGGTCTCCTCCCGCAGGACCGACCAGCTCACGAAGTACGCCGCCCGGGAGCCGGCGGGCGAGAACTCCTCCTGGAGCACGCGGCCAGTATCGAATAGGCGGTCGAGGCAATCGCGGACGGTGGTGCCTTCGCGGGTGAAGATGGCCCCGGCGAGGTCGAAGAAGTTGGCGCGCGCCGCCTCATCGCGCGAGCGGGAGACCGCGCGGGCGAACGCCGAGTTGACGGTCGTCACCTCGCCCAGGAGGTTCCCCGTCAGCACGCCGACTTCGAGGCGCTCGAAGACGTCGCGCAGGTAGTCGCGCTCCCGGGCGGTCTCGTCGGTCAGCGTGCTCAGATCTTCCAGCTCGCGGTCGCGCGGGTCGTGGAACAGTCGCTGGGCGATGGGTCGCGCCTCGCTCCTGGCGCCGCCCGTGACGAGCTGGCGCTCGAACTCGCGCACGGCAAACTCGCGGGCAACGGCGGTCAGGGTCCGCGCCCGCGGGCCGCGCAGCTCGAGCGAGCTCGACTGGCCGAGCACGAACGCCCAGTAGCCGAGCAGCCGCTTGCCGAGGAAGAGCGGCACGACCACGACCTCGCGGCCTCGCAGCACGCCCTCCAACCGCGTGATTTCGGCGCCCTCGAAACGCACCAGGGCACTGGCGATCTGTTCTTCCTCGTCCTTCGGCAGTCCGCTCGAGGCCTCGACCACCGGCAGCTCGCCCTTCTCGCGCGCGCTCAGGAGCGCCGAGGCGCGGCAGTCGACGTACTGCCCCATCGTCACCAGCGCTTCCTTCCAGCCCGCTCGCGCGGCGGCCCCGCCTCCCGACACGCCGCCCGTGAAGCGCAGGAGCACCGCCCGCAATCGCTGGTCCTGGTCCTGCAACTTGTAACGAAGTACCAGGGCGAACAGCCCGAGATCGAGCGCCAGGAGCGGTGTGACGGGCAGCAGCAAGCCGGCGTACAACGCCAGCAGGAGCGAGCTCGACACCGTGCCCACGATCGAGAGGGCCAGCAGGATGTACGAGCTGACGACGCTGAACCAGCGGCAGAGATTGAAGAAGGCGACCCCCATCGCCAGATGGGCTCCGAGCCGCATCGGCAATCCAGCGTCGACCAGGCCGTAACCCGCGACCAGCGTGTGCAGCGCGTGGGCGGCGACCTCGACCTCGGGCATCGGGCGGCCGTGGCCGGTGGTCGGCGTCGGGAAGGAGCGGGTCGCCGAGCCAGCCGAGAGCCCGACCAGGGCGGGGCGGCCGCTCAGGACGGACGCAGGCATTTCTCGGCGCGCCAGGCGCAAGAGCGATACGTACGGCAGCGAGCGCGCGGCCCCCGTGAAACGGATGCGCGTGGGGACGGCAGCCGCAACGCCCAGATGGCGCGCCACGCGGTGCTCGAACAAGCTCCCCGGCGGCACCTCTGCCGGCACCTCGGCGTGGAGCCGCCGCAGGATGCCGTCGTCGTCGGACTCGTGCGTCCAGACGCCCCAGTCGTCGTGAAACGCCGCCAGCGCCTTGGCGCGCGCGGGAAGCGACTCGGGCAGCTCGGGCGCCGGCCGCAAGCTGAGGACGAGGGGCGTCGATCCGCGCGCTTGCTGCAGCTGAGCCAGCTTCTGGGGCGACGCCGCAAGCAGGACGGAGGTCAGTCCGGGCGAGAGCCCGACGACGGAGGGGCGGGCGGCGAACACGCCTTCGAGGAGCTGCGCCAGCCGATCGGGCTTCCAGGGCCAGTCGCCTTCCTCCAGCAGCGCCGGCTCGTCTATGGTCACGATGACCGCGCCGCCCGGATCGCCCGCAACGGTTTGAAGTCGGGCGAAGCCGTCGAAGAGCTGGTCGTCCAGCCGGGCGACCGCCGGGACACGCCCGACGAAGAAGGATGCGACGCCGACCAAGGCCACCCCCGCGAGGCGCCAGGGACCCGGGTTGGACATATCGCGAAAGAGGGTGTGGGGTGCGGGCCGCCGATCGCCCGGCGGACCATCCGCCGCCGCGACCCCCGCGGCCGTGGAAACGGAGCGATCGCCGACACGGTAACATGAGCGGCCTGTTCGGCGCGGGAGCTAGATGGGGAAGCGGGGGTTGCGAACGCCCCGCTCATCCTGAGCTTGTCGAAGGGTCATCCTGAGCCCACCGGCAGGCTCAGGACAGGCTTGTCGAAGGATGCACCGGATGCAGCTTTCCAGCTTCCGCCGTCTAACCCTTCGCGGGCGCCTCCGGACGGCCACCCATCCTCGGTCTATAATCCGCCGTCTTCTGTCTCCGCATCGCACTCTGAAGTCGTCGGTCTGCAAAGTGGCGTCTGTAATGAGATGACGGTTGGCCTCACGTTCACGCGTTTCAGCACCCGCCGGACGCTGGCCATGGCGTGCGCTGGTGGCGCTTTTGCGGCGGCACTCGTTGCGCAGGACGGGTGGACCCTCGCTGGGCTCTCGGGGCGGCTGCTCGCAAGTCCGGGGATGCTCTCGGCCCGGGAGCGGGAGATCGTCCAAGCGGGCGAGATGATCACCGCGCCGGGGACTGGGGGCGGGCGTCTCTGCATCGTGCCGCTGGGAGCGGGAAGCTCCGCTATCTTCGAACTGAAGGACGGGGAAGCCCCGCGGCGCATGGCGGCCGGAGTGCGCCTGCGAAGCGTGGCGGCGACGGCGCGGTTCGACGGGCGCCGGGTGGAGCTGGAGGCGCACCTGACGATCGAGTGCGCAGCGGTCGGGGTTCCGGCACGCCGTGCGCTCGCCTGGCAGCCGCCCGGGACCGTGACCGGCGTCTCACTGATGGACGGCAGCCGGGCCGTGCCCGTGGAGCCGTTGCCCGCGGCCGGCCTGCTCGTCTTCGAGCTGAATGCCTGGACGGGGACGCGGACGCTACGGCTGGCGGCATCCTTCGAGGAAGAGGACGAACCCGACCCGGCGGATCGCTTTGCGGCGTGGCTTCCGTGGGACCTGGACCCGGCATTTCCGGAGCGCGCCGAACTTTCGATCGCCTGGAAGGAACGTCCGGCCGGCATCCCGGTCGAAGGGAACGTGCAGGGCGAAGACCTGGTGTTTTCCTCTGGGCCGAGATCTCGGCGGCCGGCGTGGGGATACCTGCCCGGCCGATTCGAGACGGCGGCCGACGACCGGCTCACAGTGTCCGCCCCGGCCGGGTTGCAGGCCACCAGAGGGGCGGGCTTCGACAAGCTCAGCCTGAGCGGATCCGGAGGGGGACCTCCCCCGAACACCGCTCATCCTG
Source organism: Candidatus Wallbacteria bacterium (assembly GCA_016213845.1). GTDB lineage: Bacteria > Muiribacteriota > UBA6191 > JACPRK01 > JACPRK01 > JACPRK01. The sequence continues at coordinate 53,751 of JACQZN010000036.1, forward strand.
AGCTTGTCGAAGGATGCCCGTCAGCCCAGTCCCCCTCGCGAGCAGCCGCGGCGCTGCCCTGGGCGCGGCGCGTGCTCGCGGCGCTCGAGAGCGAGCTGGGCCCGGTGGGCGACGGGGCCCGCGTCGACGTGGCGGCCGCCGGCTCGGGCCGCACGGTCGGCCGAACCGTGATCGTGCGGGAGCTGCCGGCCGGGTCCGCCTCACCGAACGACTGGTCGCCGGACGGGTGTCTCTTCCAGCTCGCCCACGAGCTGGCTCACCTGGCCTGGCCTGCGACGGGCGGCCACGACAGCCTCTCCGAGGGGTTGGCGCAGGTCGCGGCGTGGAGGGTCGCGGCGCGGCTGGGCGGCGTGGCCCGCGGACAGGCAGTGCTGGAGCACTGGCGCGAGCTCACGGCAGCCAAAGGCCTCGATGGAGCGCGAACGGTAGGCGGCCGCCTGGCGCGGCTGACCGATCCGTTCCGGACGCACGGACCGGGCGATCCTGTCATCGAGGCGATCTACGCAGCGCAGCCGCTGGCCCTCCTGGAGCGGTGGGAATCGCTCAGGCGGGCGCGATTTTCTGCCGGCGAACAGGCAGCGCTGGCGCGAGAGCTCCTGGGCGACCCGCACGCGGACGGGGGCGCGCGATGATGCAGCGCGTCACGGCCAGCCGCCGCGGCTTCGGCCTCGGCATCTTCATGGTCCTGGGCGCGGCGCTCCTGACGGCCATCTTCGTCGGCGCCTACTACCGCTACTCGCTGGGACTGGCCCGCGAACGCGCGCTGGCCAGCCTGGGCCTGGTCGCCTCCAACGTCGCCCGCTCCGCCATCGACGAGGCGCTCTATGACCTCTTCGCCCGCGCCAACATGCCCGGCGAAGAGCGCAGAAGCGGCCTCGATATCTTCCGCGAGCTCCGAAGCATCGAAGCCGGCCGCTCGTTCTCGTACGTCTTCTATCCTGAAAAGACCCGTTCAGTCTTCACCGACCCGGGCGTGCAAGCCGGCCCGGTCCAGGTCCGAGTCCGGTACACCACCGTCTCTTCCACCCTCGTCCGCTCGGGCGTGCGCCGGATCTCGCTCTGGCCGCCGCCCCGCATCTGCAGCACGCTCCAGATCACCTACCGCTCCGTCCGCCTCGCCGTCGGCCTCGTCGACTTCGAGTGCGCAGCGTCCGCCGGGGGCGCGCTGCCCGCCGTGAAACGGACCGCCTACCTGCGCAAGCAGTTCACGCTGGTGGAGCTCTCCCGGCAGCCCGCCCTCTACGCCGTGAACATCAGCCCCATCAACCTGGCGTCCGGAGTCGAGCGCAGCCGCGGCGAGGCTGCAGAGGCGGCCGCTCGATGAGGCGCGGCTTCACGCTGCTTGAGCTCCTGATCGCCTCGCTGCTTCTGGCGACGCTCGCCGGGCTGGTCTGGGGACTGCTCTCGCTCGGCTCAGGGCAGTTCTATCGCGGCGGCCGAAAGACCGACGCCATGCAATCGGCGCTGCTGGTGCTCGAGGAGATCGCCGACGACCTGGGCCGCATGGTCGTCACCCCGCAGTTCGCCAGGGAGCCGGTGCGCATCAGCAAGGACCGCCGCAGCATCGCGTTTTCGGTCTTCGACCGCGCCCGCACGACAGACCGCGTCGTCGCCGGTTCCTCGGTCGTCTGGACGCTGGCCCCCGGCCCGCTCCCGGGCACAGTCGTGCCCGTGCGCAACGGCCAGCCTCGGCCCGCGCTGCTCTTGCGCGACTGGGAGTTGACCTTCTTCAGCATGCTCGACCCCGTGAGCCACGGACGCGACTACGTCCGAATCGCCGTCGAAGCGACCGGCGCCGATGCCACCGGCACCCACGCCTCCGTGCAGCTCGTGGAGTTGCGAGATTCGCGCCTGATGGCGTCGCTGTCCCGCACCTACCCGGTGCCCGCAGAGCTCCTCTCGGTCCCCGCGCCGGCGCCGCCGCCCGAGCTGCCGAGCACGCTCGTCGACGCAATCGAGAAATCGAGGCGAGACTCGTGACCGCCCGCGCCGCAAGATCCGGCTTCGGCCTCGTCGAGATCCTCGTCGCCATCGCGATCCTCTTCGCCATCCTCTTCGTGATGGTCTCGCTCATCGACTTCAACACGTCGACCACTCAAGGCAATCGCGAGTACCTCCTGGCCACGAAGCTCGCGCAGAACATGCTCGACCGCTACGGCGCCTACCCGTCCTGGGAGCTGATGGAGCTGTTCGGTCCAGGAACCGACAGCCGCGGAACCGTGAAGACCGATCGCGTCCTCAACTCGGACCGGATCCTGACCAGCGACGAGATCCAGAAGCTCGGTATCTCGCGAGAGCTCTTCTACCATCCCGACCCGTCGGCGTCCGGCAGCGGATACCTCGAGGCGCGCGTCGACTGGGTTGGCCGCAAGGACCAGGCCCGCGCCGTGAAGCTGGGCCGGCTCGTGATGGACCAGCGGCGCATCCGGCTCCCCGGACCGCGCCGCGCACGCAAGTCGAAGGAATCGGGCGACACGGCGCCGACCCCCGAGGAGACCGCACGCGCCACGACGCTTCCGGGAAGCGGCGTCGATGAAGGTGCCGGGTCGCCCGACGGAACGGACGGCGCCGAGGAAGCGGAAGGCTTGCCCCCGGACGAGACGCCAGCCGACGGCTCGGCCCCAGCCGCAAGCCGTGACCCGCAGGCGAAGGCCGAGGAGATCGCAGACGCCGAGGAGGCCAACCGGCAGTTCAAGGAGATGATGGAGGGGATGCTGCACGAGCACTTCCACGCCGGAGATTCGGATCACCACGTGCAGGGCTGGGTGCGGAAGCTGGCGTCGGCAGCACCCGACCTCGACTGGAAAGCGGCCAACGAGTCGCCCGACTCCGCAGGCCGCATCGAAGCTGCGCGACGGACCCTGGAGACCCAGGAGATCCCGGACGGCACCTACCGGTACACCTTCCGCCGGGTGTCGTACCTGGACGTCCACCACGCCAAGGTCGATTCCGTCATCTACACGCTGGAAGCGACCGGCGCCCGGACCTACGTCCTCGTGCGCGAGACACGCAATGACATCGCCCGGCTGGAGGGCCGCCAGGTCCTGGAGCTCGGCGACCGCGCGCTCGTGGCGACGGCGGGGGCCGGCCGCGTCCCCGCCGCACACGTGGGCGTCACCGAGCGCCGCTGCTACGTGCTGGCACCCGGCCGCGACTCCGAAGGTCGAACGATCCCCTTCGCTCTCGAGATGACGCTGGCCACGCTCGAGCCCGCGCTCCCGCGCACCGCCTCCGAACAGGAAGCGCTGGAACGCGTCGCGCCGCTCCTGGCCGCAGCCAAGGTCTCGCTCCGCTCCGCCTCCCCGCTGCCCGGCACGACCGCGTCGCGCCGGTTGCTGGGGTGGTGAGGCACTGAATCCTCTCAGGGGCTCCGGCCCCGAACCCTGGCCAAGGGGCCAATAGCCCCCTGGACCCCCGTTTGATGCGGCTTTCAGACCTTCGAGGCCCGACCTGGGCATCAAGAGTCAACAGGTCCATCGAGTGTTCGAGTCCGGTTGCGCTGTGACTCTCGGACCAGCGGCTACTCCTCGGCAGGCCTCCCGTTCTTCAGCGCCTGGAGCTCGCCCGCGGCGAGCTCGCGAACCTCGTCTACGCGCAGCAAGAGATCGAGGTCGCGGCGGGATGCGGTCCGTCCGGGGGCGCTCTTCGGCCCGGCGAGCGGGGCCAGCCGCTTCTCCATCGAGCGCCACTCGTCGATCGCCTTGCGGGAAGCGGCCGCATCGGGCACCTTGCCGGGCTGCGCATGGAGCTCGAGCCAGATGCGCTCGAGCTCCAGCTCGTAGCGCAGGAGCTCCTCACGCAACCGGCGGGAACGTGGGTCTCCGGGCCCGCCAGCCCGATCGAGTCGGTCCAGCACCCGCCGAACGGCGCCCAGGGAGCTCGCGTAGAGTGAGTACCGGCCCGCGACCACGCGCATCGCGTGCAGGAGCCCGCGCACCACGGCCGGGTCCTCCATCCGGTTCTCCGAGGCCAGCACCATCCTCTCGAGCGCGCCCTCCAGCCTCGCCTGGAGATCGGGGCTGGAGACGACACCCGCCGCTCGGGAGCTGGAAAGGCGCGTGATCGCCTCCGTGCAGGCCAGCGCGATGGACCAGGAGGTAGTGGGCGCCGGAATCCGGCGGCTGAGCTCGGTATGGACGTTCCCGGCGTTCCGGGCGATCCCTTCGCCGAAGTCGTCGAGGTAGATGGGGATCTTCGCCTGCCGGAACATGGCGACGTCGTCCGGGGCCCCGCGGACCCATTGGCGCAGAGTCCACTGCAGCCGGGCCCGGACCTCGACCAGCCCCGAGACAGCCGCGGCAGCCAGCCGGGCCGCGCGGCGCCCTGCCGAATCGGTCCCCACGGCCGCCGCCTCGAGCATGGCGGCCTTCCAGGGAGCAAACGACTTCCTGCAAGCTTCGAAGGTCTCCCGCATCGTCTTCTGGGGATCGATGCGCCGCGGGTGGTCGAGATACCGTTCGAGCAGCTCCAGGGCCTCGACCGTCGAGGACTGAATGGCGGACGCGGCAGACCGGGCGGCCGGCAAGTCCGGGTCGGACTCGGCCGGTATGGGCGATAGCAGCATCGCCTTCCGGAGAATCGCGCTCGTGGGCAGCGCGACCTCGGTTGCAGCCGGCTTCTGGGCAGCAAGGGGCACCTTCGTGGGGGGCGTTGTGACAGCAACGGGCGGAGCCACAGGCGGCGCGGCCACCCGCGGCGCGAGCAGCCAGATCGCCAGCCCGACGGCCGGAAGACACGCGGTTGCGCCCCACAAATGCCAGCGCGGCCGGGCCGCCGCGACGACGGCACGGCTGCTCGACACGACGCGCGTGCCGCTTCTGGGGCGCACCGAACGCGTCGAGCGCAACACCGTTGCAGGCCCCTCCGGGCGACGCAACGGAGCGGCAGCCGGTGCTGCGCCGCTCTTCCGGGCCACCTGGGGCAGCTCGCGTGCGGCCGCAGCCATCTCCGAGGCGTTCGAAAACCGGTCGGCGGGAAGCCGCGCCAGCGCCCGCTGTACGAACGCGTCGTACTCGGCCGGCAGCTCGGGCCGCATCGCTGTCAGGTCGGGGACCGGCTCTTGCGCGTGCATTCGGAGCAACTCCATCGGGTCCTCGGCCTCGAACGGCAATCGTCCAGCCAGGCACTCGAAGAAGACGACACCCAGGGCGTAGATGTCCGCGGCGGCGCTGGAAGGCTCTCCTTCCACCAGCTCCGGCGCCATGTACGCGGGCGTGCCGAGCAGCACGTGCGCTCCCGTCAGGGGACCCGCCGCCTGCAGGTCCTTGGCGATCCCCAGGTCACCCACCAGCACTCCCCGATCGCGACACAAGAAGAGGTTCGCTGGCTTGAGGTCCCGGTGCAGCACGCCCGCAGCGTGCAGGCTGGTGAGCACGTCCGCCGTCGTGGAGACCACCTCGCACGCCAGCCCGGGCGGCAGCGCGCCCAGCCTTTCGAGACGCCGCGCCAGCGTCTCTCCGTTCACCAGCTCCAGCGCCAGGACCAGTAGCCGGCCGGCCTCGGCGACCTCGAGCACCGCAACCAGGTTGGGGTGGGCGACGCGCGCCGCCAGCACGCCTTCCTGCAGGAACCGGCGCCGGGCCTGCGGATCGCGCGCGATGGCGGGCGCCATCACCTTGAGCGCCACCTCGCGGGAGAGCGAGAGCTGCGTGGCCCGGTAGACTTGTCCCATACCGCCCGAGCCGATCAACGCCTCGATCCGGTAGCCGGCCAGCTCCACGCCTTGCCGGAGCCGGGCGCCCGGCTCGGTCTCACTCGGATCGGCCGCAGCCTCGGGGACCGCCGGCGTCGTCGGCTTCACACCGTAAGTTTAGCCAAGAAGACGGCCGAAGTTCGTGACACAGGCGCGTCTTCGGGAAAACAAGACCCCCGCCGGAGGATGAGAGCCGGCGGGGGCTAAAGAACCGTTGAAATGGGGTCAGGGGGGAACGGGCGGGAAATCCCCGGATGAGGGGGCGTGGCCGCCCGGCCAGAGAAATTCGATGCTTACTTGGAGGTTCCGGCGGCGGCCTCGAGCGCCTTCTGGTAGGCGGCGCGGGAGGTCTCCATCGCGTTGCGGGAGGCGGTGGCGTCGCCACCGGCCTTGAGTGCGTTCTGGTAGGCCGCGACTTGCTCGAAGTAGCCCTTGCGCAGCGACTCGAGGTCGGTGCCCGGGGCGCCTGGGCCGTCCTTCATGAGCCCGCCGTTGACCGTGAGGCGTGTGGCCGCGGGCATATAGCCGCCGTAGCCGTAGCCCGGGTACGAGCCCACGCCACCGTAACCATAGCCCGGATAGCCGCCGACGCCGCCGTAGCCCACGCCGCCGTAGCCGTAGCCGCCGCCGTACGGGGAGCCGCCCTGGTACTGGCCGTAGCCGTAGCCGCCGTAGGGCGAGCCGTACTGGCCGTAAGCGTAGGGGTTGTAGAACGGCCCGTAGAAGAGGAAGTCGAAAACGGACTGGCCGGTGAAGTGCTGCCAGACGGCGTTGCCGACCAGGAAGCCCGCGATGCCGCCGAGGAGGATGCCCTTGAACCCGAAGTGCGCTCCGAGCACGGCGCCGACGACGGCGCCCATCAGCGCCGGCACGATGGCCGGCGACATACCTCGGTTCAGATACGTGTTGTCGTAGTAGCGGTTGCCGTACTGGCGCGAGTAGCGCGGGTCGTCGTACGGGTTGTAGAGACCGCTCTGGTTGGCGCCGCCGATGGGCGTGTTGTAGCCCGGCACCGAGCCGACCGAACCGGGCAGCGTGCCCGCAGGGATGGTGCCCGGGTACTGGACACCGTTGACGACCGTCCCGCCAGGGTAGTTTCCGCTGGGGTAAGTGTTGGTCGGGTACGACCCGTAACCGGTTGCAGGCATCTGGCCCGGCGGCAACACCACCTGGCCGAAGCCAATTGCTGGCACCAGCAGCGCGACTACCAGTGCCGAGAAAGCGGACTTCCTCATGTTCATAACCTCCTGACCTCTCCCGCCGGTGCCCATTTCAGGCCCGGCGCTTTTCATCAACGGGGACATGATCCCGGCACCTACTACGGGCGCCGAGCTCCGCAGGTTGCAAGAGCGCGAAAATTCCCGTCACACAGGGAATCTACCGGCTCTTGATCTCGGTCCACGCAGCGTCGTAGGCCTCGACCGCCCGCCCCACATCGTGGATCAGCTCCGTATGCGCCAGATTCTCCCGGGCCGGGAAGATCGCCGAATTCTCCCGGATGTGCGCGCTCACCTGCGGGACGCACTCCCGGTTCGGCGTCGAGTAGTAGCAGGCATTCACGAGCTTGGCCGCGACTTCGGCTTCCATGACGTAATCCATGAAAAGCAGCGCCAGCTCCCGGTGCGGCGCGTTGCGCGGGATGCAGAGGTTGTCGAACGAGATCGTGCACCCTTCCTTCGGGAGGCAGTACCCAATGTTGGGATTTTCCTTCATCGCCTTGGCGACCTGCCCGTTGAAGCCCTGCACGAGCCAGGCGTCGCCCGAGAGCAGCATCTCGTGGAAGTTGCCGCTGTTGTAGGACTTCAGGAGCGGCTTCTGCTTCATCAGGAGCTCCTTGGCCTGCTGGATCTCGGCCGTGGAGGTCGTGTTGGACGAGTAGCCCAGGGAGTGGAGCGCGGCCGAAAAGTTCTCCCGCATGTCGTCCAGCATCGTGATCCGGTCCCTGTACTTCGGGTCCCAGAGCACCTTCCAGCTGTCGATCACGCCCGGCACCTTGTCCTTGCGATAGCCGAACCCGGTCGTGCCCCAGAAGTAGGGCACCGAATATCTGTTGCCCGGGTCGTAGGGCTTGTCGAGAAAGGCCGGGTCGATGTTCTTCAGGTTCTTCAGCGCCCCCTTGTCTAGCTCGGCCAAGAGGTTCTCACGGATGAGGATCTCGACCATGTAGTCGCTCGGCACGACCAGGTCGTAATCGACGTTTCCGGCTTGCAGCTTGGCCAGGATCGCCTCGTTGGAGTCGTAGGTGTCGAACGACACCTTCACCCCATGGCGCTTCTCGAATTCCGGGAGCGTATCCGGCGCGAGGTACGCCGACCAGATGTAGAGGTTGAGCTTGCTCTCCTGGCGATGAGGCACCGACTTCGCCCCCAGGATGAGGACCAGGGCGCAAAGACAGACACCCACCCACCGAGGAACGCGAACCAGAATCCGGGCGAGCACCAGCGCCCCGACAACGCATGCGAAGGCCCCGACGACTATCCAGGCAATCGTCGCGGCCAGCCCGGGGGAGGCGAAATCCAACCGCCGCGCGACGACCAAGCAGACGAGGATGAACGCCAGGATCTTATGCCGCATTTGGGCGCCTCACTCCTCCAGCGTGTGGGAAAGCCGTTGCGCGACCCCGGCCATCAGCAGCGTCCCCACCAGCAGCAGGCTCGACACGGCGTTGATCTCGGGCGTCACGCCCTGCTTCACCATCGAGTAGATCGAGAGCGGCAGCGTCGTCGACCCCACCCCGGCCACGAAGCTCGTGATCACGTAGTCGTCGATCGACAGCGTGAAGACCATCAGCCCGCTCGAGACGATGCCCGGCAGGATGTGCGGCAGCGTCACCGTCCGGAACGTCGTCCACTCGTCCGCCCCCAAGTCCATCGCCGCTTCCTCCAGCGCCGGCTCCATCCCCGCCAGCCGCGATCGGACCGTCAGGATGACGTAGCTGATGGAGAACGCCACGTGCGCCAGCACGATCGTCACCACGGACAACCTCAGCCCGATCAACCCGAAGAAGATCACCAGCGACGCCGCAATCACGATCTCGGGGATGATGATCGGCAGGTGGATGATCGCGTCGACCAGCTGCTCCTGGCGGCGATTCAGCCCCCGATCGATCGCATAGGCCGCCATCGTGCCCAGGAGCGTGGCGATGGCGGTCGTGGCGGCGGCCACGACCAGGCTGTTCCAGAGACTGGAGAGGAGCGGGCCGTTGTGCGCCAGAGCCAGGTACCAATCGAACGTGAACCCCTCCCAGGACGCCGTCAGCTTCGAACGATTGAAGCTGAACAGGATCAAGATCCCGATCGGCAGGTAGAGGAAAGCCAGCACGGAGACCCAACAAGCCGGCAGCAGGATGTCAGATCGTCGAGCCATGCAGCGAATCGGTCCTGCCCTTCACCCTCATCGCCCCGACGAGCATGGTCAGCACGATCAAAGTCAGCAGAAAGCTGATCGCCGCCCCGAACGGCTGGTCCCTCACCGAGGCGAACAGGTCCTGAACCCGGTTTCCGATCATGATGCTCTTGGAGCCTCCCAGGAGATCGGGCGTGACGAACGCCCCGAGCGACGGGATGAACACGAACACCGTCCCGACGATGATGCCCGGCAGCGTCAAGGGAACCGTGACCGTCCAGAACGCCTGGGCCGGCGAGGCCCCCAGGTCCTCAGCCGCCTCGAGCAATCCGGTGTCGAGCCGCGACAGGGCCGAGTAGAGCGGCAGGATCATGAACGGAAGCTCTCCGTACACCAACCCCATCAACACCGCCGAATCGCAGTAGAGCAGCTTGAGCGGCTCCGAGACCAGCCCCATTCCCACCAGCATCGTGTTGATCAGCCCCTCGGTCCGCAGGAGCAAGATCCAGGCGTAGGTCCGGATCAAGAAGCTGGTCCAGAACGGCACCACCGCCAGCAACAGGTAGAAGCTGCGCCACTTGGGATCGGCCTTCAGCGCAATGTAGTACGCCGCCGGATAGGCCATCACCAGGCAGATGAGCGTCGTCGCCGCCGCCATCAGCACCGTCCGCACATAGATCGTCAGGTAGTCCGGCGCCAGCGCTCGCACATAGTTGCCGACACCGAACACCCACTCGATCCCCCCGTAGGTCCCGCGCCGCGCGAAGCTGATCACCAGCATCACCGCGATGGGAGCCAGGAAGAAGGCCAGCAGCCAGCCGAGCGCCGGGTCCAGGAGGGCTGCTTTCCAGGAGCTGCGCGAGTGGCGTTGGCTCATGGCGCCCACCAAAACACCCAAACGCCCCCGCAGCCCTGTTGAGTCTCGAAGTCTCCGAGAGGTCTCGCCTCACCTGTCACTTGCAAGAAAACGGGGGTCCAGGGGGCCATTGGCCCCCTGGTGGGGGTTCGGGGGCAACGCCCCCGACTACGATGAGTACCCCTCCCGCTCACCGTCTCAGCTCGCCTCCAGCACCAGCACGTTCTTGCTGTCGAAGCCGACCTGGACTTCGGAACCCGCGAGCGCCCCGGGCCGGCTGGGTGAGAGCGCCTCGAGCGCGGTGCCGCCAGCGAGGGTCACACGCCGGGAGGTCGTCGGACCCGTGTACAGCAGATCGTCGACGGTGCCAGCGAACTGGTTCGACATCGGCCGGCTCATCTCCTCGCCGCAGTAGACCTTCTCGGGGCGCACGCCCAGCTGCCGGGTATCGCCCGGGCGAGCGCTCCCGGCGGTGTCGCTCAGGATCGTGAGCCCGCTCTCCGTGAGCCAGCGGTGGCGTCCCTCGCCGGCGACGCCTTCCAGCCGGCCCCGGAAGAAGTTCTTCACCCCAAGGAAATCGGCCACGAACTCCGTGCGCGGGCGCTCATAGACCTCCTCGGCGCTGCCGACGTGCTCGAGACGCCCGCGGTTCATGACGGCGATGCGGTCGCTCATCACCAGCGCCTCTTCCTGATCGTGCGTGACGAAGATGAAGGTCAGCCCGAGCTCGCGCTGCAAGTGCTTGAGCTCCACCTGCATCTCCTTGCGAAGCTTCACGTCCAGCGCCGACATCGGCTCGTCCAGCAAGAGCACCTCGGGGTCGCACGCCAGCGCCCGGGCCATCGCCACCCGCTGCTTCTGGCCGCCGGAGAGCTGAGCCGGCAGCTTCTTCTCCATGCCGCGCATCTGGATGAGGTCGAGCCCGCGCGCCACCTTCTCTCGGATGCGTTCGGCCGCCGCCCCCTTGCGACGCAGGCCGTAGGCGATGTTCTCGAAGACGGTCAGATGCGGGAAGAGCGCGTAGTGCTGAAAGACCGTGTTCACCCGCCGCTGATACGGCGCCAGTGAAGTGACGTCCTCACCATTGATGCGAACCGTACCCTCATCAGGGACTTCGAACCCCCCGATCATGCGCAGGGTCGTGGTCTTCCCGCACCCGGAGGGACCCAGGAGCGTGAGGAACTCGCCCTTGGCGACCACCAGGTCGATCGAATCGGTGATGAGCTGGTCCTGGTATCTCTTGGAGACGCCGGCCAGCTCGACGGATGCGGTCACCGGTCGAGGGACTCCAGCGTGCTCGAGAGCTTCGTCAGGAGCAGGTCGACCTGTTCTTCGGTGATGATCAGCGGCGGCTCGATGCGCACCACCCGCGGGTTGTTGAGCGTGTGCGCCACCAGCACGTCGCGGGCGAACAGCCCTTCGGCCGCTCGGACGCCGGCCTCCTCGGTGACGAACTCCAGACCGATGAGCAGTCCCCGGCCGCGCACATCCGAAAGCGCCTTGGGAAAGCGCCGCCATTGCTCCCTGAGCCCGGTCATCAGCCTATCGCCAAGCCTGGCGGCCCGCTCGTGGAGCCGCTCCGAAACGATCACCTCGATGGCAGCGGCGGCGGCCGTGGCGGCCAGAGGGTTGTGGCCGAAGGTGCTCGTGTGGAAGAGCGGCATCGGGTGGTAGGCGGTCCAGATCTCGTCGGTGCTGACAAACGCGCCGCACGGCACCACGCCGCCCGACAGCGCCTTCGCCACGCAGAGGATGTCCGGCACCACTCCCTCGTGATCCACGCCGAACATGCGGCCCGTGCGGCCCAGGCCCGTCTGGATCTCGTCGGCAATCATCAAGACACCCTTGCGCGTGCAGAGGTCTCGTACCTTTCTCAGGTACCCTTCAGGCGGAACGTGGACCCCGCCCTCGCCCTGGATCGGCTCGATGATGAACGCGGCCGTCTCGGCGTCGAGCGCCTTGTCCAGCGCGGCGGGGTCGCCGTAGGGCACGAACCGCACCGGCAACAGCGGCGCCACCGGGTCCCGGAACAAGGCCCGGCCCGTCACCGAGAGGCTCCCGAAGCTCTTGCCGTGGAAGCTGTTGACCGTGCTGACGAAGTTGGGCCGCTTGGTGTAGAGACGCGCCAGCTTGAGCGCCCCTTCGACGGCCTCGGTGCCGCTGTTGCACCAGAAGGACTTGCGGAGGTTGCCGGGGACGATCCCGGCCAGGCGCCGGCCGGCCTCCGCGGCGTAGGGGTTGACCAGCTTCTGGCTGTGCAACGGCAGGCGGTCCAGCTGCGCTTTCACGGCGGCGATCACGCGCGGATGGCGATGGCCCAGCGCGAAGACGCCGTAGCCACCCAGGCAGTCGAGGAAGGCCCGGCCGTGGATATCACGCAGCCAAACGCCTTCGCCGCTCCACTCCACGGCGTTGGTCGGCCCCCACTGGCGCACGGACTTCGGCCAGCGGTTGAGGTAGGCGTCGTAGCTGTCGTAGGCCTCGGAGGCCAGCTCTTCCTGCTCCAAGGCGGTCAGCGGTCTGTCGATTCCGAGCTGCATGGTTCAGGAGAGATCATCCAGGGTATCGTCGAGTTTCTCCAGCAATTCATTCATCTCTTTCTTGCTGATGTTGAGCGCCGGCTCTACCCGCAGCGTCTTGGCGTTGAGCAGCGTGCCGGCGACCAGCACGCCGCGGCGGAAGAGGCCCGCCGCCACGGAGTAGCCAAACTCGCTGGTGACGAACTCCAGCCCGATCAGCAGACCCTTGCCGCGCACCTCGACCAGTACGTCGCTATGGCGCGCCTGGATCTCGCGCAGCTTCTCCATCAGGTACTCCCCGCTCTTGGCGGCGCGGCCCGGCAGGTCCTCCGCGAAGGTGACGTAAATGGCGGCGATACCGGCCGCGCAGGCCAGCGGATTGCCGCCGAAGGTCGACGAGTGGATGAACGGGTTGCCTTCGAGGACACCCCAGATCTCCGGCGTGCTGATGAAGGCCGATAGCGGCATCACGCCGCCGCCCAGCGCCTTGCCCAGGCACATGATATCGGGCACCACGTCCCAGTGCTCCACGCCGAAGAGCTTGCCGGTGCGGCCCATGCCGGTCTGGACTTCGTCGGCGATCAGCAGCACGTTGAAGCGCGTGCAGATCTCGCGCAGCCTGGGCCAGTAGTCGTCGGGCGGGACGATCGCCCCGGCCTCGCCCTGGATCGGCTCCACCACGACGCCCGCGATGTCGAGCCCCACTGCGGCTGCCTTTTCCAGCTCCATCGCCACGGCCGTCGCGTCCCCGAACGGCACGAAGTAGACGTCTTGCAGGAGCGGTTCGAAGTCGACCCGGTACTCGCTCTTGCCCATCAGGGATAGCGACCCGTACGACTTGCCGTGGAAGCCGCGCAGGCAGCTGATGAACCCCGATTTCTTGGTGTAGAGCCGCGCCAGCTTCATCGCCCCTTCGACGGCGTCGGTGCCGTTGGAGATGAAGAAGCACTTCTGCAGGTCGCCCGGCGCGATCTCGCCCAGAAGCTCGCCCAGCGCGCCCCGCAGCGGGTCCAGCAGCTCCTGGCTCGAGAGCGGCATCCGCTCCAGCTGGTGCTGCACCGCCTTGATGACGGTCGGGTGGCGGATGCCGGCCGAGTAGATGCCGTAGCCGCCCAGGCAGTCGAGGTAGCGCCTCCCGAGGATGTCGGTAAAGTAGCTGCCGCGGCCCGTCCACTCCACCGCGGCGAACTCGCCGGCCTCGGTCATCGACTTGCGATACTCGAGGAAGCCCTTGTTGTAGTAGCTGTCGAAGTTTCCAATCGTCTCGCGAACGATCTTGCGCCGCTGATAGCGCGTGATCTTGCGAGCCGAGATGAGGTCGAGCCAGTGTCGCGACTCCTTGATGATCTCCTTGCGGGTCATTTGGTCGCGAGCCGTTCGGGCAGCCATTCGTTCCTCCACGTCCCGGCGCCGCGCCGGGCTGGCGCCAGGGTAACACGAGAGGGGCAAGGCGGGGGGCGGGGCGGGCCTGCGCCGTGTGGTATCGTTCTGGGGAACGCCATGCCACTCTACGTGTACCGGTTGGCCGGGGCAGACGGACGCACGGAGCAGGGGGAGATCGAGGGGACCGATCCCCTGGAGCTGCGGGCGGGGAGCTTTCGCTGCTCCTGCCATCTCCTGCGCCATACCATGGCCACCCTGATGCTCGAGAACGGCGCCGAGATCCGCTATCTCCAGGAGATCCTCGGGCACGCCCAGGTCACCACCACCCAGCTCTATATCCAAGTCAGATTCGCCAAGCTCCTCGAGGTACACGCCGCCACCCACCCCGCTTCGAGAACCCAGCCGTCGAGCACTCGCCGATGCGCACCTGACGCAGGAGCACGCCCTGGCCCAAGAGGCCGAGCTCGAGGCGCACAACGCCAAGCACTTCCGGGCCATGCACGGCCTCAAGCTCGTCGTTCCCTACCAGCCGTGAGCGCGACCCCTGGTGGACTTCACCCTTCGCTGCTGAAGTTGTTGGCGTGGAAACGACGGCAGCGAAACTCGGACGGTGACACGAGGCCCTGATGGCCACCCCGCAGGGGGCTGCCAGGGGTGTGAACCGCCCGAAAGTGCACGTCGGGGTCAAGAACTCTGACGCACCGCATCCTGGCGCCCCACGCGTGCGCCACAGACCACATCCCGTCGGGGTTCTCTCGCCTTCAGCTACGATTTTCGCGTCAGGTTGTTCAGACAAGGCAATCCGAGGCTGGTACCGCAGCCCTCCTGTGAGTTCGTGTCTATGCGCGTTGGCTGCTGATTGTGGCGGCAATGCGATGCCTGCATTTCACAACTTCGTGGCCGTGAACGCTCACTCTTGGTCCCAGGCCATCGCTGAACAGCGTTAGCCAAGCGTGATCGGACGCACCATGGATTTGAGCGCGTTTGAGTTATCGGCACTCCGCGTCTTGACTGCGGGTGATCACCCGATTTTCGCTCAATTGCAACGACAGTTGCCAGCTCTCACAGTGGTTGAGCGAAAGGTGTGTCAAGTCGGATTCTTGACCACTCCCGCAGTTGACCCCCGCCTGGAAAAGGGCGACTCATTTGACGGAGATGTCAACATTGGCGACGTGGCTGTTGAAGTGGAGGAACTGACGTATCCAGCAAACTTGACTCTTTTCGTGAGGCGCGGACGCATCCACTCGCTCGAAGGCACAACAGTGGAGGACACGTGGCCGAGCATCGTGCGACAATTCAACCTGTACTATGTGGATGACATGGGAGACGGGACTGGTTCTGCTGAAGTTCCGACACGAAGCCTATCGAAGGCACTGGGTACGCTGTATCCGTTCGGCATACGCGTGTAGCTAGTTCCTATCCAGGAAGACGTGTTGCGGGCCTCTGAAGGTGACCCGAATGCTCGTGCGACCCTCCCACATCATGGATTCCGGAGTGAACACCGCAACGAGTTGCGGCAGTCGCATTGCTAGCAACGGTGGTGGACAGGCCGGCCGTCCCGACCCGCCAGCGGCTCCCGTTCTGATCGACGCCTCACCGCCTCCAGGCGCGGCATCCAGGGTCCGGCTCGAGAACGTGGCTTCTCGTAGTTGTCCGGTGAACCGCATCTTCCGTGCGTAGTTTCGGGTGTCGCGTCAGTCGCTGGCAGGACTGCGGTTGCCAGAGCGCCTCGAAGAGCCCTCCATCGGTCTGGAAAGAGCCAATCAAGCTCGGGTTCGGGCACGAGTTGACGCGAGGGGCTCACTTTGCCGAACGAGCACCGAAGAGCGGAGGTCTGCCTCCCTGGTTCACGGGTCGCTGTGTCCCAGTGGGTGACAGTACTCCCGAGGAAGAGCGGTCAAGGATTCATTCGGTGGGCAGCCGCGAGCCTCCGCCTCAAGGACCGGCAAGGAGTCTCGACCGCCGCTGCGAAGTCATCACCCGCAAGGTGTGCGAGCTTGCGCGCCTCGAAGTCCTCCACCAAAGCCAGCGACGGGCGCTTCACCCTCGGCCGCCTGGTCGTCCGGCAGTCGCTTCTGCTCATGCCGTCTCAAGTCTTGGCGCGATGCCGGTTCGCAAGGAGCTCCGACGCACGGAGTCCATGGCGGCATGTACCCATTCCTCAGACTGGCGGTACCGATCTTCCGGGTGCTCGACGAGGTGAACAGGGCCATCATGAGCACGGCCACCTTCACGTTCGACGCCGAGTCCCGTGCTAGGCTCCTCTCTGTGAGCCAGGGACCTGCCAGATCCTGGGGGGCTGGGCGCCTGCCGCCGGAGGCAGAGGCCCGGTTCGTCGATGGCGTGGCGTTCTGCGGGAGGTTTCTGAGGGGCGTCTCCGAGGTGCATGAAGCTCTCTGGAAGCTCGTTGGCATTCTGGAGGCCGAGGGACTTCCGTACGCCATCATCGGGGACCTGGCTCTCAACGAGTATGGACACCGGCGAGCCACCATCGATGTCGGCGTGCTGATGCGCGAGGAGGATCTGCAGACGTTCAAGCGGCGATGGCTCGGCAGGGGATACGTCGAAAGAGTGGCGGGCACCGGGAAGCTGCTCGACACGGAACACGACGTGAAAGTGGACGTGCTCAGCTCGGGCCGCTTCCCGGGCGACGACAAGCCGAAGCCGATCGCTTTCCCCGATCCTGCCGCCACCGCGGTTCGAGGAGAGCGGTTCGCGTTGCTTCCTCTTCCGCGCTACCTCGAATTGGAGCTCGCTTCCGGGATGGTCGCTCCCCACCGAGCCAAGGACCTGGTCGACGTGCAGGAGCTGATCCGCAGCGCCGGCCTGGGCCGCGAGGTGGCCGACCAGTTGCACCCCTGGGTCCGGGAGAAGTTCCTCGAGCTCTGGCGACTGGCGCAGATTCCCGATCCGTTCTGAGGGCGGGGTTCAGCGTGAGCGGCCCGGGGCGAGCCCCACTCGCAGCCGCACCCAGTTGGGAATCAGACACGGCGCCCAGTAGAGGAGCACGGTGAGGACCCCGGGGAGCTCGGGCCAGGGATGCCAGCCCCAGTTGCCCAGGGAGTAGAAACCGGCCAGATAGACGAACGCCAGCCAGACCGGTTGCGCCGCCTCGGCGTGCACCCGAGGATGGCGGCGAGCCAGCCAGTCAGTCACCGGCCCGACAATCGGAAGACACAGGAGAAAGAACATCCAGGCGTTGACGCCGGCATTGAAGACGAGGGACTTCGCATCCCCCGGCCGGGTCGACGAGACAATCAGCGTCAGCAGGATCGTCAGCGCGTACGCATGGACGATCGCGAACACGATCGCTCGGCGAACGAGCCGCGCGCGATGGGCGCTCGCCTCCTTGCAATCCGCCCCCCATCCTGCGACAAGTGCCCTGAACCCGGTGATGAGACCGTAAACCAGGCCGAGACGCAACGAGATGTTGAGTGTCTCGAAGACCAGCCCCGAAATCGTGGAGATGGCCCGCGCGTTCTGCTGGGCATCGGGCCACGCGATCGGGAGCCACTCGACTATCGATGGAAGCGGCATCGGATTGGTGGCGAAAAGAAACTTCGAAATGTTGTTGACCTGGGGATCTCCTCGTGTTATCTTAGCGGGCTCCCAAGGGAGAGGTCACCAACAAACGGACGAGGTCGTCCGGAGGTGGCTTGTAACCGAGGGAGAGCGTCGAGTTGCTCTGCAGAGTGAATCGACGGGCCGGCGAAAGCCGGCGACGCCGGCAGGCCCGAGGGACCGGCGGGGCGTAGGCCCGAAAGCTGTAGTGGCCCTGGGGTCCGCGAGTACCTGCGGACGCGGTAGGACAGGGGTTTTCCTAGGAGTGCAGGCCGGAGTCATCCGGTCGGTACGGACCCCTTGATGATTGGTACTGAAGGCAACGAAGACCTAAGTAGTTGCCCCGGCTGGAGAGCTCAAAGACTGACGCCGGCTCTCCGAGTGACCAGGTTCCGTGTGGTGCCAGGAGCGGGAAGGCGATTGCCTCAAGTTCCCGATCCGAGTCAATAAGCGGAATCTACGCCGTCAGCAGGTCGTCCGTAGAAGGAGTGCCGCAAGGCTGAGTTCCTTCGAAAGACTTGGTGGATAGACCCAAGAGGGTGCCGAGAGGCAGGAGTTTCAGTGAAGGTGCAAACCTTCGGTGCAGCCCCAAACAAGACCCCGCCGAAACGTATCCACTTCCCAGAAACCTCGGACCGCAAGGCCCGGGGTTTTTGCGTCTCCGGACACCCAGGACCAAGACCACACCGGGTGCGGCCTTCGACAAGCATGTCCTGAGCTTGCCGAAGGGCTCAGGCCGAGCGGATTCCTATGGGAATCAATCGCGGGCTCCACTAGTCGCCTGGCGGTGCAGCCGGCGGCGCCCAGACGCGGCGGTAGGAGTCATAGGCGCGCCGCACCTTCGTCACGTACCGGCGCGTCTCGGGGAACGGGATGTGGGCGAGGGGATCGCCGCCCGATTTGCGCCATCGGGCCAGCCAGTTGGCGGCGTTGCCGGGACCGGCGTTGTAGGCGGCCAGCACCCACTCCACCGTCCGCGCCTCGGCCGGCAGCGAGCGCGCCAGGTGCGCCAGGTACCAGCTCCCCAGCTCTATGTTG
Organism: Candidatus Wallbacteria bacterium; assembly: GCA_016213845.1. Classification (GTDB taxonomy): domain Bacteria; phylum Muiribacteriota; class UBA6191; order JACPRK01; family JACPRK01; genus JACPRK01. Next base: position 72,145 of record JACQZN010000036.1, read on the forward strand.
CGAAACGGCTGCTTGAGCTCGCGGTCCTCGATGGCGCCCAGCCTGAGCCGCAACGCAACCCACCGCCCGGTCTCGGGCATCAGCTGCATCAACCCGAGCGCCCCCACGGGCGAGGCCCCGCCCGCGTCGTAGTGGCTCTCCTCGCGGATGACCGCATGCACCAGGTACGGGTCGAGCCCCGCGCGCGCCGCCTTTTCTTCCACGGCTCGTCCGAAGTTACGCGGGTAGAGGTATCGGTCCAGGTGCCATCCCATCCCCAGCTCGGCTACTTCCGGCTGGAACTTCTCCGCCAGAAGCTCCGCGAGCTGCAAGCTCCGCCGGTAGCTCTCCTGCGCCCGGCAGAGCACGACCAGGTTGAAGAGCAACTCGGCCGTCGCCTCCCGCACCTCGCGGGTCGAGGTCGTGACGATCCCGAGCCACGGCGAGAACACGGCCCTCATGCCCGCTGCGCCTTCCTGGAGCCTGACGCGGTACGGGATGAAGCCCAATCCGTACCCGGGCGCGGTGCCCGCCGTCGAGCGCACGATCCATGCCCGCTCCAGCAGTCGCCACGCCGCCTGCCTCTCGTCCCGCATCCACTGGAAGAGCCCAGCATGGCGCTGGTAGTCGAACCCCTTGGCGTCCTGCTCGGCTGCCCGCGCAATCAACCGCGCCGCCAGGTCCAGCTCCCGTCGAAAGAGCGCCACCGGCATCAGCCGCACGCACTCCGGCGCCGCGATGGTCCGCGCCGCCAGCTCCTCCCGCGACACCGGCGGGCCGGGCCGTTCCTCCAGGCTCCGCAGAATCACCAGGTCGAAGAAGGCCCCCAAGTCGCCGCGCGCCAGCTCCGAAGATCGGCGCAGCCACTCCACCGCCTCCTGCTTCTGCCCCCGCATCGCGTACCAGAGCCCCAGGTAGAGATGTACGAACGGGTTTCCCGGCGACCATTCGAGCGCGTTGGCCAGTCCGGTACCCATTTCGGCCCGCTCCCCACCTTTGCCGGCACCTGCCGCCTTGAGAGCGCCGGAACCCTCCTTGAACGCACGCACCGGGCCCAGCAGCTCGCTCCACGCCATCAGTGGGGCAAACGACCAGTACCAGGTAACCGGGACCAGCGCCAGCGCTGCCCAGAGCAGCCTCACAACCGCAGGACCTGCCAGTCGAAGCCGAGGCAGCGGTCCATCTCGACGCCCAGCGCCCCGTCGAGCACCAGCCGCTCCGCCGCCGCCAGATCTCCCCTCATGTCACGGTCGCCCTCCAGGGCCGGCACCCGCTCCCGCAGACGGCGGTAGGCGAGCAGCGAGCCCGTGCCCGGCTTCATGCCGTCCTGGAACTCGAGCCCCTGGCACGCCGTCAGCATCTCGATGGCGAGGATCGTGGCCGTGTGGCGGATGACCTGGTGGGCCTTGCGCGCGGCGGTCGTCGCCATGCTGACGTGGTCTTCCTGGTCGGCTGAGGTCGGGATCGAGTCGACCGTGGCCGGATGGCAGAGCACCTTGTTCTCGCTGGCCAGCGCGGCTGCCGTGTACTGCGCGATCATCAGTCCCGAGTTCAGCCCGCTCTCGCGGACGAGGAACGGCGGCAGATGCGACAAGCTGGTCGTGAGCAGCCGGAACGTCCGTCGCTCCGAGATGGCGCCCAGCTCCGACATCGCGATGGCCAGCAGGTCCATCGCAAAGCCGACCGGCTCGCCGTGGAAGTTGCCGCCGGGAACGACCTTGTCGGAGGTGAGGATCGGGTTGTCGGTGACGCTGTTGATCTCGATGGCGACGACGCGGCGGGCATACTCCCAGGCGTCGAGCACGGCGCCGTGGACCTGCGGGATGCAGCGGATCGAATAGGAGTCCTGCACCTTGTCGCAGCCGATGTGAGACTGGCGAATCTCGCTCGCACGCATCAACGCGCGCACGTAGGCCGCGATCTCCGCCTGGCCCGGATGCGGCCGCAGCTGCTGGATCTCCGCGTCGAACGAGGTGTCGCTCCCGTGGAGCGCCTCGGTGGAGAGCGTGGCCGCGATCGCCGCCGACTTCTGGAGGGCCAGCGCCTCCACCAGCGCCATGCAGGCGATGCTGGTCATCACGGGCGTCCCGTTGATGAGCGACAGCCCCTCCTTGGCCGCCAGCTTCACCGGCTCGAGACCCGCCGCTTCCAGCGCCTCCGCTCCCGGCATGCGCCGGCCGCGGTAGGTTGCCTCTCCTTGCCCGACGAGCACGAGCGACATGTGGGCCAGCGGCGCCAGATCGCCCGAGGCGCCGAGCGAGCCCTTGGCCGGGATGACCGGCACAACTCCGGCGTTGAGCAGCGCAAGCAGCGAGTCGATCAGCTCGGGACGGACTCCGGAGGCGCCGCGGGCCAGGGTGTTGGCGCGCAGGAGGAGCACGCCGCGGACCACGTCCTCCGGCAGAGGCTCTCCGGCGCCGACGGCGTGCGAGAGGATCAGGTTGAGCTGCAGCTGCTCCAGATCCTTCTGGGGAATGCAGACGCGCGCCAGGTCGCCGAAGCCGGTGTTGACGCCATAAACGGGTTCGCCGGAAGCGAGGTAGGCCTCCACCCGCAGGCGGGAACGGGCGCAGCTCTCGCGGGCACCTTCCGAGAGCCGGACCCGAACGGAGGGGTCGGTGGCGACGCGGTGAACCGAGGCGATGTCGAGGCTTTGGCCGTCCAGGTCGAGAGCTTGGGTCATCGGGAGGCGATGATACAGCCCGGATGCGGCCGGTGGAAACAAAACGGGCCGGCCTCGCGGCCGGCCCAGATGGGAGGATGAGGTCCCCGTGAGAAGCGAGTGCTACTGGAGAAGTGGAGAGGTTTCGTTCAGACCGCCGTTCAGGCGGTTGGCGCACTGCGGGCAGCCACAGTTGCCGCTGGCGCACGCCGCGCCGCCCGGGCAGTTGGGATTGCCGCAGCCCGCGCCGCCGTTCAACTTGGCAAAGGAGCTTCCGGAGAGGCTCGAGCCGCTCCCGCTGGCGAAGGGGCAATTGCCGCTGCCGCAGCTCTTGCCCGGGCCGCACTGGCCGTTCTTGCAGCCGCCGGCCCCGCAACAGCCGCCGGCGCTGGCATTGCTGCCCAGCTTCGGAACGGCAAAGGGGCTGAAGTTGGCCTGGTCGGTGGCCGAGGGAGAGGTCTGCGAGACCGACGGCGCCGCCGGCGCCGAGAGAGCCGGGGCGGACCCGTTGCCCCCTCCAAGGAACGCCGCGCCGATCATGGCGACGGCGAGCATCAGGTTACGGAACACTCCGCACGCTCCTTTCGTGAGGCGCCTCCGGGGGGCGAGGCCACTCCTCGTCCCGGGGCACCGCGCCTCCATAGGCAATGGCGATGCCATGACGCCGAAAGCCTTCGTTGCTGGCCCATCGCGGCCCGGCCCACCAGAGTCGAGGGAGCTTTTCTATCCCTTGGGGGAGATTTCCTGCCCCGCGGCCCTCGCGCCGGCTGCCAGGCCAAGCGCCACGGCAAACGGCAAGAGGAGCGCCGCGGCCAGATAGAGCATCGCCTGCCGCCCGGCGAGCAGCAGCCGCCCGAGCTCCGCGAACGCCGCCAACGGCCTGGCCGCCCGGAGCTCGCACAGTACGAGCCCTGCCCGGAAGGCGATCTCGTCCTCGGGCACGAGCGCGTACGGGAGCAGCGCGCGCAGGTGCGCTGCGGCGGCCCCGGCGTTGCCCGCCCGGGCGTCGAGCCGGGCCAGCGCCAGCAGGAACGGCGCCGGCGCCTCCCCGGCCGAGCCGGCCTTGGCCACGCGGCGCGCTAGCGACTCGGAAGGTCCGTCGAGGCAATCGAGCAGCCAGCGGCGCCTAGGCCCGAGCTCCAGCGCCCGGCCCATCCAGGCCTCGGCCAGCCCCTCGGCGCCCGCCCCTCCGAGCACGGAAGCCGCCAGGGCGCCGTACCGCCAGGCAGACGCCGCACGTGCGCCGGCGCGCGCTTCCCAGGCCGTCAGGCGCCTCGCCGCGTCCTGATGCCGGCCCAGCCGAATGGCACTCCTCACCTGCGCCCGAAGGACCGCCTCGCCAACGACCGGGCCTTCGACCCTGAGGCCGTCCAAGAAGGCCCCGAGCACGCTCGGGTCTCCGAAGGCCGTCACTGCGGCAGCAACCGCCGAGGCGCCCAGGCCCGGCTGCGCGAACCGCTGTTCCAGGAAAGCGCGAAGCTCATCGCGACGCCCCGCGCGTGAGAGCCGTTCCGCGAGCCCGCGGGCCACCGCTTGGCTTCCGGGGCGCGCGCGCCAGCAGCGCCGGAGAGCCTCGAGCGCCGCCTGCCCCTCGCCCGAGGCGTCCAGCGCGCGCGCCAGCAGAAGCGCTGCCTCGGCTTCACCCGGGTGGCGCCGGACAAGCGGGGCCAACAGGGCGGCCGCATCGGCAGACCTGGCCGCTTCCAGCATCCTTCGGGCTGCCAACGTCACGAGGCCCGGATTCGCGGGAGCCACTCGCGTCAATGGCTCCAGTCGCTCCAGAAGAGTCCGGCGCCACGGATTGGCCAGCAGCCCGGGGAAGTTCTCCTCCAATCGATCCATCGTCAGCAGGAATGACTCGAACCCCTCGACCAGCTCCAGCTCGGTGCCGTCGGCGCGGAGCCGCTCGCCCAGCAAGTCGTAGAAGGTGTCCTCCTGGTGACCCACCATGGCCACGCTGGCCAGGCGGGCCGTGAGCCGCGAGTAGATCAGCGGGTCGCGCGCCTTGACCCGGTCCTGCCGTAGGAGCTGCTCCACGACCGGCTGGTCCCTCAGGGCCGGCGTCTTGGTCAGCGCGCGCTGCAGGTAGTCGCGCCGCAGGTCCGGCTGGCCGGCCAGCCGCTCGAGCATCCAGAGCGCTCCTTCGATCGGCCTCTGGGCCGGCACCAGGTCCAGCTCGAGCGCCACGGCCGCAGCCGGAAGCCCCGAGCGCAGAAGAGCATCCAGCAGTCCCTCGAGCGCCTCGTTCCGCGACGTCCCTTCGCCCGCCAGGGCCAGCGCCCGCGACGCCCGGACCAACACTTCTAGCTTCGCGTCCAGGCCGGAAAGCCGGCCCCCGTGGATCACCTCTGCCAGCGTCCGATCCCAGGCCTCGACGCCCTTGGGGTCGGTCGAGTCGAAGGCTCTTCCGAGGACAGTACGGAGCCTGGCGGCCATGGCCGCGTCGGCGGGAGAGCGGCGCCAGCGGGCCAGGTGACCCGGCACCTCCGCCCGCCAATGGTCGCGCTCGGCCATCGCGGCCAGGGTCTCGAATGGCCGCCGGTGCGGCGCCGGCCGCCGCGCCCCGCGGACTGCCTCGCGCACGGCCTGCCTTTCGGCCACCGTCAGAAAGGGGGACTTCAAGAGCGGCAATACCACGCTCTCCAGGTCGCCCTCCAGCCGCTTGCGCCGGGCCTCGAGCGCCCGGCGCTCCAGGAGGAATCGCGCTTCCAGGTGGTCCCGCATCCGCAAGAGCGCCGCGCTCCCCGGAGCTGACGCGAGCGCCCGCGCCAGCCGGTCCAGGGCCTGGCGCACCGGCACCTCGTACACGTCATCTCCGTCGCTGAAGAGCGTCCTCGAAGCGTTCAAGAGCGCGAACGTCGCGGGCTCCAACGGCTCCCGGGAGAGCCCCCCGCCCGGCAGCACCCGGCAGACGTTCACAGCGACCAGCCATCGCATCCGCATGTCGAGCGGCTGGTGCGTCTGGAACGCCAGCGGCGCGCGGCCCCCGACCCGCCCGCTGACCGACTGGCTCTGGCCGTCGATGAGCATCAGGTACTCGTGCTCCCCGGCGGGCAGCGGCAGGTCGATGCTCCAGACGCCGTCGCCCTCCGGGTCCGACAGCAGATGTCGACCGCTGGACCAGCCATTGAAGCTCCCGGCGATCGAGACGCGGCGGGCCAGCGGGGCCGAGAGCTGAAACCGGATGCCGCTCGCGACGGCGCAGGGCTCGAGCGACGGGAGCGCGGGCTCCGCCCCAGGCGCGCGCGCCGGCAGCAGCAGGAAGAGGAGCATCCCGGTGACGGCGACGCCGGCCTTCGGCCGCCGGGCCGAGAGACGCGCTTTCACAGTCCGAGCCCCCGCGCCAGCTCGCCGGCCAGCGCTCCGAGCACCACCTGCACGTGGTTGAAGGCGACGTGCGCCAGGATGGGCGCATAGACGGAGCCCTTCCATTCATAGAGGGCCCCGAGAAGAAGCCCGAGCACGGCGAGCGTCACGGACGGCGGGCCGCCGTGGGCGGAGGCGAAGAGCACAGCCGTCGCGAGCACGCTGCCCGGCCGCCCAAGGGCCCCCCTGAGCGCGCGCTGCACCACGCCCCGGAAGAAGCACTCCTCGGCGATGGGCCCCGCGGCGCTGGCCAGGAGCATCCGGGCGAGCGCGAGCGCCCCCAGGCCGGCGGCAGGCGCCCCGCTCCAGGCGTCGCCGGACTGGGCGGCGGCGAAGAACGCCGCCAGGCTCAGCCCCGCAACAACGCCCGCGACAGCCTGGAACACGGGCCGCCCGGGCGGCAGCCCCAGCAGCCGGCGCGCGCCGCGGCCGCCGCCGGCCAGCCGCAGGTACTCGACCGCCATCGCCAGCAGCCCGAGCTGAAGCGCGGACGAAACGGCCAGCTCGACCCACTGTGCCCAGCCGGGCGCCAGCGCTGCGCCGAATCCCGTCACGATGGCCGCCACGCGCGACGCGAAGCCGAAAAACGAGACCAGAACGAGCGCGTCGGCCAGCGAGAGATCGTGGGCCAGCAATCGCTCCCGTCCCCACATCGCCCAGGCCGCCGCGACCGCCTGGAAGAGGATCGTGAGCCGGGTGACGGCGTCGGCCTCCCCCATGAGGCCGGCGGTGCCGATGGCCGCCAGCGACCAGAGCAACGCCGTTCGGATGCCGGCCGGTGAGAAGACCTCCGCGGCGGCGCCCGGAGCAAAGCAGAGGAGCTCGATCAGCAGGATCGGCATCAATGCCGCCGCTGCCAGGACGCCGCCTGCCGCCGGCGCGGCCGTCTCGACGGGATAGGCCGCAAAGAGGAGCGCCAGCCCGGCCACCGAGGTCAAGGCCGCGCAGGAGACGGCCTTGAGCGCCGCGAGGCCTCCGCGCGACACCGGCATTGGCGGTGGTCTCGTGCCCTCGGCCAGCTCGAAGAAGCTGGCTCCGAGCGCGGTGGCTGCGAGGATGACGAACGGAGCCAGGAGTGCCGCGGGCGGCAGCCCCAGGCTCAGAGGATTCAAACGATGCGCCAGGACCAGGGTGACCGGGAAGAGGACGGGCAGCGCCGGCGTCAGCATGAGGTTGGCGCGCCAGGCGGTGACCGCGTCTTTGAGCAGAAGAGCCAGCGCCGGCGAGGTCGCGTGGGGCCAGAGCGCGTCCCAGACCGTTCCGAGAGCGCGCGCCCCGCGCGCCCGCTGCGTGCGCGCCAGCAGCAGGTGCGGCGGGAACCGGGAGCTGGCCCACTGACAGGCCATGAGCGCCAGGAGCAGGCCGGCCCACCCCGCGGCGAGCGGCCCGGGCTCCAGGAGCGCGGTCCCCTCGAGGGCAAGCGAGAGCGGTGCCGGGACCAGGAATCGAACGCGTGCCTCGAGCGCCGACAAGGGCTCCAGCACGGACGGCGCAGCCCGCAGCCGCGTGGAAAGCTCGATCGGGTTCACGCCCGTGGCGGCCAGGACGGCCGCGAAGGCCAGCGCGGCAGCGGCCGCGGCCAGCGGTTCGGCGCGCCAGCTCTTCGGCAGCCATGCGCGGAAGCCGACAATCAGCGCCAGCGCCGCTGACTGCACCAGGGTCCGCAGGGCGACGTAGAGCGCCAACGCCATCACCAGCGCCAGCGCCGCCCACCCGGCGCCGTGCGCCTGCGCCAGCACCAGCGCCGCGAGCGGCGGCCCCAGCAGCAGGAACCCGAGCGGATCGACCAGCGCCGCCGCCAGCGCGCGGGACGTGAGCACCGCCCCCGTGCGAACCGGCATCGTCACGAGCAGGTAGAGGTCCCGCCCCTCGCGCGTCGTGTCCAGCGACCGGGCCGCCGAGCCCCCGGCCCCGATCGCGAACAGCAGCCCCAGCGCCAGCGCCACCCCCGCCGCCGCCAGCCGGAGTTCCAGCCCTGTGGCCTCGGTCCCGCCAAAGGCCCTCAACGCCGCCAGCTGCCTCACGGCCCCCAGCGCCGTCCCGAAAGTCGACGTGAGAAAAGCGAAGACGAGACCATAGAGCGCCGCCGCCAGGACAAACGACACCGCCTGTCGCCGCTGCCGGCGAGCCACCGCGGGCCGCAACCGGTGGAGGAGCGTCAGCGCCAGCGGCCTCGCCAGCTCCAGTGTCGTCAACATGCTCGTGGCTCGCACGACCACGCGATGGAGCGTGCGCGCGCCCCGCCGCCGCCGGAAAACCCGTGGCGTCTACCTGTACCGGGTTTTTCTTGAAAAACCCGGTACAGGTAGACGCCACGGGTTTTTCTGCCGTGCGAAACCTGGCCGCGAGAGGTACCGTGCACGGGACTACGGCGCCTCACGGGAGAGGAACTCCACGGCCTGGCCGAGCGTGTAGGGCATCGGGTGCTGCTCGCGGTAGACCAGAAAGAAGCGGTTGGTGACATTCGACTTGGGGGGCGAAACCTCGCTCACCTGGCCGCTCTCGATGGCGTCGACGACAGCGTGGCGAGGGAGAACTCCCATCCCTAGTCCGGCCTTGACCATGGTGATGATGGCCGGGATGTGGTTGACCACGTGCCCGATGCGAATCTCGCCCGCCCGGTCCGGGTAGTTCACGTCCAGCCAGCGCTTGAGCATGTAGTCATTCTCCTCGACCACCACGAAGGGCCGCCGGAAGACCACATCGTCGGCCTTCGGCGGACGCCGCTTCCTGCCCGAACCGCCCGGCACCAGAAGCACGTACTCCTCCTCGAAGACCGGGATGTGCTTCAGCCCCGTTCCCGCCGCCGCTATTCGGTCCAGGACGATCCCGAAGTCGACCTGCCTCTCCTGCAAGAGGTTGCGGACCGATTCGTCCCGCCCCACCGTCACCCGGTAGTCGACGCGCGGGTTGGCCTTCTGGAAGGCGATCAGCCTGGGTAGGAGCCACGTGTCGGCGATCCCCGACGGGCTGGCGCATCGCAGCGTGCCCTGGATGCTCTTCTGCAAGTTCTTGAGCGTCGTCTCGACCTCCGTCAGCCGGCCGAAGAGGTCGATGCAGAACTCCTGCAGGTAGCGCCCCGCATCCGTGAGCGCCACCGTCCCCGGGTTCCTCTGGAACAGCGCGACCCCCAGACTCCGCTCCAGGCCTCGAATCTGATGGCTCACGGCCGGCTGCGTCACGAAGAGCTTCCGGGCCGCTCGCGAAAAACTCCGGCTCTCGGCGACAGCCATGAAATGGCGCAACGCATTCAGTTCCAGCACTGGAGCGCCTCATTAGCTACGTTTATGCCGATCATACAATTTATGAATTTTACTACGGGTCGATTTTCCAATATAATTCCCGCAAATCCAACAAGCCACTACCAAATCCTGAAAGGGGAGCCCAAAAAATGTTCAACCTCCGCAAGCTACTCACCATCGGTGCCCTGGTCCTGTCGCTCACCGGCGCCGTCCTGGCCGGCCCGACCTCGCACTTCCCGTACCGCGAGATCGAGAACTGGCGCAACGAGGGCATGACCTTCGTCGTCCGGGACGCCCAAGGCCACATCATGCACCACGCCAAGGGCCACCTGGAGAAGTGGAAGAGCGAGCAGTACCAGGTCTGGGTCGTCCGCGACAAGGCCGGCCGCTTCCTCACCTACATGCACGGCCAGCTCGAGCGCTGGACCGATGGCTCGCTGCGCCTGGTCCTCCGCAACAAGAGCGGCCTCTTCGTCGCCGTCGCCGTCGTTCGCTACGTCAACGGCAAGATGCTCCTGATGCCCTTCGAGATGATCCAGCAGACGCTCGACAAGGCTGCCTGAGCCCCCCCCCGAAACTCTTACCGCCCGCCGGACTTCACGGTCCCGCGGGCGGTTTCGTTTTTCCGGCCGGGCCGACTTCGAGCTCCTGGAGCCCCCGGTAAGCCTCTTGCAACCCCTTGTGGAGCGCCAGCGCCTCCTGGTAGGCCCGGCGCGCCTCACCCGGGCGGCCCAGCAGCGCCAGCACGCGGCCCTGCAGGCTGAGCGCCAGCGACCGATTGTGCCGGTCGAACTCCCCGTTGCCGGCCGATAGCAGCGCCGATCGCCGGGCGTGGGCCAGCGCCATCTCCAGGTCCCGCGTCCGGCTTCCCCCGCCCAGCGCCTTGCCCAGCTCGATCGCGTCCAGCTCCGAACGGGCCAGCCGCTCCCAGTTCGCCCAGCCCGCCGGGTTGAGCAGCGCACACCACCGCGCGGCGCGCACCGATTCGGCCAGCCGCCCCATCTGCCTGGAGCAGATGGCGAGCCGGTACCAGGCCTCGGCGCTCTGCGGATGGCGCTTGGCCGTGCGCACCATCAGCTCGCACCCCTCCCTCCAGAGCTTCCAGGCCGGCCCATCCGGCGGCTCCGCGTCATCCTCCAGGAACCCCGATGCCAGGATCACCACGTTGTCGCCCGCTATCCCCCGCTCCTCGGCGATGCGGATCAGCGAGTACGCACGATAGAGCGGCGGCAGCTCGCACCTGGGCCAGTCGCGCTCGAGCTCCCGGGCGATCTTGATCGACTTGTTCAGCTTCCCCAGGTCGAATGCCTGCCAGTATCGGCTCCGAACCTCGCCGGACGGGCAGCAGTCGCTGCAGGTGGTCGCGGGTCCGGCCGGCGCGCTCGGCGCGAAGCCCGCCCCCCTCTCGAAGACGAGGTCCACCACCGGCACCGTCCGGAACTGCTTGCGCGGCACCACGATCCGGACCCAGTTGTACCCGTCTTGCAGCAGCCCGTCCGGAACCTGGGCCTGCCACGTGGAAGGCAGCTCGCCCGGTTGGAGCCGGGCCATCGGAGGCGACCCGGGCCCGACGGATTCGAAGCTCACCTCCGGCGTGGCGCCTGGCTCGCCCGGGATCTGGATCCGCAACACCGGCTTGCGGATCGACCGCGCGTCGACCAGCAGCAGCTCGCCCAGGAAGACGGTGCTGCCGACCACGCGCGCCGCCGGGTCGGGATGCGGCTCCACCCAGGCCGCGACGTCCAGGTCGCGGGCCATCACCTTCCCCAGCGTGGCCAGGAGCTCCTCGGGGGTCTCGACCCGAGCGGCCTCGGTGGTCGCAACGGTGCGGGCCGGGGAGTCCGCAGGCGGTTTCGGAGCGGTGGCGACCTGGAGGGGTGCCGGGACGCTCCAGGCGGCCACGAGCGCGCCCGCCGCACCGACGACCACGGCCCCCCAGATCCACGGCGCCATGCGCCCCCGGGTCGAGCCCTCACCTGCCATCTCCTCGGTCGGACCTGCGGCTGGCCTTGGCACCGGCCCGGGCACACCGCGCCGCCTGGCCGCTCCCACGAGCGCCGTTGGAACCTGGTCCCCAGGCCGTCCGGCCCCACCGCCCGACGGCCCTGCCGAGGCGAGAGTCTGGGCCGAGGCCCGAAGACCCAGGGCGCTCCGGGCAGCCTTCGCGCCCGAGCCCGATGACACCACCGAAAGTTGCTCCAGCGCCTCGGCGAACCGCGCCGCACTCTCGTAGCGGTCGGCGGGTGCCTTCGCCAGTGCTTGCAGAATGGCCCGATCCCACTCGGCCGGAAGGGTCGTGTTGTACCGCGATGGCGGGTCGGGGGCCTGGCGCAGGTGCGCCTCCACCAGCTCGATGGGATTGTCGGAGGCAAACGGCGGCCGCCCCGCGAGCATTTCGTAGGCAACGACGCCGGCAGCGTAAATGTCAGAGGCGGCGCCCGCGGGCCGGCCCGAGCACTGCTCCGGCGACATGTACTGGGGAGTGCCGAAGAGCAGGCCCGTGCGGGTACGCCGGCCGCCGCCAGTAAGTTCCTTGGCGATGCCCAGGTCGGTCAGCCGGGCGTTGCCGCTCGGGTCCAGGAGGATGTTCTCGGGCTTCACGTCCCGATGGACGGCGCCCGAATCGTGGACCGCTTGCAGGCCGTGGAGCGTCTGCGCCGCCAGCTCGAGCGCCTGGGCTGGCGGGATGCCCTTCTCGATCGACGCCCGCAGCGACAGTCCGTCGATCAGCTCGAAGGCGATGTAGAGCCCGAGCGCGCCGCGTCCGCTGCCCAGGACCCGCACCACGTTGGGGTGCGAGATCCGGGCGGCCAGCCGGGCCTCTTCCAGGAACCGCTGCTCGGCGTCCTCCATCCAGGCCGAGCTCCGCAGGAGCACCTTCAGCGCCACTGGCCGGTCGAGCGAGATCTGCACGGCGCGGTAGACCGTGCCCATACCGCCGCGGGCGATGATCGACTCGATGCGGAACTGACCGCCGATCTCGAGCCCGTCTTCGAGCGCCGCCCGTTCGTTGTCCCTCAGGTGACGTACTCCTTGGCGATCTGGCGGACGGCCTGATCGGAGAGGACGTGGAAGACGCGCAGCTTCTTGAGCGTGACGGGCGAGAGGCAGCCGATCGGCACGAAGACGACCTTCTTGCCGAGCCGCCGGGCCCAGGAGACGATCCGCCCGCGTGGCGGCCTGGGGGCGACGTAGACGACGTGCTTCTCGAGGCTGTAGTCGACGGCCGCCATCAGCATCCGCTCGGGCTTCGACTCGGCGGCGGCGTAGAAGCCGTCGGTCCAGACGTCGTAGAGGCGGCCGGGCGGGTGCGTCATGAGGAACCCGCCGTAGTGGCAGCGGGCGATGCCCGGGCCGACGATCTGGCCGGTGGCCGCCGTGGAGTAGTAGGCGAGGTCGGACTCCTGCTCGTGTTCGCCCCACCAGGTGACGCACCAGGGGAACCGCTCGCCCTTCCTGTCCTCGTCGAACACCACGACGACGGCGCCGACGCCGCCGGTGACCCGGCCTGCTTCGCGCACGTAGAGCTTCTGGCCGTCGTGCCAGTTGCGCGTGGTCTCGCGCAGGTCGACGCCGTCGCGAAGCGAGGTGGTGAACGGCTCCACTCGGGAGCGCTCCTCGCTCAGCATCTTGCCGGCCTTGGTCTTGAGGAAGCGCCCGAAGTCTTCCAGAGTCAAATCCTCCGGTGGGTACGAGCAGATCCCGCCCGCGCGGAACTTCTCGCGCCACTCGCCCGGGCGGGCCTCCCGCTTGCGCGCCCGCATCGGCAGCGATTCCTCGCGGCGGCTGCGGTCGGGGAATCGGCAGCGGAAGCGAATCCTGCGCACGCCCAGCCAGATCTCCTCGCCCTTGACGCGGATGGTCTCGAGCTTCCCGGTGCGATCCACGAACGGGTAGTCGCGACCCAGCTCCCAGACTTCGTGGGCGAAGTTATCGTCCACGCACGAGCGAGCGCCCGCCAGCGTCTGGAAGAAGTCGGGGAGCAGCCGCGCCTCGGCGATGGCGTAGCGCCTGAGGAAGCGCGTCAGGGTGCGCAATTGCCAGGGCTGGACGGTCTCGCGCGTGTTCTTGCGGTAGCGGGCGCGGGCGGCGCGCAAGAGTCCGATGAGCAGGTCCTGGCGGTCGGGGAAGCAGGGCGCGGTCACCTCGCCGAGCGGCCCGGGCAGCAGCCGGTCGTGCTCGGAGAAGTCGGGCGGGGCACCCAGCGCCGGCTTTGCGCTCGCCGGGGGACGCGGGCCCGCTACCGGCACCAGCCTGAGCACCGGCCGGGCGCCGGCTTTCAAAGGAGGCGATGGAGCTTCCGGCTCTTTCGAGTCCTCCGAAGGGACGGGCGCCTTCGAGCTCGACAGGGCCCTGGCCGAATCGCTGCTCAGATAGACGGCGGCTCCTCGCTTGAGCGGGGAACCGGCCGTGTCGAAGAGCCTTCGCAAGAGCTCCATCAGCCCCGCTTCGATGCCGCCCGGCGGTTCCAGCGGCCCGGCGCCAGGAGCGCGGTCAGCCGTCGGGCGCCCGGGCCCGGGCGCGGCCGGTTGCTTGGGTGGCCGCTGGGGAGCGACGGGCCCCACCAGCCGCAGCCTGGGCGGATTCTCGCCCGGCTCGTCGAGCTCCTCCTCGTCGGTCCGAGGGGGCAGTGGCTGAGCGCCCGAGCGCCAGCGCTCGTAGACGGTGGTCACGAACGGGTTCTCCTGCATCACCTCCCGGGCCGAATCGGGGTGCAGGTTGAAGAGCCGGGCCCCGCGGCGGTGGACCCGGCCGGCGGGCCGGATCCGGGCGCCTTCGATCCGGGCGAGCACCGGTTCGACGTGGGCCATGCCGCAGACGAAGAGGACGCGCTCGTGGCTCTCGAGCAGCCGGCCGAGCCAGTAGGCCATGTGCTGCTCGCGCTGCGCGTCGAGCGGGCTCGGGTCCGGCTGCGGCCGGGCGTGCGCGCGATAGGCCTCCCAGATCCGCGCCAGACCCAGCCGGCGGACGGCGTACGGATCGGGCATCGGCTCCGGATAGAGCGGATAGTCGTCGACGTCGAGATCGACCAGGTGAACGGGAAGGGCGCGCTCCAGCCCGCAGCGCAAGGCCTCGCAGGCCGCGTCGCACGGCTCCACCGGCACGTACACGGCTCCGCCGCGGGCGTCCGGGTAGAGCACCACCGACGGGTACGGCAGCCGCCGCACAGCGGTCAGGATCGGCTTGTGGAGAGTCGAGGGCAGCTCGACGGCTATCGCCTCTGGCCGGTAGCGCTCGATCTCGAAGCGCGTCCAGGCCGCGTACTCCATCTGGTAGTGGCAGATCGGAACGACGCGCAACCGCCCCCATTCCAGCGCCGGCCGCAGGTCCGCGGGGGAGGACATGACGCGCTCAGGGCTTCGGCTCGGGCGACGCGTCCATGTAGCGCGAGGCCTCTTCGCCCAGCGTCATCGCCACCGAGCGGCTGAGCGCCTGGCGCACCGTGAGCGTCCCTGAGCGGAGGACCTTGGCGGCGTACCGGGCGACGTTGATCCCGTCCCGGACCGTGAAGCGCTCGTCCTTGTCGTGAGCCTTCTGGAGGAAGTCGACGACGTACGTCAGGATCTGCTCCTCGACGAAGGGCAGGTTCTGCCGCAGGATGGTCATCTCCTCCTTGCGATCCGGGAAGTCGATGAAGATCTGCGGCTGGATGCGCGAGTGGATGTACTCGGGAATCTCGAAGGTGCTGGCGTCGTCGTTCATCGTGGCGCAGATGCGGAAATCGCGGTGGGCGGGAATCTTGATGCCGGCGACGATCGACTCCACGTAGCGGCGGTTGTCGAGCAGCGGCGCCAGCGACGCCCAGCTCTTCTCGCTCATCCGGTTGCCCTCGTCCAGAATGCAGACCCCACCGCGCAGCATCGCCGTCACCACGGGGCTGGCCACGTACTTGATCTGCGAGGCGCCGGACACCACCGGGGTCACGATCAGGTCCTCCGGCCGCGTGTCCATCGTCGCCTGCATGATGTAGACCTCGCGGCCCAGGTGACGCGCCGCGGCATAGGCCAGCGTCGTCTTGCCCACGCCGGGCTTGCCGATGAGCCTGGGGTTGAGCGGCAGATCGTCGTCGTGGAGCACCATCCACGCCGCCAGGAGCTGGCGCATCAGGTCTTCCTGACCCACCCAGGTGAGCGGCAGGACGTCCGGGTTGGCCAGGTGCAGCTCGACTCCGTCGAGGGTGACCGTCTTTTCGGGCGACTTCATGTTCTGACGGAGATCCTACCTCTCTCGGAGCGCTGCGGCCTCAGCCGCTTCTCCATTTCCACGTGGTCGATCCCGGCCTCCTGGAAGACCTCGGAGCACTCACGGAACCCCTCGCGGGCGTAAAAATTGCGTGCGTGCGTCTGCGCGTGCAGCCTCGCCGCCGGTAAGCCCATCCGGCGCGCCTCGGCCAGCAACAGTTGCAGAATGGCCCGGCCCAGGCCCGAGCCGCGTCGCTCCCGGGCAACCGCCATCCGACCGATCCGGGCGGTGCCTCCCTCCACGACCAGCCGTCCGGTGGCGACGACGGTCCCGGAGACGGTGGCCAGGGCATGAACGGCGGTGTCGTCGTGCTCGTCGTGCTCGATCTCCTCCGGCACCTGCTGCTCGCGGACGAAGACCTCGGTGCGCAGGGCGATCGCCCGCTCGAATCCGGGCTTGCCAGGGAGCAGCGCGTAGCGCACGCCCGGGGGGCGCCGGGTCTGGGCCTTGCGGCGCAACAGGCGGCGCTGCTGCGCCAGCGGCTGAAGAGGAGCCGGAAACTCCGCCGACTCCTTTCGACCGATGCGGGCGCGGTCGATGGGCGTGGCATGGCGCAGGCCCGAGGGCCAGCCGCGGCGCCGGAACTCCTCCACTTCCAGGTCATGGCGCTCGGCCAGGGCCCGGAGCCGCCCCTTCCAGCGCAGGGTCTCCGGGTGAGTCGCGTACCCCTTGCGCCCGAGCGTGAGGACGTTGAAGAGACCGTGGAGCTCGCGGTGCTCCGCCAAGAGCGCCCGATCGTCGAGCTCCCGCGCCGAAACGTCCCAGATACGCATCGCGCCGAGGATAACATGACGGCCCGCACGAAAGGCCAAGAAGACCGTTTCAGTCCGTTTGAGCAGATTTCAGATCGTTTCAGCTCCGTTTGAGGGCACCGGCGATTAGCATCGGCGCCTTCCCGGCCAGACCGGCCGGGCGACGAACGAAGGAGGAAACACGATGGAAGCGAAAGCTCGAGCGGCGGTTACGAAATGGGTCTGGATGGCATGTGCAGCGGCGTCGGTACTGGCGGCGGGGACTTGCGAGGCCCAGGCACGAGAGGCGATGGCCGTCCTGCGCTCCGTGACTGCGGCCGTGGAGCTCGTCGGCGAGCAGCCCAGGCTGGTGCTGGTGGCGCGAGGAGTCTCCGCTCGCAACGGCGGCCGGCCCGTCGAAGTGCGAACCGTGGTCGATCCGGGCCGCTGCTCCATCCCGGCCGAGCCCTACAGGCGGGACCTGGACTCGGTGCCGGCCCGCGAGCTGGCCTGGCACCACATCGTCTGGCGGGACGGAGGTCTCGAGCGGGTCATCGGCTCTGCGCTGGCAGTCGCCGATGAGATGCCCGGCCCGGGTCCGCGGCGAAGATGGGAGCTCCTTTCGCTGCCAAGAGCCCGATTTGGGTACAACATCGAGACGGGGCGCTTCCACTTCCAGCCGGACCTGGCCAGCGCTGCGCTGAGGCCTCACCTGGCGGGGCCCGACGCGGTCGCAGGAAAGACCGTCTGGATCTCACCGATGCTTGCGCCCTGCCTGGCGGGTGTCCTGGAGACCACCGTCCGACAGCTGGGCGGTCGCCTCTCCTCGGACTGCAAGCACCCGGTGGAGGTCGCGGTGGCAGCCGACGAGACCGACTTCGTCGATACCCGCGACCCGGAGATCGAGGTCCACTGCCGGACCGGAGCATCGGTGATCTACGCCGCGCAGCTGCTCGGCTCGGCTGCTGCCGGACCTCAGCGCGACTCGAGCCGGGCCAGCCGGGAGCGGGCCTCGGAGGCCAGCGGGTGGTCGGGGAACTTCTCGATCATGGTCCGGTAAGCGGCGATGGCGGCAGGCTTGTCGCCGACCTTCTCGGAGGTGTATCCCAGGCGGAAGAAGGCGTCGCCGGCGATGGGGGACTGCGGGTACTTCACGGTCAGCGTGCGGTAGGCGTCGCGGGCCTGCGGGAAGCGGCGCTTTCCGAAGAGCCCTCCCAGGCCGGCGGCGGGGGTCTTCTCGTAGGCGGCGCCTGCCAGGAAGTAGCCGTCGTCGGCGTAGGCCGATTCGGCGAAGTCGGTGAGAAGCTTCACCAGCACGTGCAGCGCTTCCTTCGGCTTGCTCCAGTCGTAGTAGGCCTTCGCCTTGTAGTAGAGGGCGGGGGCCAGCACGTCGGCGGCACCTTCGGAGGCGATGGCGATGTCGAAGCGGTGGATCGCCTCGTCGAAGCGGTTCAGAAGCAGCGCCTGCCGCCCCAGCTCGTACTGGGTCTTGGCGTCGATGACCGAGCCGTCGGGCCGCCGGTAGAGCCGGCGATACTCCGCGCGGCCTCGGGCGTACGCCGCCGGGTAGGCCTGCTCGTAACCCTGGAGCCGGGCCGCCGCGTAGGTCTCTGCGAAGCCGGCCGCCAGTCCGAGGGCGAATCCTTTGGAGTAGTCGAGGCCGTCCTGACTCTCGCCGGCCGGTGCTTCGCCCGTTGTGGCCAGAGTCGACGCCTTCGGCATGAGATCCGGGTAGCGGGCCAGCGCCTCCTGGCCGATCCGTTCGGCGGATTCGGGATCGCCTATCTCGGAGCCGCGCTCGACGCCAGTGCTCGGTGGCGTGGGCGGCTCGCTGCCGTCGCCCGGCGGCGGCTGGTCGGTCCGCTCGTCTTCCATCCCCTTGGCGAATCCATCGCGCTCCGCTGCCGCCTGGCCGTCCGCCGTCCCCTTGGCGGCCCCCGCCTGCTGACCAAACTTGCGGCCGTCCTCCAGTCCCTTCTCATAACTCGCCGACGCGGCAAAGCTCGCCGACACCGCCAGGACCAGCAGGACACCCGGAAGCGCCCGCCGAAGAGACTTGGAGATTGCGTTCATGACACTGCTCCCGACAGCCAGCCGTAAAGGACCCCATGAGTATAAGGACGCTCCTCCCTCTGTCAATCCGCCGGGCGGCCTCCCCCCTTCCCGTCTCGATTCTCGATTCTCAATTCTCGATTCTCGATTCTCGATTCTCCATGTTAGGATTCCCCCATGCGCAAGAGGACCCTTCGCGACCTGGATCCACGCGGCAAGCGCGTGCTGGTCCGAGTCGACTACAACGTCCCGCTCGACAAGCAAGGGCGCATCACCGACGACGCCCGCATCCGCGCCTCTCTGCCCACGCTCCAGTACCTCCTCGAGCGCGAGTGCTCGCTCGTGCTGATGAGCCACCTGGGGCGGCCAAAGGGAAAGCCCGAGGCGAAGTACTCGCTGAAGCCCGCCGCCGAGCGGCTGTCCGAGCTCCTCGCTAGACCCGTCGAGCTGGCGGCGAGCGTGGTCGGACCCGACGTCGAAGAGCAGGCCAGCTGGCTCACCGCCGGCCAGGTCCTGATGCTCGAAAACCTCCGCTTTCACCCCGGCGAAGAAGCCAATGACGACGGCCTCGCCCGCCAGCTCGCCAGCCTGGCCGATATCTACATCAACGACGCCTTCGGAGCGGCCCACCGCGCCCATGCCTCCACCGCTGCCGTGGCGAAGCACGCGCCCTCGGCGGCCGGCTTCCTGCTCGAAAAGGAGATCGACTATCTCTCGCGCGTCACCGAATCCCCGGAGCGTCCCTTCGTCGCCATCCTGGGCGGCGCCAAGGTCTCCGACAAGATCGGCGTCATCAGCAATCTCGGCAAACTGGCAGACAAGGTCTTGATCGGCGGCGCCATGGCGTTCACGTTCTATCGCGCCAGGGGAGCGGCCACCGGCGGCTCGCTCGTCGAGGAAGACAAGATCGCCCAGGCGGGCGCCCTGCTCGCGGAGCTGGGCGACAAGCTGGTGCTGCCGGTCGACATCGTCGTCGCCGCGGAGCCAAAGGCGGGCGTCTTCACGCGCACTGTCGCCTGGAATGCCATCCCCGCCGACCAGAAGGGGCTCGACATCGGCCCCGAGTCGGTGGCGCTCTTCCAGAAGTCGCTCTCCGGGGCGAAGACCGTGGTCTGGAACGGGCCGATGGGCGTTTTCGAGGTCCCCGAGTTCGCTTCCGGCACCCGGGAAGTCGCCCGGCTGGTCGCAGAATCGGGTGGCACCACCGTCATCGGCGGCGGCGATTCCGCGGCGGCCATCAGCCAGCTCGGATTCGCCGATCGAGTGTCCCATGTCTCAACCGGCGGCGGCGCCTCCCTCGAGTTCCTGGAGGGGCTCGAGCTGCCCGGCGTCGCCGCACTCAACGATCGTACTCCCTGACCCGAGAGCCCGAGCTCCGCGACGAATCCCCATGGATCTGGATCGAGAAGGCCTGGCCATCGTCTGCTACACGGACCGAGGCATCCTCAAGGGCAAGATAGGGCTCTGGACGCCGCCGGAGGTCCCGGACGCGGTTCAGCTGGAGAAGACCGGCCCGCCGATGCTCTACCTGATCGACGCCAGCTTGCTCGATAGCGACTACCGCGTCGTGGTCCGCGCCCGCGAGATGGCCGTCAACAAGAACGCCATCCTCTTCGCCTACGAGGACGAGCTGGCCTCCGAGCTGGCCCGCCTCAAGGGCATGATCGCCACCGAGGACTTCGACTCCGCCGCCTCCGAAGCCGAACGGCTCCTCCTGACCAACCAGCGCGACGCCGAGCTCTTCTACCTCTCCGGCCTCATCTTCGAACGCTTCGAAGGCGACCCCCGCGCCCGCGAGTACTTCCAGAAGGCCCTCGCCCTCATCCTCGACGACAAGTTCCGCGCCGTCGTCTCCCGCCACCTCTAGGCGAAACTCAGAGACACACGACTCGTCTCGGAGAAGGCCCTCCGGGCGAAGCTTCGGCGTGCCTGGTCCGTGTAAGATCCGCCGGGATGGGCAGGGCATCTGCGCAACTAGCGGCGTCACGGCGACGGCCGGCCTGGGCGGTGCTGGCCGCTGCCATCGCGATCGTCTTCGGACGCGCGGTTTCCTTTCCCTTCGTCTCGCTCGACGACGCGATCAACCTCGTCGAGAATCCCCTGCTCAATCCCCCCACGCTCCAGAGCGTGCTGGCCTTCTGGCGCCAAGGCTACGAGGCCCTCTTCATCCCATTCACCTACACGTTCTGGGCGCTCCAGGCCTGCGTGTTTCGAGCTCCCGGCACTGCCGAGCTCCCCGGGCCGCTCCTTCCCCAGCCCTTCCACGCCGTCAATCTTGCGCTTCATTTCGCCAACGCCTGGCTGGTCTTCACCCTGCTCGAGTGCTTCCTTCGCCACGGCAGGCCACCCGGCCCCGAGGCGCACCCGGCACCGGCCCTGGCGGGTGGCCTGCTCTTCGCGCTCCACCCTGTTCAGGTCGAACCCGTCGTCTGGGTCACCGGCACCAAGGACCTCCTCTGCACCTTCCTCTGCCTCCTGGCCCTGCGTCTTTGCATCGCCTGGACGGATGAACCGACTCCCGCGACCTCGATGCGCAGGCAGCCCCGTACCCTCCGCTCGACACGCTTCGTGCTCGCAACTGTCGCCTACTCGCTCGCCCTGCTCAGCAAGCCCTCGGCCGTCGCCATGCCGGCCGTCGCGCTCGTTGCAACGTGGGCCCTCCTGGGCAGGCGACCTCGCGAAACAGCGCGGCTCTGGGTCGGCTGGCTCGCGCTCGCAATTCCCTTCGTCCTCTGCAGCCGGGCACTCCAGCTCGATCCGGTCTCTGCTTCGGCCACACCCTGGCCCGACCGCCCCCGAATCGCGGCGGACGCCATCGGCTTCTACGTCGCAAAGGTCGTCGCTCCGGTGTCACTGGGGGTCGACTACGGCCGGACGCCCGGCAGCGTCCTCGATAGCGGCGGTTGGCACTACCCCGGCGTGGCCGTGCTCTTCGGGGCCTTTGCCCTGGCCTCCTGCCGCCGCGTCCTGGTGGGTGCCGCGCTCCTCTTCGCCGGTGCGCTCGCACCGGTGCTGGGGCTGGTGCCGTTCGGCTTCCAGGAGTACTCGACCGTGGCCGATCGCTATGTCTACCTGGCCATGCTGGGGCCGGCCCTGGCGCTGGCGTGGGGCGTAAACAGCCGGCCCTCGGCGCGCGTCGGAGCCGCAGTGGCGTGCGTCCTGCTGGCCTTCGGCGTTCGAAGCAGCCTCCAGGTCGGCGTATGGCGAGACAGCGAAACGCTCTACGCCCACTCCCTGGCAGTCAACCCCGCAAGCGCCTGGCTCCGCAACAGCGCCGCCCACGAGCTGATGCAGCGGGGCCGGGAACGGGAGGCGATCGGCCTGCTGGAAGAGGCACTTCGGCAGCGGCCCGACTACGTCGATGCGATTGCGAACCTGGGCGTCGCCCTGGCGAAGCTCGGGCGTCTCCAGGAGGCCGTCCCCAGGTTCCGCGAGGCCGCTCGCTTGCAGCCCGGCCGCGCCGATGTGCACCAGAACCTGGGTATGGCGCTGGCCCGCCTGGGCGATGCGGAGGCCGGCAAGACCCAGCTCCGGGAAGCTCTGCGGCTGAACCCCAGGCTGGCCGAGGCCCACGACCAGCTCGGCATCGCCCTGGCGCGCGAGGGCGACTTGCAATCGGCCGCCCGCCACTTCGCGGAGGCCGTTCGGCTGCAGCCTGCAAACCGCGCCGCCCGGCAGCGTATGGAGCGCGCCGTGCGCGAGATCCTGGCCCACGGCGACGTTCCCCGGTAGCCCGTGCGGCCGGCTTCGCCGTTGCCGTTCGCCGTACTGAGATAACCATCACATTTCATTGAATCTGGCGCCACCCTCTGGTATCATCCCGGCCCCGCAAGGCCTCGACGGCGGCGCGATGCCGGTCACCGGCACGACGGAGCCCGCGCGGGAGGCCCTAAGGAGGAGCATTGGCGAACAGGCTGACGCCACGCGAAGCTGGAGCGTCGCTTGGGCGACTCGCGAGCGCCCGGACCGGTTTGTGCCCTCTGGCGGTTGCGCTCCTGGCGCTTCTGGCGGGCACGGCGCTGGGCCAGGAGGGCCTGCCGGAGGACCTGACGACGCTCAGTCTGCAGGACCTGCTCAAGGTCCGGGTCACGTCGGTGGCGAAGGTGCCCCAGTCGCTCAGCCATTCCCCCGCGGCAATCTTCGTCATTCGCCAGGAAGACCTTCGGCGCTCCGGAGCCACATGCATCCCTGAGGCGCTGCGACTGGTCCCGGGCGTGCAGGTCGCGCGAATCGACGGCAACAAGTGGGCGATCAGCATTCGAGGCGCCGGCAGCCGCTTTTTCAACAAGCTGCTGGTGTTGATCGACGGGCGCAGCGTTTACGATCCGCTCCACGCCGGCGTCTACTGGGACGTTCAGGACACGCTGCTGGAGGACGTCGACCGCATCGAGGTGATCCGAGGCCCTGGGGCGACCCTGTGGGGCGCCAACGCCGTGACGGGCGTGATCAACGTGATCACGAAGCCAGCCCGCGAGACCCAGGGAGGACTGCTCTCGGCAGGCGGCGGAAACGAGACCCGTGCGCTCGGGGCGTTGCGGTACGGCGCCCAGCTCGGCGACGACGCCGCCTATCGCATCTGGGGCCGATACTCGGACTGGGACGACCTGGTCCGCGCCAACGGCCGGCCCGGAGAGGACGAGCGCCAGATGACCCGTGGCGGCTTCCGCGTCGACTGGGCGCGCTCCGCCCAGGATTCGGTGACGTTCACGGGCGATCTCTACGACGGCACGGCATCGAACCTGGCGAGCGTGGCCAGCCCGTCGGCCCCCTCTCCCCGGATCGATTCGAGCGACATCCCCGCTTCGGGGAACAACCTGCGGATGCGGTGGCAGCGCACGCTGTCGGCGAGCTCGGACTGGGCGCTGCAGCTCTACTACGACACGAGCGACCGAACGGAGACCAGCTTTCGCGAGGCTCGCCAGACCTACGATCTCGATTTCCAGCGCCACGATCGGCTCGACGAGACGCACGACCTACTTTGGGGCTTGGGGTACCGGATGGCGTCCGACCAGCTCCGCAACGCGCCGTTCATCACGATCACTCCGGCCAGCCGCGACAACTCCACGGTCAGCGCGTTCATCCAGGACCGCATCGCGCTGAGGCCCCAGCGGCTGGAACTGACGCTGGGCTCCCGGTTCGAACACAACGACTTCACAGGCTTCGAGCTCCAGCCGACGGCGCGGCTGCTCTGGACGCCATGCGAAAGCCAGACCTGGTGGGCGGCCGTATCGAGAGCCGTCCGGACGCCCTCGCGGCTGGAGAACGATCTCGACACGCTCACGCTGGGACCGACCTCGCTGGCTCGCGTGACCGGCCGGGAGCTTATCGATTCGGAGAAGCTCCTGGCCTACGAGCTGGGGTACCGGACCCAGGCCTCGCGGAAGGTCTCGATCGACGTCGCGGCCTTCTACGAACGCTTCCTCGACCTGGTCGGTTCCCGTGTCGGAACGCCGGGTGTCGGGGCCGGTCCCTTCGGCCCCGTGCTGGTGCTGCCGTTCCAGGTGTCGCACCACGAGCGAGGCACGGCCCGCGGATTCGAGCTCTTCACGAATCTCGACGTCAGCGAAGGGTGGAAGCTGGGGCTCGGCTTCTCCTCTCTCGATCTGCAGCTCAGCACCGCCGGGCGGGGGAACAGCCCCAATCACCAGGCGCAGCTGCGGTCGTACCTGGAGCTTTGCGCCGACCTGGAGCTGAACACGTCGCTGGCCTTCGTGGAGCGGCTCCGCGACCAGGGCGTGCCGAGCTACTTCCGGCTCGACGCTCAGCTGGCGTGGCACGCGACGCCTGGCCTGGACCTGAGCCTGGTCGGCCAGAACCTGCTGGACGATCGGCACGCCGAGTTCGGAGTGCCGTCGAACCGCCTTTCGCGTCCGGAGGTCGAACGGGGGGTCTATGCAAAGGCGACCTGGCACTTCTGAGCCAATGGCTGCACCGAGCTTGTTCGTCGAGCGGTGGCTTCGCACGCTGATGGTGGCGGCGGTGCTCGGCTGGGCAGCTCCGCCGGCGCCGGCCCAGATGGTCACGCCTCTGGCCTATCGCGTGAAGGCCGCCTTCGTCTACAACTTCGCGCTTTTCGTCGAATGGCCGCAGACCACACTGGGACCCGAGCATCGGTCGGTCGTGGTCGGCATCGTCGGAGACGATCCGCTCGCGACGGAGCTGGAGCAGGTCGACGGCAAGCGGATCGGCACCCGCACACTGAGGGTCACGCGACTGGACACCCAGCAGGAGTTCGTCGGCTGCCACATCCTCTACGTGGGCGCCTCCGAGCGGGAGCGCCTCCCGGCGATCCTCGAGCGCGCGGCCGCCCATCACGTCCTGACCGTCGGCGACATGGCGAGGTTCATCGACACAGGAGGGATGATCGGGTTCATCATCGAGGGCGAGAGCGTGCGGTTCGAAGTCTGTCTGGCGCGAGCGCAAAGAGCGGGCCTTAAGCTGAGCGCCAAGCTCCTGCAGGTGGCCCGGCTGGTCGACTGCGGGGCCGACTGACGGCCGGAGTCGACTGGGGCATTTCTCCGGACACGCCCTGGCGCCAGCGCGCAGGAATGCCACACCTGTCGTGCAGGTGACGATTGCCCGTTCACCCGAGTAGCGTCTGTAACCTGGGTCACAAGAGAAAACCCATGCGATCGCCGTTCCGCAAGTCAGCATGGCGCAAATATTGCTAAAAATCCCGCTATGACGGACGCGAAGGGCCAGGGACGAGCGCTGAGGCTCCTCGTCGTCGAGGACAATCCGGTGGAGCGCGAGTTCCTGTCGGCGGCCCTGAGGCGAGCCCGGTCAGACCCGATGGAGGTCACGCTCGCCGAGTCACTTGCCGAGGCCCGGACCGCGGTTCAAGCCCACTATTTCGACGCCATCCTTCTCGATCTCAGCCTCCCGGACAGCGATGGCATCGAAACGTTTCGCCGGATGCGCGCGGATTCGCCCGAGCTGCCGATCGTCGTCTTGACGGTCTCGGAGGATGAGGCGCAGGCCTTGCTGGCCCTGCAGGAAGGCGCGCAGGACTATCTCTTCAAGGGGACCGTAGACCGCCAGGCGCTCGTCAGGTCCTTGCGGTACGCAGTGGAGCGTCATCGACTCCAACTGGCGCTGGAGCGGCAGACTCGCCGGCTCTCGGAACATCTGAACGTCCTCCGGGGGGGATTTTCGCGCCTGGCGGCGGGCGACCTGGGTATACGGATCAGCGGCGATCTGGCCGAGGGGGACGAGGCCGACGGACTGACCGGATTGCTCGAGGACTTCGACCAGACGGTGGAGCGGCTGAGGTCGCTGAGCGAGCTGAAGGCGCAGTTCTCGTCGATGGTCTCCCACGACCTGCGCTCTCCGATGAACACCATCCTGATGGCAGTCTCGGCCCTGGAGGCGTTGCCCGACGAATCGGGCGAGCAGGAGCGGTTCCTGGGGATCATCCGGCGAAAGGCCAGCCGCATTCTGCAGCTTGCCGAGGAGCTGCTGGAGGTCTTCACGATTGAAGCGGGCCAGATGAGCCTGACGCGCTCGGAGGTCGACTTGAATCAGATGCTCGCCTCCTGCCTCGAGGACCTCACGCCACAGGCGCTGGCCCGCCGGCAAGTTCTTCAGCTGCAGCCTCTGGCTGGCCCGTCGAGGGTCGTCTGCGACGCGGCGAAAATCGCGCGCGTGGTGGAGAACCTGGTGAACAATGCTCTGAAGTACTCCGTCGAGGGGGACACCATCCTGGTTCGCGCCACTCGGGTGGAGCCCGGCAGGGTCCAGATCGAGGTCATCGACCACGGCAGCGGGATTCCGGACGAGGAGCTGAGGCGAGTCTTCGACCTCTTCTACCGCAGCCCGGCCAGGGAACACCTGGCGGCAGGCGCTGGCCTGGGCCTGGGAATCTGCCGAGCCTTCGTGAGAGCCCACGGCGGCGAGATCTGGGCACTGAACCAGCCCGATGGAGGCGCCCGCTTCGCCTTCGAGCTCCCGCAGTAGTCGCACCGGTTCGGCGCTCCCGGAGCGCCGATTTCGAGCCCGGAGGCGGAAAGCGGGGACTGGCTCTCACGCATGGAAAGATCTCTTGAACTACCTGTCGGATTCGAATGGACTGAGCGCATCCGAAACACCCAAGAGCCGCATAAAATGGGGGTCCAGGGGGCCTTCGACTTCGCCGTCGCCCTGGGGCCGCGCGCGCATGGCTTGACATGACGGCGGGCGGTCCCCATAATTACGCGACTTTTCCGAACCGGGATCTCGCAAGGAGTACACAATATGAAGATCCGAAAACTGCTCTTGCTCGCCCTCACGCTTGCCCTCCCCGTGGGACTGTTCGCCGCAGACGCGGCCCCGTCTCCGCAGGACCCGGGAGCCGCCAATCCGCCCGTCGCGTCCCCCAAGCCCGAAGATCCGCCCCCGGCAGAGCCGCCGCCTGCCGAGCCCACTCCGCCCGCCCCGCCCGCGGAGCCTCCGCCTGCGCCTCCGGCGCCGCCCGCACCGGCTGCCAAGGCGCTCTCGTGGGTCGAAGTGACGACCTTCGCCCCCGGGCTCTGCAATTATGACGATGCTTTCAAGGCCCGGATGAAGGCCACCTGCAAGCTCAAGCTGCGCTACCTGCGCCGCCAGTGCAACTTCATCGCGATGGTCAACCCCGACGCCACCATCCGCGCCAAGGCCAAGCAGATCGCCGAGGACGCCAAGGCGCTCATCGGCTGAACACGGTCAACCCTGCCTCCTACTGAAGCCGCTCCGGCCGGGGCGGCTTCTCCATTTCCCGGGCGGCTCAGAAGCCCTGCATCACACCCAGCGCCGCTTTCGACGTCACGTACCGCTGGTCCAGCAGCCGCAGCCGGTGGCTCATCTCCCGCATCATGCGCAGCAGAATGCGGTTCAGAACGGCAGGCTGGTTCTTCTGCATCTGCGTGAAGGCGTCGCGCCCCAGGAAGATGAGCCGCGCCTCCCCCTTGGCCTCCGCCGACGCGGCGCGCCCCTTCTCCTCGATGAGGGACATCTCGCCGAAGAACTCGCCCTCGCCGAGCGTACCGATCAGATGCCTGCGCTTGGCGGTGTCGAGCGAATAGATGTCGACCTCCCCCGAAAGCACGATGTACATGCCGTCGCCCGGGTCGCCTTGTTGGAAGATGGACGGGCGCATCGGGCTATAGCTGCGAACCTTGGCCGTGCGCAGAAACTCCACGATGTCGTCCTTCTCCAGGTCTCGGAAGATCGCGAACCGGGCCAGGTCCGCCACCGAGACCGTCTGTCGCTGGTCCGTGGTCATGCCGGGCTCAGCCTATCATGCCCCGCGGACCGAATCAGCCGGGCGGCAACATCGCTCCCGCCCTGCCGGTAGTCCGAGGTGATGATCGACCTTTCGAGCATGCACTTCGCGTCGACCCGCTCCTCGAAGTACCCCTGGCGGGCGCTGGCCCTGGCGTTGGCCCTCGCGCTTCCCTCACAGGCGGCGGTGCCCGTCGTGCAGGTCACCAAGCTTCTCGACGACTCCTCGGGGGGCTCCTTCACGCTGGCCCAGGTGGGCGTCGTCGACGGCAAGAAGGTCTTCCTCAAGTCGAATCGCGGCTCCATGCGAGGCACCCGCTACTCCAACTTCGAATCCGACATCCTCGCCCGGGCCATCTTCAAGAAGCTCGGAATTCGCTGCCCCGACGCCCGAGTGGTCCGTCTGGGACCGGGCGGCCCGACCTCGAAATGGATGGGGTCGGTCGTCCTGGCGATGCAGTACGTCGACACCCGCTTCACGCGCGGCAAGGTCCTGATGGGCCACTGGCCGGGCGCCCGCTACGCCCGGCTCGCCGAGTTCATCGACCTGGCACTGGTCGACCTGATCATCGGTAACGGCGACCGCCGGGGCGCCAACTTCTTCGTCATGGTGGATTACGACGACGTCGAGGGCGAGCGCGGCAAGCCCGGCAGCTTCCGGCCAGTCCCCATCGACAACAACTGCGGCTTCGCCAGCATGGTCGTCTGGTCCTTCCCGACCAGCCAGACGAACTTCTTGCCGACCTACAGCGGCGTCGGCAAGGAAGAGGTCCTCTGCGACCTGGGCACCTTCAAGAACATCGCCCTCGACAGCGAGGTCCTGCACGCCCTGCTGGGCGATGCCCGGATGCGGCCGCGGCTGCTCGCCCGGGCTCGCGAGCTCGGAGCCATCTTGACCGACGAGTTCTTCGGCGCCCAGGTGGACGCCCTGCCGGCCGAGATCCTGCCGCGAGCCATCAAGGTCGACGCCTCCATCCTCGACAAGATGACGAAGCGAGACTTCGAGCCCTCGGCGCTCTTCGGCCCCATGACGGGTACGCTCGAAGGGAAGGCTCTCTTCGAATACCGCAAGGCCGAGCTCAAGCGCGTCTTTGCCTGGCGCCGCGACCACCTGGCCGAGGCGCTCGAGCAGTACTTCCAGACCAACCCTCCGGAGAAGCCCGAGGGCGACTGACCGGCCGCCTCCGGCGGCGCCCCCCCGTGGGCGAGCGCAGGGTCAGGCTTCCGGCTCGCCTTCGCGCCGGACCTCGACCCGGATGCTGGCGGGATCGCCAACCCATTTCAGGCTCGCCAGAAACCCGAGGAGGATGCCGGTCAGCATCCGGCCCA
This sequence comes from Candidatus Wallbacteria bacterium, assembly GCA_016213845.1. Taxonomy (GTDB): domain Bacteria; phylum Muiribacteriota; class UBA6191; order JACPRK01; family JACPRK01; genus JACPRK01. The sequence continues at coordinate 100,986 of JACQZN010000036.1, forward strand.
GGAACGGCTTGAGCGGCAGCTCTCGGCCGTCGATGAGGACGCGGACCGTCCTGCCGTCCGGGGAGAGCAGCCCTGCCATCTCCGGCGCCGCGGGTGCGAGCTCCTCGGCCCCGGCGGACGGCGGCTCGGGCTCCGTGACTTGGGGCTCGCCGGCGGCAGTCGCGGAGCGCCATCTCATGACGAGGTCTGCGAGCTCCTCGGCGTCGCCGCCCGGGAAGTTTGGCGTACCTGAAAAGGGGACAGGCGCCCGCACGGTGGCGATGAGCCGGGACGGGTCCGGCACGCGAGAGAGGACTCCGCCGGGCTGGAGCGGAAAAACCTCGATCTTCGGTAGTTGCGACTGGCTGAAACCCTCGGCCAGGACCAGATCGACCTCGCCCTGGAAGTAGCGGGCCAGCGACTCCAGGCTGGGCTCCTCGCCGACGTTTCTGCGGGTGAAGACGCAGCGCGGGCCGCTCATCATGACGAGCTGGCTGCCGGCGCGAGCGTGACGCCAGGTGTCCTTGCCTTCGCGGTCGGGCTCGGCGCCGTGGACGTCGTGCTTGAGCGTGCCGACCCGCAGGCCGCGCTCGCGCAGCCTGGGGAGAAGCTGTTCGATGACGGTGGTCTTCCCCGAGCCGGAGAAGCCGGAGACGCAGAGGATAGGAATCATGGTCGTGCGGAGGTCGGTGCCCCGCCAGGAGGACGCCCGAGTCCTCCCGACCGCGTGCGGGACGCGTGGAGAGGCAGCAACTTTCTGGCCAGAGGACCGCTCCGCTGAGCTGGCGGTCGCTCAGCGCGTACCAGAGCAGCGCATGGGTGTCCAGGAGCAGCCTCACGGCAAGTAGTCCGCGAAGTCCTTCAGGTGATCTTCGTCGTCGGCGACGATGGTGATCATTCCCTTCGCAAGACCCGGCCCAGGCCGCTGCCAGGTTTCTGAACGCTGGCCAACGAGTTTGGCTACGGACTGCTGGTCGTCGGTGATGACCAGCTCCTCGCCGAGGGCCAGGCTGTCGATCAGCTCCTTCAAGTGGGCTTGAGCTTCCCTCAACTCGATTCGGCGAGCCATCGACTGACCCGTTCGACAACGAGACAACAAGTCAGTCGCGAAGCTGATACGGCGCTACGGCGTCCAGCCCCTTGATGCCCTTGTAGTGCTTGAGGTTTCGGGTCAGCAAGCTCAGCCCTCGGTTGAGGGCGGTGGCCGCGATCAGGCTGTCAGCCATGCCGATGCCGGTCTCCGGTCTGTGCCTTCGCAGGAGCTGCCGCGCAAGCACCGAGTCGTGTGCCGTCAGCGGCAGCAGGCTGAGCCGGGTTGCAAATGCGTCCAGCTTCCGCCGATCCCAGCGATTCTGACAACCCACCACCAGTTCCATGTCCGTCACGACGGACATGGCCAAGCTGCCGGTGCGTGCCGAATCAAAGAACTCGACTGCTTCCGGTAGCCGCCGGATAAAGTCCACGCAGACGTCCGTATCGACAAGGAAGCGGCTCACCGCTCCCAGCGTCTTTCCTCGCGCCGCCGCAGTTCCTGCACCCACTTCACGCTGTCCTTCATGTCTTCGCGGTCTTTCCACATGCCGCAGGCGGCAAGTTCGCTGAGGGGCCGCTTCGAGTGGCGAACGGGCGTGATCGACTCGGCCTCCAGATCGTCGGTCAAGACCCTGACCAGCTTGGCCCGCTGGGCGGGGCTGAGCTTCTTGGCCTGGGAGACGACTTCGGCGAAGTTCGGTTTCTGAACGGTGGCGCGAGCCATGGCGATCCTCTCCTCGAAGAAGATCATACGCCGAGGGAGCAGAGCGGACAAGAGCCGCCATACTGGCCCGCGACGAGGACATTGCTGCCCTGCGACTTCGTATAGGTGACGTGCTGTTCACGGAAGGCGGAGACAGGGACAAGCCGGGTCGTGGCTGGGTATGGAATGACGAAGCTGCTGAGTGCATCCATCAGAATCACATTTTCCGCGCAAGGCTGTTTCTGTCCGAAGTCGAACCGAGGTTCGTCTCGCTCCACGGCAACACGTTTGGGAAGGAGTCGCGCTCCGCTGGTACTCGCGAGGCGAGATTTCTCACGAGTAAGCAGCCGAAATTGCAGGCCTGAACCGGCGGGATTTCACGCTTGCTCTCGCCCGCGAACAGGTTGTCGCCATCGTGGGAGCGACTCGCTGCTCCGTGTTTCACGCTTGCTCTCGCCCGCGAACAGGTTGTCGCCATCGTGGGAGCGACTCGCTGCTCCGTGGCAACCGCTTCTAGATGAAGATGATCGACAGGCTCTCATCCCTCTCCGGATACGTCATCTCGCGCATCTTCCGCATCAAACTCGGGGCGGAGCAGGCTCGGGCCGGGTCGAAAAAGCCAGCGGGCCTACGGGCTGAAATCCCCAGAGCGAGAGCGGCCTCCGATCTCTCGGAAGCCGCTCTTGGACTGCGCTTTGGTGCCGAAGAGGGGACTCGAACCCCTACGGGATTACTCCCACTGGTCCCTGAAACCAGCGCGTCTACCAATTCCACCACTTCGGCGGAGCGGGATGAGGTTAACAGAGATGCGGCGCTGGGTCAAGGGATTCAAAGGATCGGCAGAGCCACGGCGATGGAGTCGGAGCGTGACCCGGGTCGTACTCGGGCGTCTCTGCCTCCAGATCGCAAGGAGAACTCACCGTGACCTACGACGAAAACACGACCCATCTCACGCCTCGACAGTCCCTGGTCGAAAGACATGGGATCGTGCTCGCGATCGGCTCCGGTTCACCGGCGGCGAGCCGTTCGCCCGTTCGGACATCTTCGAGCTGGTCGAGGTCGTGACGAGGGAGCTGGATAGCGAGCTCATTCTCCTGACCAACGCCACGCTGCTGGAGGGCAGGCAAGCGTCGAACGGACGCTCGAACTACGGCGCGCCTCCCGTCTACCACGCGATGGGGCACGGGACCGTGGCCTGCGGAGCTGACGACATCGCGGAGCGTTGCCCGCCGGTACGCCGCTCGTCTAGCACCCTGAGAATGACGCACAAGAAGCTGCTGCCGGGCAACTGCAGAGGAGTTCGGCAGAGCTGAATCGAGGGGACTGCTCGGCGCAAGCCCTTCGCACCCGGCGGCGTTCACGACAACATCCACCGCTGAAGTCGACGGAGTATCCTGGTCTCCTCGAGGAGGCACCGATGGCATCGCAAGCCCACTTCGGCCCACAGCTCTTTCGGTTTCTATCCGACCTTTCCCGGCACAACGACCGGGAGTGGTTCCAGAAGAACAAGCACCGGTACGAGCAGGACGTGAGAGATCCGATGCTCGCGTTCATCGGCGATTTTGCTCCGTACCTCGAGAAGATCAGCCCGGCGTTCCTAGCCGACCCGCGGCCCAACGGCGGTTCGCTGTTCCGGATTCACCGAGACGTCCGTTTCTCGTCGGACAAGAGCCCGTACAAGACGAACGCTGGGGCCCACTTCCGCCACGAATCGCACAAGGACGCCCACGCGCCCGGCTTCTACCTGCATCTCGAACCGCGTGAGGTCTTTGCTGCCGCCGGCGTCTGGCATCCGGACGGCGCGAGCCTGACCCGAATCCGGCAGACAATCGTGGCCGATCCGGACGGGTGGCGACGGGCCTCGACCTCGAAAGCCCTCCGCGCGGCTGGAGCCCTCGACGGAGATTCGTTGAAACGTCCGCCCGCGGGCTTCGATGCCGACCACCCGCTGATCGAAGACCTCAAGCGCAAGGACTTCTTCGCCATCGCCCGTCTCACGCCCGAAGACGTGTGCAAACCTGGCTTCATCCGTGAGTTCGCGAAGACCTGCGAGGCCTTCTCCGGGCTCACGCGCTTCCTCACGGTGGCGCTGGGGCTGCGCTGGTGATGGAACACTCGGCGGTCCAGACGGAGAGCCGGTCGAGCCCCCATCAGAAGGCGGTCTGCATGGCCAGCACGAGCTGGTCATCGCTGGTATGGCCACGCCCATCGTTGCGCAGGTAGTTCAGCTGACGCTTGCTGAAGTGACCGTCCAGGAAGTAGTTCAGCCCGAGCGTGGTCGCCCGCCCGACGGAATTCGGCAGCGACAGATCCAGCTCCAGCGCCTCTCGCCGCACCAAGGTCTGCCGGCGAGTTGCGAGAGTGTAGCCGGCGGTGGCGAGCCAGCCGCGCTCGCGCACTGCCAGGTCCCGAGCCGTGATGAGCTCCGCCTCGAGCACCCATCGAGGGTCAGGCTTCCGTTCGAGGTCGTAGCCCATCCTGTCCTTCGCGCCCAACGTCTGACCCTGCCGGCCTCGATAAGCGGAGACGCCTACTTCGAACCTGGAACCGGGATGCCAGCTCACGGGTCCCGCGACGTCCTCCGCATCGTTCGTATCGTTCGCGTTCGATTCGGTGCCGTTGAAGAGAGCGAGCCGGAAGTCGAATTCGTCGGAGACTCGACGGATTTGCACGCCCAGGTCTCGCATGTCGCCGAAGATGCGGGAGCTCAGCGCGCGTTCGGCGAAGTTGGGCCGGCATGCCGAACCGCGGCCTTCCTTACCGATCGGAATGAGGTTGCCGCTGGACGGGTTGCATCGAAGGGGCCAGCGGGACTCCTGATACTCCTTCCAGGCAGAGGGCCCCAAGGCCAGCTCGAAGAGCGCGGCGGCGCCCCACAACGCGTGTGGCTGTTTGGAGACTCTCGGCGGGCGAGAGTGGGGCGTTCCCTGGCCGTGCCTTCACGAGTTTCTCGCAACCGTAACGCACCCTCGCATCCTCTCGCCCCCGAGCTCGGTTGAGGATGCCTGCAAGGCGACCGACGGCTGGCTCCTGGCGGCCGGTAGGGCCGGCCACGTCTCGCGAGCCCGCGACGAGCCAGACCCGATCATCGGGGCGCACTCCGAGTTTCAATCCGGCATCTTGCGCAACCCTGACCCTCCGAGCGACGATGGGGCCGTGCTGGACCTGCACGAGGAGCTTCGGGGAGTCACGCAAGCCCTCAACGAGGCGGGTGTAGCCTACGCGCTGGTCTGCGGGCTGGCCGTGTCGGCATACACAGAGCCACGTTTCACCGAGGACATCGATCTGCTCATTTCGGGCTCGGACTTCGACCGGGTCGTGATCGACGTTTTTGGGGCCATCCCGGAGGTCGCCTCGCGCCTCGCGTCGCAGCCGGGCTGACCCATCAGAAGACGCCTTCGAGGCGGAGGCGCCGATCTCGTCCCGGCGAAGAGACATCGAGTGTGCCCGACGCGCTATGCTTGTGCGCCAGTGAGCGTCGAGGGAGTCAACGGCACCGGTTACCCAGACTCGCTATCCGAGCTGATTGCCCGCTGCGAGGCCGTCATGGAGAGCGCTTCGCCGCGGGCCAAGATGGCCTTCGGCGCGGCGATGTGGCAGCTGGTCCGAGGCGCCGGCTCCGAGAGCGTGCCAGCTTCGACGGCCCGGGTCGACAAGAACGTCTTCCCCGCGGGCGCCGCAGCCGACGCTCTCCTGAAGGCCCTGGCCGTTTGCGGCGGAGTGCGCGAAACCGAGGACGACAGCGGCAACGCCGCCTGGGCGCTGGCCTCGCCGGCCATCATGACCGACTGGCCGCGCCTGCGCGATTTCATCCGCGCCAACAGCGCCCTCCTGAAGACTCGCGACGAGGTCGCGGAGAAGGCCCGCATCTGGACGTCGCGCGGCGTGCAGCCGCAGGATCTCATCCCTCCGGGCCCCCTCCTCGAGGCATGCCGGGAGCTGCTTGAGCTGATGAAGGGCCGGCTGCTGCCAGCCGAGGTCGACTTCATCGAAGCCTCTCTGTCCGAGGAAGACCGGCAGCTCTCGAAACACCTCAGCCACCGCATCAAGAAGCGGCTCCGACCCCTCGTGCGGTTCGCCAAGTCCCACCCTTCCCTTTGTCTCTTCGGAGTGTTCTTGCTGGTCCTCTCCCAGGTCTGGCCGCTCTTGCCGCTCGAGGCCATCTCGGACTTGCTTCGTCGGCTGCGCAAGGACTTCAGCGCCCCCAGCAGCGGCGGTCCGGACCCGACGCTGGCCGATTTCGTCTCCCAGACCCGACGCGGCCTCTCGAAGCTCCCCAAGCCGAAGAAGGCGCCCAAGCCCGGGGACGGCGACGGTCAAGAGGAACCCGAGTCGGGTGGCAAGAAGTCTTCGTCCGACAGCGGGCCGGATCCCGCGGATGGCAACGACCCGGAGTCCCCGGAAACTTCCACTGCCGGGCCGGCAAAGAGGTCGGCCGAGCTCCACAAGCCCACCGCCGACGAGCTGGCCCGAGAGGCGCTGAAACGAATCGACGCCGCCCGCAAGTCCCGCCGGGAGCCGGACGCGGCCGCCAAGATGATGCTTCGGGTCAGCCTCTCCATGGGTATGGACCAGGGCGCCGTCTGCACCGGCTCCGTCGCCGTCGAGTGCGCTTCCTTCAGCCCCTCGGGCGCTGTCGTCCTGACGGGGGACCGGGACGGCTGGCTGCGCGCCTGGAGCAACGCCCCGCAAGGACCGCCGGCGCTGGTCAGACAGGCGCAATCCGGGCTAGGGCCGATCACCTTCCTGCGAGTCGCCAGGAGCGGAACCACCGTCGCCGTGAACGAGCGGGGCAGCTTTCGGCTCTTCGACGCCCGCGGACAACCTCAGGGGCCCGTCACGACAACGGTGGGGAACGGCGTGGTAGTCGCGTGCGTGGCGACATCCTCCGACGCGCGATGGCTGGCGCTGGGCAGCGAGGCGGGTGCGATCCGGGTCGAGCGAACGGGCAGCACGACTCAGCCGACGCGGCTGCAGGCCAGCTCGGGATCGGCGACGGCGCTGGCAATATCCGACGATGGCGCCTACCTGGCATGCGGAGGCGACGGCGGACAGGTCGAGATCTGGGACGTCCGGGAGAAGCTGCTGAACAGCTCGCTCGACATCGGCGCGCGGGTCCGGGCGCTGGCGTTCACGGCCGGCGCGGAGCGGCTGATCGCGGCAGCGGCAGACGGCACGGTGAAGAGCTGGAAACGCGAATCGCCAAGCGACAGGCCAGCGCACAACCCGGGCAGATCGCCGCTCGCCTGGGCGTCCTTCGACGGGCCGCCGGGCACGCTCCACGGATTCGGGGCCGAGGGATTGCGGGTCTCCGACCTCGAAGGCAACGAGTTGGCCCCGGCGATGCCTCTGCCCCGGGGCGCCATGAGGCCGATGGCGGTCTCCTTCGACGGCCGTTGGCTGGTTGCCGCAGGTCCCTCCGACGGGCCGCACGTCATCGCCATCGGCGGTCCCGCGGTGGTCGACCTGGAGCTGAAGGGAGCCTCCGGAGCGCGCGCGGTCGCCTTCAGTCCCGCCGGTGACCGCATCGCGACGGCCCACGACGATCTCACGCTCAGGGTGCACGAGCTGGGGAGCCAGCAGGGACCCCAGAAGCTCCGGGAGGCGGGCTTCGACAAGCTCAGCCTGAGCGGTTCCGGTGCGGAGCCGGGCCTGGGCGGATCCGCGGGAGTGCAAGCGGCGCAGGCGGCGGCGTCTCTCACGAAGCTTCCATCTCCGGTCGATCGCCTCGCGTTCACGACCAGCGGCGCCAACGTCACGGCGATCGTCGAGCGCGAGATGATGCTCTATTCCTGGCGGCCCTCGAGCTCCCGGCTGGTCTCGCTTTCCTGCAACTTCGGAGTGCCGGCGATCCGAGGAAGCACCGCACCCGCGGAGGGAAAGTTGCGGCTGGCGCGGGCCGGCGGCTACGTCGCGACGCTCGTACCGCCCGAGGCAGTGCGGATCTGGGACCTGCGAGGCAAAGCGATTGGCACCGTGCCTGTGAAGGGGCCGCCCGGGCGCATCGATCTCGACTTCGACGGCGCTGCGGGCCGGGTCGCGACCGTTGGCCCCGACGGCGTCGCCAAGCTCTGGGACCTGTCGGGCCACCCGATCTCGACGTGCCCTTCGCCGGTGCCGTCGGCGACGGTGCTGGCGTGGAACCTGGCCGGCACGCACCTGGCCCTTGCGGGAGCCGCCGGAGGGCTCGTGTGGGAGCTGGGCGCCAAGGACGTGGCCGGTCGATGGAAAGCCGATAATGGCGGGACGGAAGGCGTCGTGTTCCATCCTACCGAGCCGCTCTTGGCGATTCGATCCCGCCGGGGTGAGATCTCGATTCGCTCGCTCGGGGGCGAGCCGGCCGCGCCGCCGATCGCGGCTCTGGGGATAGGCGCCAACGACGGGCCAGCATCGCAGGCAACGATGGCCTTCAGCCCCGACGGCCGTCTGCTGGCGTATGTCTCGGCCAGGCGCACCGTGCGGTTCTGGCGCGCCAGTCTGGAAGACGCCGTCCTCACAGCAAGGACGCGCCTGGCGCGGCTCGACCGCGCCCGAGAGAGCACTTCGGGGCCGTGAGACGTGCTACTCTCGGAGCGCCCATTTTCTCTCGACTCCAACTCGAAAGGACGAGCCTCGCCTATGCTGGGAACTCACGTCTTGCAGGACGGCAAGATCCGCTTCCTCTACCATGACAGCAGCGCCCACCAGGTGGCGGTCGCCGGCAGCTTCAGCGACTGGCGGCCTCTGGGGATGGCCCCGTCGGGGGACGGATGGTGGGTCATCGAGCTGGGCCCGATGCCCGAGGGGGATTACTTCTACAAGTTCGTCACGCACTCGGGGTGGCACCCGGATCAGTTCAACTACCGGCGCGACCAGAACGGAGACTCCTCCTTCATCAACGTCGGCGGCCACTGCGGCCACTTGCTGCGGCGCGGCTTCTTCTCGCAGGCGCTCGGCAAGGGCAAGAGCTACGTCATCTACCTGCCGCCGCACTACGCGGTCGACGGCTGGCGGTCCTTCCCGGTCCTCTACTTGATGGGCGGCCTCTTCGAGGGCGACACGGGCTGGGTCGATCGCTGTCACATCGAGGAGAAGCTCGATCACCTCGCCGGCACGGGCGACGCCGAGGAGATGATCGTCGTGATGCCTGACAAGGACGACGCGGTCTTCCACGAGAACGCGTGGGGCTCCTACTTCGCGTACCTGGCGACCGATCTGCCGCAGCACATCGAGGGCGAGTACCGGACCTTGCCGGTGCGGGCGTTCGAGGGACTGTCGATGGGAGGCTCGTGGGCGCTGCGCCTGGGGCTGACTCTGCCGGAGCGGTACTGCTCGGTGAGCAGCCTCTCGGGCAACTTCAGTCCGGACTTCTACGAGCTGGCGCGCGCCAACCGGGACCGCGCGATGGCGGCCGGCGTGCGTGTGCGGATCGCGTGCGGGGACGGCGAGCAGGGAGTCATCCCGAACAACGCGCAGTACAACGGGTTCCTGCAGGAGCTGGGGATCTCCAGCGAGTTCCACGTCAACTCCGGGCCCCACGACTGGCCGCTCTGGCGAGCGCAGATCGACAATTCGATCCGGTTCCACAGCTACTCGTTCCGACAGCGCATGTGATAGCCGGGCCCGCCAGCGGGCCGGGAGGCGAGCCGTGATCGTCGACGCGCATGCTCACATCGAGGGGCTTCCCGGCTGCTCGTGGCTGGACCCACCAGAGTTGATGGTCGGGCTGCTCGACGAGGCCGGAATCGAGCGCGCCATCGTCATGACCTATGTCGACGCGCCCGGCGATTTCGGCGCCTACGATCCGATCGAGTACGTGGCGGCGGCCTGCCGCAAGTTCCCGGCACGGCTCTGGGGGTTTGCGCGGCTCGATCCGGGGCGTGGCGCCGCGGCCAGGGAGCTCCTGGCCCGGTGCGTCGGGGAGCTCGGGTTCAAGGGATTGAAGCTGCACCCGTTCGGCTACCGGCTGTCGCCCGACGGCCCGGAGACCGTGGAGCTGGTGCGGGTGGCCGCCTCCTACAAGGCGCCGGTGCTGCTCCACTGTGGGGACGAGGATTACACCCGGCCGCTGGAGCTGCTGCGGCTGGCCAAGGCCTGTCCCGAGGCGACGCTGGTGTTCGGCCACATGGGCGGGTACTTCCATGTGCGGGATGCCATCGCCGTCGCCCGCGAGTGTCCCAATGTTTTCCTGGAGACCTCGGGGATGCCGTACCCGGAGCGGATCGCGGAGGCGGTGAAGGAGCTGGGTCCCGAGAGAGTGATCTTCGCGTCCGACGGCCCCGGCTGCGATCCAAGGCTGGAGGTGCTGAAGGTGGAGCGGGCCGGCCTGCGGGGGTCGGCGCTGGACCGGGTGCTGGGCGAGAACATACTGGAGTTGTTGGAGAAATTGAGTCCACGATGAGCGCCATCGATTTTCATGTCCACGTCGGGGAATCGCTGTACGGAGGCGGGCTGGGCGTAGCGGAGCTGCTGGAGCGGATGGAGCGGCTGGAGATCGAGCGGGCCGTGGTCATCGCGCCGAAGCCGCCCGGCTACTGTCTGGAGCCGGAGAACCGCCGGCTTCGCGAGCTGGCCGAGGCGAGGCCGGACCGGTTCGTGGCGTTCTGCCGGGTCGACCCGTGGCAGCGCGAGCGGGCGGTGGCAGAGGCAGCATCGTGTCTGGCGGGAGCCGGTGCGATGGCGGGGCTGTTCCTGCACCCGTGGGAAGAGGGGTTCGCCGCCAACGACCCGGTGGTCGATCCGGTGGTGGAGGTCGCGCGACGGGCGCGCAAGCCGGTGATGATCGCGGGGGGGCACGCGCGCGTGAGCCTGGCGCCGCAAGTGGCCGCCCTGGTGGGCCGATTCCCGGACGTCACCTTCGTGGTGACTTCCGGAGGCCAGATCAACATCAGCGGCGTGGCGCTGGGCGAGGCTCGGCGGCTGTTCCTGGAGCACCCGAACACCGTGCTCGAGACGTCGGGGATCTACCGGCTCGACTTCATCGAGGACATGGCCGGCGAGATCGGCGCCGCGCGCATCGTGTTCGGCTCGGATGCGCCGCGCTTCGACCAGGAGCTCGAGCTGCGGCGCGTCCAGTGGGCCCACCGCTCCGACGAGGACCGGGAAGCCTTCGCGCGCGGCACCGCGAGGAGGCTGCTGGGAGTAGACAGTAGCCAGTAGGGAGAAGGGGGGAGGTAGAAGGTGGAAGGTGGAAGACTCGGGAAGGCGGGCTTCGACGAGCTCAGCCCGAGCGGATCCCGCACACTGCTCTCCGCCTCATTACTCACGCCCCAACCTGATCCCGCTCTCGAGGCCTGACTCCTCGAGCCTCACCTCTGACTCCTGAAGCCTGAAGCCTCACTCCTCAAGCCTCGAGCCTCGAGCCTCAAGCCTCTAGCCTCGACCCTGTTCCCTGATCCCTGAAGCCTGAAGCCTGAGGCCTGAGGCCTGAAGCCTGAAGCCTGACCCCTGACGCCTGACGCCTGTCTCAGAGTCCCATCGCGGCGGCACCTCGGTCCAGGCTCCTCAGCCAGCGTGGCCGGGTGGGCCAGCGGCGCTCGGCGGCGGGGGGGCGCTTGCCGTCGATGAGGCCGCGGGCGATGGCGGCGAAGGCGCGAGAGACTTCCCGCATCGGCTCTTCGCGGCAGAGGATGGCGCCCCGATCGGTCGCCTCGGCCATCGCGGCGGGCTCCGATGGGATCGCAGCGTAGCAGGGCACGCCTAGGCTCTGCTCGATCGTGCCCGTGTCGAGTGACTGAGTGGCTCCGCCGGCTCCATTCAGGATGAAATGCACCGGCAGGTCCGACAGGTCCATCTGCGCGAGCACCCCCAGGAACAGGCGCGCGTTCTTGAGCGAGTGCAGCCGAGGAGTCAGGAGGTAGAGGACTCGGTCGGCCTCCTCGAGCAGCGCGGGCAGCGGCTCCTGCATCCCGTGGCTGGTGTCGACGATGACGTGGTCGTAGCGCGCCCGCAGCATCGGCAGGAGCTGGCGAAAGAACTCGCCTGTCAGCAGATCGGCCTGCTCGGGCTTCAGCGGCGCGGCCAGAAGGTCGACGCCCGAGTCGGTGTGGAGCACGACCCGCTCCAGCGCCTCCAGGCTCATCACGGGCTCTTGCGCCAGGTGCGCCAGCGTCGCCGCCGGCACCATGTCGAGCATCAGCGCCAGGTCTCCGAACTCGACCGACCCGTCCACCAGACAGACCCGTCCGCCCGACTGCCGCGCCAGCTCGTACCCCAGGTTGCATGCCGCGGTCGACACTCCCGAACCGCCCGTCATGCTGCAGAGCACCGTCACTTTTCCCTGGTGGACCTTTTCACTCTTGACGCCGCCCCACTCCCGCTCCTCCAGCGAGACGTTCTCGCGGTTTCGCCGCGCGATCGTCGCCATGATGCGCAGCGCGAACGAAGGACTTCGCGCCAGCAACGCCCGGAAGTCCGTGCCCAGAACCTTCAGCAGACTCACGTCTCCGGCGGCCCGAGCCGTGGCGCATCGCGGCGCCTGGTCCACAACGCCCATCTCGCCGAAGAAGTCCCCTGGGCCGAGAACCTGCAGCGTCGTGCCGCCCCACTCGTCCTTCACTATGGCCACTTCGCCCGCCAGCACGATGTAGAACGCTTCTGACTCCTCACCCTGCCTGAAGATGACCCGGCCAGCCCGGTGCGTCTCCGGCTGGATGATGCTCTCCAGCTGCGAGAGCTCTTCCTCCGGGATGCCCGCGAAGGTCGGCAGCGACTTCAAATGGACCATTGTTCTTCTCCCTCGAGGCAGCTCGGGTCGAGCATCTTCTCGGAGCCCGGGTACGGCACCGTCGCGAACCGCCGCAGAGAGCCGACCAGCCGGACCGTGTCGGCCATCGCCCGTACGCACTCCGCCAGAAAGCGGCCCGCCTCGGCAACCTGCGGGTCCTCGTGCTCCCGGAGCAGCTCGGCGCGGTACATCACGGCCTGCAACGAGTTGTTCAGGGAGTGATTCAGGAAAGTCCCTGCGGCCCGCGCCGCCGAGAGCTCTCCGGGTTCGCCGCCGGCTTCGACCGCGCTAGCCACCGTCGTCTGCTCGGCGCTCTCCTCATCGGTTCGGTTCTGGGTCATCGCTCGGGTCCCTTTCCCCGGAGTCGGCACCTCCCGGGTCGCCCATCCCATTTACACGAACCGTGCCAGACCCGAAACGCACCGCGTGATCCCTTTCCTGGAGCGGGAAATCAGCATCCATCCGCTCGCTTTGGCGGGCGCCCTCCGTGTCATGATTCCTTACAGCCAGACCCCGGCGCGAGCTTCAACCCCTCTACCCAACCCCGGCGCCACCATGCTATGTCGATCCGCGAACCGTGACCTTGAACCGACCGGAGGTCCTCGTGCGCGTCTCCCGAACTCCCGTTCTCGCTGCCCTTCTCGCTCTCCTCTCCTTCGCCTGCTCCTGGTCAGCCGAACCGATTCGCGACCCGTCCCGGAAGGGCTTCGGCGGCGAGACCTGCATCCGGTGTCACACCTCGGAAAAGCCGCCCGCACCCGGCCTGGTCGAGGAGACCTTCGACACCGTCATCGTCGGCGGCGGTATGGCCGGCCTGGCCGCGCTCCACTACTTGCCGGATCGAAAGGCCGTGCTCCTGGAGGCCGAGGACCAGGCCGGCGGCCAGATGCGCATGGAAAGCTGGCGCGGGAAGCGCTTCTCCCAGGGCGCTGCCTATCTCGTAGGCGCCTACGGCATCCTGCAGGACTTCTACAACTCGGAGAAGCTCCCGGTCGTGCGCATCCCCGAACCCGAGAACAGCGCCTGGATCGGGGGCAAGTACTACCCCGCCTGCTGGACTCACGAGGGACGAGGCAAGATGCCCTGGACCGGCCAGGCCATGAAGAACTGGCTCGCCTTCCTCGAAGAGATGGAGAAGGTCAACAACATGAACGAGTCGAACCAGCCATTCGAGGCGTTCACCTGGGAGCAGCAGCAACTCGACGACATCAGCACCTACGATTGGCTCAAGAAGAAGGGGCTCACCGAGGAGATGATCGAGCACTTCGACCGCTACATCCCCTCCTGCTTCGGCGTGGAGTCGAAGGACCTCTCCGCGGCCGCCTTCGCCAACTACATCTCCGGCGAAATCGGCGGCAACTATACGATGGAAGGCGGCATGGGCGCCGTCACCAACCACATTTACAAGAACCACAAGCGCAACATCCGACTCGGCTGCCGCGTCACCCACGTCTTCCAGACGCGCGACGACGTCCGCGTCACCTACCTCGGACCCGACGGGCGCGGCCACACCATCCGGGGCCGCACGGCGATTCTGGCCGTTCCCCAGAACCTGGTGCCCGAGATGATGCCGGATCTGCCGCAGGAGAAGAAGGACGTCATCGCCGGCACGCGCTACGCCGCCTATACGGTCGCCAACGTCCTCTGCAAGGAAGTCCTCTGGGACGACAAGGGCTACGACACCTGGACCCAGGGCACCTTCTTCCGCGACATCATCGACGCCGACTGGATCAACCGAAAGGGCAAGCCCCACACGAACAAAAAGCAGCCCCACGTGCTGACGCTCTACATCCCCATGGGAGTGGACGGCATGAAGGCCCAGATGGAGTGGAACCCCTCGGTCTGGAAGGAGAAGGTGTTGACCGATCTCGAGACCATCATCCCCGGCTGCCGCGAGAAGATCGAGGACGTCCGGTTCTACCGCTGGGGCCACTCGATGCACGTGTGCGAGCCCGGATTCCTCAAGAAAGCGGTTCCGGTGCTTCGGAAGCCCTACTACCGGGTCTTCTTCGCCGGCGCCGAGGTCGAGGGGCTCCCCTGCAACGAATCGGCAATCTTCAGCGGCTACTTCGCCGCTCGAGGCGTGCGAACCTGGCTCTGGGACACCGTACCCGGGGCGCGGGGCCTGCTGAAGGGCGCGCTCGACATGCGCCTGAAGATGGGGCTGGACTGACCCGAGGAGATGCGAACGATGAAAGCGACGAGAGGGTGGCCCCTGTTGCTCCTGCTGCTTGCAGCGGGCGCCTGCCCGGCCTTCAACGGCCAGACCACCGCCGACCACAAGGAGCTGACCGGCGACCCCTGGTACTCCAACCGCGCCGAGAAGCTGGGCGAGTACTTCACGTTCTACTTTTTCAATCCCGACGGCGACGGCATCTACCGCTTCGGCCGGCTCGGCAAGGTCCTGACGGAGCGCTTCACCTGGAAGATCAGCGGCGGCCAGCTGACGCTAGCGTTCCGCAACACAGGCGAAAGGCGCACCACCGCTTTCCGCGTCCACCCCGTCGATGGAGGACGCAAGCGACTGACTCTGGAGCGCGATCCGCGCGAGGGTGAGAAGCCATTTCACTACTTCCGCAAGGAGAGCGGCCGGGTCGTGAAGGGCGCCGGCTGGACGACGATCCTGGAGGGCCAGCCATGAGTGAAACGAAGATGCCGCCCGGCGGCGGGTCCGATTCGAAGCTCACCCGCAGCTTCCTCCCCGCGGCGCGCGGGATCGTCTGGGGAGTCGCTCTGCTGGCGCTTACAGGCGTGCAACGTGTGCCTCCGGCACCTGGACAAAGCGAGCCCGGCTCGCAACTCGCACCTGCTTCCACGGCTGCCCAGCCGGCGCCCGCGGCCGGCAACGCCCTGGGCGGCCGACTCTGGACCCACATCGATCGGGTCCACGGAGGGCGTGAGAAGTTCCGGATGTACCAGTTCAACCCGGCCGGCTCCGACGGCAAGGGCACCGGCTGGTACCACGAGGGCGACTTCGCCGAGTGGATGACCGAAACCCTGCGCTATGAGATCCACGGCCACGAGCTCAGGCTCTTCTTCGACCTGGCTCACGAGCGCGCGTCCATCCGCTTCCAGGTGCGAAAGGGCCGCGGACCCGACGGCGAGGACCTGGTGCTGGCGCTCACGCCGGACCCCCGCCGTTACTGGAAGCCGTACGAGTATTTCGCCCACTCGAAGAGCCGCGCCGCCCTCGCGTCAAACCCGGAGCTTGCGCCGCTGCTCAACCCCGCTCTGCAGGTCGACTGACGATTTTCTAAACCTTCCCCGCCCCGAGGGCATAGTCCCCGATGAACGCGACGGGAGCCCAGGCTCCGGAAGGTGGTAGAGAGGAATGTTCGCAGCGGCCTTTATCGGTCTGACAATCTTCTCCCTGACCCTGCTGGCGAAGCTCGGCGCCGCGGTCCCCGAACCGCTTCTGGTCTACGGGTGGCGGCTCTTCGGGTTCGTGCTCCTCGGAGTGGGCGGGAGCTCGCTGGTCAGCGCGCCGGCCGCCACGGCCGCGCTCGGCGCCATGACGATGCTGACGGCGGGGGCCAGCCTGGTGAGTGCCTGAGCAGATGATCCCTCTCAGGGGTTTCACCCCCGCCCCCCACGAAGGGGCCATTGGCCCCCTCGACTCCCATTGACTTGCGGGCTTCAGGCCAATCGGGGCTTTCCAGGGTGAACGAAGGGCCTACTTCTGACCCGCGGACGGCTTCTGGGGCAGGAGCCGCTCGAGCCGGGAAGCTGATTCGCGCAGGTACTGGCGCAGGGCCGGCACGCGCTCGCCCATGCGCGACGTGGCATCCCAGCGCAGGACCACCTGAGGGAAGAGGTCCTTTCCCAGCTTCTCGAGCATCAGGACCGCGGCCGACCTGAAGAGGAGGTTCGAAGAGATCGTCACGCTGGTGCGCATCATGCCGCCCGCGGCAGGGCGAGTGACGAGCGAGATACCCATCGTCCGGGCTGGCGGCATCCCGACCTTGCCCATCGGATGGGCGCGCGAGGGGACGCTTCCAGGCCGCACCGCGGGCGCGTCCTGAACAGGGGGCGCTTCGAGAAGCCGGCGCGTGCGCTCGAGCGAACCGGCCAGCCGTTGCTCGTAGTGCGCCAGGGCCGCGGGCATCATCGAGCGCGCCGTTGGCAGACCCTGGCCCGGGTGCGTCCACCGGTCGGGCAGGAACTCCCAGTCGGGAACCCGCTCCCGCACGCGGTCGGCGAAGGTCGGCTCGCGAGCGGCCAGCTCGAGCGGCATCAGGTCCAGGATGGCCCCCTCGACGGCGCCCAAGAGCGCCAGTTGCTCCACGGCGCGTGCAGTCTCCTGCGCGCTGGGGGCAGTGGCCCCCAGCAGGATGGCAGCCTTGCGAATGCGCTCCGGGTCGAATGCGACCGAGCCAATCTGCTGGCCGGCCGTTCGGCCAAGGATGAAGTCGGCGTAGAGCTTGAGGGTGCTATCGGAGATCTCGCCCTGGCCCGGGTCCTGCGCAAGGCAATGGGCCGCCCAGCCGGCCGCCCAGCGGTCGGATTCCGCCGAGCGTCCTCTGACCGAGACCAGCGCCTGAGCAAAGCCCGCCGAATCGCCGACGACGCCCGGCTTCTGGAGAGTATGGTCGAGATCCGCCAGGAGCGCCCCCGAGCTCACCAGCTCCTGATCCTTCTCGCCCCATCCCGCCAGCCGCGCCCCTTCGCGTCCCAGATAAGCGTGCGCCTGCGGCCCCCAGGCGAGCGCCCCGCACGGAAGCGCCAGGAGCAGTAGAGTAAGCAACGGAGCGCGCATACCCGCCCAGAGTAGCAGGCGGCCGGGGGAGTAGTCAGTAGGAGGATGGAAGGTAGAAGGTGGAAGGTAGAAGGTGGAAGGTGGAAGAGTCGCGAAGGCGGGCTTCGACAAGCTCAGCCCGAGCGGATCCCGCGCGCTGCTCTCTGCCTCACTCCTCACTCCTCAAGCCTCGAGCCTCAAGCCTCAAGCCTTACCGTTCACCCCTGCCTCCTGAAGCCTGAGGCCTGAAGCCTCACTCCTCAAGCCTCACCCCTCAAGCCTCAAGCCTTACCATTCACCCCTGACTCCTGGTTACCGCGAGGGGCGGGGCGCGGCAGCGGGAATGCGCGACTCGAGCCCTTGCCTGAAGCGGGTCTCGGCGTCGGAGCCGCCGAACGTGAACTCGACGGCCACGCCATAGCCTGGGCTGAGCTTCTTGGCCACCGTGAAGCGTGAGACGCCCGGGGTCAGCTTGAACGCTCCGGGCTTTGCAAGATCGGACCAGGATGCGTCCACGAGAGCGGCTCGCCGGGCGGCAGTCAACCCGCGGGTGTCGAGCAGTGCCGCCCAGTCGCCTCCGCGGAAGAAGACGGCGTCCTCCAGCTCGAGCGCGTCGCCGGTAAGCCGGCCGCCGCTGAACTTGCCGTCGGCGAAACGGCCGTGCTCCGAGCAGATTGCCACGGAGCGCCGCGATGTGAACCACGCCGTGTAGAGGCCGCCGGACGGACAGGTGGCGCTTTCGGCCTTGAGATATCCCTCGCTCACCAGGTCCGCTCGCTCGATCGGGCTGTACCTCGAGTCCGGGAAAAAGCTGGCCAGCCAAGGGTCGCCCGCCTTCGACTGATGGAAGAACCCGCCGGGGAAGCTGCCATGGTCGACGGCCTTCATCTCGATGGCCGTGAGCACGGTCTTGGCGTTCAAGGCACACTGCGCGGCGGTCGCGTCGGCACCCCAGGAGTAGACCAGCGGGCCCCTGATGGCGAAGCCGGCAAGGAAACAGAAGAGGGCTAGCCTCAAGAGAATTGCCTTGGTCGGGCGCGCGCTCGAGTCGTTCATGAGCTCAGTCTACCTTTCTCGTGTCCGGGCAGCCGGCTCCCGGAGGCGCATCGCGGGCATCGCGATGTCCAGGTCGGCAGAACTAAAGACGTAAGCGGAGGCGCCGGGTTCAATCGAAGCTGGACTGACGCGACCCGGTCGCTTCGCGAGCCAGCGTCCGTCAGCAGACTTGCGCCCCATGCCCCCGAAACAGTGTCGAAAGAGTGGTTCGAGATCCATCTCAGGGGCTCGGGGGCAGAGCCCTCACGTATGCATGGATCTCTCGAAAGACCTCTTGAGTCCGGAACTCTCTGGCAAGCGCCGCCAACGGGAAAACCCGCATCAGATTGGGGGTCCAGGGGGACAGGTCCCCCTGGCGGGGGTTCGGGGGCGAAGCCCCTGAGAGAAATGAAGTACATCCAGTATTTGTGCGGGGGCTCAGAGATCCATGAGTGAGTGAGGGCAGAGCCCCGATAGGTGCGGTCTCTCACCACTTCGAGCCCGTGCCCGTGCCCATGCCCGAAGGGAGGCGGCGATCCCGACGCAGCCCGCAACTCCGGCCGTCGTTGATCGCCTCGAGTCGTGACCAAGCTCGCGCAGGTCGCGCACCGATTGACCGAGCCGGGCTCGGGCTCGGGCTCGGGCACGATCAGATGCGAGAGGCCCCCCTACGGGCCATGCACCCCAGCCCGCTCACCGCTGGTCGGAAGCGTGCTGGGCGATGTAGTCTCGCGGTCGTGAGCCGAGCAGCGCAACTGTTCACCCGGGTCCGAGGCCTGACTTGCTGGATCGAGGACCCGGCGGCCTCGTACACGCTCGTGCGAGCGGCATTTCTCAGGGCGCTGGCGCTGGTCTATCTTGCGGCGTTCGGATCGCTCTGGACTCAAATCATCGGCCTGGTCGGAGAGAACGGCATCCTGCCCGCGGCGCGCTACCTCGAAGCGACGCGCGCGCAGCTCGGGGACGGCGCTTGGTCGGCAGTGCCGACTTTGTTCTGGTGGGGCACCAGCGACGCGGCCCTTTCGGGCGCGTGCGCCGTGGGAGCGGCGCTGGCGATAGCGGCGGTCGCGGGCCTGGCTCCCGGATGGGTCTTCGCGGGGCTCTGGGGGCTCTGGCTCTCGCTCTTCAACGTCGGACAGGACTTCCTCGCGTTCCAGTGGGACCTGCTGCTGCTGGAGACCGGCTTCCTGGCGATCTTCCTGGCCCCCTGGCGGCTGGCCCCGGGTCGCGAAGAGCGGCCTTCACTTGCCGTGATCTGGCTGTTGAGGTGGTTGCTCGTGCGACTGATGCTTCGCTCAGGCCTGGTGAAGCTGGCGAGCGGCGACGCGCTCTGGCGCGGCCTGACCGCGCTGAGCGTCCACTACGAGACGCAGCCGCTTCCGACCTGGGCCGGCTGGTGGGCGCACCAGCTTCCGCCTGGCGTGCAGATGGCTTCGTGCGCGGCCATGTTCGCCATCGAGCTGCTGTTGCCGCTCCTGATGCTGGGCCCGCGCCGCGCGCGGCAAGTCGCCTGCGCCGGGACGGCGCTCCTGATGGCGACGATCCTGGTCACGGGCAACTACTGCTACTTCAACTGGCTCACCCTGGCCCTCTGTCTGGTGCTGCTCGACGACCGGGCGCTCACGCGGGAGCTGCCGGCGATCTGGCTGCCCGCCCCATCGGAGGAAGCGGCGCGGCCGCGCGAAGCCCGGTGGAAGCGGACCGCCAACGGCGCCGTGGCAGCGCTGATTCTCACGCTCACCCTGGGACAGCTAGGCCCACTTGTCCTCGGCGGATTCCGCCCTCCGGAACTTCTGGCCGAGCTTGGTCGGGCCCTGCGGCCGTTCTGCATCTTCAACCATTACGGGCTCTTCGCCGTGATGACGCCCGAGCGCCCCGAGATCGAGATCGAAGGCTCTCTCGACGGTGTGAGCTGGCGCGCTTACGAGTTCCGGTACAAGCCAGGCGATCCTGCCAGGCCCCCCACGTTCGTGGCGCCCCACCAGCCCAGGCTCGACTGGCAGATGTGGTTCGCCGCGCTCGGAGACTGCCGCGAAAACCCGTGGTTCGTTCGATTCCTGGTCCGGCTGCTGGAAGGCAAGGCTGAAGTCCGCACGCTGCTGGCCAACGACCCTTTCCCGGAGGCACCTCCGCGCTACCTGCGCACCTCGGTGGCCCGCTACCGATTCACCGATCTCGCCACCCGGCGGCGAACGGGCGCCTGGTGGAAACGGGAGCCAAAAGGTCCTTACTGTCCGGTTGTATCGCTCCGGCCCGCCGGGAGCTCCGCGAGCGACATGTGATTCGAGTCACGCGGTTGTTGCGCCGCCCTCGGAAGCGCCCGTATGCTGGCCGCATGAGCCAAGACGTCACGCATCAACCGGACAGGGGCTGCTTTGTCATCCCGGTGGACAACGGCGACGAGGTGCTGCTCGAGTACCGGAGCGGCGCCGGAGCCCTCGACTTCTATCACACGTTCGTGCCGGAGTCGGCGCGCGGTAAGGGGCTGGCCGAGAAGGTCGTGCAAGCCGGCTTCGCCTTCGCCCGCAGCCGAGGGCTGAGGGTCATCCCGACCTGCTCCTACATCGGCACCTACCTGAGGAAGCACCCCGAAGACCAGGACCTGATCAAGTGAACGGAGCAACCGGCGCCAATCGGCTCGCGGCGGAGACCAGCCCGTACCTTCTGCAGCACGCCTCGAACCCCGTCGACTGGTATCCGTGGGGCGACGAGGCATTTGCCGCCGCGCGGGCCCAGGACAAGCCGATCCTGCTCTCCGTCGGGTACGCGGCGTGCCACTGGTGTCACGTGATGGCGCACGAGTCGTTCGAGGATGCGGCGATCGCGCAGCAGATGAACGAGGGCTTCGTCTGCGTGAAAGTGGACCGCGAGGAGCGTCCCGACGTCGACGAGATCTACATGGCGTTCGTCCAGGGCGTCTCGGGCCACGGCGGCTGGCCGATGACGGTCTTCCTGATGCCCGACGGCCGGCCTTTCTTCGGCGGCACCTACTACCCGCCGGAGGACCGCTGGGGGATGGCCGGCTTTCCCACGATCCTGCGCGAGCTGACCAAGGCCTACCGTGAGCGCAGGGAGGACGTGGAGCGCAGCGCGGCCAGCTGGACGTCGCAGCTCGAGCGGCTCGCCTTCGTTCCGGACGGCGGGCAGCCTGCGCCCGTCACCTCGGAGCTGATCGACCTCGCCGTCGACCGGATGTCCAGTCACTTCGACGAGGTTCACGGAGGATTCGGCGGCGCTCCGAAGTTTCCGCACTCGATGGACCTGGGGCTCTTCATGCGGACGGCGCGTCGCCGCGGGAGGCTCGACCTGATGTCCCAGGTGCGGACGTCGCTGGAGAAGATGGCCGCGGGCGGCATCTACGACCAGCTCGGCGGCGGCTTTCACCGTTACTCGGTCGACGACCGCTGGGCGGTGCCGCACTTCGAGAAGATGCTCTACGACAACGCGCTTTTGGCGCGCGCCTACCTGGAGGGATACCTCGTGACGGGCGAGGAGGATCACGCCCGCGTGGCGCGTGAGACTCTCGACTACATGCTGGCGGAGATGCGCGATCCGGCCGGCGGCTTCTGGTCGAGCCAGGACGCCGACAGCGAGGGCGAAGAGGGCAAGTTCTTCGTCTGGACTCCTGACGAGATCAAGGCCCTTCTTCCCGCAGGCGAGGGAGAGGTCTTCTGCGCCTGCTACGGCGTCGAGCCCGGCGGCAACTTCGAGGGCGGCCGCACGGTTCTGCACGCGCGCGAGACGGCCGAGACCTACGCCGCCGCGACCGGCAGGGACGCAGGTGAGGTGGCCGAGATGCTGCGCCGGGGCCGCGCCACGCTGCTCGAGGCTCGCCGGCGCCGCGTCGCCCCGGGCACCGACGACAAGGTCCTCACGGCCTGGAACGGCCTGGCGATCTCCGCCTTCGCCGAAGGCGCCCGAGTCCTGGGCGAGGAGCGGTACCGGGAGGCCGCCACGCGCGCGGCCGAGTTCGTGTTGTCGGCGATGTCGGCCCCGGACGGCGGGCTGCTGCGCACCTATCGGGCCGGAAAGGCAAAACTGAACGGCTACCTCGAGGACTACGCCTCGCTCGCCCTGGCGCTCACCGACCTCTACGAAACGACCTTCGAGACCCGCTGGCTCCAGGAGGCCCGACGGCTCTGTTCACTCCTGATGGATCGCTTCCACGACGCCGGACAGGGCGGGTTTCACTTCACGTCCCGGGATCACGAGAAGCTCCTGGTGCGAACCAAGCCCTACCAGGACGGCGCCACGCCCTCGGGCACCTCGATGGCCGTCCTGGCCCTCTTGCGAGTGGCCCGGCTGACCTCTGACGAGGCCTTCGAGACGGCCGCGACCCGCACGCTCGAGCTGCTGGCGCCGATTGTCCGCCAGGCCCCGTCAGCCTTTCCGTTCCTGCTGATCGCCGCGGATTTCGCGCTCGCCCCCCCCGTCGAGATCGCCTTCGCGGGCGATCCCGCCGATCCCACCACCCGGGCCCTGATCGACGTGGCCCACCGGGCCTGGCTCCCGGGCCGAGTCCTCGCGCTTCGCCGCCCAGGCGATTCCGGCGCCGCTGATGAGCAGCTCGTCCCCATGCTCGCCGGCAAGCGCCCCGCCGGCTCCCATCCCGCCGTCTACGTCTGCCGCAATCGCACCTGTTCCGCTCCCCTCACGACAGCCGACTCCCTCGCCGAGGAGCTAGAGGCTTGAGGCTCGAGGCTTGAGGAGTGAGGCTTGAGGAGTGAGGCTTCAGGCCTCAGGCTCCAGGGGTGAACGGTAAGGCGCGGGCTTGAGGCTCGAGGAGTGAGGCAGAGAGCAGCGCGCGGGATACGCTCGGGCTGAGCTTGTCGAAGCCCGCCTTCGCGACTCTTCCACCTTCCACCTTCCACCTTCCACCTTCCATCTTCCACCTTCCCCCTACTGCCTACTGACTACTGTCTACTCTCTACTCTGCTAAGATCGCTCCACCGGCAATTCGGCCCCGGGCAGGTGGTCCGTGCCGGCGACAAGAAGGAGCAGAGATGTACGACGGCTTCAAACACCAGCTTCCCGACAGCGATCAGGAAGAGACTCGCGAATGGATCGAGGCGCTCGACCGGATCGTGGAGCGTTCCGGCCCCGAGCGCGCCCAGTTCGTTCTCTACAAGCTCCTCAAGAGAGCGCGCCAGCTCAACGTCGGCCTGGCCCCCCTGGTCCAGACCCGCTACATCAACACCATCTCGCCCGAACAGGAGCCGCCCTTCCCGGGCGACGAGAAGATCGAGCTCCGCATCCGCCGCATCGTCCGCTGGAACGCGGCGATCATGGTCTCCCGCGCCAATCAGCGCTACCCGGGCATCGGCGGCCACATCAGCACCTACGCATCCTCGGCCAGCCTCTACGAGGTCGGCTTCAACCACTTCTTCCGCGGCAAGGACGCCGACGGCATCGGCGACCAGATCTCCTTCCAGGGCCACGCCGCCCCGGGCGTCTACGCCCGCGCCTTCCTCGAAGGCCGCATCTCCGAGCAGCAGCTCGACAACTTCCGACGCGAAGTGGTCCCCGGCGCCGGCCTCTCGTCCTATCCGCACCCCCGCCTGATGCCGCACTTCTGGGAGTTCCCTACCGTCTCGATGGGGCTGGGGCCGATCAACGCCATTTACCAGGCTCGCTTCAACCGCTACCTCCACCACCGCGGCATCAAGGACACCTCGCGCTGCCGCGTCTGGGCCTTCCTCGGCGACGGCGAGACCGACGAGCCCGAAGCCTTGGGCGCGCTCTCCATCGCCGCGCGAGAGAAGCTCGATAACCTCATCTTCGTCGTCAACTGCAACTTGCAGCGCCTCGACGGCCCCGTCCGAGGCAATGGCAAGATCATCCAGGAGCTGGAGTCCGTCTTCCGAGGCGCCGGCTGGAACGTCATCAAGGTGATCTGGGCGCGCGAGTGGGACCCGCTGCTGGCCCGCGACGTCGACGGCGCACTCGTCGAGAAGATGAACGAGACCCTCGACGGCGAGTACCAGAAGTTCTCGGTCGAATCGGGCGCCTACATCCGCGAGCACTTCTTCGGCAGCGATCCGCGCTTGCGGGCGCTGGTGGCCGACCTCACCGACGATCAGCTCGAGAAGCTCCGCCGCGGCGGTCACGACTACCGCAAGCTCTTCGCCGCCTACTCGCACGCCGTGGCTTTCACCGGCGCCCCGACGGTCATCCTCGCCCACACCATCAAGGGCTGGGCCCTGGGCGAAGGCTTCGAGGCCCGAAACGTCACCCATCAGATGAAAAAGCTCTCCGAAAAGGAGCTGAAAGTCTTCCGCGATCGCCTCGAGCTGCCCATCACCGACGCCGAATTGAAGAACCCGCCTTACTTCCATCCCGGCTCCAAGAGCCTCGAGATCCAGTACCTGATGGAGCGCCGCGCGGCCCTCGGCGGCTGCGTGCCCAAGCGCATTGTCAACGCCCGCCCGCTCGAGCTGGCGCCGGACGCGACCTACGAGGAGTTCCTCGAGGGCACGCCCACCAACCGCGAGGTCTCCACCACGATGGGGTTCGTGGGTCTTTTGAGGCAGTTGCTCCGCGAGCCAGGCCTCGGCAAGCGCATCGTCCCGATCGTGCCCGACGAGGCGCGCACCTTCGGCATGGACCCGCTGTTCAAGGAGATCAAGATCTACAGCGCCGTCGGCCAGAAGTACGAGCCCGTCGACTCCAACTTCCTCCTGAGCTACTCCGAGGCGCAGGACGGACAGCTCATGGAGGAGGGGATCACCGAGGCCGGCTCGATGGCGTCTTTCACGGCCGCCGGGACCGCCTACGCCACCCACGGCGAGCACATGATCCCGTTCTACATCTTCTACTCGATGTTCGGTTTCCAGCGGACCGGCGACCTCATCTGGGCCTTCGCCGACGCTCGCGGCCGCGGCTTCCTGCTCGGCGCCACCGCCGGCCGCACCACGTTGAACGGCGAGGGGCTGCAGCACCAGGACGGCCATAGCCATGTCCTGGCGATGACGCTCCCCAACATCATGGCCTACGACCCCGCCTTCGCCTACGAGACCGCCGTCATCATCCGCGAAGGCCTCTGGCGGATGGTCCACGAGGGCGAGGACATCTTCTACTACATCACGCTCTACAACGAGAACTATGCAATGCCCGCCATGCCGAAGGGCGCCGAGGACGGCATACTCAAGGGCCTCTACCTCTTCAAGAAGGCCGCCGGCGACTTCAAGCAGCGCGCCCAGCTCCTGGCCAGCGGCCCCATCATCCGCTCCGCGCTGCGCGCCCAGGAGCTGCTGGCCGAGCGCTTCCAGATCGGCGCCGACGTCTGGAGCGCCACCAGCTTCCAGCAGCTTCGCGTCGAGGCTCTCTCGGTGGAGCGCTGGAACCGTCTCCACCCAGAGGAGCAGCCGCGCGTCCCCTACGTCACGCGCGTGCTCGAGAAGTCCAAGGGACCGATCATCGCCGTCACGGACCACTTGAAGAGCGTGCCCGGACAGATCCGCGGCTTCGTCCGCACCCCCTACACGACCCTCGGCACCGACGGGTTCGGCCGCAGCGACACCCGCGAATCGCTGCGCGCACACTTCGAAATCGACGCCGAGTCGGTGGTCGTCGCGACCCTCTATGCCCTGGCGCGGGAGGGCAAGGTCGAGCAACACGTGGTCTCCGGTGCCATCAAGGAGTTCGGCATCGACCCGGAGAAGCTCGACCCCCTGCTGGCTTGACCGAAAGGCTGACCCATCCAACCATGAGCATTCACACGGTAGTTCTCATTCCCGGCGACGGCATCGGGCCCGAGGTCATGGGCTCCACCCGCCGCATTCTCGAAGCGGCCGGCTCCCCGCTGCAGTTCATCGAACGTCACGCCGGCCTGGCCGCACTCGATCGCGGCGGCGACGACGTCCTTCCCGCCGACACCGTCGCCGCGGTCCGTGAGCACCACGTCGCCCTGAAGGGACCTTGCACCACGCCCATCGGCAAGGGCTTCTCGAGCGTCAATGTGGCTCTCCGCAAGAAGCTCAACCTCTACGCCGCCGTCCGGCCCGTCCGCAACCTGGCCGGTGTCAAGACCCGCTTCGACGGTGTCGACCTGGTCATCATCCGTGAGAACACCGAAGGCCTCTACAGCGGCATCGAGAACCAGATCACCGATGACGTCATCGTCTCGATGAAGGTCGCCACCGGAACAGCCTGCCATCGCATCGCCCTCTGGGCCTTCCGTTACGCCACCCACCGCCGCCGCCAGAAGATCACCGTCTTTCACAAGGCCAACATCATGAAGATGTCCGACGGGTTGCTGCTGGCCCAGGCCCGCAAGGTCTACGAGAACGACTACCCCAACATCGCCTATGAAGAGGTCATCATCGACGCCGGCATGATGAAGCTGGTCCAGGACCCGACCAAGTTCGACATCATTCTCTGCGAGAACCTCTACGGCGACATCGTCAGCGACCTCTGCGCGGGGCTGGTGGGCGGCCTGGGCGTCACCCCCGGCGCCAACATCGGCGACGAGGACGCCGTCTTCGAGGCCGTCCACGGCAGCGCACCCGACATTGCCGGCCAGGACAAGGCCAACCCGCTCGCCCTCATCATGTCCGCGGCGATGATGCTCAACCACATCGCCGACACCCGCCACGACACCGTCGCTCGCACCTGCGCCCAGAAGATCCGCGACGCTTACAACAAGGCCCTCGAAGACGGCCAGAAGACCCGCGACCTTGGCGGCAACCTCGGCACCTCCGGCTTCACCAAGGCCATCATCGACCGCCTCAACGGGTGAGCAACGGGCCGCCCCGCTGTAGAATGATCGAGGAGGTGCCGGCATGCCACGTGAACGAGCACCCGCGGTTGCCACGCTCGACCGCGTCCTGAAGCAGCGGACGGCCGAGGGCGCGCTCTACGAGAAGATGGACGGGGGGAAGGTCCGATGCTTCGCCTGCGGCCACCGGTGCGCCATCCTGCCGGGCCATGACGGCGTCTGCCGCGTGCGCTTCAACCGCGATGGCACGCTCTTCGTGCCCCGCGGCTACGTCGCCGGTCTCCAGGTCGACCCGATCGAGAAGAAGCCCTTCTTCCACGCCTTCCCGGGCGCCGTGGCGCTCAGCTTCGGCATGCTGGGATGCGATCTGCACTGCGCCTACTGCCAGAACTGGCTCACGTCCCAGGCGCTGCGCGACCCCGTGGCCGTCGCCCCGCCCAACGACATCACGGCCGAGGAGATCGTCCGCATCGCCGTCGAGAAACAGGCGCCGGCCATGGTCAGCACCTACAACGAACCGCTCATCACCGCGGAGTGGGCCGTCGAAGTCTTCCGGCTGGCCAGACAGGAAAAGATCACCTGCGGCTTCGTCTCCAACGGAAACGCCACGCCCGAAGTGCTCGAGTTCCTGCGCCCCTGGGTCGATCTGTACAAGGTCGACCTGAAGAGCTTCCGCGACAAGCAGTACCGCTCGCTCGGAGGCAAGCTCGAGACCATCCTCGAGACGATCCGCAACCTCCACCGGCTCGGATTCTGGGTCGAGATCGTGACCCTCGTCGTGCCCGGTTTCAACGACTCCGAAGCGGAGCTGGGCGATATGGCGCGGTTTCTGGCCGGCATCTCGCCCGACATCCCCTGGCACTGCACGGCCTTCCACGAGGACTACCGCATGAGCGGCTCAGGCAACACCCGGGTCCGCCAGCTCATACGCGCCTGCGAGCTTGGCGCCGAAGCGGGCCTCCGCTACTGCTACGCCGGGAACATCCCGGGCTCCGTCGGCAACTGGGAGAACACCTACTGCCCCACCTGCCGCAAGCTCCTCATCGAACGAAGCGGCTACCGCATCCGCCGCTACGAGCTCGAGAACGGCCGCTGCCCGGGCTGCAAGACCGCCATCGCCGGCTTCTGGGGACACGACTGGAAGGTGCCGGAGAAGGACGGCGGACTGCCCGGCCGCGTCCCCCGAGCCATCGACGTCCGTCCTGCCGCAGACCTCCCCGAGGAGCTCGAACACGCCTCCGCCCGCGGCCGCTCGGAGCGCGCCGCGCGCAAGCTGGGAGCGTAGTCACCTTACCCGCCCAGCTCCTCCAGCGCCATCGGCTCGCACGGGTCGAGCGAGAGGGCACGGCGGAACTCCTGGACGGCTTGCCGCTCCTGGCCCAGGTTTCGGAGCGCTACTCCGAGCAGGGAACGTGCCGGGGCCAGCTGAGGCAACCGGTCGAGCGCACGACTGAAGAGCGGCACGGCCTCGGCGGGCCGTCCGCGGCGGGTGAGGAACTCGCCTGTCCGGACCATGCCCCAGAGGTTCTCGGGCTCCCGGCGGCCTAGCGAGGCGAGCTCTGCTTCGGCGGCGGCGAAATCCTCGTCGGCCTCGTAGGTGGCAGCTGCGGCCAGATCGCGCGCGTAGTGGTCGCCCATCTCGGCGCGTTGGCGTTCAAACTCCTCGCGGGTGTAGCGGTTTCGCGCCGGAAGCTGGCCGGCAAGGCGCGTGAGCCGGCGGTGGAACTGCTTGGCCTGCTCGTCCTCACGCACGTAGACGCCGCTGCGTTTGTCCTCGATCCAGAAGCGATCGTCGGTGCCGCGTTCGCGCATCGCCTGGTAGTAGAGGGCCGTTCCCGGCAAGTAGCCGAGCCGCGACGGGATGATGTCGTGGGGGCGCGTGCGCTCCACCATTCCCAGCGATTCCTGGAAGTGTTGCTCCGTCTCGCCCGGAATGCCGGTGATCATGTACATCGAGAGGACCAGGCCGGCCTGGCGGGTCGCCGCCGCCGCCCGCTCCACCTGGTCCATCGTGGTGCCCTTGTTGAGCAGCTCCATCATCGGCTCGGCGCCGTGCTCCACGCCGTACTGGATCTGCTCGCAGCCGGCGCGCCGCATCCACTGGAGACGCTCCAGGTCGACGGCGTTGACGCGGGACTGGCAGTCCCAGAGAATGTCGAGCTTCGCTTCCAGCAGGGCGGAGCAGAAGTCGGTGACGCGCTTCTTGTTGAAGGAGAAAGTGTCGTCGCGGATCGAGAAGAAGATCAGGCCGTAGCGCTCGCGCAGCTCGCGGATCTCCTGAAGGATGTTGCGGGCGCTGCGGTAGCGGATCTTCTGGCCCCAGAAGTCGGGTGTGCCGCAGAAGGTGCAGCGGGCCGGGCAACCGCGGGAAGTGATCAGGTAGCTGAACTGCGCTCGCTGGTCGACGCCGATGGAATCGTAGTGACGGTGCGGGAAGGGCAGCGTGTCCAGGTCGGCGACCGGAACGCGCGGCGGCGTCTGGACGATGCGGCCATCTCGTTCGCGAAATGCCAGCCCGGGGACCAATCTGGGATCGCGCTTGCCCTCGAGTGCCTGGACCAGCTCGACCGCGGTGAGCTCCCCCTCCCCTCGGACCAGGTAGTCGATCTGGGGGTACTGGCCAAGGACACTCTCCACGCAGTGGGAAGCGTGCGGGCCGCCGGCGACGATGACCGTCTGCGGGCTCACTTCGCGGCAGAGTGCCGCCAGCTTCATGGTGGTGTGGCGATTGAATGTGTAGAGCGTCAACCCGAGCATTCCGGGCTTCTCGCGCGCCAGGAGCTTGCGGATCTCTGGCCAGCCCAGGTGCGTGAAGTTGACCAGGAGGGGGTCGTGGCCGGCCTCGCCGAGCACCCCGGCGACATAGCCCAGGCCGATCGGCATCATGGCCGCGAAGAAGTCATTCTTCTCGGTCTCACTGGCCCGATATCCAAGGATGATGCGCATGGTGATTCGTGACCTTCGTCTCTCGAAGTTCGCATGAGTTTAGGGACGGCAGGCGCGATCGTCAATCCGGGACGAGGGGTGGGTGCCGGGGCATGGACGACGGGGCGGTCGGCTAAACTGGGGGCACGTGACGTCGAAGAGCGCAGGCATGGGCGGATGGCTGGCGCGGGTCGCGGAGATCCGGCCGGGCGAGGGCGAAGCGGTGGCGCTGTCGTTCCTCTACATCTTTCTGCTGATGACGGGGTACTACATCCTGAAGCCGGTCCGAGACGCGCTGGGGCTGGAGCTGGGGGCCTCGAAGCTGCCGTCGCTCTTCCTGGCCGGGATGGTGGTGATGTACCTGGCGAACGTGGTGTACGGCTGGCTCGTCAACCGCTGGCCGCGGCACGTCTTCATCGGGATGGTCTACCGCTTCTTCGCGGTGAACCTGGTGCTCTTCGCAATCGCCTTCCGGGCGGAGCTCTCGTCCGATATGAAGCGCGCCCTCATCGCGGGCTACTTCCAGTGGGTGAGCGTCTTCAACCTGTTCGTGGTGGCCATCTTCTGGAGTTTCATGAACGACGTCTGGGACGTGGGGCAGGGCAAGAGGCTCTTCGGCCTGATCGGGGCGGGCGCCATCACCGGCGCGCTGACCGGCAGCTTCGTCACGCGGCTCTTGGTGGCGCTCTTCCGGGCGGAGGACCTGCTGGTGGTGAGCGCCGTCATGCTCGAAGCCTGCGTGCAGCTGATGCAGCGGGTTCATCGGCTCAGGGGGGCTCGGGAGCCGGCGGCAGATCCGGCATCGGAACGTCCCCAGCCACCCCCGGCGCGACCTGCGGCCAGCGGCGCATCGGGGCTGGCGCTCCTGGCTCGCTCGCGCTACCTGAGGCTGCTGGCGCTCTTCACTTTCCTGCTCACCAGCTCCAACACCTTCGTCTACTTCCAGATCAATGCCATGGTGGAGCGCGAGGTCGACGGGAAAGAGGCCCGGACGGCCTACTTCGCCGGTCAGAACACGGCGGTGAACGTGCTGGGGCTGCTGGTACAGGTGGTGGTGACGGGCCAGCTCTTGACGCGGTGCGACATCCGGGTGGGGCTGACGCTGGTGCCGCTGGTGATGCTGGCCGGGGCAGTCTGCTTCCTGACTTCGCCCGGGCTGGCGGTGATCGCCACGGCCTACGTCGTCGCCACGGCGCTGCACTACTCCGTCAACCGCGCCTCCCGCGAGGTGCTCTACACGCCGACCGCCCCCGAGGAGAAGTACAAGGCCAAGAACTTCATCGACACGCTGGTCTACCGGGTCGGCGACGCCACCAGCGCCTCGATCGTGGAGTTCCTCAAGCCGCTCTTGCGCTGGGCCGGGGCGGCAGTGGCACCGGCGGCGCTCACCGGCCTGGCCGCGTCATCGACCGGTAAAGGCGAGCTCGACGCGGCGCTCATCGCGGGAATCGGCCTCCTGACGATCGCCTTCGCCCTGGCCCGCATCGCCGTGGCCTGGTTCCTGGGGCGCGAGTTCAACGTCACCACCCGCCGGCCGCGCGAGGACGCGGGGGCGGCGTGAGCGCTGTACGTGATCACAGGGCGGCAAGCGCTAGCGATGTCAGCACGCGGGAGATCGGGACACCCTGGGCAGTTCCCGGAGTCGGGCCCTTACCCGTGTGGAGGGCGACCGCGCGCATCGACCCCTCCTCCCACCAGACGGAACCGGAATCCCCCGGCCGAGTCACCAGCGCCGGCCCGCCCTTTCTACGTCCGATGCGGACCTCGGACAAGCCGACACTGACGACCCGGCCGCGACTGACGCGGGTGACAGCTCCGCAGAGCACGACTTCCATTCCTACCTGAGGCGCGATGGGCGCGCCTTGGCGACCCAGCCCGGGCACTTGGAGGTCGGGGGTGGGGCTCGTGCTCAGCTTTGCCGCAGCACAGTCGAGCGTCGCGTCGGCACGCTCTCGAGCGATCGAACCGACGATCGTTACTCGATCCGGGCCAACGATCTCCTCGCCGTCTGCGAAGGTGCCGAAATCACGCCGGCAGAGCACGTGAAAGCAGCTCACCAACCAGACGCCGCCACCCGCGGCAGCGGCAAACAGCCCCAGGGTCCCCGGCGATCCCGCCAACGGATTGAGCACGAAGTCACCCGGCTGCATCGTCAGACTACTCCTTCGTCAGACAGCTGCCCGCCGAGCGTCGGGGTGAGCTCGTGCGAGGGGAGGCATCCGCCAGTTTGGGCACCTCGAGACGTACGGCAGTACCTGTGAGCCGGATGCGATTTGAGAGGAACCTTGGCCACTCTCGAGCAGTACGTCGTCAGTTCCGGGCTCAGTCCCAGTCGTCGGGTGAATCGGCCTGCCCTTCGAGGGCTGCCTGTTCCTCAGCCGGCAGGTTGGGCATGAAATCGAGCCCCGTTCGTTCCTCTATCCAGTCGATCGTACGAACATCCTCGTCCCGTACGGTGGGGTGCGCCGGCTTCGTGTTTTCCAAGACGATTGCAATGGCCTTTCGGCCCCCCGTGCCTCGCTTGGCGATGACGATCTTGTAGAGATGCGTCGGGACGGTGACGGCGTTCTGGCCGATCGTCTCGACCTCTACCAGGCCGTCTGCGGTGTCGGGCGAATCTTCCCGGGGATCGTAGAACATCGGGCCCGTTATGATGTGCACCTCGCCACCCTGGCGACACCAGCGGCGAACTCGATCCTCCAGCTTGCTCCAGATGCCGCGATTCATGGGCCCGTTCTGCGGAACCATGTTCGACAAGAAGAACGAGTCGTCCATGAGACTCTGCCGATTCTTGAAATCGCCAGCCGGTGCCTGGTGTCCTCGGTCGTATCCCGAGCCCTTGTAATCCGGGAGCTCCGCGCGAACGCCCTTCTCGAGCTTGGGATCGGGCTGGAAACTCGAGTCGGCCCTGTCCGCCGAACCGCTGAGCTGCGACTCTGGCAGATACTCGGCAACCCAGAGCGGAATCCTGTCTGCGGAGCTGTGCTCGAGAACGTAGCCGTCCCTCACGACGTACTGGGTCGCCACAGGGCCCATCTCGGGGTCCTTTTGCGGAAGTCCGCCCAGGCAATGCCTGTCGACGAGCGCCTGTTCCTCCGGGGAGAAGCCTGCCTCCAATCGTCGAACGCGGGAGAAGTAGGCGGGACGCGAGCTCTTCCCATGAACGGGACCACTCGTCTCGGCGGCCGCCCGTCTACCTGCGACGCGCGCGCGTACCTGCTCCAGGGCTCGATTGGCTTGGGGGCTAAAGGGCGCCGCCAGCTCTTCGGTCCCGGCCTCTTGCGCGGACGCCGCGATGCTCCCTGCGGCCAGAAGCGCCAGCGCCAGGACACCTATTGGTGTCCGGCGGATCGGATTACGATCACCGCTTCCTGTTCCAGAACGCGCGCGACGGAGGAGCCGTTCGATCAGCTGGCCCTCGTCCATGAAGTCCGATTTCTTCGTCATGAGCTTGCCCTCCCTGGGCACGGCGCGGCAAATCCTCGCCGGTCCGACTTTTCAGACAAAGCAACCACTCTTTTGAAGAGACGACCGCGAGTCGAGTACTTGCGCCCCGTACTTCGCTCCACCGGCCATGGCCAGTCGACTGCTGACCGGCAGAACCAGGACCAGATCCAGAATTCGAACGTCCCCCCCCGGGGACAGGATTCACCACCGCCCCTTCACTGGGTCTCGTGGATGTACCGAGCCAGCTCGACGAGCTCGTCTAGGTCGGCCGACCGGGCGAGGTACCCGTGGTCCCCGATCGCGAGGCGGAAAATGGAGTCGATCTCCTCGTGGTGGACGATGAGGTGCTCGTAGGTCGCCATCACGTCGGAGTGCGAGTGCCGGTACCGCTTGTGGCGCTTTCTTCCGACGTAACCGCAATGGTACGGACGGCTCCAGGAGGCCTCGAACCGGTTCTGCGAGACGATGCGCGCCCATTCCCTGTACACGTCGATGTCGTTGGCGAAGTTGAACATGTCGGTCGTCAGCCCGCCCGGCGGGCGCATGTTGACCTCGAGGGCCGTGATGCCGTCGTCCCGGTCGTCCCGGAAGAACTCGAAGTGGAAGAACCGCTCTCGCACGTCGAAGGCCCGTGCCGTGCGCCGGCCGGCCTCCTCCAGGTCCGCCGGGATCTCCCGCAGCGAATAGTAGAAGATGTGATCGTCCTCGTTGACGGTCTCCATGATCCCTCGGCTGTAGACGTGCGACGTGAAGAACACGAGATTCCCGTCGCGGTCGGCCAGGCCGTCGAAGGTGAAGATCCGGCCGCGGATGAACGCCTCCAGGATGTAGTCGACCGGAGGTTTCTCGTCGTAGAAGCGGACCAGCCCGGCGTCGTCGTGGAGCTTGTAGGTGGCCATCGCGCCGACGCCTACATCCGGCTTGGCGATCACCGGAAAGCCTGTCTGCGCGATCAGCTCGCGGGCTTCCTCGACCGTGCGGGCGACTCCGCCCGGCGCCACTCGTATGCCCGCCGACCGGTAGACCTCTTTCATCGCGGACTTGCGCTTCACTGTCGAGATCCCGTCTTCCCGGATTCCAAACAGATTGAAGTCCGTGCGAAGCCGCGCCTCGAATTCGAGCCAGTACTCGTTCAGCGAATCGATCCGATCGAGCTTGCCATACTTGGCTGTGAAGTACCCGAGTGTCCGCACCAGTTCCCCGTAGTCGTGCATGTCGGCCACATGGCGGTAGTCGGTCAGCGCCTCGCGCAGCTCGGGCCGCAGCGAGTCGAAGGGAACGTCCGCCACGCCAAGGACGCGGACGCCTTCCTGGCGAAGGCCAA
Source organism: Candidatus Wallbacteria bacterium (assembly GCA_016213845.1). Taxonomy (GTDB): domain Bacteria; phylum Muiribacteriota; class UBA6191; order JACPRK01; family JACPRK01; genus JACPRK01. The sequence goes on from JACQZN010000036.1 coordinate 135,587, forward strand.
CGCAGAACCGGTAGTAGTTCGGGGGAAAGTGCGGCGACAGGTAAACGACGTTCATGGCGCAATCAGCTCCTTGGCTGATAAAGAGTACATCAGACTGGGAAGCGTGGGACGGGACCGCTGCCGCCCGGCTCGTTCCCTGATTCTACCGATGTCTCCAACGTGCGCTAGAGCTCGCTCCCTCCCTCGAGAATGACCCGCCACATCTTCCTGGTGCGCCATGGACAGGCGGTTTCGAACCTCTCGAGGGAGTACAGCGAGTGGGTCCACGGCCCGGACGGCCTGACACCGCTGGGCCTGATGCAGGCGCGCCAGGCGGCGAGGGCGCTACTTGCGGTCATGAGGCCGGGCTATCGTCTCATCTCCTCGCCTCTCGAGCGGGCCCGGCAGACCGCGGAGATCCTGGCCGAGGGTGTGGCGCCGGACGCCACGCTCTACCTCGACGAGCGGCTGCAGGAGAAGACGCCGTCGGAGTCGTTCGATGACGCGGCGCGTCGAGCGTGGCAGGCGCTCTGGGACCACTCGAGCCAGGGTGGCGTTCTCTGCGTCACTCACGGCCACGTGATTCAGGCGCTCGCCGCGCTGAGCCTGGGCTTCGACGACATCACGCGCTTGCACCCCTTCAACTGCGGCATCACGTACTTCCGCGATGGCCGCCTGGTGGCTTTCAACATGTCGCTGCACCTGGTCGGTGAGGAGCGGTCCGTGGAGGAGCTGGACTGAGGCACGAGCGAAATGGCCCGGCACAGGTGCGCGCCACGGGTTTCTCAGGGCATCGGAGCTCACTGGGCATCCTTGCCGAGTAGACAGAGCGGCAGCATTGCATGAGCCAGGAGGCCGAGTCCCAGGAGTACCCACTCGAGCCAGTCGAAGCTCTCCCGGATGGCCTCCTCGGCGCCCGCAGCGGTCAAGGTTTCGACGATGGCTCGCTGTGCCGATTGGAGGACGGAACCGGCCATGACCGCCCCGACCCACATCATCGTCATCATGGGGCCGATGTCGATGGGCATGGGACGATCCAGCGCGGCGTGGTCCCAAAGGTAGCGCGCCCCGGAGTAGGCCATCCCAAAGCCGAGCCAGTAGAGGGCAGCAAGAAGACCCGGCCGCACGATCACCTTGGCGCCCGCTCCCTGCGCCAGCTCCGCGAGCTTACGGAACAGCCAGTAGGGAAGAAGGAGATTGAGGACAGGCACGACCATCCCCAGCGTCCTGGCCAGGGGCCGGACGTGCGTTCCGCACGACTTGACGAACTTCCAGCCTCGGTAGAACCAGACGAACTGGTAGAACGTGAGTCCGAAGACGCTCACCAGGGCCGCTTTCCATGGGCTGGGGCCGACAACCGTTGAGTCTGCGAACTTCGGCGGATCCTCGGGGCCGAAGGTGTCCTCGCCCAGGTAGGAGCCGCAGACCGCGCACCAGTTGGCCCCGACAACCCTGGGCTTGCCGCAGGTGTCGCAAGCTGCGGTTGTGGAAAGGGAGCTCTGGCCGTCCGCGCTGGTGAGGCCTGGTGGGGGGCTCTTCTTGGGAGGAGCCTCGCCGCCCAGTCGCGGCCCTTCCTCGAACGAAACGGTGATTCGATTGGCCGCGTCGCCCTTTGGTGTCACGCCGCTCACCTGGAGCATGGCCGCCGACGGCGCCGAGCTGCAAACGACCCGGATGACGACGTCGGCAGGCCGCGCGGCCGGAAACTTCTGCTTGAAGTCATCGCTCATGACGAACGCGACGTAGCACTTCAACTTTGCGAGAAACGCCTGGAAGCGCTCCTGTTCCTCCGCCGGCTGACCCGCGTCGACAATGACGAGATCTATCCCGCCCACCCGCTCGGCCGAGTTCGCGATGAGGTCGATTGTTCCGGGATCATCCAGAGGCATGGGGACCCTCCTGGGTTCTGAATGCAAGAAGTGTTCGGAGTGTGGTGGCCGGCCTGGTAGCGGTCCTGTGATTGGCCAGGTCTCGCCGGCGTTACTGATGACACTGGGAAGGGCGGGCAGTGATCGCGGGTCGTGCCGAGATTATCGAGATCGCGATTGGAAATGGACGGCATGAGGTCGACGCGCTTCGGGTTACCGGCGTGATTTTCTGGCCTCGTCCAAGAATTTGTTGAGAATGCCCAGCAGTTCCATGTACCGATCCATCCACGAGGCGTCGATCCCCAGGTAGGATCGCTGCACTCGCAGATCGGGAACATACTGTCGTCGGCCGGCCTTCTCGTTCCAGAGCACGATACCGCTGCGCAGTTCCAGATACAGTCCGTCGGGCGCGGACGCCACGCGAAACCACGGTCCTTGGACGAGCTTCTGCCGGCCGAAAGAGCTTCTGCCGGCCGAAAGCGTCGACGAGTGGCTTTCCGAGGTAAACGAGCCAGCCCTGCAAATCGGCAAGCCGATTCTGAGCCAGCATGTCGATCGGGTGCGTCCAGAGCTTGTGATGCTCAGCCTTGAGCTCGCCGTCAATGGTCGGGTCGGCCATCGCCCTGAAGTGGGCGGCCTTCGATTCCTCCGGCCCCTCCAACAGACTGAGAAACACCTCGCTGTTGTCTCCCCCCATGACCAGGAGAGGCCGAGTGATGTCAACGAGCGACACCACCACAAACCGGTACGCAGCGTGAAATGAACGTGCAACGTCCAACATGCCACTTGTCTCGAACGAGAAGCTCATCACCTGAAAACGGCGTTTGTCTCGAAGAACAATCCACGTCCAGTCGGCGAAGCAGCGATCGTGAACTCGATAGCGTGGTGCGACCCTCGGCGCCTTCGGGACCAGCGTCAGAGGAGCTGGGAAGGGTTCCTGCCGCGCTCCGAGCTCGGTGATCAACACCGTCGTGTAAAACTGGCTCATAGTGAGTTCATGGGGAAGTCCATGCCTGGAAGGACCGTCATGATCGCCTCAAGCCCCTCCCGGGTACAGGTACACGCCACGGGTTGCTCGATGCTTCACGGCACGGCGAGGCGGGCGCGCTGGCGGGCGGCGTGCACTCGGGCGACGGCGCCGGAGTTGAACGCGAGGTAGTCGGCTTCGACGCCGTCGCTGAAGACGACGCCCCCCGAGGGCATCAGCGATTCCAGGATTAGGTCCTCGCCTTCCGAGAGCACGCCGGCCGCGAGATCGACGGCGGAGTGCTTGCTCGCAAATGGCTCCCGCACCACGAAGACCAGCCGCGAGTCCTCCCACTCCAACTTGAGCGGCCGACCCGTCTGCCCGCCCGTCAGCTCGCCGACGGCGCCAGCCATGTTGAAGACCGACGAGAGCCAACCGGTCGAACCGGCACCCGTGCAGACGAGCACGCCGCTGGAAGAGTGCGGGACCGTCGCACCCGCATGCGAAATACGGTAGCGCGCGCTGACGTGGCTGGCCGAGCCAATGAAGAGGTCGTTGAAGCCCAGGAGCCGCTGGCCGTCGTCGAGCACGGCCTCGGCCATCGTGATAGCCCGGAACCGGGCGCCTCCCTCCAGCACCCGGGCGACCGTTCGCCGGGCGGCATCGGGCAGAAACGGAAGCAGCACGCCATCGAAGCGCACGGGGTCAGGGTTCACAGCCACGATCGGCTGCTCGCCCACGTACTTGGCGGTGTTGGCCACCAGGCCGTCCTGCCCGAGCGTAACGATGACGTCGTGCTCCGTGAACAGGCAGGTCGGCACCAGGCTGCGCTCCAGCACCTGAACCTTGAGACCGAACTCGAGGGAACGGCGGACCGTGTCGAGTGCCTGCCGGTAGGCCGCATCCTCGGACTCGTAGTCGGCGAAGTCGCCGCCGGCGTGCTCGATGTAGAAGCGCGCCTGCCCCTTGCTGTTGAAGCGCTCGATCAGCCCCTGGAGGCGGGTCTTGCGCGTGACCAGGACGAGCTTCTCGAACGCCATGACGGCTGCCCGCTCACTTCTCGGACCGGTTCACCAGCGAATCGAGGAGCTCCGGAGAAATCGAGAGCTCGCCGATCTTCTGGGCGTTCTCGGCCAGCTCGCGGAAGGCCAGCGCGATGTGCAGCCGCGAATCGTTCTGGCTCGACACCGCGGTGAGCGTGCGCCAGTCGGTCTCGCGCAGCGGCTTGAGCGTCGCTTCCAGCGAGTAAGCGCGTCCATCGGCCTCCTTGCGGTCGTTGGCCACCCGGCGGTCCATGAGCTCGGAGCGCTGCTCCTCGACGGCAATCTCGGCGGCCATCTGCGCCTCGCGGATCTGGCGCTTCTTGGCCTCGATGGCGAGCTCGGTGGCGAGCTCGCTTTCCTTGATCGTGCGCTCCTGCTCGACGGCGGCGTTGCGGCGCGCATAGATCGCCTCGTCGGCCCGCCGCTGCAACCCCTCGCGCGCCTCGGCCTCCAGCGCCCGGGCCATGTCGGGGGTCGGCCGGATCGAGAGCACCGAGAGCGCCAGGATCTCCAGCCCCAGCATCGTCACCACTTCATGCGCCCGCAGGCCGGCCAGCACCTCACGCACCAGCGCGTCGGAGCTCACGAGCGCTTCCCTGAGCGGCATCCTCTGCGCCACCGCCCGCGCCAGGATCTGCGTGGCGTGCACCAGCCGCTGCTGCAGCTGGGCGGGATCGTCCGAGAGATAGCTGCCGTCGGGCCGGATCGAAAAATCGAGCGTCCCGGCGACGCGCGGAGCATCGACGACTCGAAAGGTCAATTGACCCTGAATCGTGACGCTCTGAAAATCGCCGGTCGTCTCGTTGAACGCGAAGGGCACGTCGCGGCTCGCCAGGGAAACCGCCACGAGGCTCGACGTCGGCGCGAAGTAGAAGAAGGAGAGCCCGACCCCCGAGCGCACGATCCGCCCCTCCTTGTAGTGCATGACGTACGTCGTCGGAGTGGCCTTCATGTAGCGGACACCGAACATGGTCACCTCGCTCGTGCTGCGACTCTCCGGTCGACCGACACGATACCCGATCCGGCGCCAGAAGCGCGGGCGGCTACCAGGTGTCTGCCCATTGGCGCTGCGCGAGCACCACGACCAGCCAGACGCCGAACCCGATCGCAAACGCCACCCGCAGCGACAGTCCCCGCTGCACGGCCAGCCGGGTGGCCAGGACGAAGAGCGCCGTCGGTACCAGCCCCCAGAGCGCACCGTCCAGGAACCGGGCCGTCCGGGCCGCGTCCCCGCCCGACTCGTCGTACACCCACCAGGTCGCAAACGGGATCTTCACCGGCGCCGAGATCAGGATGCCGCCCAGGAGCGGCCACCGCGCCCCGATCGCCCCGCTGACGACCACCGTCAGCACAATGAGCAGGACTTTCAGGACATGCTGCATCTCACGAGGGACTGACTGGCCGGCAGGAGAATCGTCCCGGGCAGGAAACTCTCGCGAGAACTTCCCGCCCGGTCATCACCCGGCGCCCGGCTCGTCTCAGCTACGCCTTTGCGGCGAGGCGCGTGCGCTCGCAGTGGCACCAGAAGGCGTGGATGCCGCGGTAGTGCATCAGCTGCTCGGGCACCTCGGCCTTGATCTTGAAGTAGCGCTCGGCCTGGGCCTCGATGACGTGGTCGAAGGCGTCGGACTCGAAGTACTCCAGACAGGCCTTGTCGAACTGCTTGCCGCCCAGTTCCTTCTCGCAGAAGGAGTTGAAGCGCTCCGTGTGGAAGTGCTCGTCGGCGATCGCCTCGTACTTCTTCAGCGTCGTCTTCCAGTCCCAGCCCTTGGCGCGCGACTCGTCGCGAACCTTGTGGAACTCCTTCCAACGGTAGGCGAAGGAGAGCGACTTCTCGTAGCCCGCGATGCTCACGAAGAGCAGCCACTTGACCATCGCCTTGACCAGGCCGGGGAAATAGAAGTGGAGGCTGATCAGGTTGCTGTCCGGGTAGGCGTTGCAGAAGTCGATCGGGTAGATGACGCCGTCGGACTTCCCGATGAGCGATTCGCAGCTGTTGTGGTCCCAGCCATAGAAGGCGTTGATGACCTTCGTCGTGGCCTTGACCTCCCACTCTTCCTCGGGCGACAGCCAGTTGAACGCGACCGCCTGGTTGGCGCTGCGCAGGTAGCGCTGGTGGGAGTAGGGCGCGGAGGCGTTGTAGTGCATCGGCATCATCTGGGGGCCGACGCCGACCGTGCGGACGAACTCGCGGTAGTCGACGGCCGCCTGCAGGTTCTGGGGGCGGGAGCCGGAGTCGTCGTAGGCCGCCTGGAGCTCCTCGAAGTTGTCGACCTTCTTCACGCCGACCCAGCCGCCGCCGTCCTGGGGCTTGATGAAGGCCGGGTAGCCGACCTCGTCACCGATCTCGCGCAGGTCGAAGAGCTCGAACTCGCTGAAGGTCAGCTCCACGTCCAGCGTGGCGCTCTTCTTCATCTCGGTGTAGTCCTTCTGCGGAATGGCGACCGTCTTGGGGATGCGCATCCCCAGGTCGTACATGTGGCCGTAGCCCGTGTTCTTGTCGATGGCCTTGAAGCTGGCCATGTCGTTGAGCAGGTAGACGGTCGGGGCGACGATCTGGAAGAAGCTGTTGTGGTGCGGGTTCCAGTGAGCGCCGCGGTTGACGATCGCGGAGCACTCCGTCTTGGCGCCGGTTGTGAGGTACGGCCGGCAGGTGATGCGGCGTGTCTTGACCTGGTGCAACTTCCCGCCGTACGAGACGTTGGGCTTCAGATGGGCGATCATCCCCTCCAGGGCAACCCGGAAGGAGAGACTGTTGGGGTCCATGAGTCCAAGGACGTGCTCGACGGTTTTTGACATGGGGCCTGCTTCCTCCAAACGTGGCGTCGTACGCTCCTGGGGCATCTCCCGGCGGGTCTTCGCGCGGGCTGCCGGCGGCGTCTCGGGTTGGGGTTTCGTGTGGGGCACCAGACTAGCAGATTTCCTCGGAGTTTGGTAGGACGGCGCCGCCGCCTCATCGACGACGAAGCAGGGGAGCGTCGCACCACCACTGGACACGTTGATGACGGACGCGTCCGAGACCCGGCAATACAGGCCGCCGAAGCGGCCGCCGAAAACGAACTGGCCGACGTTGATCTTCTTGGGCGCGACCACGCCGTCCTCGAGCTGCACGAAGGGCTCGGCGGGGATATCGACGTACTCCTGGGCGATCATCTCCACCGCCGCGTGCGTGGCGAGCGACTTCTCCCAGTCGGCAGCGGTCGATTCGCGGCCGATGGCGACGCCCGTGCCGCCGTAGGCCGTGGCCGGTTTGAGCACGAACCGCTCCCGATGGCGGCGCAAAAGCTCGAAGAGGTCATGGCGGCTGCCGTCATATTCGACCGGGCCCGGGTGGACGCGGCGGGTCCACGGAACGTGCCGGCGGATCGCCTCGCGCTCGGCGGGCTCGAAGAGCGACACATTGGCCGGATCGGACAACACCGCCAGGACACCCTTGTCGTAGAGGATCTCGCCCAGGTACGGGCCGACCTGCGTGAAGGCGCGCTGTCGGTAGCCCTCGAAGAGGGGCTGCACCTCGCCCCAGCGGGCCAGGAGCTCCGCCGTCAGCACGCGCTTGTAGACGATGTCGATCGGCTGTCCACCCGCCCGAAGCCGGCCGCCCTGGAATGTCAGCTTGCGCGGATCGACGATCACGAGACGGTGACCCGCGGCCTCGAAACACTCCTTCAGCGCGAAGAACTCCTCCTCGGTCTTGACGCCCTTCCAGTCGACGATGGCGATGACCGGCTCGGCCGACGGGGCGCCGGGCACGTCTGGCGGATCGGCCGCGTAGGCTGCCAGGAGCGTCTCCAGCACGCGCCTGAGCATCGGCAGCATCGTGAGGCGGAAATGGTCCTGGAACTGCTGCACCACGCGGCACTGCAAGAAGCGGTGCTCGATCTCGTTGGTGTCGTTCATCCCGCTGGAGCCGTCGGTGTTGACCTCCAGGAACCGGATGCTTCCCTCTTGCACGAAGGAGTCGAATCGAAGCACCGGTGCCGCCCGCCAGACCAGCGGCCGCGCCGCGATCAGGTCGGCCACTCGAGGGTCGAGCGGAAACTGCGCCCGGACCCCCGCATCGGTCTGATAGAGCCGCGCCAGCTTCTCCAGCACCGCCGTTACGGCCTCGGCGGCCTCCGCATTCGCGCGCAGCGTCTCTCTGCCGACCACGTACGGATGGAAGAAGGTCCGCAGGACCTTTCCGCCGTACTTCGCATGCCCGCGCGACAGGTCGTGCACCATCGCCTGGAACTGCACGAGCGCCGCGTCTCGTCGCTCGAGCACAAAGGCCCGCCACCGCTCGTGAAACTCGGACTCGACCGCCATCGCCCGCACGATAGATCAGCCCGCCCCAGCCGGATCAAGCCTCCCCGCTCACCCTGAGCCTGTCGAAGCCCCGCTCATCCTGAGCAGACCGCGCAGCGGTCGTGTCGAAGGACCGTCTCGAGCCCGTCGAAGGACGCCCCTGCGCTATGCTGGCGCCGCATGGCCGCCCAGCCGTCACATGCCTCCCGTCCTCCCGCCTGCCGCCGGCGCACCATGCCGCGTCCCGGGAGCGCCGCTCCCTTCCTGAAGTGGGCCGGCGGCAAACGGCAGCTCCTGGAGCAGCTTGCGCGATTCGTCCCCGAACTGACGCCCGCGGCCGCGTACCACGAGCCGTTTCTCGGCGGCGGCGCACTCTTCTTCCACCTGCAGCCCCGGCGGGCGCTGCTCTCGGACATCAACGAGGAGCTCGTAGAGTGCTTCCAGGTCGTGCGCGACGACGTCGACGCGCTTATCGAAGCCCTACTCCCGTGCAGGAACGAGCCGGAGTTCTACTACGAAATGCGCGCCCGAGACCCCGCGACCCTGACCGCTGTCGGGCGCGCAGCACGGACCATCTATCTGAACCGCACCTGCTTCAACGGCCTCTACCGTGTCAATCGCGCGGGCCGGTTCAACGTGCCGTTCGGCCGCTACGCCAACCCGACCCTGTGCGACGAGACCGGCCTGCGTACGGCCTCCCGGGCGCTTGCCGGAGCCAAGCTGGAAGTACGCCCGTTCCGCTCGGTCCTGGAGCGCGCCAGACCCGGCGACTTCGTCTACTTCGACCCGCCCTACCAGCCGCTGAGCGTGACCTCCTCCTTCACGGCCTACACCCGCCACCCCTTCGGCGACCGCGAGCAGCAGGAGCTGGCATCGGTCTTCGCCCGCCTGGTGCACTTGGGCTGCCGGGTGATGCTCTCGAACTCCGACACCGACCGCGTCCGCAGCCTCTACTCCACCTTCCGCATCGAGCAGGTCCTGGCCAACCGGGCCATCAACAGCAAAGCGGCGGGCCGCGGAAAGATCTCCGAGCTCGTGATTCTCGGAGGGTTCGACTGATCGGCCCATCCGGCCCCGTCAACCCTTGCGGGCCTTGCCTTCACGTGAGGACGGTCCAGGGTAGCCGAGACGGTACATCCACGCCCTTGGCGTAGAGATGCAGGAACAGGCGCGGACCCGTCAACCCCAGGGTGTCGACCACGTGGCGGAAGGAGCTGTCCATGCAATGGATCTCCTGCGCCCGCTCCAGTACGAGGCCATAGTCGAAGATGTTGTTTGTCAGGCCGGGCCGGGGGCGGACCACGGGGACACCCGCCGGCAGCCGGGCCGGGTCGATGACATAGCCCCGTCCCGGATCGTCGTGCACAAAGAGGTAGGGGCCGGAGTCGCCGATGAGGGAGCGGAAAAGAAACTCCTCGCGCCCGGGATCGCGACGGACGGTGCCGTGCCAGCGGTTCGTATAGTCCAGTCCCGCCTGCCGGTAGAAGTCCTCGGCGAAGGACGAGGAGGAGAGGTCCAGTGCCTCGAAGCCGAGGCGGATGCAACGCGCTTGCGGCCAGTCGTGCAGAAATGCCCCGACCTCCCGGTCGTCGCGCACGGCGAAGAGGCGGATTGCGGGGGCGTCGCGGTACATGAATCGCACCGATTCGAGATAGCGCCGCCGGACGAACAGGCCCAGGGTCCCGTGCGAGTCGGCAAAGTGGCGCACCAGCGCGTTGCACAGGATATGATCGCCAAGTCCCAGGTGATGATGAAAGAAAGCCGCTGGAAAGAGCCCGCCGGGCGGCCGGTCGACCCCGCACGCCGCCAGGATCCGCAACGCCGACACTCGTTCCGGGTCCAGCGCCAGCGCGCGCAAGAGCAGGCGCACGGCGTCGGCCCTTCGGCCGGCCCGCCGGCAAGTGGCTCCGAGGAGCTCCAGCCACGCGGGCTCCTCGTCCTCCTCCAGAACCGCCAGGGCGGCACCCGGTTCGAGCCCGCGCAGCCAGGCGGCGGTCGAGCGCCGCACCAGGCCGCCGCGTACGGCCAGCAGGCCGCTCGCGTCGCGGAGGAGCTCCCAGGCAAGCGCAAGCTGATAGCGAAGCTCGTCGCGCAGGCCGGCCGCCGCGCGCCGCAACCGGCTGCACGCTCCCGTCATCGCCGGCGCCCTCCGGAACTGCCGAAACGAAGGCCCCGGGCATGACGCGTGAAGAAGCGATCGACGGGTCCACGATCGGGCGCTCGCTTCGCTGGTCGTTCGGGCTGGGCACGGTGGCTGCCGTCCTTCAATTCTTGCTGGCCGCGGCGCTGGCGCGGTTCCTCGCTCCGGAGGACTACGGCGTCGTCGCCGCGGGGGCGGGGGTGCTGCGCTTTCTGCAGTACCTGGCCGATCTCGGCGTCGCCCAGACGGCAACGCAGAAGAGCGACTTCGACCGCACACGCGACGCGCCCATCTTGTTCGCCGTCACGGTCGCCGTCAACGTCGCGATCGTCCTTCTGGTCTGGGTGATGGCGCAGGCGCTGGCCGGTCCGGCCGGGCTCGGCCAGGAAGGGGTCGCCATCCTGCGCGTGCAGGCGCTCGGCTTGGTTGCAATCGCTGCGGCGCAGACTGGGCTCGGACTGTTGCGGCGCGACCTCGATTTCCGAGGGATCGGCCTGCTCACCCTGGCAGCCCAGGCGGTGGGCCAGGGCGCCGTGGCGCTGCCGCTGGCCTACGCCGGCTACGGCCCCTGGAGCCTCGTCGCCGGCACGCTGGCGCAATGCGGCACCCTGGCGGCGCTGGTGCTGGCGCGGGTCCGCCACCCGCTGCTGCCCAGGCGGTTCGACCCGGCGCGCCTCGGCGTACTGGCAGTGCGGGCGTCGGGATTCTCCGTCCTGCGACTTCTCGACTCCGCGGGTCTCCACACGCTGCCCGTCATCGTGCTGACGCTGGGCGGGGTCGCCGCGGCCGGCCTCTGGGACCGCGCCTTCGTCTTGACGCTGATTCCGCTGGAAATGCTGTACGGAACCGTTGGGCACGTCCTGTTCCCCGCCTTCAGCCAGCTCGGCTCCGACCCCGAGAAGCTGCGCCGATCCTGGCTGTCCGTGCTGCTGCTCTTGCCCTGCATCGCCGCGGCCATCGCGGCCGGGATCGCCGCGGCGGCCGGGCCGCTCGTGGCGGTGGCGTTCGGACCGGCCTGGGCCCAGGCCGAGGGACCCGTCTTCTGGCTGGCACTGTGGGCGGCGGCGCGCAGCGTGGTCCAGCTCTGCGGCGCGTTGCTGGAAGGGTCCGGACGGCTCGGCCAACGGGGAGCGGTGCAGGCTGGGTATCTGATGCTCCTGTTCTCTGCTCTGGCGCTCGTCCGTCCTCACACGGCCCCTCAGACGGCGCGCTTGCTTCTCGCGGTCGATTTGCTGGGCCTTGTTCCCCTGGTGACCGTCGCGGCGCGCTCCTGCGGCGCCTCGCCTCGCGACGCCTTCGCCCGCCTGGCTCTGGCGACCCTGCCCGCACCGGTGGTGGGGCTGGCTGTCCACACCACGGCAAGCGTGCTGCAGGCGATGGCCGCACCGGCGACCGTCACCTTGCTCGGCGCGGTGGGCTCCGGCGCCGTCGCCCTGGTGGTCTCGATTGCCTTCCACCCGTCGTGCGAACTGCGGCGCGCGATCGTCCGCCGGGCGCTGGGCGATACCTTGGCCATGGACGTCGAATGCGGTGGGCCGGCCGCCCGGCTGATGCGTTTCCTGGAGCGTTAGACGATGCGGGTGCTTCATGTCTTGGCGACGCTGTCGCCATCAGGTGCGGAGCGGATGCTCGAGGTGGCCGCGCCGCTCGCTTCGGCAGACGGATTTCGGTCCGCGCTGCTCTCGACCGGGGAGGCGCAAGTCGGCCCCTTCGCACCGCGGCTGGCGGCGGCAGGCCATGATCTTTACCACGTCCCTTTCTCGCGAAGCATCTCCTTCCTGCGCCGCCTCTTCGACTTCTTCAGGGCCGAGCGGTTCGACGCGGTGAACATACACTGCGAACGGGCCTCGATCTGGATCGCGGCGGCGGCCCGGGCGGCCGGGACTCGCCGCATCATACGCACCTACCACGCGGTCTTCCCGTTCGACGGGCCGCTGCGCTGGCGGCGGTCGGCGCAGCGGGCCGTCGCGCGCGGAATGTTCGGCGCCATCGGCATCGCCCACTCGCAATCGGTGATCGACAACGAGCGGCGGCGATTCGCCAACCCGGTCCGGTACGTGCCCGCCTGGATCGACCCCGCCTTCCGTCCGCCCTCGCCAGGGGAACGCGATGAGGCACGCAGGCGCCTCGGACTCGAGGACAAGACGCTCGTGGTGGCGTGTGTGGGTTCGTGCATGGCCCTCAAGAACCACGGCGCACTGCTCGAGGCCGTCGCCCGGCTTGCAGGCCAGGGACGAGACGTCGTGCTGTTGCACGCAGGAACCGGTTCCCTGGAGGAACAGGAGCGAGCCAGCTCCGCAGCCCTGGGGATCGCCGGCCGCGTGCGGTTCCTCGGTCCGATCGAAGACGTGCTGGGTGTGCTGCACGCGGCCGACATCTTCGCGATGCCGTCGTTGCGCGAGGGGCTGGGCATAGCGGCGCTGGAAGCGCTGGCCAGCGGCCTGCCCGCCGTCTTCACCGACACCGAGGGCCTCCGCGACCTGCGACCTCTCACCCGAGCGGCGCGCTGGGGGAGCCCCGACGCGGAGTCGATCGCCGCGGGACTCCTGGAGCTAGCGCAGATGCCCCAAGAGGAGCGGCGCGCCCTCACCGCCGAGGCGGTGCTCACAACGCAACGCCACCACGCCGCCGCCGTTGGCTGGTCTATGCTGCGTGACATCTACACCTCCGCATGCGCATGACCCGGAAAGTGCGGACGCTACACCGTGCCCCAGACACCTGAATCCCCAACGGCCATCGGCGGGCCCTGCTCCGAGCGGCGGCAGCTCGAGGACGTGCTGCTCGCCTGTCTTCGCGCCGAATCCGGCGAGTCGGCGGCCGCGGCGCTGGAACGGTTGGACGCGAGCGGCTGTCGGGACCTGGCACGCCTGGCTAGGCGGTTGCGCGTGGCGCCGTTGCTCGGCTGGCGCCTGCGGCAGTCGTACATCGGGCTTGGCGACCTGAGCACCCGCCTTCGCAATCAGGTACACCGCACGGCGGCTGAGAACCTGCGCAAAGCCGGCGCGCTGCGGGCCATCGCCGGCGCCTTTCGCGAGGCCGGCATCGCCTGCGTGGCGCTGAAGGGGGCCTACCTCGCGGAAGCGGTCTACCGCGAGCTCTCCGTCCGTCCGATGAGCGACCTGGACCTGCTGGTCCCTCTCGCCTCCGCGGAAGCGGCGGCCCGGACCCTCCGGGAGCTGGGCTATCGTTCGGAAGCCGCAGGCGACGACTCCGTGGCGGCAAAGGGCCTGAAGCACCTGCCTGAATTCCGGGACGAGTCCGGCGACATCGTCGTGGAGCTGCACTGCCACGTGACCAGTCCGGGGGAGCCAGGGCACATCGATGTCGCTGAGCTCTGGACGCGCAGCCAGCCCGTCACCCTGGCGGGTGCTCAGATGCTCGCCCTGGCGCCCGAGGACCTGCTGCTCGTGCTCTGCGCACACGTCGCCTACGAGCACGAGTTCGAATTCGATCTGAGGCCCTTCTGCGATGTGGCCCAGGTGACGCGATGCTGCCGGATCGATTGGGACGCAGTGCTCGAGCGAGCACGCCGCTGGCGCTGGGAACGCGGCGTCTACATGACCCTGCGCCTGGCGGCCGAGTGGGTTGCGGCGCCCGTTCCGGCGGATGTGCTGCAAGGCCTTGCGCCTCCGGGAGCCCACGAAGCCATCTGCGAGACGGTCCGGGCACGCGTGTTTGGCCGGGAGTCGGCCGATGAAGCCCGCTTCTCGCACCGATCGTATCTGGCGCGTTTCTGGGAAGCCGGCTCCTGGCCGGACAGGCTGCGCCTGGCGGCCGGGCGCCTGTTCCTGGACCGCTCGACGATCGGGGCGCTCTACGGGGTCGATCCGAGCTCGCTCCGCATCCTGGGCTGCTATGCGTGGCGCCTTCGGGACCTGCTGCTGCAATTCGCTCCCGTCTTCAAAGACCTGGCGCTCGGGGACGAGTCGCCGCGCCGGCTCATGCGCGACAAAGCGTCGATCGCCTGCTGGCTGACGGGGGAGTGACCGGGCGACGGTCAATCCGCCGTCGCTGGCTTGCGGTCCTCGAGGATGCGCCTGTACAGCGCGAGCCGTGCCGCCAGGACATGCGCCGGCGCGTAGCGGGCTTCGTAAGCCGCACGCGCCGCGCACCCCATCCGCCTCGAGGTGCCCGGGTCGGCCGACAGGGTCTCCACGGCGCGCGCCCAGGCTGCAGCGTCGCCGGGCGGGACCAGCAAGCCGGTGACGCCCGGTTCCAGCATGTCCTCCACTGCACCGCCGGATGAGGCGAGCACGGGCAGTCCGTGCGCCATCGCCTCGGCGACCACCAGGGGGAAGTTCTCGCGGCACAGCGACGGGAACACGAGCAGCGCCGCCCGGCTCATCGCCTCGGAAACCTGGGCCGGCGTCCGGCGCCCCAGGAAGCGCACGCCAGGTCCGGCAACCGGAACGGGCGCCTCGGGGGCGGGCGAATCGCCGATCACGTCGAGCGGCATTGCCAGGTTTCGCCAGGCCGAAAGCACTGTCGCCAGGCCCTTCTCGGGGGAGAGGCGGCCGACGAACAGCGCGCCGGCGCGACCTTCCGAGCCGGCCGGCACGGGGCCGGGGTCGGGCACCACCGGCGGCTGGATCGCGATCCGGTCGCCGGGAAGGCCACCGGCCACGAAAGTGCGGGCCGACGATGGCGACAGGGCGATGAATCGGTCGACCTTCCGTTGCCAGGTGCCGAGCGCCCTGTGCAGCCCGATCAGCGCCGCCATCGCCGCGCTGGCCGGCACGCTGTCACGGTAACAGGCATGCATCACCGCCGGCCAGGGCACGGCGCGGCCCACGCAGGCCTCGCAGGTCCTTGCCTCGCGCAGGAGCAGCGCGTTGGCGCAGAGCACGCGGAAGTTGTGAAGCGTCTGCACCGTCGGTACGCCCAGCGCCCGCGCCGCGTCGTGAACCGACGGCGAGAGCATCGGAAAGGTGTTGTGGACATGGACCAGGTCGGGGCGGACTCGCAGAATCGCCTGGCGCGTGACACTGTAGCCCTGGGGTGACCAGAGCAGACGCCTCGCCGCGCTGAACCCGCCCGGGATGAGCCGATTGTCCTCGAGCAACAGCTCGACCTCGACTCCGCTCCGGGCTAGCAGCTCCACCTCCGCGTCCACTGCGGCGTCCTCCCCGCCGCGGTGGCGATAGCGTTCATGGACGATCAGGACCCGCACGCCGCGCCATCACCTCCACCAGGTGGACGAGCGCCCGCCGCGCCACCTCTTCGGGCTTCGCGTCGCCCGCATCGAGGAGCAAGCCGTTGGGAACGGCGCCTGCCAACGTCCGGTAGGCCTCGACCTGCCGCGCGGCCTCCACTTCCGTGGTCTCGCCCTTGCGCCGGACGAGCTCGCGCGGATCGGTGATGAGCACCAGGGTTCCGAGCGGCTTGGGAACCGCCTCTACCAGGCGCCGCACCACGTCGTCCTCCAGATCGATGCCGCGCCGGCGAGGGGCGACGGCATAGTCGAGCGCATAGCGATCGAAGAGCACCAGCCGCCCGGCGGCGAGATGGGGGCGCACGAGCAACCAGTAGCCCAGACGGAAGTCGAGCCAGGCGAGCCCCCAGCGCAGCCAGGAGCGCGCTCGGCCGGTCCGCCGCTCCTGCCAGTCTGCCGGTGGCGGCGACGAGGGCCTGGGCCAGAGGAACGGCCTCGTATGCAGGATGCGGATGCCGGCCGCCAGCCGGCGCGGGGCGACCTGCCCCAGGGCTCCGGCCAGTGTGGTCTTGCCGGCTCCGTCGGGGCCGCTCAAGGCCCAGAGCGCGCCCGGCGGGTCCAGCCACCGGCCCGCAAGGTCGATCAGCTTCGCGCCGGCCAGCCGAAGCAACTGGCCGGGCCTGCGCAGCAGCGCCACCGCCAGCGCGGAGCTCCAGGTCGGCGGCAGGCATCCGAAGGCCCCGTGCACGTGGACCTGGGCAACGCAGCCATGGGCAGAACGCGCCGTCCCCGTGGCCAATCGGTGCTCGAGCTCTCGCACGCTCAGGGCGTCCTGGGCGTCGAGGCGCAGGGCGCCATCCTCGACCCGCGCGGCGGCAAAGAGGCGGTCGGGATCGGCGAACGGCACGCCCCGCGCGCTGAGCGCTCGATGCAGGTCGAGCTGCAGGAACTCGCTGGCGTCGCCGCTGGCCAGGAACAGTGTCAGACACCCGCCCCGGGGTATCGCCGTCACGAGCCGCCACCCGAACGGCTGGGCGATCTCCGAAACCAGGCCACGCCACGCCTCCCAGGTTCGCCACCCCGCCAGCAGATCGGCGTCGTGTCCCGTCAGGGGAGCGTCCGCCGCCTCGGCGTCCAGCCGCGCCAGGGGCCAGCCCAGGGCACACGAGGCGCGCAGCAGCGCGCCAAGGAGGGCTGTTCGCGTCATCGGCGCCACCGTTCTCTGAAGCCGTCCCACAGCGACTCGCCCAGGACGGTCTTCCCCAGCTCCCTGA